>CANJNZ010000023.1 GCA_947476045.1 Chthoniobacteraceae bacterium
CAAAGCGCCGCGTAGTCGGCGCGACCACTCACGCACCACCGTCTGTCGCACCGCATACGCGGTGCATGGATGCCTGCGTCGAATCCGTGGGCTGCGTCGCTTCGCTCCTTGCACACGGCTACCGTTGTTGCTGGCGCTACGCGCCAATCTTTTCCAGCAATGTGACTGTAGAAATCGTATTAGACGGAAGACCCTCATTGAGCCGCCACCCCGTAGCCACAGGCGGGCTACTTGATGATTCCGCGCGCGCTTTGCGCGACGAATCCGATGACGTGCTCGACTTCGGGCAGGTCGGGAAGTTGAGCGCGCATTTGCTCGATAGCTTGCGCGACGTTGAGGTCGCCGCGATAGAGGATGCGGTATGCTTCCTTGAGCGCACGGGCGGCTTCGGCGCTGATGCTGTGACGCTCCAGACCGACTTTGTTGATGCCGCGCACGCGGGCGGGGTTGCCGTCGGCGATCATGAATGGCGGAACGTCCTGCACGATTTTCGAGCAGCCGCCGGTCATGGCGAGTTTGCCGATGTGGCAGAACTGATGGACCGCCGTGAAGCCGCCGAGGATGACGTGGTCTTCGACGGTGACGTGTCCGGCGAGGGTGCCGTTGTTGGAAAACACGACGTCGCTGCCGACGGTGCAGTCGTGCGCGATGTGGCAGTAAGCGAGGAAGTGGTTGCGACTGCCGATGCGTGTGCTGGCGCCCGGTGCGGTGCCGCGATTCACGGTGACGAATTCGCGGAAGGTGTTGCCGTCGCCGATTTCGAGATGGGTGGGCTCGCCGGCGTATTTCAAATCCTGAGTGCGCTGGCCAATGGCGGCGAAGGAGAAGAATTGATTGCCGGCACCTATCCTCGAAGGGCCGCTGAGTGATACGTGGTGCTGGAGCCAGCAGTCGTCGCCGAGCACGACATCGGGGCCGACGACGCAATAAGGCCCGACCTCGCAACCCGAACCAATTTGGGCGCGAGCATCAATGACCGCTGTTGGATGAATCTTCCCCATGGCTCAGCCATCCATGAGTCCGAACATGATGTCGGCTTCGCTCACGACTTCGCCATTCACGATGCACTGGCATCGGACTTTCGCGACGACACGTTTTTTTGAAATGACATCCACTTTGATGAAGAGCGTGTCGCCCGGCACGACGGGTTTGCGGAATTTCACCGAGTCCGCGCTCATGAAGTAGCCGATCTTCCCTGCATTTCCCGGCTGACCGAGCAAAAGGATACTGCCGACCTGCGCCATCGCCTCCACTTGCATCACGCCCGGCATGATGGGGTGACCGGGGAAGTGACCTTGGAAAAACGGCTCGTTGATCGTGACGTTCTTCACGCCCGTGCAGTGCGTTTCGCTCACGCTCACGATGCGATCCACCATGAGGAACGGATAGCGGTGCGGGAGCAGTTTCATCACGTCATTCACGTCGAGCACATCGCCGCCCTTTGGCGTGACGGTCGGCGGCACGAGCGCGATGTTCTTCGCGAATTGCTTCGCCACTGCCTTCGCCAAATCCGTGTTCGGGCCGTGGCCGGGCTTTACCGCGATGACGTGTCCTTTGATCGCCCGCCCGAAAAGCGAGAGGTCGCCGATGATGTCGAGAATCTTGTGGCGCACGAACTCGTCCTTGAATCGCAGCGGCTCCTTTCCGAGCACCTGCTCGCCGCGAATCACGACGGCGTTTTCCAAGCTGCCGCCCTTGATGAGCCCCTTGTCCATCAACGGCTTCACGTCCTCGTAAAAAACAAACGTCCGCGCGTTAGCGATTTCCTTTTTGTAAATCGCGGGCGTGATTTCCGTGGAGAAGAACTGCGTGAAGCGCCCATCCGGCCCCACGTTCGTGCAGGAAATGCGGAAGGCGCTGTCGGGCACGATGGTCATCAGCGAGCCGCTGCGGGTCTCGATGTGAATGGGCTCGGTGATTTCGTAATACGCACGCGGCACCGGCTGCTCGACGATGCCCGCCTTGGCGATCAACTCCACATATTGCTGAGCAGAACCATCGCCAATCGGCGGCTCCCCCGAGTCCATTTCGATGAGGCAATTATCCACGCCCATGCCGACCAGTGCGCTGAGAACGTGTTCGACGGTATGCACGCGCGCATTGCCCTCGGCGATGGTCGTCGCGCGCTCGACCGTTTTTACGTGCTCGATTTTTGCATCAATGATCGGCTCATCCGGCAAATCACTGCGTTTGAATTTCCGCCCGTGGCCGGCAGGTGCAGGATGGAGTGTGAGGACAACTTTTTCCCCGGTGTGGAGCGAACTGCCTGCTACGGAGACGCTTTGCCCAAGGGTGCATTGATTTTGGATCATTCGTTTGGTTGCGGAAAATGCGCGCCCTTATGAGTGAGCGCACCGCTTCACGGCAAGCGCGAACGTCCAGCCCTACGCCGGCCCCAGCAGCGTATCCACGTAGCGGGCATTCGTGCGGCGCAGGCGCTCGCCGATTTCACGCACGGTGCCGAGGAGAAATTTGAACGCCGCATTCGGATACACGCCTGCGAGTGCGCGGAGGACTCCTTCATTGATCTTCAGCAGCACACACGCGGTCAGCGCCTGGACATCCGCACTGCGCGGGCGATGATCGAAAAGCGCAAGCTCGCCGATGATGTCGCCCGGCCCCATCTCCGCCAGTTCCACGAGGTCATTTCCGCGATGCGTGACGACCCTGCATTTTCCCTCCACGAGGAAAAACATGAAGTTCCCCTCCTCGCCCTGCCTCACGACGACATCCGCAGGCTGGAAAGTCGTGGGGTCGCCGAGTTCTATCAACGCCTCGATTTCGTCATCGGTGAAATCGTGGCAGATGGCGATGGCCTTGAGCTTGTCGTGAAGTGGATGGTTGGCGCTCATAGTGTGGATAGGACTACGACCGATCCCACCGCATCAAGCAAGAATCGCTTTTACAAATTTGCCATCCCACGCCCCTCCGCGAACGCCGTGCCCGCCGTGCGTGCGCCTTCGTGACTTTGTGCGAGGCTCCATTCGCCCCGCAAAAAAACAAAGCCCGCACAGCGATGGCCGTTCGGCTTGGTGGTTTTGATGTGTTGTTTTTTGCGCTCCAAGGAGTGTTTCGTCTAAAATCAGCCACCCGGAGCCGTGGCGGGTGGCGTTTTTTGCACAAAATGCCTCCCCGCATCCCAAAAAGGTCTCCCTTTTTGCAAAAAAGGCCGACCTTTTCCAAAATCGGGGCGACCTTTTCTGGAATCGGACAGACCTTTTTGCCAATCGGGGCGAGCCGATACCGCATCCGGTAGAGCCGATGTCACAACCGCTCTACTGGATTGCGAACCCGCGTCACCCGATTTCGCAACCGTGTAGTCCAAATCGGAATCGGTGTAGTCCGAATTGAAATCCATGTAGTCGGAATCGGAATCCGTATAGTCGGAATTGAAATCCATGTAGTCGGAATTGAAATCAGTATAGTCGAGATCGGAATCCGTGTAGTCCGATCTGGCATCCGTGGAATTGGAATTGGCATCCGTATCCCCAGATTGGGCGATCGCTCATCCGAGTATCTTCCTCAACCCGTCCAAGTAGCCTTCCCTGCCCGCCGTAGAGCACCAACGGTGCGAATCCATGCCAGCCTAGGGCATCGCCCTAGGTTTCCGAACGGAATGAAACAAAGCCCTGTAGGTGCGCGGCACATTGGGGCGAACCGCCGATGACGCTCCAATCCACCAAGACGAAAACGCAAAACCTTTCCACTCGACAGAAAACTCCCGCTCCACTTCGCTTCGCCTCCGCGAGCGCAACCTCCTTGATACAAATGCCCATCCACCACCACCACCTGCCCGTTCGCGGCAGAGATGGATGTTAGACGACTTAACTCTATGCAAACATTTCTCCTAACTTGGAACCCAAAGAAGTGGACTTGGAGCACACTCGACACCGACTATGACCGCGCTCGCAAGCAAGGCTTTCTCGACAGCCGATGGAGTTGCGGACGTAGCAAACGCATCCGCTCCGGAGACCGTATCTATCTGCTTAGACAGGGTCAGGAGCCACGCGGCATCGTTGCTTCCGGCTTTGTCACCTCCGACGAGCCTTTTGCCGCCGACCACTTCACCGATAACGGCCGATCAGCGCTCTATGTTGACGCCCGCTTCGACGTTCTTCTGCATCCCGATCACGAAGCAATTCTTGCTCGTGCCAGTCTCGACTCTGGTGCACTCGCCGACATCCACTGGGACACGCAGGTTAGCGGTATCATTATCGCACCCGATGCCGCTGCCGAACTTGAGGAGCTTTGGCGTTCCTTCCTCACCGAGCGTGGTTATTCGCCCATTGTCCTCGCCGAAGAGATTTCCACAGCAGAGCGATTTTGGGAGGGTGCCTTACGCCGCATCACCGTCAACGCATACGAGCGCGACCTCAACGCCCGGCGCGCATGTATCGCTCACTTCGGCACATCTTGCCGTGTATGCGGTTTCGATTTCGCAGCGACCTACGGTGAACTTGGTAACGGCTTTATTCACGTTCACCACACGCGCCCACTCTGCGAGGTTCGCACTGGCTACGCCGTTGACCCGAAGCGAGACTTAGTTCCTGTTTGTCCAAACTGCCATGCGATGCTTCATCACACTTCGCCTCCGCTAACTGTCGCCGAGTTACAGAAACGCCTCAAGTGATGTAATGAAGGTCGTATAATTGCGCATATTCCCTTTTGAAAAAGCCCCACGACGTCTGCGACCACCTCAGGCAAGGATGCCTTTGACTATTTTGCCTTCGTTAGTCGGGCCGATGAGGCGGTTGTTGAGGCCCTGATAGCGGTAGTTCATTTGATACGGATCAAAACCGAGCTGGTGTAAAATGGTCGCCTGCAAATCGCGGACGCCGACTTTGTTCTCGGCGATGTGATAGCCGAGTTCGTCGGTCGCGCCGTAGTTGATCCCGCGTTTGATGCCGCCGCCGGTCATCCACATCGTGAAGCAATGCGGATGGTGGTCTCGCCCGAGGGCCTTGCTGCCGCCGCGTGCTTCGTTCATCGGCGTGCGACCAAATTCCCCGCCCCACACGACCAGCGTGCTGTCGAGCAAACCGCGCTGTTTCAAATCCTGCACGAGCGCGTAGCACGCACGATCCGTTTCGAGGCATTTCTTCGGGAAAGCGCTCATCAAGTCGTCGTGCGCTCCGGTGCCGTGGATGTCCCAGCCCCAGTCGAAGAGCTGCACAAAGCGCACGCCCTTTTCGATGAGACGGCGCGCGAGCAGGCAGTTGTTGGCAAAGCTCCCCTCACCCGGCTTTGCGCCATACATCGCGAGCGTCTCCGGCGTTTCCTTTGCGATGTTGAACGCATCCGGCACGCTCGCCTGCATCCGGTAGGCGAGTTCGTATTGCTCGATGCGCGTGATGGTCTCCGGATCGCCGAACAATTCCGCCTCGCCTTGATTGATCTTTTTCAACGCATCCAGCGAACGGCGGCGCGTCTCGCGACTCATCCCGGCGGGGTCGCTCACGTAAAGCACCGGATCGCCGACCGCGCGACACTGCACGCCTTGATAAGCACCGGGCAAAAATCCATTCGCCCAGCACGCCTTGCCGCCCGTGGGATCGCTGCCGCCGCTGAGCAGCACGACGAAGCCGGGCAAATCCTGATTTTCCGTGCCGAGCCCGTAAGTCACCCACGAGCCCATCGAGGCCGAGCCGTTGCGCATGTTGCCGGTGTAGATCATCAATTCCGCTGGCGCGTGGTTGAATTGATCGGTGTTCATCGAGCGGATGACGCAGAGGTCGTCTGCCATCTTCGCCATAAACGGGAGCTTCTCGCTCACCCACGTCCCGCTCTGCCCATATTGCGCAAATTTGTAGGGCGAGCCGAGCAGCTTGGGCTTGCCCTTGATGAATGCGAACTTCTCTCCCTTGAGGAAATTCTCCGGGCAATCCATCCGGTCTTTCGCTTTCAGCTCCGGCTTCCAGTCGAACATATCGAGCGATGGCGGCGCACCGCTCATGGAGAGATAAATCACCGCCTTCGCCTTCGAGGGCAGCGGCGGCGCTTTCATCGCGAGCGGATTTCCCGAAGACGCCGCGCTTGCGTGGCCGATGAGTGATTGCAGTGCAATCGCACCAAGACTGAACTGCCCCGTAGTGTTCAGAAATTGGCGGCGTGTCTGCGAGTGGAGCTGGTGGAGATTCATGCGGTTAGTTTTTCATCAGGACGCCATCGAGACTCAGCAGCGTGTTCGAAACGACCGTCCACGCCGCAAGCTCGGCGGCATCCACGCCTTGCGGCAGAGGCAGCGCGGCATTCGTGGCGAGTTGCGTGGCGGCGGCGGTGTTGCCTTTGTAGTTCGCGAGTTCGGCGTCGTAGAGTTCGCGAAGCGCGGCGACTTGCGCATCGGTCGCCGGACGACACAGACAAAGCTCAAGCGCCCAACGGATGCGCGACGCAGCGTCCCCTTTCGCATCGCTCACGATGCGACGCGCGAGCGACTGCGCACACTCGACAAATACTGGATCATTCAGCGTGACCAGCGCCTGCAACGGCGTGTTCGTTGGCATCCGGCGAATGGTGCAACTTTCGCGACTCGGCGCGTCGAAGGTGAACATCGTCGGATTCGGCGCAGTGCGTCGCCAGAACGTGTAGAGTCCGCGACGAAAACGATCCTCGCCCTTGCTGGTCGGGTAGCCGTTTTGCCCGCCATTGAAAGCAACGCTCCACAGTCCGTCAGGCTGCGGCGGATAGACGCTCGGGCCGCCAATTTTCCGGCTGAGCAATCCCGACAGTGCCAGCGCCTGATCGCGCAACGCTTCCGCTTCCAACCGCCGCCGAGGGTAATGTGAGAGCCAGCGATTGCGCACATCTTTTTGCGCAGCAACAGCGCTCACCTTCGACGACTGGCGATACGTTTGCGAAGTGACGATGAGCCGCAGCAGCGCCTTCATATCCCAGCCAAGCCCGCCGTCTGCCTTCGGCGTTTGAAATTTCACGGCAAGCCAGTCGAGCAACTCCGGGTGACTCGGAAACTGTCCCTGCGTGCCGAAGTCCTCCTCCGTCTCCACGATCCCCGTGCCAAAAATCTGCGCCCAAAAACGATTCACCGCCACACGCGCAGTCAGCGGATTGTCCGCGCTGAAAATCCAGCGGGCGAGCGCGAGGCGGTTCATCTCCTCGCCCTGCGCGAGTTTCGGCGGAGGCGCAAACGCGACCGGAATAGCGGCGGCAACCTCATCGCCGGGCGCGAGGAAATTCCCCTTGTTTAGCAAAAATGTTTTGCGGCGCTTGTCCGCCGTGCGCTCGCGCATGATGGGCAGTTCCACCGATTTGATTTTCGCCATCTGCGCCCGCTTGCCTTCGATTTCCTTCGCAGCGGCGGCAAAGATTTTCGACTTCGGTCGGAAGAATTCATTCAGTTCCGTGCGCTGCTGCTGCGAGCGCTCGCTCGGCTCCAGTGCGAGCGTAGCCGCGATGTTTGCGGGAAGGTCGCGTTCCTTCGTGGGCGGGAGCACATCGGCGAGCGGCGCAATTTTCGCCTCCCACTGATGCAACTCCGCCTCGAACGCCGCCGACGCAACGCCGCCCCTCGCCTCGATTGCTGCGATCTCCCCATTCAGCTTCGCGCGCTGCTCCTCCTCGCCCTTCGTCTTCACCGGCATCCGCGGCGACTCGTCCTCGCGGTCGGCATCCTCCGTTTGATTAAACACGGCGAAGAGCTGGTAATACTCCTTCTGCGAAATGGGATCGAACTTGTGCGAGTGGCACTGCGCGCAACCCGCCGTCAGCCCCATCCACACCTGCATCGTCGTCGCTACGCGATCCTTCACCGCCGCCACGCGGTATTCCTCATCGTCCGTGCCGCCCTCCACATTCGTCATCGTGTTGCGATGAAAACCCGTCGCCACCATTTGCTCCGGTGTCGCCCCCGGCAGCAAATCACCAGCGAGCATTTCCGTGCTGAACTGATCATACGGCACGTTGCGATTCAGCGCGCCAATCAACCACTCGCGCCACGGCCACACGTTCATGCGGAGTTGATCCGAGCCGTATCCCCGCGAGTCCGCATAGCGAGCGAGGTCGAGCCACATGCGCGCCCACTTTTCGCCGTAGGCGCTCGATGCGAGCAGCCTGTCCACTTCGTGCTCGTAGGCGTCTGCTGTGTTATTGATGAAAGCGGACATCTCTTCCGCCGTCGGCGGCAGCCCCGTGAGGTCGAGCGAAACACGCCGCAGCAACGTCATTTTATCCGCCTCGGGCGATTGCCGAAGACCCTGCTCCGACACTTTCGCCGTGATGAAATTGTCCACCTCATTGCGTGTCCTCGCACCCGGCGGCTGCACAAACACGTCAATCTGCTGCGGTTTTACAAACGCCCAATGCTGCGAATAGTCAGCACCCTGCGCGATCCATTTGCGCAAAATCTCCGCCTCGGCGGCAGTCAGCGGCTTGTCCTCCTTCGGCGGCGGCATCATCTCCTCCTCGTCCTTGCTCGTGATGCGCAGCATCATCTCACTCTTCGCAGGGTCACCCGGCACCACCGCGCGGAAACCATCGCGATCCAGCAGTGCATCCTCCCTCACATCCAGACGCAACTTTGCCTTGCGCGCCTTTTCATCCGGCCCGTGGCAGTGAAAGCACTTGCTAGAAATCACAGGCAGCACATCGCGCCGGAAATCCACGCCCTTGCCCGCCCCCGGCTCCGCAAGAGCGAAGGCAGGGAGTAAAGCGACAACAAGCGAGGCTAAGCGTAACGACATGAGCAAAGAAAAGGTAATCAGTCTTTCGCAATTATGTGAGGAGTATTTTCACAATGCACCACGCCCATATGGATGGGGTAAACGCCACATATTACGTCATTCGGCAATTTTCACCCGCCGCTTGCCACTTTTCAAAGGTCCTCCTATTTTCTGCCACATGGAATACGACACGCTCCGCGCCATCTCCTTTCTCAGCGAACTTACCGACGACGAACTCGCAGAATTCTCAAAGCTCGTCACCGTCTCAGAATACAGACCCGGCGAACGTATCCTGGAAGAAGGCTTCGCGCCCACCGCATTTTACATCGTCACCGACGGCGTCGTCCACGTCCGCCGACGCGCCAACACGCGCGAAATGCTCCTCGCCCGCCTCGGCACCGGTGCATTCTTCGGTGAGATCAACCTTCTCGATCCCGGCCTCGCCACCGCCAGCATTTACGCGATGAAAGCCACGCGTCTGGCCATCATCCCCTACGACAAATTCCGCAACTACATGGAAACCAACCCCACGGCCGGCTACAAAATCGCCAGCGGTCTCATGGTCGAAATGTCCCGCCGCCTCCGCGCCACCAGCGCCCGTCTCGTCAATTCCGTCTTCTGGTCCGACAAGGCAGGCACCTGATTTTGAGGGGCGTATCCTTGGAGCCGTTTTCTACGCGCAGTGAGGTTGCCTTGCGTCAAGGACTCTGCTCTATCTCCATTTTTCTAAACCTACACCCACTACATGAACAAATATCTGACTGAGTTAATCGGCACCTTCTTCCTCGTTCTCACCATCGGCTGTAATGTGCTCGGTGGAAACCCGCTCGCACCCGTAGCCATTGGCGGCGTGCTGATGGTGATGATTTTTGCCGGAGGACATATTTCTGGCGGGCACTTTAATCCTGCCGTGACGCTGGCGGTGACCTGCCGGGGCAAATGCACGCCACAGGATGCGGTGGCTTACATTTTTTCCCAAGTGGCGGGTGCAACTGGTGCGGCTTTCACGGCCAAGTATCTCTATGCGGAAGCCGCTGTGAAAGTCGCTGCCGCTGCTCCTGGTGCTTTTAACACAGGCCCGGCATTTGTCGCAGAATTGGTGTTCACTTTCGCACTCGCGTGGGTGGTGCTGAATGTCGCGACCTCGAAGGACACGGCGAACAACAGTTTCTACGGCCTCGCGATTGGCGGCACGGTGATGGCGGGGGCGTTCAGCGTCGGCAGCATTTCCGGCGGTGCCTTCAATCCAGCGGTCGCCGTAGGTGCGGCGCTTATGGGCCTCATCCAGTGGGGAAATATCTGGGTGCATCTGCTTGCTGACTTCATCGGCGGCTTGATGGCGTGCTGCGCTTTCAAGACACTGAGCAAGGAAGACGCGGCGTAAAAACGGCTGACGCTACTTTTTCAGCGAGGCGAGATACTCGACGAGATTCACGAGGTCGTCCTGCGTGAATGCTTGATTGAGTCCGCTCGGCATCATTGAGGTCGCAAGCTTGTCGCGCTTAGCGATGTTGCTCTTGGTAAATTTTTGCGTCACGCCACCGGGGAGTGCGAGGACAACCTCCTGCGCCGTCTCGCTGCGAACAATGCCCATCGCAGCACCGCCATCTTTCAGCGAAAGCTGCGTCGTTTCAAATCCCATGGTGACTCCGGCGTTTGGATTGATAATGGCATCGTAAATCGCCTCCTTCGGGAGCTTCGCGCCAATCTCGCTGAGTGCTGGTGCGAAATCCACACCCACCGCGCCGATGCGGTGACACGTGACACACGATGACTCAATGCGCTCGGCGACGGTCTTACCCTTGGCGATGTCGCCTTGGATTTTCACCAGCTCAGCGATGGGTGCGAGCGGCTTTCCTCCAAGGTCTGCGGGTTTTGGAAAAAGCTGATCAATTTCCGCTTGGAGCGATGCGTATTGCACAAGGCGCAGCGCCGAAGCGGCAGTGGGTTTCAGTTCCTCCGCAAGCTGTCCGTCTTTGGCAAGCTTCACCAGCGCCTGCGCACCGGCTTGCGTGCGTGCGAGCGCGGTGACGGCAGCTTTCCGCCGCTCGATATTCGCCTCGGCATTGCCAACAGTTCCGCTCACGCGCGAGATGCCTCGCTGCGTTCCACTGAGCACGAGCAGATTGAAAACCTCGTTGATTTTCCCGGCATCAAGCGCGGCGTTCACGGCTTTCTCCGACGAAGGATCCGCAAGAGCGAGCTTCACCGCTTCGACTGCCGCAGGGTCGCTCCCAATCGCGAGCGCCGTGTCGAACAATTCCCGCGCCATCCCAGGCACACCGAAGTCGCGCACCAGTTCGACAAACTGCGCAGTGCCCTTGCTCTTCGCGAGCACGCCCTTGAGAGCCTCTGTGACTGCGGGCGAGTTATTGCCCTTCAAACGCATCGTCGCCTCGCGGGAAATTTCGTCCGCCTTGCCAGACGTGGCGAGCAGCACGAGCGCCTTTGCTTTTTCATCGCTCGCCGGGAGGAAATCGAACGCGCGCAGGTAGCGCGGCTTTTCCTCGGCGGAAATGGATTCGTCGCTCAGGATTTTCGCGAGCAATCCAGCGGATTTCGCAGCGCGTGTGCGCCAGATAATGTCGCGGCCTGCTGGCGTGTTCCATTTGTCGCCTACCACTGCGAGCCACGCATCCAAGCAGGCGTCGTCGTTTCCGGCGGAGCCGATGCCGAGCGCTTCGAGATACCAGCGATCCTTCCCGTCGTGCTGCTGCGCGAGTGCCGTCCAGAGTTTGGCGATGTCCTTCCCGCCGTGAAGCGAGACCGCGACTTCGCGGCGAACGGCGCTGTTGTCGGTAAGGATTTTTGAGACGAGCGCGGCATTGCCGTCGAGCGGCGTGGTATCGAGACCGCGCGTCGCGTGCATCATGCGGATGAGCCGGATGGCGAAGCAGCGCACATCGCTGTCCGCATCGGCCAGTCCGGCGGTGAGGTATTTGATCTCGCTGCCTTTGATTTGCGCGAGGACGCCGAGCGCACGTGCACGGAGACGTGGATTTTCGTTTTTCCAAAGCGTGAGCAGCGCGGTTTCGGATTTCCCACCCATCGCATTCAGCGCGCTCCATGCAGTGGCTTGCGTCACCTTGTTCGGTGAAGTCAGCGCCTTCACACAGCCTTCGGCAGTGGTGAAATCCGGCGCTACGATTTTCATTTTCACAGCGGAGGAAGCGACGCGGTAGATACGCCCCATCATACTGCCCTTCACGTTGTCACCCATGTTGTGACCGCCCACGCCGGGGTCATACCAATCGGCGACGAAAAGCGATCCGTCCGGCGCAATCGCGCAATCGCTCGGGCGATACCACGAGTCCTTGCTCGTGAGAATATCCACCATTGTCGCCTTGTAGCCCGCGCCGTCTTTTTCCACAGGATACGCCCGCACCGTGCGCGGCCCCGCATCGCAGTGGATGATTTGATTCGTGAACTGCGCGCCGAGCGCCGCGCCTTCATTTACGAGGATTCCCGTGGGCGAGCCCTGTCCCGTTTGTAAAAGATTCGGCACTACGCCGGGATCATTGAGATGCCAGTGACGCAGCGGCGTTTCCTTTTCGATGTTTGTGCGTTTCGACTGCCAGCCCGCGCCGGTCATCTCGTCCGTGTAACCGAAATTTCCGTAGTCCATCACGTAGTTGATGCGCACACCCTTGTTGCCGTCGTCGTCATTATCGCTCTGCCACATCGCGCCAAATGAATCCACCGCAACCTCGTAGTTGTTACGAAAATTATGCCCGAGCACCTCCACGTTACTCGCCTTGCCAGCGGCCAGATCAATGTCGCAGCGAAACACCATACCCTGCCGGTAGGGCGTGCCTTTGTTCGTCACTTCGTGTCCTGCGATGTCCTTCACAATTTTGCCATCGGGCCAGAACAACTCAGTGATCGAGTTCCCTGCATTGAAGTAAAACTTTCCATCCGCCCCGAAGACGAACGAGTGAATTTGATGATCGTAATTCCAGACGCCGCCGATCTTGAAAAGCACCACGGCCTCGTCCGCCACATCGTCGCCGTCCTTGTCCGTGAGCAGCCATACATTCGGCGCAGCGCTCACGATCACCTTCGTCCCCTTCGTCTGCGGCAGCACGCAGATGCCGAGCGGATTCGTCAGGTCTTTGCTTTGGTAAAAAGTCTTCTCCTTGTCCGCGAGACCGTCGCCATCCGTGTCTTCGAGAATCACCACGCGATCCCCCTCCGCGCGCTGCTGCATCCAACGACGGTAATTCACGCATTCCGTCGCCCAAACACGTCCCTTCGGATCCACCTCGATGTTCGTGGGATTCTGAATCATCGGCTCCGCTGCAAAAAGCGAAGCGGTCAGCCCAGGCGCGGCGGTGAACGCCTCCATGTTCGCCTTCGCTTTCTCCAGCCCGTAGCGCGCATCCACAGCAAATGAAACGGCAGTCAGGCAAAAAACATTGGCGATGCTGGTGAGGAAAAAGTTTGGTTTCATGGTGTGCGTAGGAAATCCGAGATGGTGCGGAGACTTTGGATAAATCGGGGGATTCTCGCGATTCACTTCGCGCCAATACAGTATACAGTGCCGTCCTCCGCGCCGATGACGATGGTGCCGTTGGCGATGGCGGGGCTGGCGGTGAGGGGCGCGCCGGTTTCGTAGCTCCATCGCTGTTTGCCATCGGCCAGTTCCACGCAGTAGAGGCGGCCGTCGCGGCTGCCGACGAGGATGCCGCCGTCTTTGCAAAGCACGGGCGAACTGTCCACGTCGCCACGCGTGGCGAAGACCCAGCGGGCCTCGCCTTTCACACGATCAATGCAGTGCAGGCGCTTGTCGCGGCTGCCGATGATCACGGCGTCGGCGCTGAGCGCGGGGCTGCTGTAGTAGGAGAAGCTGCGGTCGTGATACGTCCATTTTGTCGCGCCGGTGGCGGTGTCGAATGCGAAGACTTTCTTTGATTCGTTGCCGAGATAAACCATCGCGCCGTCGGCGGCGACACTGCCTGCGATGTAGCTTTCGGCGTCAATCTTCCTCACTTCCTTGTGCTCGCGGAGTGAGACGATGTGAAGTTGCGCGTCGCATCCGCCAAAGACTGCGTGTCCGTCGCCGGTGAGCGCGGGCGTGCCGTTGATGAAATTTTCCGTCTCCACTTTCCACAGCACCTTGCCGCTCGTCGCGTCGAGCGCGTAGAGGCTGTAATCGTAGCTGCCCACGAGCACCCACTTCGCGTCGGACGCCGGGTCTTTCACCCAACTCGCGCCGGCAAGGACTTTGTCGTTCGTCTCGTGCGCCCATTTCTTTGCGCCGGTGGCGGCGTCGAGCGCGTAGAGTTTTCCGTCGCTGCTGCCGATGTAGCAGAGGCCGTCGAGAATGAGCGGCGTCGCCTCGATGGGACCTTCGGTTTTGAAAGTCCAAGATTCCTTGCCATCAGCGAGGTTCAGCGCGTGGACGATGCCGCCGTCATCGCCAAAATAAACGCGCCCACCCGCGATGGCCGCGCTGCCTTTCACCGGCGAACCGGCCTTGAACGTCCATCGCAAAACAGCCTCGCCAGGCGCCGCGTCCTCGGAGCGGCCATTCAGCGAAGGATTCCCGCGATGCATCGGCCAGTCGGCGGCGAGCAGCGACGTGTGAAAGATGAGCAGCGCGCTAAAGCAGGCTCTCATAGATTTTCGCGAAATCGGCGGCGTTCACTGGGCGCGGGTTGAAATTGGCGGTCCACTGGCGGGCGGCTTCCTCGGCGAGCATGGGGATTTTTTCGGCGGTGACGCCGAAGCTGCGCAGCGGTGCGGCGAGACCCGCGAGGGTGAGGAGTTTTTCAAGCGCATCAGCGAGGGACTCGGCATCGGGCACGCCGGCAGCGGCGCAGAGTTCCGCGTATCCGGCGCGGGCGGTGGGATCGGCTGCGTTGAAGCACACGACGGACGGGAGCACGAGGCCGACGGCCTGTCCGTGAACGATGTCGAAGTGCGCGGTGAGCGGGTTTGCGAGGCTGTGCGCTGCGCCGAGCATGGATGTTTCGATGGCGAGTCCGGCGTAAGCTGCTCCGAGTTGCATCCGCCCGCGCGCGGCGAGGTCGGAGGGCGAGGCGAGGACTTTTGGAAAGGCCGTGAAGGCGAGGCGGAAAGCCTCCCTCGCCAGCATGGTGGAAAGCGGCGTGGCCTTTTTAGTGACGGCGGCTTCCACTGCGTGCGAAATGGCGTCAATGCCCGTGCAGGCGGTGACGCGCTGTGGCTGGCTGAGCGTCAGTTCGGGATCGAGAATTGCAATGCGCGCGGCGGCTTTCGCGTCGAGACACGCCATCTTTTGGTGCGTCGCTTCATCGGCGATGATTGCGGCGCTCTGGCACTCGCTGCCAGTGCCGGCGGTGGTCGGGATGGCAATGAGCGGGAGCATGGGCTTGGTCGCTTTGCCAACGCCCCAGTAGTCTTTCATTTCGCCGCCGTTGGTGAGGATGAAATTGCAGCCCTTCGCCGTGTCCATGCTGCTGCCGCCGCCGAGACCGACGATGCAGTCCACTTTTCCAGCGCGTGCGATTTCCACACAACGCGCGACATCGCCGGTCGTGGGATTTTCGCGCACCACATCGTCCACGATCACAGCGAGACCCGCCGCCTCCAGCGCGATCTGCGCGTGGTTCGCGTGACCAGCGGCGACGATCCCCTTGTCCGTCACCAAAAGCACGCGTCGCCCGCCGAGCGAAGCCGCCAGTTCCCCCACCCTGCCCAGTGTGCCCGCACCGCAAACCAGCCGCGTCGTGGGCTGCCAGTCGAACGGCGCTAGGAGTTGTTCGAGAGTAGCGTGTGGTTGCATCGTGGGCGTTTCGACTCGTTGTCGCAGTGGATGTTCAAGCCGCGACGGGGTGAAATCCTTAGCACTCTCAAAAACAGATACGAATGGTTTTGACCACGAATGATGCGGATGATCACAGGTTTTCCTCGTAAAGAAGCGCTCCACTCAATGTGTTTACCCTAGGACTCCTCGCATAAAGCCTTGCCACTCCATCATCAATGTAAGCGTGAAGATTCAACGAATTACGCCAAAAGAACTCTCAGCTAAAGGGCACCACGCCTGCTATACCCGTTTCTGCAATGTCACATCTTCTTCACCATCTACAGGGGAAATCACTCTTGTTTTCACTGGTGTCTGCACTATTGTCCAACGCTCGCGCATGAAATTGACGCCCATATCCCTCATCACCCTCTGCCTCACATGGGCCGGCATTGCCGTGGCGCAGTCGCCCTACCAGAGCAGCGCTGATTTTTCCAAATACGCGATGAAATTGCGCGAGCAGTCGCTGATGCAGCTTGAGCCCCAGGTCATCATTCCCACGGAATCGAATAAAGCCGGTGTCGGCGGGCTTTACCCTTGGAAACTGAACATCGTGGCCACCATCTTCTGGGTCGGCGAATCAGCCACAACCAACAATCCCGTCCACAATTTCTCCAGTTCCTGGGATAAGGAATGGTGGCGCAGCTATGGCGGCTTCGACAACCCCGATCGCGCCGCCCGTCGCGGTCTGCCTGATGGCGGCTCTGTGCCCGGCAATTTCAACCCGCAGCAAAACCCGTTTTACTTCGCCCTTCCCTACAACGACGTGACAAGCGGGCACCATAAAACCGAGGCGCGTTTCATTCCGTGGTTCAGGCAGACCTTTGAGTCAGACGGAAAATCCGTCTGCCGCGACCGCTGGATCGCTGTCAAAAAAGGCAACCGCGTCTGTTACGGACAGTGGAGCGACTGCGGCCCTTTCCGCACGGACCATTTCAACTACGTCTTCGGCCCGGAAAGACCCACTCCCAACCTCAACCAAGCTGCGGGCCTCGATGTTTCGCCGGCGATTCGCGACTACCTCGGACTCGCCAACACCGATGTGGTGGACTGGAAATTTGTCGAGTTCCGCGACGTGCCAATCGGCCCGTGGTCGCGCTATGGCGAAAACAACACTTTTGTGATCGAGTCGCGCCGCACGCAGACCCGCGTCGTTCAGGCTGAAAAGCGCGCACCAAGCGTCCGCGAGGCCGCAAAAGACGCCCCGGTGGTCGTCACGCAGTAAGGCGACTGCAAATCCCCCTGCACTTGCGCTTGCCGTTTTCCGTGCCCTCGGCATCTTCGCGCCCCTTTTCCAGCCATGTCTGAAATTCCAAAGACCTACGAGCCCGCCGCCATCGAAACGAAATGGTATTCCCATTGGGAAAATACCGGCTGCTTCGCCGCAGACCCTGCGTCACCGAAGCCCGCCTATTCCATCGTCATTCCGCCGCCGAATGTCACCGGCGTGCTCACGCTCGGGCATGTGCTGAACAACACCATCCAGGACATCCTCGCACGCCGCGCGCGCATGACGGGGCACGAGGTGCTGTGGCTGCCGGGCACCGACCACGCGGGCATCGCGACGCAGAACGTCGTGGAGAAAACGCTCCGCAAGGAAGGCGCGATGAAGCATCGGGACGACCTCGGACGCGAGGCGCTCGTCGGGAAAATCTGGGAGTGGAAGGAAAAATACGGCGGCATCATTTTGAAGCAGCTCCGCGCGCTGGGCGCCTCGTGCGACTGGTCGCGCACGCGGTTCACGATGGACGAGGACTACTCGCGCTGCGTGTCCCGCGTCTTCGTGGACCTCTACAAAAAGGGCCTCATCTACCGCGGCAAACGCATGGTGAACTGGTGCCCCGCCTCGCTCACCGCGCTCTCGGACGAAGAGGTGATCATGAAGGAGCAGAAGGGCTTCATGTATCACTTCCGCGTCGAGGTCGTGGAGGAGCCGGGCACATTTCTCACCATCGCGACCACGCGCCCCGAAACGATCCCAGCGGACACCGCCGTGGCCGTGAACCCGAACGACCCGCGCTACACGCATCTCATCGGCAAGCACGTCTATCGCGCACTGCCGCTCGAAGTGCCGAAGGAACAGCGCCGCATCCCGATCATCGCGGACGATCACGTCACGTTCGACTTCGGCACCGGCGTGCTGAAAGTGACGCCGGCGCACGACAAGGCGGACTTTGAAATCGGCCTGCGGCACAAGCTGCCGGTGATTGACGTGCTCACACCCGACGGCCGCATGACCGCCGAAGCCGGCGCGGACCTCGCGGGCCTCGAACGTTTCGCCGCGCGGAAAAAGGCGCACGAAATCCTCGAAGCCGCCGGCGCATTGGAAAAGGCCGAGCCCTACGTGAACAACGTCGGCTTCAGCGAGCGCGCCGACGTGCCGATCGAACCGCGCCTCAGCGAGCAGTGGTTTTTGAAATACCCGAGCGTCGCCGAATCGCAGGCCTGCGTGGCGGACGGACGGATGAAGTTTTTCCCCGACCGCTGGGCGAAGGTGTATGACCACTGGCTGAACGGAATCCAGGACTGGTGCATCTCGCGCCAAGTGTGGTGGGGGCATCGCGTGCCAGTGTGGACGCGGAATTGGGAGAAAACCAGCGAGCCAGACCTCGAAAAACTTCGAGCCGCTGCATTGTTTGCCGCACTTCAAAAGCAATCAACGGTGTCGCTCAGTCTTGCGGGTGGGGACTCGTGGATTGGGCCAAGCAGTGGGGATCGTCCATTCACTGTGGCCACATTTTCACCTGATGAAGAAAAGCGCCTAACTCAGCTCGGCTTCAAGCAGGACCCCGACGTGCTCGACACGTGGTTCAGCTCGTGGCTGTGGCCCTTCGCCACGATGGGCTGGCCAGAGAAGACGGACACGCTCGCGAAATTTTACCCGACCACCGACCTCGTCACCGGGCCGGACATCATCTTCTTCTGGGTCGCGCGCATGATCATGGCGGGCTTCGAGTGGATGGGCGAACTGCCGTTCAAGAACGTCTATTTCACCGGCATCATCCGCGACAAGCAGGGCCGCAAAATGTCGAAGTCGCTCGGCAATTCGCCGGACCCGCTCGACCTCATCGCGAAGTTCGGCGCGGATGCGCTACGCTTTGGCGTGATGCGCAGCGCGCCGCTCGGCTCCGACATTCTTTTCGACGAGAAGAACGTGGAGCTCGGCCGCAACTTCTGCACGAAGCTCTGGAACGCCGCGCGCTTCCGCCAAATGCAGGGCGGCGAGACCGAGGCGGACATCGTCCCCACGCTGCTCACGAGCGACGACAAATGGATCCTCCTGCGCCTCGACGTCGCCATCGCCGAGGTGAGCACCGCGCTGGCCGAGTATCGCTTCAGCGACGCCGCGAACGCGCTCTACCGTTTCTTCTGGAGCGAATACTGCGACTGGTATGTCGAGGCATCGAAGGCGACGCTCACGAGCCCCGACGAAGGACGAAAGGCGAACACGCTCGCCGTGATGGACTACGTCTTCTCGCACACGCTGCGGCTCTTCCATCCGTTCATGCCGTTCATCACCGAGGAACTGTGGCAGGGCATGGGCTTCGCCAAGGACATGCCCGCGAAGCAGGGCGGCGAAACGATCATGTTTGCGCCGTGGCCGAAGCCATTCACACCCGAGGAACGCGAGTATTTCGTGCTCGATGAGACCGACGAGCAATTCGCCAACGCAAAATACGAAGTGGTGAACCTCGGCCGCGGATTGCGCCGCGACTTCAACATCGCGAGCAGCAAGCGCGTGCGCTTCGTCATGAAGCCCACCGCCACGCTCGCCGATCACGAGACCGCCGTGCTGCAACTCCTGCTCAACGCCGAGCCGCTCGAAGTGAACGCCGCATTTTTACCAGCGAAAGGAACGCCCGTCGCGCTCACACCGCTCGGCGAACTCTTCCTCCCGCTCGACGGCCTCATTGATGTCGCCGCCGAACGCGAACGCATTGGCAAGGAACTCACGAAGGTCGAGGACGAACTCGCCAAAGTCCGCGCCAAACTCGCCGACCCGAACTTCGCCGGCAAAGTCCCCGCGAAAGTCCTCGAGGATCACCAGACCCGCGAACGCGACTGGGCGGAGAAGCACGCGCAGCTCACGAAGATGCGCGAGGCGCTCGGGGCGTAACCTGACATTCGCCGCACTCGACAAGAAGCACGCCGACGCTAAGAACGTCGCCCTTTCCACCTTCATAACAACACGCATGAACATCCGCATCACACTCGCCGTCGCCGCACTCACACTGCCACTCTCCGCTGAAGTCGCCACCACCAAGCCGCCGCAGAAAGGCGCGATCAAATGGGATAGCATGGACCTCGGTCAGTTTTTCAGTGGTTGCTACAAAGTGGGAAACACCACGTCTTACAAAGGTGTCGCCGTTGCGGTGGGCACGCACGAAGCGCCGGCAACGATGCTTTTTGACACGGAGCTGTTGCGCTTTCACGCAGCGTGGGAGGGCGGACTTGCGAAGTTTCCGCGCGGTCGCGGCGGTCTCGAAGGCACCATCGGCGCGGATGGAGATGTGAAACTTTCTACGGGATGGACAATTGGCGGCGGCGCGGAGATCAAAGACGACCCTCGCGAGCGTCATCAAGGACTGCTTCCCGGCGCGCACTGGCGCGGGATTTACATCAATGGCGACAAGACTGTGCTCAGCTACGCCATCGGCAAGCAGAGCATCCTCGAAGTCCCCGCCAGCGAAGTCCGCGACGGGATGCGCATCTACACGCGCACTTTCACCATCAGTGCGGGAAGTGATGTGAAGGAACTGCTCATCCTCGACGCAGGCGGCACGACCAAGGATGGCGCGGCAGGCACGATCCTCGCGGAGAATGGCGACAAGACCGCAGGCGTCGCGATTCGCGGCGGGTCTGCCGGTTTCAAATTGGTGGGCAAGGATGGCGGACGTATTGTCCTACAAATTCCAACCCTCAAAGCGCCGGCGACCTTTCAAGTGGCGTTCAGTATCGCACCAACGACGGACGCGGAAAAACTCGCGACTGCGCTACAATCGAAGGCACCACTCCCCTCGCCCGCTACTTTCACCAAGCCCGGCGCGCCACGCTGGGGCGCAGCCGTCGAGGTTGCCGGCAAACTCGGCGGCAGCGCGCAGGCCTACGCCTACGATGAAATCCCGCTGCCCAATGACAATCCCTACAAGTCATGGCTGCGTCCCGGCGGGCACGACTTTCTCCCCGACGGCACCTGCGTGGTCGCAAACATCAGCGGCGACGTGTG
Organism: Chthoniobacteraceae bacterium; assembly: GCA_947476045.1. Classification (GTDB taxonomy): domain Bacteria; phylum Verrucomicrobiota; class Verrucomicrobiia; order Chthoniobacterales; family Chthoniobacteraceae; genus SXWH01. The sequence continues at coordinate 20,687 of CANJNZ010000023.1, forward strand.
GCTCGTGAGCGGGTTCGACGACAAACTGGAGCACGTGAAGTGGAAGCGTTTCGCAACGGGACTTTTTCAGCCTCTCGGCTGCAAAGTGGTGGACGGACAAATCTACGTGCTGGGCCGGGATCAAATCACGCGCTTGCACGACACAAACAAGGACGGCGAAGCCGACTACTACGAGAACTTCAACAATGCGTGCGTGGTGACGGAAAATTACCACGAGTTCGCGCTCGATTTGCAAACCGACAGCAAAGGAAATTTCTTTTACGCAAAAGGTTCACCGTGGACGCCGACGAACACCAGCCCGCATCAGGGCACGATGCTCAAGGTGAGCAAAGACGGCTCGAAGATGGAGATTTTCGCTACCGGCCTCCGCGCACCAAACGGCCTCGGGATGGGCCCCGGCGATGTGCTGACTTGCAGCGACAATCAAGGACACTGGATGCCGTCGAACCGCCTGAACATCGTAAAGCAAGGCGGCTTTTACGGCATGACGCCCGCAGCACACCGCGAGCTAACTTTCAAAAAAGGCGACGGTTCAGAGTTCAAGGCGAACCCATCGAGCGAAGCCGCGCGCAAGGAATTTAATACCGAGTTTTGGGGGAACTCCCCCATCCCGGCGAACGGCTACGACCTGCCGCTCATGTGGCTGCCGATGGATATTGATAACTCCTCCGGTGGCGAAGTGTGGGCGCCCGCTGGAAACAAGTGGGGGCCTTGGGGCGGCAAGATGCTGCAAATGAGCTACGGAAAATGCGCGCTCTTCGGCGTGATGCAGGAAACCGTGGACGGCGTGGAGCAAGGCGGACTCGTGCGGTTCCCGAATAAATTCAGGAGCGGCATCATGCGTGGCCGCTTCAATCCGAAGGACGGCCAGCTTTACCTCAGCGGACTGAACGTCTGGCAAAGCGACGCCGCGCAGGACGGCTGCCTCCATCGCGTTCGCTATACGGGCAAAGCCGTGACCATGCCCATCGCACTCGCAACCAAGGCGAATGGCATCGAGATCCGTTTCAGCGGAGCACTCGATGCGGCCAGCGCAGCCGATGTCGGTAACTGGGCTGTGACACAATGGAACTACAAATGGACCGGCGACTACGGCTCATCCGACTTCTCCACGCTCGATCCGAATAAGAAAGGCAAGGACATCGTGCTCGTGAGCAAGGTCACTCTCGGCGCGGATAAAAAGAGTGTGTTGCTCGAACTCGCCAACCGCGTTCCAGCGATGACGCTGCGCACCAAGTGCAACATCAAAGCCGCGGACGGCAGCGATGTGAGTTATCAGATCGATCAAGCAATCCACCGCATCCCCGGCCAAAAGCCAGCGGCCAAGTAGTCATTCACGGCACCAGCCGGATGCTTCCGCCGTCGTCCGGAGTGAGATAGTATCCCGCAAAGATCGCCTCTTTCTGCAACACGACGCCGCGATAGCTGATCGTGCTCTGTCCTCGCTTGAAGGTGCCGCTCCACATCCCCGTCGGAAGGGACACACTGCCGCGCAAAGATTGATCCAGCGCAGCGGTTGCAGGAGTGATGCGCCCGTTTGCAGCCACGACGGCGGGCCAAGTTAAAGTCGCAGTGTCATCGTTCGCATCTACCGTCGCAGCACCCGCACTCGTATCGAGGCCGACGAGCACACGCGGAAGCGGTGCTCCAGGCGCAGGCGCGACTGGCCGGGCGTAGTGCGAGGCGGCAAACTCCACATCCAATCCCGCAGGCCAGCCTGTTGGAAATTTTCCTGTGAGCGCGGGGCGGAACCAGCGCAACGTCGCGCTGGCATCGCTTGTTGTCAGATCGGCAAACGCGACCATTCCGCTGAGCGATCCCTTGCCCGCATGCAGCAAACGAAAGAGAGGCCATGTGCCATCTCTGCGCAGCGTGGCGCCGGCGGAAATTCTAGTGCCGTCCGCCATTACGCCTGCAAGCGAGACCGCGCCGGTTTTCGAAAGAATCATGCGCGCATACCCGTCGCCTCGCGGCTGATTTGCACCAGAGGGCACCGCCGCGCTGAATCGCGTCGTGTATGCACCCAGCAGAGTATCGGGCACCTTCACGTAAGGCGCAACCGGGGTCGCCGCTGAGGAATATAGGGAACGCTCCGCTGTGAACACAGTCTGAGAACCGCCGGTGACAGAAAGTGTGGCGTTGATCGTAGTCACAGGAGAGGCAATGGCATCCAGTTGAAACCCGAGTGTGAATGTCGTTTGCGGAACAGCGAACTGCGCGTTGGCGCCACGGCCAAATAGCGCATTTCCCAAGGCATCCAACTTTCCAACAAAAGGCGCAACACGACCGGCTATCGTGATACTGCCGGTGAAAGTGCCATTGGGATTCAACGTCACCACCAGCAAACCAGCCTCGGCGCTCGTCCCCGGCCCGGGCACCACAAGCCCCCGATACACGCCGCGCGCAGCCGGCCATGGCACTGGTATGAAATTGGCCGTGAGCGTCAGCGAAGCCGGCATCGTAAAAGCGAGAGTTGACTGTGTGCTGGTCAAACCGCCTGTCCATCCAGTGAACAAATATCCCGCGGCGGGCATGGCTTTCACGGACAATTGCTCACCTAAGCTACGAACCGTGCTTCCAAGAAAACCGTTCGTCACACTTCCGCCATTCAGAGGCGATACATTCACCGCAAGCACAGCAGCCGTCGCGTTGATAATCACTCGTTTCACAGGAGCCCACTCGCCGGGATAGGTGCTGTAGAACACAGAGCGGGTGCGTAGCATCCGCTCACCCACAGCCGTGGCCGGAAACGTGAACGCCGTCGAACCATCCACATGTGTAAGCGTTGGTGAAGTGAGTTCCCCGGCATCGGTCATGGTGATATCATCGAGATACCAGCCCACTCCGTCGTCGGTGTCCGTATAGGCGTCGAGCCCCTGTGTGTAGTCGTATAAAAAGCGAACACGAATGGCCCTGTCTGCAAATGCATTAAGCGATGCGCTCCGACTGATGAAAGCAGCTTCACCCGATGTATTCGCGCCCGTCTGTGTAAATAAATCCTGCCACGAAATTCCATCATCCACCGAAACCTGAACACGCGCAGTCTGGCCAAATCCGGCCCAGCCCAACCGGCTCTTCCATCGAAGCTGCGATGTGCCACTTGGAACGAGTTGCCGGTTTAGCTCCAGCGTCTGCCGCGTGAAATCGGGATGCGCGAGGTGAAAGCTCTTTGTGCCGCTGGCATGCAGGGTGGAAAAAACACTGTAGCTCGCAGAGGTATTTGCGATGACGTTTGAAAGTCCGTTTTCAGCACCTTCGATCGCAATGAATGCATTCTCGGTGCTCACCTCCCAATCGTAGCCGGTCGCTCGCGGCACTGCTGCACATGTGAAATCGGCCGTGGCATTCGGTGCCACAACATCCGGGCCTGTGATATTTGCCAGCACGGTATCCGTCCCGCTTTTCACCGGATCAAACATGCGCACCGTGTATGTAAAGTTTCTCGACTGACCGCCGATGATCACGCCGTTGATTGCCACCGTTGTCGCCACATCCTGGGCAGGTGCTGGCAGACCGCGCGGATCGTCCACAGGTTGGTCGGCGGGAATCCATGCAATGGTATTTTCACCGTAGCCGCTGAAGATCGGCTCCAGCGTATTTGCGAGCGTCTGGTTGTTTCGCGTAAGCGTCACCGTTGCACTGGAGAAATCCGCGCCCGGATAGCTGAACGACCAGCGTGGAAAGACAAGCTGGTATGGCACATAGCCGGGCGGCGGCCATGCAACGAATTCATCACGAACATTGGGTCGTGTGCCGTTGAAATTGCCGTCGAAAACCCACAACGCATTGGCTGCAAAATGAGGATTCTGCGTAGGCACATCGCCCGTCCCCATCGTCTGCGTCTGGGGATAAAGCACCCAGCGGCGGTGGCCGAGCACGTCATTCTCAGGGCCCGGATCCTCGATATAACCGGTAATGGCATCGTAACCATGGCGACCGAGGTAAAGATCGGAATTTGCCGCGGCATTTGCACCGTCCGCCGTGTAATAAGTCCATGTCGGCGGCGGGTTGTGATTGAGGGCGTCGTTCGCACTCATCATCAAAGCTGCCTGCTGGCACTTCGCATTGTTGGTGACTGAAAACGCAACGTCCGCCGGAATACCCGCCATCGCGCGGAACCAATTCACCCGCAGGCGCACCGCATCCCGATATTCAGCCGAGGTCGTGCCCGCATTTCCTGTGAGGACATCGCCGGTAAACCCCATCGATACTTCTTCGGATGCGGAATAGACGGAATTAAAAAACACACGTGATTCCTCCCGGTTCGCTGTGTTCACCACGAAACCCGCACCCGCTAGACGCAGGGTCATCATCCAGCCCGCAAGAAGAGCTAAGGTGATGTTTGGGATATGACTGCGGTTTCTCACTCCATGCAACGTAGGAAGAACCGGGCCAACGGCAAGCGACATTGCGCCGATTGACAGCGCGCAATTCCCGCGACACGTCTCTGAGGATGATTCCAGCCGATTTACTCCTATACGCCTACCGCAGCGGGGCCTTCCCCATGGCGGCACCCGACGGGGAGATTTCCTGGTTTTCGCCGGACCCGCGCGCCCTCATTCCTATTGATGATCGCTTTCACATCCCGCACGGCCTCGCCCGCACGCTGAAAAAGAACCTTTTTGAAATCCGCATCAACACAGCTTTCGAGTGCGTGATGAGCGCTTGCGCCGAACGGGATGAGACATGGATCGATGACAACATCCTCTCCAGCTACTTAAACCTGCATCACCTCGGCCATGCGCATTCCGTGGAGACCTGGCAGGATGGAAAGCTTGTGGGAGGACTTTATGGCGTCGCGCTGGGCGGCGCATTCTTTGGGGAAAGCATGTATCATAAAGTCACCGATGCATCGAAAGTCGCCCTGCATGCGCTTGTCATACGGATGCGTGAGCGGTGCTTTACGCTCTTGGACACGCAGTGGACAACCTCCCACTTACGAACGTTCGGAACCTATCAGATATCTCGCGCGAAATACCTCAAACTTCTACGCGCCGCACTGGCCGCGAAGTGTTCTTTCGCGTGATCACCTGCGCTTTTACTCCTCGAAAAAAGGATCCCACTGCTTCTTGCCCTTGGTGGTGTAGTTCTCGGTGAACTTGTTCCACTCCATGTCCGATACGTGACTGTCGGCAAATAGAACATTAATACCCGTGCGCAATCTGTGCGTGCCGTAGCTCTGTGCTGCATTCACGCTGACCGGCCCGATGGTGACGCTTGATATGGCAAGCGCGTCGTCCCTGAAAATCGGAATCTTGCTCACCTTGACCGTGTCCACCGCCGCAGAAGCCATGATGAGCGTAGATGTCGATGCCTTCCACTTGCCATCGAACGTATCAAACAAGTTTTGATTCAAACCATAGCTGATCGGCTCCTTGCCCAGCGCGGCGGGAGAGTCCGCAGCGGGTCGCGCTGCAGTTATCTTGTCGAAAGGCGAACGGAACGATTTCCAGTCCTTCACGTAATTTTTGTAGAGTGCGTTTGCCCATTTTTCATCAACAGCAGCGTCCTTGGCGAAAAATGAACCCTTGGAGTCGCTCAGATACTGGGTGATCCCAACGCCAAGGCTTTTGAGATTATTGAGGCAGTTCGTTGCCCGTGCTCTTTCCATGTAGCTGGAGAGCACGGGAAAAAGCAGCGCCATCAGGATCGCAATGATGGATACTACGACGAGTAACTCGATGAGGGTGAAGGCGGATTTCTTTTTCATGGGATGCTTGGGTAATGGGAATCTAAAGGCCGCACATAGGATTGCACGCGAGTTTTTAGAAAAAAACCGTTATCTTCGCTTCGTTTCGCTGTTGTCGCTCTATGTCCTCTCCGCTACCGCTGCGCGCGAAATGAAGCGCGTCCTCATTCTTACCACCGGTTTTGGCGAAGGCCACAACGCCGCCGCTCGTGCGCTAGCCGCCGGGTTGAACGACCTCGGAGCACAGGCCGAGGTGCGTGACTTGTTTCTAGAAAGCTACGGACGCACCCAGGAAGTCTCCCAGCGCCTCTACATCGAGTGCATCAATCGCGCGGCGTGGCTCTGGCTCATCGTCTATCGCTTGCTCGACTGGCTCCCACTGATGCGTTTTGTCATCGCGCCGCTGATTGGAAAAATGCAGCACCGCCTCGTGTCCGTGCTGGCAGAAATGCAGCCGCACGCCGTCGTCTCCGTGTATCCCGCCTACGGCTATGCAATCGAAAGGCTCTACCCGCGCGGCGGCGCGCCTTTCGCCAGCCACACGCTCGTCACCGACAGCATCACCATCAACTCCATCTGGCACCGCTGCACGTCGGACACATGGCTCGTGCCGAATGAAGACACCGCTGCCGTCATGCGCGCCGCCCGAGTGCCTGCGGCAAAAATCCACGTCACCGGCTTTCCTGTCCCGCTACGCTTCGCCGACGAACGCCCGACTCGCCTCGCGCCCGGCGGCACCGAGCCGCTTCGCATTCTCTACATGGCCAATCAGGCAAAAGCCGACGCCCCCGCCATCATCCGTCGCCTCCTCACACTCGACGCAGTAAGGCTCATCGTCACCGTGGGCCGCGACGCCTCACTCGGCAGACAAATCCAACGCATCGCACGCGAAGCGGGCCGCGAAGTGGAAATCCACGGCTGGACGAAACGGATGCCCGAATTGCTCATGTCGAGCCACATCTTCATCGGCAAAGCTGGCGGGGCCGCCACGCAGGAATCCCTCGCCGCACGCACGCCCATGCTCATCACCAAAGTCGTCCCAGGTCAGGAAGAGGGAAACGCACAGCTCGTCGTCAACGGCGGCTGCGGCGCAGTCTGCCAGACCTCCAGCGCCATCGTCGCACAAATCGAAAACCTGCTCGCCGACAACTGCGCGCTCTGGCACCAATGGCACGCAGCCATCAGCAATATGTCCCGCCCCAACGCCGCCCGCGACAACGCCCGCTTTATCCTGCAATGATCCGCACCTTCCTCTTCGACATCGGCAACGTCCTCGTTCGTTTCGATTTTTCAAAAGCCGTCCGCGCCCTCGCTTCACTCAGCGATGTCGCCGATGAAAACGAAGTCCTCACTCGCATAGACACCGTGAAAGTCGCCTACGAAGACGGCCAGATGTCCCGCGCCGAGTTTCTTCACGAAGTCTCCCGTATTTTAAAATACCGAGGCACCGAGGAGCAGTTCATCGCCGCGTGGCAGGATATCTTCACCGCGAACGAACCCATGCACGACCTCGTCCGCAAACTGCACGGACGCTATCCGCTCTATCTCCTCAGCAATACGAGCGACATCCACATGGAAGGTCTCTTCCGCGACTTCAACATCTTCGGCCATTTTACAGACGCGACCTACAGCTACGTCGTGCGTGCATCAAAACCACACCCCCCGATTTACGAAATTGCCACGCGTAACCACGGCCTCGTCCCCGCCGAGACGCTCTTCATCGACGACCTCGCTCCGAACATCGCCACCGCGAAGGAACTCGGATATCACACGCACCACTACCACCCTGACCGCCACCACGAACTCCTCGCGACACTCGACGCACATGGCATCGCGTAGAAAACACACCGCACTCGACACACGAGCGCGCTTTCACTACGCGAATCGTCATTAGTCATACGTCATTCCACATTCGTCATTTTCCAATGTCCGCTCATTCCCGCATCATCATCCTCGACTTCGGCTCACAATACACCCAGCTCATCGCGCGCCGCGTCCGCGAGTGCCAAGTGTATTCGCAAATCGTCCCGTATAACACCCCCGCGAAAAAAATCGCTGCTCTCAAACCCAGCGGAATCATCCTCAGCGGTGGCCCCATGTCCGTGTATTCCAAGCACGCCCCGCATCCCGATCGCGACATCTTCAAGCTCGGCATCCCGATGCTCGGTATCTGCTACGGCGTGCAACTCATGGCGCATTTCCTCGGCGGAAAAGTCGAGCACAGCACCCATCGCGAATACGGACACGGACAACTCCGCGTCACCACCAAATGCCCGCTCTTCGCCGGACTCGGAGACACGATGGACGTGTGGAATTCCCACGGCGACAAACTCACCAAACTCCCAAAAGGTTTCCGCGCCATCGCAAAAACCGACAACGCGCCTTACGCCGCTGTGCAAGACGCCAAGCGCAATTTCTACGGCCTGCAATTTCACCCCGAAGTCGTCCACACGCCACGTGGTCGCGAACTGCTGGAAAATTTCATCCACGATGTTTGCGGCGCCCAGCCTGACTGGACGATGGGATCATTCATCGAGGAAATGTGCGCCAGCATCCGCAAGCAAGTTGGCAACGACCACGTCCTCCTCGGCCTCAGCGGTGGCGTGGACTCCAGCGTCGCCGCCGCGCTTTTGCACAAAGCCATCGGCGACCAACTCACGTGCGTCTTCGTCAACAACGGCCTCCTTCGCGCCAACGAAGCCGAGAGCGTCCAGCGCATCTTTGGCGAGCACTTCAAAATCAAACTCAAATACGTGGACGCCAGCGCCCGCTTTTTGAAAAAGCTCAAAGGCGTCACCGACCCCGAGCGCAAACGCAAAATCATCGGCAACGAATTCGTCTATGTTTTTCAAGACGCCGTGGCCGCACTGGTGCGCGGAAAAAATCCGCAATCCGCAATCCGCAATCCGCAATTCAAGTGGCTCGCGCAGGGCACGCTCTATCCCGACGTGATCGAAAGCGTCGCCATCGCCGGCAACCCCGCCTCCATGATCAAAAGCCACCACAACGTCGGCGGCCTGCCAAAGAACATGAAATTTCAACTCCTCGAACCCCTCCGCGAGTTGTTCAAGGATGAAGTCCGCGAAGTTGGCGCACAACTCGGCCTTCCAAAGGAAATCGTCCACCGCCAGCCCTTCCCCGGCCCCGGCCTTGCTGTCCGCATCCTCGGCGACATCACCCGCGAACGCCTCCGCGTCCTCCGCGAAGCCGACAGCATCGTCGTCAGCGAAATGAAAGCCTCCGACTGGTATTATAAAGTCTGGCAGTCCTTCGCCGTCCTCCTCCCTGTGAAGAGCGTCGGCGTCATGGGCGACGAGCGCACCTACGACAACTGCTGCGCCCTCCGCATCGTCGAGAGCCAGGACGGCATGACCGCCGACTGGGTCCGCCTCCCCTACGATCTCCTCGCCCGCATCAGCTCCCGCATCGTCAACGAAGTCAAAGGCATCAACCGCTGCGTCCTCGACATCACCAGCAAACCTCCCGGCACCATTGAGTGGGAGTGATGTGCGGAAAATGACGGATTACGGATTCCGAATGACGAATGACAGGAAGCGATTGATTTCCTCTACTTCGTATCCGGCTCCCAGTTGCGGTTTTTCTGTGCTTCGCGGAAGCCCTGATTGGTGGGCTTGAGTTTCCAGATTTCGACTTTCTTTAGCGCGGTGGCGGCACCGATGGTGAAGGCGTTGAGGCCATTCTTGTCACGGTAGTCGGGGTATTCGGCCACTATGGCCTGACGGTCGTTCACGAAGACTTCGACGAGGAATTTATCAATGTAGATGCGCAACTCCACGTCTTCGCCTTTGGGGAGGCCGGCTACGGCAAATGGAGCTTCAGCGTTACCGAGACGAAGCATCCCGGTTTCGGGTCGGAAGATGATTGGCAGACCACCGCCTTTGGCGTCGGGGAATAACGTGAAGCCAAAGAGTTTCCGTTCGGCTTGGTCGCGAGCGATGGTGATGCGGATCTCGCTGGCGTCGCCATCAAGGGTTGCGATTCTTTTGCCCGGCGTGGCGGTGGCGAGCAGGTCAGCTTTGGGTGGATCAATGGCGACATCGTCGAGAGTGACGGGATCGTAGCGCAGGGTTTCGAGTTCACGGAGTGGCTTGATGCGCAGGGTGGAATCTTCAGCGAGGCTGAGTTCGCGTGGAAGGGATTCGATGGTGCGTCTGTCCATTGAGCCATCGTTTTTGCCGAGGCAGGCGAGCCATGCCCACATCACGCGACGGCCATCGGGGGTGAGCAGGCTTTCGGGCGCGAAATAATCCACACGCCATTGTTTCATGCCGAAGAGACTCTGATTTTCACGGCGCCAGTTCATGCGACCGTGGATCTGCGGGACGAACTGCTCTGCTTTTTCATCCCAATCGCCAATGTAGTAGCGGCAACCGACGGAATGGCTGATGCAGAGAAGCATCCATTTTTTGCCGATGGGAAAGAAGTTCGCGCAGGAGATGTCCTCACCATAGGCGACATCGGGCAGGTTGTGTTGTAGGAATTCGCCGACATGCGTCCACGTTTTCAAATCCTTGGATTTGAGCAGCGGTGGTTTTTCGCCGCCGGAGATGGCGTAGTAAGTGTCACCAATCAGGAAACAATCGGGATCCCAGTGATTGATTTTCGCTTCGGTTCCATCGGGTTTGCGCACGTCGAGAGGAAAGGGCTTTTCCCACTCGGTGAGTTTGCGGTCTTTTGCGATGGCGATCTGGTTTCTGCCCGATCCCTGGCCGTGATAAATGGCGGCAGGCTTGCCTTCCTTCGTCAGAAAACCGGTGCCACTAAACATACCGTGGCCAGTGAATGAGGGCTGCAATTTCGTAGGCTGCCAAGTCCAGTGCAGCATGTCAGGACTGGTGACATGGATGAAAGCAAAGGACTCGTGCCCCTTCCACGGATGGGATACGATGTAGTGCATATGGTAGGTGCCATCGAGGCAGAAGGCGGCGTTCGGATCGCCTGGCGCGCTGGGAGCGCCGGGGTGCATGAGATGGAAATTTAGCGCGAGATCATCGGGGACTGCGGCGGGCTCGGGCGTAGCTTCAGCTGCATGCAGCACGGGCAGCGAGGACAGCAAAATTGCAGCGAGCAATGTGATTCGGAGCCGGGGATGAAGACCGGCATAGATGGTTTTAGCGGAGGATTTGCGCGTATTGATAAGCATGGTGAGGTGCGGAGTTACTAAGGGGTTTCAGCACAAGACGCAAGAACCGCTAATGAGCTACGCCGATTCGATTCAGTCGCCACTCAACAGTCGTGCTTTTCCACATGACGTTTCTCCGCCGTTGACGGTATGCAGATGGACAGCTAGGACGCTCAATCTATGAAAGTCTCCGCCTGTCTCTCCACTCTGCTCGCTCTCGCTTCGTTCGCCTTTGGCGAAAATAATGTGCCGCCTGCGGGTTTCACTGCGCTCTTTAACGGGAAGGATCTCGAAGGCTTCCGTGGCGGCGACACGGCGGATCATCGCGCGTATGCGGCGATGCCGGATGCGGAGAAGACGAAATGGACGGAGGATATGCGCAAGCACTGGAAGGTGGAAGGCGGCGAATTGCTCAACGACGGCAACGGAAAATATGCGACGACGGAAAAGGAATACGGGAATTTCGAACTGCTGGTGGACTACAACATGGCACCGAAGGGCGACTCGGGGATTTACCTTCGCAATGTGCCGCAGGTGCAGATTTGGGATCACACGAATAAAGGTGAATTCAAGAATGGCGCGGACAAGGGAAGCGGCGGGCTTTGGAACAACAGCCCCGGCGCTCCGGGGAAAGATCCGCTGGTGCTCGCGGACAATCCCGCCGGCGAATGGAATCATTTCCGCATCGTGATGATCGGCTCGCGCGTGAGCGTGTGGCTGAATGACAAGCTGACCGTGGATCACGCGATTCTGGAAAATTTCTACGACCGCAAAACGCCGGTTCCCGCAAAGGGGCCGATCTGTCTGCAAACGCACGGCGCGCCGATCAAGTGGCGCAATGTTTTCATCCGCGAGATCGGCGGCGAGGAGGCGACGAAGATGCTCATCGAAAAAAGCGCGAAAGGTTTTGAGCCTATTTGGAACGGAAAAGATTTCGCGGGATGGGACGGGCCGGTGGATCAATACGAGGTGGTGGATGGCGCCATCGTTTGCAAGAAGGGCAAAGGCGGCACGATTTTTACGAAGGAAGAGTATTCGGACTTCGCAGTGCGGCTGGAATTCAAGCTGCCGCCAAATGGCAACAACGGACTGGCGATTCGCTACCCCGGCAGCGGCGACACGGCCTACGAGGGAATGTGCGAGTGTCAGGTGCTGGACGATAACTACAAAGGCATAGACCCGCGTCAGGCACACGGCTCGGTGTATGGCATCGCAGCGGCGGCGCGCGGCTACCAGTATCCCATCGGCGAATGGAATTACGAAGAGGTGTGGGTGAAAGGCTCGCGCATCAAAGTGGAACTAAACGGCACGCCGATTCTCGAAACGGACATCAGCAAGATCGATCCAAAGACTTTCATGGCGGGCAAGGAACATCCTGGAAAAGACCGCACGAGCGGCCACTTCGGTTTTGCCGGACACAGCGACCCAGTGATGTTCCGCAACATCTCGCTCAAGAAACTCCAGTAGAGTTCGGCGTCCGCGTTCCTTCACTGAAAACGATCATCGCTCGTGCTTCGGAAGCCTCTGGGTGATCGAATCATCAGCCCCTTGGCGCAATGAGCGTCACCTTTGGAAAATAGGTCGAGTAACGCGCATCATCACGCGAGAGGAGTTGGTGACCCGCCACTTCAGCGTGGGCACCGATATAGAAATCCGGCAACGGCGTATCCCGCGATCCACCCCGCAGCCGGTATTCGCGATGTGCAGCGGCGGCGATGGTGGATGCTTCAAATGGGAGCGGTTCTTTCAAAAATCCCGCTTGTGCCAGCCACGCATCGAGCCTCGCCCAATCGAAATCAAAAGCTGGGGCCACCTCCGCGCAGATGATGGGGTTCACCGCTACCGCGCCACTCGTCTTTGCCTTTCGTAATTCGGTGGACGACCACGCCAGTCAGCGCTCGTCGGCAGTCAGGATGTCCAGGAGGACATTTGTATCCACGAGAGTCGTCCCACTCATTAGACCTCTCCCCGCGTCTCGCGCATCCGCTCATCCGTCGTCAGCTTCCCTTTTGCAATGCCGCTGCTCGCCGCAAGCCATGCGTCAAACCCCGCCACCTCTGCTTCACCGCGAACCTTGCCCTCCCGCGTCTCGTGAATGAATCGCTCCAACTCCGCCAATTCCTCCACAGACAAACTGGGAACCACAGCTTCGATTTCAGCAACAGTGCTCATGCCCGCACCATGCCCGACTTTCTGTGGAGAGTCAACGCGTGGCAGGGGAAACAAGAATCAATCCCTCGGCGCTAACGCGAATAATCTGTCTATTCCTTGTTCCGCCAAAGAAAACTCACTCGCAAATCAAATCTGTCCCTTGTCGCCCTATTTTGAAGCATAGCGCTCCAAGAACGCTACAAACCCATCCTCAAGCATCGCATAACTATACTCGCCGGTCAAAAGGCCGACAGACTCGGCTTCCTCCTTTGTGATGCTCCGCAAAACTCGGTCTGGCGTTTCTGCGCTTCCAAATTCACCTATGGCGGGATTGTCCTGATTATATTTCTTCGCGTGATACGTATACGGTTCTTTCGGAAATAAGTCGGCAACTTCTGGCCGGTGGCCTATCACGCGCCATCTACCTTCGCGAATAGCGTGAAGGGTCAATCCAAACCAACGGCCAATACTCACTGGCTCCCACTTTTTTCCAATCCTCTGCACCTTCCCTTTCAAAACTCCGAAAACGTCACCAAACGGACCCTCATAAAATCCAAGATGAACTATGACGAAGAACCCGCCGGCTTTGGAGGGCACAGCAATCAGAACACCTCGCGATAACCGCTTCGTGACCTTGCGTAGCACAGGTTTCAAGGCAGCCAAACTACAAGGGCTGACATCACTAAACAAATCGCTCGCATCCATGACTTCCACAAGCAGGGAACAGAATTCTTCAAAGGTTGGTTTTCGCCCAAGCTCCTTCTCGATTGCTGAGCCCAATTCAATCAAAGCAGATTTGGTATCCTCAAAGAGATGGTCTGATAATTCCTCAAGTAACATATCTTTTTAACATCCGAGCTTTGGTTGGTATTTAGATTGGGATGTAGCGACAAACTGATTATTTGATTTGGAGCAAACAAAACCCGAATACTCGAATATCATTATCGGATGTGGGCTTTTTCCAGCGGCTACAGGGCCACGACAACCTGCGGGCAGCATCCGCCAACTTTGCGCTGGCGCGATAGGAGCGTTCAGTGAGGATCGGCGCATGTTAAAACCGCTCCGCATTTCTCTCCTGCTGCTCACCTGCGTTGCACGCGCGGAGGATTTTCAGGGCTCGGATCACCCGCTGGAATATGATCATCCGCCGATCAGCTACTCGACGGCGCAGCCGAATGACGCCGTCGCTGCAGTGCAGCGCAAGATCGAATCCGGAGACCTGAAACTCGAATGGGATGAAAAGTTCGGCTACCTCCCTGCCCTGCTCAAGGCGTTCGATGTTTCCAAGTCGTCGCAGATGCTTGTCTATTCCAAGTCGTCGCTTCAGCGGAAATACATCACGCCGGAAAATCCGCGTTCGCTTTATTTTAACGATGACGTGTATCTCGGCTACATCCCCGGCGCACCGGTGATGGAAGTCTCGGCAGTGGACCCGCAACTCGGCGGGACGTTTTATTTCATCGAGCAGGAAAAGATGCGGAAGCCGAAATTCGTCCGCAGTGCCGATTGTCTCTCGTGCCACGGCGGGCAGCGCAGCCTCGGGATTCCGGGGCATTTCGTGCGCAGCGTGCCGGCGGATTCGGGCGGCGAACTCATCACGCTCGAAGAGGTTCGCGACATCACGCAATGCACTCCGCTGAAGGATCGCTGGGCGGGATGGTTCGTCACCGGCAAGCACGGCACGCAGCCGCACCGCGGCAATCTCATCGGCGAACGCGACCTCGCGCGCTACGCAAAGGAGCCGCTTTTCAAGGCGAACATCACGGACCTTTCGCCGATGCTCGACACGACGAAATACCACGGCAAGGGGAGCGATATCGTCGCGCTGATGGTGCTCGAACATCAGGTGCATATGCACAACTACGTCGCGCGATTAAACATCGAGGCGCAGCAAATGCACGCCGCCTACGGTCACGTGCGCTACATGAGACCGCAGGTGGATGCATTTCTGCGCTACCTGCTTTTCACCGAGGAAGCGCCGCTCGCCGGGGCCATCGAGGGAAACCCGGAGTATGTGCGCGATTTCGCCTCGCACGCCATCAAGGACAGCAAAGGGCGCAGTCTCCGCGACCTCGATTGCAAGACGCGGCTTTTCAAATACCCGTGCAGCTTCCTCATCTACTCGACGTCGTTCGATGCGATGGCCGCGCCAATCAAGGAGGTCATTCTGCAAAAACTTCACGACATCCTGACCGGCAAAAACTCCGACGAACAATTCGCACGACTGAGCACGAATGACCGCAAGGCGCTGCTGGAAATCCTCCGCGAGACGAAGCCGAACCTGCCGGACTACTGGCGGAAATCCTAGCCGCGCGCGAGGCGTGCTTTCACCTCGCGGCAATAGGCGGCGATGTCCGGCGCTTGCAGGATGCCGCTGACGATGACCACACGCCGCGCACCTGCGGCGAGCACAGCGTCGAGATTCTCCAGCTTGATGCCTCCGATGCAAAAGATCGGGATATTTACCAACTCGTGCACACGCGCGATTTCTGCAAGGCCGATGGCGGGGCGGCCTGCTTTGGTCGGCGTGGGAAAGAGCGGGCCGAAGCCGATGTAGTCCGCGCCCGACTCGGCGGCAGCGACCGCCTGCTCAATCGAGTGCGTGCTTTTGCCGATGATGGGCGGCGGCACTTCACCTGCGAGCGCGCGACCTGCACGCCAGCGGGCGTCGGCGATATCGAGATCGTCCTGTCCGACATGCGCGCCGTCGGCACCGACGCTGGGGACGAGTTCGGGGTGATCATTCAGGATGAACGGCACGCCCGCGCCTTGCACGATGGGCGCGACGCGATTGGCGAAGCTCTCGATGTCGTGTTCGGAAAATCCTTTTGCGCGGAGCTGAATCAAATCCACACCGCCTGCGCACATCTGCTCCGCAACAAGCTCCAAGTCGGCAGGCGCGACGTATCCGAGATCGAGAATCCCGTAGAGCCGGGCGTGGGCGAGGCGATTCGTGGCGGGCTGTTCGGTCATCGTGTGAGTGTTCTACTTGCTCCCTACTGAACCACGGAGTCGAAAATTTCACGGCACTGCTGCCACACCTCTTCGGAAGAATGCGCAGCATCCACGCGGCGGATAAAAGGTCGTTCCAGCGAGAGGAAAATGCGGCGGACTTCCCGAAGGGACTGGAGTTCCTCGAAGGTATTTGGTGCATCGCCACGCGCGCGGATGCGGTCGAGTCCTCCAGCGGGATCGAAATCGAGCAGCAGGACGAGATCGGGTTTCGGAGCAAACTTTTCGTTCTCACTCAGAATCCACACCGGATCAGCTCCGCGCGCACCCTGATAGGCGGCTGTGGAAATGTAGTAGCGGTCGAGCAGGACGACTTTTCCCTCAGCCAGCGCAGGTGCGATGAGGGTTGCGATGTGCTCGGCGCGGTCTTTCAAAAACAGAGCGAGTTCCTCGTCGAGTGTGAGTCGGCCTTCGCTCATGCTCTGGCGGAGTTTCATTCCCCACTGCCCGCGTGTCGGCTCGCCGCTGGTGACGCACGGGATGCCGCGAGCGGCGCAGTGCTCGGCGATTCGGCGAAGGACGGTGCTTTTGCCGGCACCGTCAATTCCTTCGAGGACGACGAGCCAGCCGGGTGAATTTGGTCGCGGCATGGGCGCGCGGTTTAGGCGCTGCGCGCGAATGTGGCAAGCGCCCGCGAAACGAAAGCACTTTGCGGATGGCACACGGGCGGCTTTTATGCGCGCTCCAATGCACGCATACAGCCTCATCATCGCGACGTTTGAGCGCCCGGAGGATCTCGCCGTGACGCTGGCTGGCGTGGAAAAACAGACGCGCCGGCCTGCGGAGATCGTGGTCGTGGATTCATCGCGAGATGAGCGGACGAAGAAGCTGTGCGAGGAATGGAGCACGCGACTTCCGGTGCGCTGGTTTTTTTCCGACGCGAAGAGCGCGGCGAAACAGCGCAACCAAGGCGCGGAACTCTGCTCGCCGACGAGCGAGGTGCTGGGCTTCATGGATGATGACATCACGCTCTACGCAGATACGTGCGCGCTGGTTTGCGAAGTTTTCGATACGGACAGCGCGGGCGAAGTTGGCGGAGTTGGAGTGCGCATTGATGAAATCCAACGGGCAGCTCCGTCGCGACTCACGCGATTGTATTTTCGACTCCAAGCGGGTTACTCGCATCCGACGTTTGGCGGGCGCTTGTTTGGCCCGGCGATCAACTGTCTGCCTTGCTACACGGAGCCTGCTGAGAACGGACTCATCCACTCGCAGTGGCTGAATTCCGGCTGCGTGTTTTACCGGCGCGAGCCGTTCTTGCGGGAGCGGTTTCCGGCTTTCGATGGCTACAGCTACATGGAGGATGTGCATTGCTCGGCGCGCATCGCAAAAACACACCGGCTCTACTTTCACGTGAACGCGCGATGCAGCCATCGCGAAGGAACCAATTCGCTGAAACGCGATATCATCGGTCTCGCGCGACAGCGCATCGCGAACCAGCGGATTGTCGCGCGCGATGTGCTCGGAATGCACGGCGCACGGCTTGCGTGGAAATTTTTCCTGCACCGGCTGTTCGCGACATTCACAATCGTCCGGCAACGCAATCCGGGCTGGGCGCAGGACCTGCGAGGGACTTGGATGTAATCGCCATGCCAAATCCTCTCGTCAGCGCCCACCGTTCATTCTGCAAGCTCTGGCTGCGCGTGCTTCGCGGAGTGGTTTCGCGTTTGCAAAAAATGGGCCTGAGTCTGCGTGGTGCCAAGTTCGCAGGAAAAGTGCGCCTGCCCTTTTGGATGGAGCGTCCCGTCCATGCGGAATGCCTGTCTTTCGGCGACGGCGCTGCACTCGATGAGCGTGTCACGCTTCTCGCCACGAACAGCAGCGCGCAAATCACCATAGGCGCGCGCTGCTACGTGAACCGGAGCACGATGTTCGACGCCAGCGAGCGTATCGAAATCGGCGACGACACGATGATCGGCCCGTTTTGCTACATCACCGACCACGACCACAGCTTCGGACCCGGCGCACGACCTGCGGATGGCGCCCTCATTTCCGCCCCGGTGAAAATCGGCGCTCGCTGCTGGCTCGGTGCTCACGTGACCGTGCTTAAAGGCGTGAGTATCGGCGATGGCACAGTCGTCGGCGCAGGAAGCGTGGTGACGCAATCCCTCCCATCGGGCGTCCTCGCCGTCGGCACCCCAGCGAGAGTGGTGCGGGAATTGGCGTAATTTTACCCCGAAACGCCATAATTTCTAAAATCGGCACTGCGCTGGCACCCAGCCTGCTTTTCTCAAAGCTATGCTTACATTTGCCTATCAAGCCCGTGATACAAACGGAAAAACGATCTCAGGAGTTCAGGAAGGACTGAACGAGGAGAACGCTATCAATACATTGATGGGGCGCGGCCTCATGGTGCTATCCATCCAGCAAAAGGCCGGAGGCAAGGTCACACGTGCAAAAGCAAAAGTATCCAGCGCCGATTTGGTCATCTTCACGCGCCAGCTCGCAACCATGGTGGATGCGGGTCTGCCACTGATTACGTCTCTCACCGCCTTGTTTGAGCAGGCGGACCCCAAAAAGCAGGCAGGCCTCCGCCGCATCATCGGTGAAGTGAGCGCATGCGTGCAGGACGGCGCAACTTTCAACGAGTCCATCGCGAAACACCCGCAAATCTTTAATCGGCTATATATCTCAATGGTGAAAGCCGGTGAGTCCGGCGGTATGCTCGCTGAGGTGCTCGACCGGCTTGCAGGCTTCCTCGAAGACAGCGAGCGGCTGCGCAAAAAAGTGAAATCGGCCATGACTTATCCCGTCATCGTCATCTGCATTGCGCTGGCCATTACCACCTTCCTGATCGTGAAAGTCGTGCCGGTGTTCGGTTCCATCTTCGCGGACTTTGGCGCAAAACTGCCAGCTCCGACTCAGTTCCTCATCGACCTCTCGGATTTCATCCGCAGCTACTGGTATATCATCGTCGGCATCATGGTCGGTATTTTCTACTCCATCCGCGCTTGGGTGAAAAGCAAGAGCGGTGCAGAACAATGGGATCGCTGGAAACTGAAACTCCCGGTCTTTGGTCCCCTCACTCATAAAATCTGCATGACGCGCTTCGCACGCACTTTTGCGCAGCTCATCCGCTCAGGTGTGCCCATCCTCGAAGTGCTCCATATCGTCGGCGATACGTCGGGAAATAGCGTCGTAACCAATGCCCTTCGTGGCGTGTCAACCGACGTTGAAAAAGGCGAGCACCTGACTGCCGCGCTCAGCCGTCAGAGTATTTTCCCGCCAATGATGCTTCGCATGGTTTCCGCAGGTGAGGCCACCGGTAAAATTGACACCATGCTCGAAAAAATGGCGGACTTTTGGGACGAGGAAATTGAGGCGACACTCGCTGCTCTCACCTCTTTGCTCGAACCTCTGCTCATCGTCGTTCTCGGTATTATTGTCGGTGGTATCGTCATCGCGATGTTCCTGCCAATCTTCAAGCTGAACGACGTGGTCTCATCGAACAAGTAGCCCGCCGATACAAATCAACGTTCCATAGGCGAGCCCGGTGAAAGCTGCGGCTCGCCAGCGTTTTTCGGAGGCTGTCACCCAAGTGATTTGGTTACGAAGCGTGTAGGGCATCCCCACCCAGAACATCGCGAAAAGCACCCAGACATATACGAGCGACACGAGCAGGAGACGAATTTGCTCCGGGCGCATGAAGGCTGATTCCAGCAGTGGCTCCGCAGCGAGCAGCACGAGCGTTCCCAGTGCGCGCACGGCGAGAAAATCGCGCATGTAGAGAATGGAGAGCACCGTCGCTACCGGCGTGAGCATGAGCACAGTTTCCCGCCATGTGCTGAACTCGCCAAGATCCATCAACTTCACGAGCATGAAAAACCATGCGCCTGCTGCGATGGATAACACCACACCCGCCTCCCTGCTGCGAGGGAAGGCGCGCAGCCAATCCTGCGCAGCCTTCGCCTTCACCAGTGCGAGCAAATGCCCGACGACCAGCAGCAGCCCCACGCCGAGCATCGTGTATTTGAGCTGGAGCCAGTCGGGATAAATCATCCGGCGGCGATTACAGCCCTTTGCTCACGATGTATTTTACGAGATCCACGCAGCGGTTGCTGTAGCCCCACTCGTTGTCATACCAACTCACGAGTTTGAAAAACTTGCTGTTCAACTCAATGCCGCTGCCCGCATCAAAAATGGAGCTGTGGCTGTCGTGGATGAAATCGGTGCTGACCACTTCGTCGGTGGTGTAAGCGAGGATGCCTTTCATGTAGGTCTCGCTGGCTTTCTTCATGGCCGCGCAGATGTCCTTGTAGCTGGTTTCCTTGGTGGTCTTCACGGTGAGGTCCACGACGGAAACGGTCGGCGTCGGAACGCGGAACGACATGCCGGTGAGTTTGCCCTTCACTTCGGGAATGGCGAGGCCGACAGCCTTTGCAGCGCCGGTGCTGGATGGGATGATGTTGATGGCCGCGCTGCGTCCACCCTTCCAGTCCTTCTTGCTTGGAGCGTCCACAGTCTTCTGCGTGGCGGTGTAGCTGTGGATGGTCGTCATCAGACCTTCCTCGACGCCGAAGCCTTCCTTCAGCAACACATGCACGACGGGCGCAAGGCAGTTCGTGGTGCAGCTTGCGTTGGAAATGATGTGGTGCTTCGCCGCCTCATACTTCTCGTGGTTCACACCCATGACGACCGTGATGTCCTCATTCTTGCCGGGCGCGCTTATGATGACTTTCTTCGCGCCAGCGGTGATGTGGCCCTTAGCTTTTTCAGCGTCCACAAAAAGCCCTGTGCTCTCGATGACGATGTCCACGCCGAGCGCCTTCCATGGCAAAGCGGCTGGGCCTTCCTTCACGGCTAGGCATTTGATTTCGTGTCCGTCCACCATGAGCAAATCGTCCTCTGCCAAATCAGGCGACGACTTCTTGCTGAAAACTTCCTCCTTCGCCCTGCCCTGCGTGGAATCGTATTTCACGAGGTATGCAAGATTGTCCGCTGGAACGAGGTCGTTGACCGCGACGACTTGGATCTCTTTGCCGAGAAGCCCCTGGTCACAGATTGCGCGAAATACCAGGCGACCGATGCGCCCGAAGCCGTTAATGCCGATTTTGATCATAGTATGTGTTTCTTTTTAAAAATGGGCGCGCATAAAAGTAGGACACCGCCCCGCCGTCAATCGTCATTCGACATTCGACAACGATTACCCATCCGCGCTACCCCGCATTTGTGCGCATTCTCACTACCATCGCCGCCACCCGTCGTTACCGTGCAAAATGCACCGGCTCCGTCGTCCTCGTCCCCACGATGGGCGCGCTCCACGCCGGGCACGGAGCTTTAATCCAACGCGCCCGCAAACTCGCCGGCAAACGCGGCACCGTCATCGTCACCATCTTTGTGAATCCCACGCAATTCGGCCCGAAGGAAGACCTCTCGCGCTACCCCCGCCCCTTCGCCGCCGACGTGAAACTCGCCCGCACCTGCGGGGCCGACGCCATCTTTCACCCCACACCCGGCGAAATGTATCCCGAAGGATTCTCCACGTTCGTGGACGAACACGCCGTCTCCCTCCCCCTCTGCGGCGCATCGCGGCCCGGCCACTTTCGCGGCGTCTGCACCGTCGTCCTGAAACTGTTCACCATCACCCAGCCCGACATCGCCGTGTTTGGGCGAAAGGACTTCCAGCAATGCCGCGTCATCGCCCGCATGGTGCGCGACCTCGATCTCCCCGTCCGCCTCGACTTCGCCGAAACCGTCCGCGAACCCGACGGCCTCGCCCTCAGCTCGCGCAACACCTACCTCTCCCCCGCCGAACGCACACAAGCCCCCGTCCTCCGCCGCGCCCTGCTCGCCACGCACGACGCATTTGCAAAAGGCGAACGCAGCGCCGCCAAACTCCGCCGCATCGTGGAAAAGCAAATCGCCACCGCCCCGCTCGCCCGTGTGGACTACATCGAGATAGTTGACGACGACACCCTCGCCTCCATCCGCACCGTGAAAAACCCCACCACCATCGCCCTCGCCGTCTTCCTCGGCACCACGCGCCTCATTGATAATCTGCAACTCAGGTAACCAGTCGCCGCTCGCCTCCTGTCTTGCCATGCGACGGTGTGAGGGACACACAGACATTTGGTGAAAGAAGAACCTCCAGTGAACTCCCATCGCCGCCTTCGCCTTTGGCATCCAGGTTGTTGGCTGTTCACGCTGTTGCTCGCCGCCTGCGGTTACGAAGCATGGCGCGCATACGACTACCGTGCCGCCATCCGCGAGGTTGAAGCGACAGGATTTGCTTGGCAAAGCGAAGACACACTCAGTTTGATCCGGCAGGATTGGCGCGCTGCACTGCGCAAGGAGACGTGGACTGCACACCCGCGTATTCTAAGTCTTGGAGAGGCCCCTGACCTTGGGCGCTACAGCAGTTTAATCCACCGCCTTCGTCCAACGGATTTGAGCGCATCGAAGTGTGAAAGCATAGATTTCTTGAAGGGACTTAGCAGCCTGCAAGAACTCGAACTTCACGATTGTCATGTCATCCAAAACATAGATGGACTTGAAGGAAACACTGGGTTGCAAAAACTCACCCTCAAAGATTGCAATGCTTTGGAAAGTGTAAGTGTGTTGAGGGAACTCACTGAGCTTCGAGACCTCGACCTTAACCGCCTCTATGATCTGCAAAGTGTAGACGCGTTGCAAAAACTCACCAAGTTGCAAAAGCTCACCATCTGCTATTGCCCCTTTGTAAAAAACGTGGATGCGCTGAGAGGCCTCAAAAGATTACAATATCTCGACCTGAGTGGTTGCGACGCCTTGCAAACAGCGGGCGTCCTGAAGGAACTTACAGGATTACAATCGCTTAAACTAAGGGATTGTAGTGTCCTGCGAAATGTGGACGCGCTGAAATGGCTTACTGGATTGAATAATCTCGACCTCAGCGGCTGTGACGCCCTGCAAAATGTGGACGGACTGAAGGAACTCGCTGGATTGCAGTTTCTCGACCTCAATAGTTGCCACGCCCTTCAAAACGTGGACGCGCTTAAGAAGCTCACCGGTTTACAATCGCTCGATCTCAGCTTCTCCATAAACATCTCCAACGCTGCGCTGCGTGAAGTGGGTGCCGCCCTGCCGAATACCACCATCACTTTCCCCGATGGGAGCAGAACCCCGCCGAAGTAAGGCACGGGAACTCTCCCATCTTGCTGTTCGATGCTTCGCGCGATGCGTCTTTTCCCGACGGATTCTTGTCTTTCTGCGGGGGAGTGGGCACAGAGCGGGGATGCTTCAATTCGACTACGTCATCATCGGCAGCGGGATCGCGGGGCTGAGCTTTGCGCTGAAGGCGGCGCGCCGGGGGAGCGTGGCCATCATTACCAAGAAGGCGAAGGCGGAGACGAATACGGCGTGGGCGCAGGGCGGGATTGCGGCGGTGACGGATGAGGCGGATTCGTTTGAGGCGCATGTGCGTGATACGCTGGATGCGGGCGCGGGGCTTTGCGACGAGGCGGTGGTGCGCGGTATCGTGCGCGACGGGCCGGAGCGCATCCGCGAGTTGATGGAGATTGGTGTGCAGTTTGACCAACAGGCGAACGGCGCGCCGGATCTCACGCGCGAGGGCGGTCACAGCGCACGGCGCATCCTGCACGCGCGCGATGCGACGGGGCGCGAAATCGAGCGGGCGCTGCTGGATGCGGTTTCGCGCGAGCCGCGAATCACTTTGCTGGAAAATCACATGGCGGTGGATTTGCTGACGCTGCGCAAGCTCGGTCACGCAGGGCCCGACCGCTGCGTGGGTGTGTATGTTTTGCACGAGGCGACGGGCGATGTGCTGACGGTGCGCAGCGACAGGCTGGTGCTGGCGACGGGTGGTTGCGGAAAGGTGTATCTCTACACGACGAACCCGAACATCGCGACGGGCGACGGTGTGGCGATGGCGTGGCGCGCGGGGGCGCAAATCGCAAACATGGAGTTTATCCAGTTTCACCCGACGTGTCTTTTTCACCCCGAGGCGCGCACTTTCCTCATCAGCGAAGCGGTGCGCGGCGAGGGCGGTCGGCTCGTGGATAAAGACGGGCGGGAGTTCATGCACAAATACGACAAGCGCGGTGCGCTCGCCCCGCGCGACATCGTGGCACGTGCGATGGATGCGGAGATGAAGCGCACGGGCGCGCCGTGTGTGTTCGTGGATATTTCGCACAAGCCGGCGGAGTTCGTGCGCTCGCATTTCCCGACGATCTACGAGCGCTGTCTCGCGCTCGGCCTCGACATCACGCGACAGCCCATCCCGGTCGTCCCGGCGGCGCACTATCAATGCGGCGGCGTGGCTACGGATGCGGACGGTGCAAGCACGGTGCCGGGTCTTTTCGCCATCGGCGAAGTGGCCTGCACCGGTCTGCACGGTGCGAATCGTCTGGCGAGTAATTCACTGCTCGAAGCCGTGGTGCTCGCACATCGCGCCGCGCTCGCCCTCACCACATGGCAGCCGCCCGCCGATGCGGTGCCGGAGTTGCCCGAGTGGAAAAGCGGCGAAGCGACCGATGTGGATGAGCTGGTGGTGATTTACCACAACTGGGACGAAATCCGCCGCCTGATGTGGGACTACGTGGGCATCGTCCGCACGGACAAACGCCTCCAGCGCGCCGCGACGCGCCTGCGCAATCTGGCCGCCGAGATTCAGGAGTTTTACTGGGACTTCAAAGTCACGACCGACCTGCTCGAACTGCGCAATCTCGTCGCCGTGGCGTCGCTCATCGTGGACAGCGCGCTGCTCCGCCACGAAAGTCGCGGCCTGCACTACACGCTCGACCATCTTGAGACGGTTGAACGCTTCCGCCGCCCGACGGTGATCGGCAAAAGATGACTCACGGAGAACCTTGGCCCGCGACAATCCTCAGTCTGAATCTTGATGTGAAATCGGACACACCCTGCGGCTACTTCACCACATTGAAGTCAGCGTCGTAACGAATGACGGTGCCGATTTTTTCTAGTTCGGGCGCGACTTGCGCTGCCTCACCAACGACAACAATCGCGACGTCCTCGGTGCTGAGATATTTCTTCGCGAGTTCCGTGACTTTCGCGGCGTCCACGGCGGACATGCGCTTCGCATACGTTTTGTAGAAATCAGCTGGCAGTCCGTAAAACTCGATGTCCTGCACGCGCGTGGCGACGCGGCCCGCGTTCTCCAGCGAGAGGAGGTAGTTGCCGACGTTGTATTGACGCTGCAATTCCAGTTCGTCCGCGCCGACGGCTTCGTCACGCATCCGGTTCATCTCGGCGAGGATTTCCTTCACGGCTGGCGCGGTCACTTCGTTGCGCGTCTCGGCTGTGGCTTGGAAATAACCGGCGTATTGATTGTAACCAAACGCGCTGCTGCTGCCGTAGGTGTAACCGTGTTTTTCACGGAGGTTCTGGAAAAGGCGGCCGCTGAATCCGCCACCGAGGATGCTGTTCATCACATTCATCTCGGCGAGGTCAGGGTTGTTTCTAGGCGGGCCCTGACGGCAGACAATGACGTTGCTCTGCACGCTTCCGGGCCTGTCGAGCAGATGAATCGTCAGCCCTTTCACCTGTTCGGCACCGGCCCGCTTCAACATCGGCACGTCCTTCTTTTCCCAAGCACCGAATGCCTTTTCGATCTTGGGCAGAATATCAGCCGCCTTCACGTCGCCGACAATGGCGAGGCTCGCGTTGTTTGGCGCAAACCACATCGCATGATACGCAGCGACTTCATCGCGCTTAATCGCCTGCACGCTCTCCGGTGTTGTGATTTGTCCGTAGAAATGCCCCGCAAAAAGCACCTTCGTCATCAGCTTTCCCGCGAGTGCCGACGGATTTTTCTTCTGCGCCATGAGCGATGAAAGTGTGCGCTTCTGCTCCTTGGCGAATTGCTCCGCCGGGAAAACAGGATGCATCACTGCGTCCGCGAAAAGCTCCAGCAGTGAGTCGGTGAATTTCACCAGTCCGCTCGTCGTCACCGCCATTGAGTCCGGCCCCGCACTGGCTTCGAGCGTCGCGCCGAGCGAGTCCACCGCCTTCGCAAAAGCCGACGCGTCGAGCTTCGCCGTGCCGCGATTCAGCAGTCCAGCGACGAAGTCCGCTTTGCCCGCTTTGTCGCCATCATACGAATTGCCCGCCTTCACAACGAGGCGCAGCGTGATCGTCGGCTTGCGGTCGTCCTCGATCACGAAAACCTTCAAACCGTTCGGCAGTTCTTTCGTGGTGAAATCAGGAAACGAAGCCTCGGGTGCCGGGCCCGGCTCGGGTTTTTTCGTGCGATCCACTTCCGCGTGCAGAGCTGGTGTGAAAAGGACGAGTGAGAGAAATGGAAGTATGCGGCGCATGGCGAAAATAGATTGGAGATTCATGACTACTTTTTGACTGGCGGAATGACGGCGCGTTTGCGTTTACGAAGGTCTTCTTCACTCTGTCCCTTCCCATCGGCGGGATTGCCATCGTCGCTCTCTGCCTTCGGCTCCGGCGGCGGGTAGTGGAGGATATAGACTTTGTCGGCTGCGAAATACTTCTTCGCCACGCGCTGAAGATCCGCGCGTTTCACAGCGAGATAGCGCTCCAATTCCTTGTTCACCTCGGCGGTGCCGCCGTGGAAAAGATGCGCATTCGCGAGATTCTTAGCACGTGCGAGCATCGTGCCGTTCTCATTGGAGATCTCATCCTCCTTTTGATTCAGAGCTTTCGCAAATTCCTCCTCGCTCACACCCTCGCTCTTCACTTTCTCCACCTCCTCGGTGATGAGCTTGTCGAGTTGCTCCAGCGTGACTCCGCGCTGGCCAGTGGCAAAAACGCCGAGCACTCCCGACTTTTCAAACAGCATCGGAAAAGCCTCCGCATTCAGAGCGACCTGCTCTTTGTCCACAAGCCGACGATACAGCCGCGAACTGCGGCCGCTCGCCATCACGTTCGCGAGAAGGTCGAGCGCGTAGGAGTCGGGGTCATTCATCGTGCAAGCGTGCCATGCATGGAGCGACGCGGGCAGCGGCGTTTTGTCCTCCTTCACGTCGAGAATCTGAGGTCCCTTGGGTGGCGTCACTTTCACGGTCGGGCGCGGCGGCGGCGTGCCCTTTGCAATTCCGCCGAAGTAATCCGCAACCAGCTTCTTCGTTTCCTCGATGTTGATGTCACCCGCGATGGCGAGCGTCGCGTTGTTCGGCAGATAGTATTGTTTCCAAAACTCGCGAAACTCTTCAATCTTCGCCTGGTCAATATATTGCACCGAGCCGATGGGCGTCCACGAATACGGAGTGTCCTTGAACACAAGCCCGCACAGTTTTTCGTAAAGCGAACCGTAAGGCTGGTTGTCGTAGCGCATCCGGCGTTCCTCCTTCACCACCTTGCGCTGCGTCTCCACGCCCGTTTCATCAATGCGGTTGTGCATCATCCGCTCGCTCTCGATCCACAGTGCGAGCTTCAGTTGGTTCGATGGCAGACTAAAAAAATAATCCGTCCGATCAAAAGACGTGCTCGCGTTCAAGATACCGCCAGCACCCGAGATCAATTTGTCTATCTTCGCACGCGGGATGTTGTCGCTACCCTCAAACATCAAGTGCTCAAAAAAATGCGCGAACCCCGTGCGGTCACTGCGCTCGTCCTTGCTGCCCACGTGGTAGAGCACGTAAGTCGCGACCACTGGTGCGGCGTGATTTTCGTGAAGAATCACATGCAGCCCGTTCGGCAGATCGTATTCGGTGAAAGCGAGCGGCTTCAGCGTTGACTTCACAGCCGTGACCTTGGCGGGCGTTGCTTCGTTTTTCTTTTTCTGCGCAACGGCGGACAATGGCAGCGAGAGCGCACAGGCGAGGACGATGGTTCGGAACATGGCGGCGGATGAGACACGCGAGGGGGGCCCTTGTTCAAGCGCCATCGCAAAAAGACTGTGCGCCCTGCCAACGCTCTTGCCGCGCTACCCGCCTGCGACATAGCGTCCGCATCTCATGTTGACGCTCGAAAAATTCACCATCGGAGTAGGCGACCGCTTCGCTCATCAGGCCAAAGCCCAGCTCCGCGCCTGCCAGCTAATCGCCGCGGACGGCGTGGATGTCATTCCCGTTTGGAACAAATCCAACCGCGAACACACCTTCATCGGCAGCGAACCTGCATCAGTGCTCGCCGCCGCGAAGGCCGCAGTCGAGGCGCTCGATTGGAAAAAGGGCTGGCACGTGGATGCCGACCATATCCGCCTCGAAACCGTGGATCGCTTTCTCGATTCGTCTGATTTTTTTACAATAGATGTCGCCGACAGCATCGGCCAGCCGGCGGAAGCGAAGGACGTGCAGGCGTTCGTCATGCGCCACTCGGAATTGATCGGCACGCACAACATCACTGGAGTGAGCGCGGCCTTTCACACCACCGAAGAAGACATCGTTCGCATCGCAGGCAAGTATCTCCGCGCCGCCCACGACGCAGGTGAAATTTACCGCCATATCGCGCATAAAATCGGCAAACGCCACTTCATCGCCGAGGTCTCGATGGATGAAACCGACTCGCCGCAGACACCGCCGGAACTGCTCGTCATCCTCGCCGCCCTCGCAGACGCACGAGTGCCCGCGCAGACCATCGCGCCGAAATTCACTGGCCGCTTCAACAAAGGCGTGGACTACGTCGGCGACCTCGTGCAGTTCGAGCGCGAGTTCAACGACGACCTCGCCGTCATCGCCCACGCCGTCGCGCTCTACGGTCTGCCGAAAAATCTCAAACTCAGCGTCCACAGCGGCTCGGATAAATTTTCCCTCTACCCCATCATCCGCCGCGCCCTTGCGCGCACCGGCGCAGGCGTCCATGTAAAAACAGCGGGCACCACATGGCTGGAGGAACTGATCGGCCTCGCCGAAGCCGGCGGCGACGGCCTCGCACTCGGCAAGGAAATCTACGCCTACGCGCTCGAACACGTGGACGAACTCTGCGCGCCCTACGCCAGTGTCATTGACATAGACCGCGCCAAACTCCCCTCCTCCGCCGTCGTCAGCAAATGGAGCAGCGCGCAATTCGCCAACGCCCTCCGCCACATCCCCGGCCATCCCGAATTCAACCCCAGCCTCCGCCAGCTCCTGCACGTCTCATTCAAACTCGCCGCCAAAAAAGGCGCAACCTACCTCGACCTACTGAAAGCCAACGAAGCCATTGTCGCGAAAAACGTCTCCGAAAACCTCTACGCCCGCCACCTCCGCCCGCTCTTCGTGGGCTGATGCGGTAGTCTCCGCACATCGCAGAACGCACCAGAAGGCTGCTTGCCTGAAGAGAGCTTTTTGCTACCCTTCCGACACTATGCCAGCACTCGTCATCGAATCCTTTCCCGAAGACCTCCACGCCAAACTCCGGCAGATTGCAGCCGCCCACCGTCGGTCAGTCACACAGGAAACCATCCACCTGCTCGAAAGCGCCATCGCTGCGGAGAAAAAACCCGCGCCTGCCAGCACCGCTGGGCAATCGAAATGGGCAAGCCGGAAGCTCCTGCCCGAATACGAAGCCATGATGAAAGCGGGAGCCTTTTCAGGCGGAACCGACTCCACCCAGATCATCTCGGAAGAACGCGACGCCCGATGACCGTCGCCTATTACGACACTACTTACCTGCTCAAGCTCCAGATGGCCGAGGCCGGGACTCCCGAAGTCCGTGCCCACGCCGCCACAGTATTCGAGATTCACTCCGCCCAACACGGCAGGGCCGAATTCATCTCCGCCGCATTCCGAAAAGTGCGTGAAGGAGTTGCCACGCTCGCGGACTACCAGCGGCTCATCACCCAATTCAACGCCGACATCGCCGCCGATATCATCCGCCTCCTCCCGCTCACCGACGCCGTCCTCGACCGCGTGGAAGCAGCATTCGCCACTGCCCCGGCCACCACCTGTCTTCGTGCCGCCGACGCCCTTCACCTCGCCACAGCAGCGGAAAACGGCTTCTCCGAAATCCACTCCAACGACAAACACCTCCTCGCCGCCGCCCCGCTTTTCGGCCTGCGCGGCGTGAATGTGATTCCATAAGCTCTACGCCCGCCACCTCCGCCCGCTCTTCGTGGGCTAAACACCAATGAAATCCGCCATCACCATCTGCCTTGTTCCCGAAGCTCGCAGCGGGCCGTTTGTTTTTCATGAGGGGCTTGCAGATGGTTGCGCGCGGGCGGCAGCGCTTGGCTTCGATGCGGTCGAGATTTTTCCACCGGCGGCGAATGCCGTGGACATCGCGGAGTTGCAGGGGCTGCTCGACCATCACGACCTGAAAGTCGCCGCTATCGGCAGCGGCGGCGGATGGGTGATTCACAAGTGGACGCTCACTTCTCCCGATGCGGAAATCCGCGCGCACGCACGCGATTTCATCCGCTCGATTATTGATCTCGCTGGTGGCTTTGGTGCGCCTGCGATCATCGGTTCCATGCAAGGGCGCGTGGAAAATGGCGTCACCCGTGAGCAGGCGCTGGAGTGGCTCGGCGAAGCACTCCACGACCTCGGCGAATACGCCGCCGCCACGCACGGCACGAAGCTCCTTTACGAGTCGCTCAATCGCTACGAGACGAATCTTTTCAACAACATCGCCGACACCGCTGCGTGGCTGCGCACGTTGAAAACGCCCCGCATCCGCATTCTCGCCGATCTCTTCCACATGAACATCGAGGAAGCCGACCTCGCCGCCGCACTCCGCGCTGCGGGCGCACTCGTCGGACACATTCATTTCGCCGACTCAAACCGTCGCGCCATCGGCCTTGGTCACACCAACGCCGCACCCATCGTCGCCGCACTGCGCGAGATTGGTTACGACGGCTATCTCTCGGCGGAAATCCTCCCGCTCCCCGACGCCGACACCGCCGCGCTACAGACCATCGAAAGCTTTCGCAAATTTACCGCCTGATTTCTCACCATGCTTAAAACCCAGCTTCTCCATCCCGAAATCCTCCGCATCGCCGCACGCGCCGGGCATCACTCAAAAATCCTCATCGCTGATGGCAACTATCCCGCCTCCACCAAGCGCGGGCCCAACGCGGAACTCATCTGCCTTCAACTCACGCCCGGCGTGCCCACAGTCGCGCAAGTGCTGCGTGCGTTGCTGAGCGCGCTGCCGGTGGATCACGTGAACACGATGGGCATCCCCGCCGATGATCCCTACGCGCAAAAAGGCGAGCCGCCCGTTTGGGAGGAATACCGCAAGGTGCTCGCGAGCGAAGCGCCACACCTCTCGCTACATCCAGTATTGAAATGGGACTTTTACGAAGCAGTCGAGTCGCCCGACCACGTGCTGACGATACAGACTGCGGATCAATCGCTTTGGGCCAACGTGCTTCTCACCCTCGGCTGCCGCACGTAGCCGCGAAGAAAAATCAATCTACTCCCGCTGCCAGCGGCGTGCTTTTAACTCGAAGCGCGGGAGCGAAGGCGCTCGTGTGACTGGTATGCGGAGGGTGAAGGCTGCCGTGAAGGCGCGCTCAAGTCGGCTCGCGGCGGTGTCGTCGGTGGTTTCGATGTCCACGGAGAGTTCGTGCATTTCACCACGACTCGCGACCGTCACTCGGTATTCGGCGACTTCGGGAATCGAGCGCACGACGGCATCCACGGCGCTCGGGTAAATGTTCACACCACGAATGACGAGCATATCGTCGGCGCGCCCTAGGATTCCGCCTTCCAGCCTGTCCGCGCCACGTCGAACGAGGTCGCCGGTGCGATAGCGAAGTAACGGCCATGCGGTGCGACCGAGTGGTGTGAGGACGAGTTCGCCGATTTCACCGACTGCGCCGGGCTGGAGCGTCTGTGGGTGGATGATTTCCGAAAAGTATCTGTCCTCCAAAATGCGCAGCGTGTTCGCTTCCCCCGTGCGTTGAAATGCCACGGGGCCGACTTCGGTCATGCCGTAGTGATCCAGCACTTCCGCACCGTGCCATGCTGCGGAGATACGTTTGCGCACTTCCGGCAGACTGCCACCGGGCTCGCCTGCGACGATGATTTTTCTCACGCAATCTGGCAACGGCAGGCGCTCGGAGGCGGCGACCTCGGCGAGATGCAGCGCGTAGGTGGGCGTGCAGCAAAGCACTTCGGCGCGATTCTCGGCGATGGCGCGCAGTCGGGCGGCGCTACTCAGTCCGCCGCCGGGAATGCAGAGGCAGCCGTATTTCGCAGCGCCCTCGAATGCGGTCCAAAAACCGAGGAACGGGCCGAAGGAAAAAGCGAAATACACGACCGCGGCGGGCTCGATTCCACCAGCACGGTAGATGTGCGCCCAACTATCGAGCATCCAGTCCCACGACTCCGCCGTGTCGAGAATCACGAGTGGTTGCGCGGTGGTTCCGCTCGTCTGGCAAAAGTGCGTGTAGCTCGCTCGGGGAAAAGTGAGATTTGATCCGTGTGGCGGATGCGCCGCGAAGTCGGCAACGATGTCGGCTTTCGTGGTGAAAGGGACACGCGCGGTGAAGTCCGCGATGCTCGCAATTTCGCCGAAGCCAGCGAGACGTTTGCGCTGAAACGGATTCTCCGCGATGGCGGCGAGCAGCGTGCGAAGTTGGGCGAGTTGACTCATGCGCAGGGGAGTTCCATATGTTGCGCAACTTTCGCCTGCAACTCATCCACAAGTTCCGGCTGCATGAATTCGTAGTCGTCCGGTATATGCAGAGCCACAACCCGCTTGCCATCAAGCGCGCCTGGAAACTTGAGTCGCATCCGATTGGCGTGCGATTTCTCCATCACGAAAATCACGTCTGCCCAGCCAATGTGTCCCTCGGTGACGACGACGCGCGCATCCGGCTGAGTGCCAGCCGAGCGGACTTCGTATCCAGCCATAGATGAAAATATCCTCTCCGCTGTGAGGCTGCGCATACGGTTTCTGCTGCATACGAATAGCAGCTTCGTGGCGTAGGCGTCGCTCGTTCGCACCGTGGATTAGTGTTTGGCCGCCTCGGCGGATGCCGGTGGTGTCGCTGGCTTTTTGGCGGGGGCGTCGGGTTTGAAAAGCGCGACCATGCTGCCGCCGATCGCGGCGATGAGGATGCCGGCCCAGAACTGCCACTTCACCTCGCTCAAACCGCCGCTCGGTGGATGCTGCCACATTGAGACGAGCGCATTCACGATGGGTGCTCCGGCGAAGATGATGGACATGACGACCGGGATGTAAGCCGCCTTTGGCTGTGGTGCCGCGCCGAAGGCCAGCAGCACGCCAAACGCACCGACTGCACCGACGATTCCCGCGATGAGCGACCACATTTTTCCCGCAGCGGGATAGCCGAGGAAATTGGTGGAGGCTCCGTTCATGCGCAGCATGAAAAGCGGTGCGAGCACGGCGACGAGCACGTAGGCGAAACCGACAAAGAGAAATGCCTTCCAGCGCCCATTCGCCAAGTCAGCCATCTCGGTCTGTCCTCGATGTAAATAGACGCCATAAACGCCCCAGCAGATGACGGTGAGAAAAGCGAAGAGGATCCAAGTCATAGATTTGTTTTGTGGTTGAGACATTGAGTGATTGCGAAGGTGTTCGGTGAAAATTCTCTACTTCGACGGGCGGCGTTTCCGTGGCGTCGTCTCCTTCTTTAACTCGCGAGCGGCGCTAAACTTTGCTGGCGATGGCGAGGACTTCAAGCCCACGGATGGCGGCAGTAATTCCGCCGGTGCCTCGGCGAGTTTGGCGCGGATCAGTTCGGGAATCGGCACGGCTGCGATTTGGCCGGTTGCCTTGTCCACGCTGGCGCAGACGGTGGTCATGCCGCCACGGGCGACCTCGACGCGGGTGAGCGTGTCTTTTTTCCAAAAGCGAAACACGTAGCGGATGCTACGCGGGCGAATCTCGGTGATGATGAGTTGCACATCCACAACCTCCTCGAAACGCAGCGGGCGCAGGTATTCGCACGTCGCGCTCACACGCGGCCAGCCTACGGCTTTCACTCCCTCCTGAGCATGGATGCTAAAGCCGAGCGCACGGAAAAATGCGTGCTCGGTGTTCTCCATCATGCGGAAAAAATTTGCGAAATGCACGATGCCCGCCATGTCCGTTTCGGAAAATTCGACGCGGTGTGTTAGAGTGAATTCGTAGGACATCTGGCGGAAGCTAAGCGGAGCCAGCGCCGGGAGAAAAGGAGGAAGTCAGCGCGCACATGCGTTCGGCGAGCTTTGCCATGGAAAAATCACGCTGCACGGCGATGCGTCCGCGCTCACCGATGGCGCGGGCTTCGTCGGGATTGCGAAGGAGATTCTCCAGCGCAGCTGCGAGATTTTCGACGGAGGCGTGTTCGTTTTCAGCGAGATCAAAAAGCACGCCGCCGCCCGTGGCTTCGATGATCTCGGGGAATGCTGACGCGCGCGGTTGCACGACTGGCACGCCCGCAGCCATCGCCTCGATCACATAAAGCCCGAACGCTTCGCTGTAAGTCGCCGGAGTGCTGAAGACATCGAGGCTCGCGAGGAATGCCGCCTTCTCATCGCGAGAGACATTCGGCAGCCACTCGACCGCATCGGCGCATCCGGCTTCGCGCAGCCGGGCCTTCAGTTTTTCCACGTAGCTGGCGTCGTCGGCAGTCATCGAGCCTGCGAAGCGGAGGCGTGCTTCGGGCATCCGTTTTTTCAAAAGGATGAACGCTTCGATGAGCAGGCCGATGCCTTTGCCCGGCACGAAGCGCGCGAGATAGCCGATGGTGGGTGACTGGTGACTGGTGACTGGTGACTGATTGAGAATTGCCACGCCATTCGGCACCACCTGGATTCTGCGCGCGGCTTCATCTGTGCTGTAGCGAAGACGTTTTGCCATCAATTCGGCGAAGTATCGGCTCGGTGCGACCCACACGCTCGCGTCGCGCATCCGCTCGGCGAGCAGCGTCCACACTTGAGCGGCGCTTGGGCCGAGGCCGTCGAGGAAAGTATCCTCGCCTTGTAGAAAACCGATCACCGGCACGCCCAGCTCCGCGCGCAGCCGACGCGCGAGTCCGGCTTGCAGCGCAGAGGAGAGCCAGATGGCGTCGGGCTTCGCTCCGTCGAACGCCACGCGCAGCCACGCAATCAGCGCCTCGATTTCTGAAGACTGATTCCCCTCCTCGCCGCGCAACATCGAGAGCATCATCTCCGCCACCGCCGGACCGCCGGTCTTCGCTGCGCGACCCGCGAGCAATTTCAACAACCACCGCGCACTCAGCGCGCGATCCAGCCAGCGCGGCATCGCTCGGAAGATGCGCGATTTCTCGCGGAGGAAAGTGCTCACGCCCCCGAAGAAAATCGGCGACTCAGGCGAGGCGGCGTCTTCATCGAGCGTGAGCGGGAGATACATCGGCAGCATCACCGCGCAATGGCCCTGGCGGATGAGTTCCTTCGCCAGCGCATTGTCGCGCATGCACACGCCGCAGTGGTAGCTGCCCGTGCCCGGTGTGAGTAAAACGATGTTCATTCGCCACGCAGATCGTAGCAGATGATGCGCGGCTTTGTCCCGCCATCACCGCGCTCGTTCTGGCTCACGTAAAGACGGCCATTCGCGAGCGCGGGCAACGTCCACGTCTCCGGCGCGTGGAAAAGCCGGCAGCGCGAACGGATTTTTGCGCCAGAGGGCGAAAGTTCGAGCCACGCGAGGTCGCCGAATTCCCCGAGGCACAGCACGCCCGCCTCCGTTTGCAAAAGACTCGCGCGGCCAAAGTCCCCGCCGAGATCCGTGCGCCACTTTTCTTTGCCCGTCGCGATTTCGTGGCAGACAAATTCCGCCAGCCGCTCGCTCTGCCCCGCGCTGGCGTAGAGATGTCCGTCGAGCACGAGCGGCGTCATCCAGTAGATGCCCGTGTTCTCCGCGCTCCATGCGGGCTTCGCCGAAAAATCGGGCGCGATCTCCACACACACGCCGCCCGCCGTGTATGCCTCCGACACAAACACCCGCGCACCGCTTAGCACCGGCGACGACGCATTCACCGATTCCGCGACGCTCGCGCGATGCGGGAAAGCGGACAGCACTTTGCCATCGGCGGCATCCATCACGATCAGCCCGCCCGTCGGCGGTCGGCTCTCGCCACCGGCAAACGCCAGCACGCAATCGCGCCCGTGGATTTTCGCAGGCACCGGCGAAGCGTAGCTCGCGCCCCACTCGTGCTTCGCGGCCCACAGCGTTTTGCCCGTCGCCACATCGAGCGCAACGGTATTCGCAGGCGCACCGTCCACTTTTCCGCCCACCTGCACGATGAGCCGCTGCCCGAGCACCAGCGGCGTCGAGCCATAGCCGAAGAACGCCTTGCCCATCGCAAAATCCCGCACGCAATCGCGCTGCCACAGCACCTTGCCCGTCGCGATATCCAGCGCCGTGAGTTGCGCCGTGATGCCGAAAGTGAACACCCGTCCGTCCGCAATCACCGGACTCGTGCGCGGCCCCTCGCTCCCGCCGTAGCGCGGACGATACTGCGCCTCGTAGTCGTATTTCCACATCCCCTTCCCGCTCTCCGCGTCGAGACACTGCACGACCTCGCGTCCGTCCACCCGATGAAAAATCACACACCGCCCGCCGACAATCGCCGGCCCGCCAAACCCGCTCCCCTTTTCCACCTGCCAAAGCACACGCGGTCCGTCCTTCGGCAGCTCGCGCAAAAGCTTCGTCTCCGGCGAAGTCGCATTATCCGCCGGCCCGAGCAGCCGCGGCCAGTCAGCGGCATGGACGCCCCCGATGAAAAGACTCGCAGCAAGTAAAAGAAGCATCCTCGGTTTCATTCAACAGTGATTGGTTGTCGCGCCGTCAACGCAGCCCCGTCAACACGCCATCAAACCGGGGTGAAATGCGATAGGGAAATTGTATGTTGCAATAATTGAGGGCGGGCGGAAACGCGGAGAAATCACATATACGATTTAATGAGGAAATCACAGTTTAAAAGGTAGCTATGAGACCTATAGGTGAGTGCGCCGAAAATCTATCTTTTCTCCTCACGAGTGTCCGGCAGTAACTACCACAGTAGTAATTGGTTGCAATCTTGCGGTGTCAAAGGGTTGAAGTCATGTTTTGCAAGTAGTTCATGGAGAGGCATTTTCTCAAATGGATGGACACTCAGAAGTTGCAAAGTTCTGTGCAGCG
>CANJNZ010000024.1 GCA_947476045.1 Chthoniobacteraceae bacterium
GCAGGCACCGACCCCAACAACGCTGCCAGCAAATTCAACGTCTCCATCTCAGGATCACCCTCAAACCGCACCATCACCTTCACGGCGCAGCCCTACAAATCTTACACCATCCAATACAAAAACTCCCTCGCCGACACCAATTGGACCACACTCCAATCCTACCCGGCCACCTCCTCCCAACAGACCATTAACTACTCCGATATCTCGGGCACTAGCAGTAGATTCTACCGCGTCGTCACGCCGTAAAATATCTTTCTAATCGGCCTTCACTTCACCTTCAGATTTTTACGCAAAAAGGTGGGAACATCCAAATCCTCGCCGTCCACGATGGTAGGTTCGCCTTTGTCAAAACGCCCGCGGTTGACCGGCTCCAGTGACATTTGCTCCGCCTTTTCCTCCTTCTTCGCAGGAGCAGCTTTCGCCGGCGCAGTTTGCGAAGTGATTTTGGCAGGCGCCTTCACTGGCTGCGGTTCCTCCAATTCCTCAAAGGGCTCCGGCTCTTGATCTGCTTCGAAAACCAGCGCCTGCTCTTTTGCAGGAGGGGCTTCCTTTTTCTCAACGACCACCTGCTTCTGTAGTGCGGGTCTCGATTGTGGAACCACCACTGCATCGCCCGTTGAACTCAAAATCGAAACACCCAGCCGGCGTCCGTGCCGTGCATCAGTTGTCACACCAAAGTTGATGCGAGTGCCATCGCTGATGTGACGATTGAACTCTTCCATCATCACACTCACTTCGTTGAGAGTAAGGTCGGGACCGCCGGTCACATGCACCAGCACCGCCTGCGCCTCGGCAAGCATCCGCCCTTTATCCATCAAAGGACAGCGCAACGCTCGCTCCAGCGCCTCATGTGCACGATTCGCTCCTTCGCTTTCACCATACCCAAAAAGAGCCCGCGCCTGCTGACGCCGCAAAACCACCGCCAGATCATCCAGTCCCACAGCCACCCACCCGCGCTGCCCAACCAAGCCTGCAATCGAACGAATGCTCTGACTTAAAATCGCATCCGTCGTCACAAACGCCTGCTGGATTCCCGATGACGGCGACGACGACTCGCCCATGCGATCATTTTCAAAGCACACGACTAAATCTGCCTGTCCCTCTATCTGCGCCAGTGCCTCCATTGCCTGCGTATTGCGCCGTTTCCCCTCAAACGAAAATGGGAGCGTCACAAACACAATCACCATCGCACCAGCCTTTCTCGCCAAATGCGCAACAAGCGGTGCCGCCCCGCTCCCCGTTCCACCGCCCAGTCCCGCGCAAATAAAAACCATCTGAGCACCCGAGATTGCCGCTACTATTTCGTCGGTGCTCTCCTCCGCCGCAGCATATCCAACCTCCGGATCTCCGCCAGAACCAAGCCCGCGTGATGTAGTGGGCCCAAGGTGAACCTTTTCGCCTGCCACACTGCCGTTCAACGTTTGCACATCCGTGTTCATCGCCACCGCGCAAGCAGCATCGAAGCCATCGAGCACCAGCCGATCGAGCACGTTTCCGCCGGCCCCGCCAAGACCGACCACCTTGATCGTGGGTGAAACGTGGGAAGTGGAGCGTGTAATTTCAATCATGAGTTTGCATCGTTAAAACCAACGTTTGAACCAATCCAGCCAGCCGCCTCCCTCATCGCCAATGGTCGCTTGAGCATACTTCACCAGTCCGACCGCTGTAGAATACTGCGGGTTTTCAAAAGCACTCGCGACTCCGGAAACATTCTGCGCCCTGCAAAGCTGCACCGGCATTTGGAAAACATCCTCGGCAAGATGCTTGATGCCTCGCAAAGCGGATGTGCCCCCCGTGATCACCACTCCAGCCCCGAGATAATCGAGATACGGGCCCTTCTCCAATTCACGCATCAGAAACTCAAAGGTCTCCCGGATTCTCATGTGGATGATCTGATTCAACATCTCCCGCTCGATTTCCTTGCCTGCAAAACCATGCTCATCACGCAGCGTAACGTTCTCGCCGGGTAAACTGTTACCCAACACACAGCTCCCCTCCTTGATTTTTAGCATCTCGGCTTTTCCCATCGGGATGCGCAGCCCGAGAGATAAATCATTCGTGAGGTGATCTCCGCCGATGCCCACGCATCCGCTCTGCACAATCGCACCCTTCACATACATCGCGTAACCCGTGGTGCCACCACCAATGTCCAGCATCAGCGCGCCGATATTTTTCTGCCCCTGATCCAGCACCGCCTGCGCAGCCGCGTAGGGCGTAAACACAATGTCCTCAATTTCAATGTCGAGATCGCACAGACACTGGATGCTGTTTTTGATCCGGTTTGCGACGCCATGCACGATATGAAAATCGGCCTCCAGCTTGCGCCCAAACATCCCCACAGGATTCAAGACGCCATCCTGACCATCCACATAGAAATGCTGAAGCACCGTGTGAATGAACATATTGTGCGCAGGTATCGGCGCAGTCCTGGCCTCCTCCTGCACGCGTCCCACGTCAGCGGATTCAATTTTTTCCCGATCATCCGGCAGAGTAAAAGAGCCCCGGTTGTTAAAGCTGCGAATGTGTGCGCCCGTGATTCCGAGATACACGTTCTTGATCATTACGTCGCTCTTGTCCTCGGCATCCGCAATCGCTTCGCGCACGCACTTGCCGCAATTATCAATGTCCACAATCTCCCCCTTGCGCACGCCCACCGAGGGCGCTTCGCCCACGCCGAGAATCTGCACCGTTCCATCGCGCTTCAACTCACCCACGACGACACACACCTTCGAAGTGCCGATTTCCAATCCAACAACTATGTTTGCCTTTGCCATTACGCTCGGAATCTTTTTAGCATACCATCACCTTCAGGCTTCGGTGTGTCTTTTACCTTCTCGGCCTTCTTAGTATTTGTCGGCGCTGGTTTGGTTCCCTTTTTCGTTTCGGTGCCTATCAATTTAGGCTTCACGCTGGGAGCCTCCTGCACCGGCTCAGGCTCCGCATCGGGCGGAGTCAGGAATGTCACCGGGATGTTGCGCACGAGCATCAAGTTCGCGGTCTTCACCTCCTGCGACATCAGCGCGGCTTCACGCTGAACGACTGCAAGACGCCTGAGCTGCGACTCCACATCATCCAGACCAAATACAAGCTGCGCCCTTTTTTGATCCGTGACTGTGATGCAGTAGCCCTTCGATACATCCATCGAGAGAATCTTGAATTCGCCGGATTCGTTCGTCCGATGCAGCAATTCCAGCGCAGTCAATATCTCCACCTTGGCTAATGGTTTTCCTGGAACGATATCGCCCATCTCCACGCCTCCAATCACGGGAAGAGGATCATACTCCGGAAGCAAACGCTTAGGCTTGAAAACAAGTCCTCGTGCATCGAGCAGATGTGAACGCTCGCTCTTCGCAGGATCGTCGGAAACATGAGCCGTCACCCATGCCACGGGTTTGCGTTCGGTCACCACGATTTCGATGCGATTGGGCAGGTAGCGGCGGACTTCGACACTCTCAACCTGTGGCAGCGCTTTCAGCGCATCGCGTCCAGAGTCCAGCCGGTAGCCGAAAATATTCCGGCCTTCTTTGAAACCTGTCACAGCAATCGCCATTTCGCGCGTCAGCGACCCATCAGTCGAATAGCGCACATCCTTCAATGAATAATCGGGATTCTCCCAAAACAACTTGTGATACCCGATATTCGCGCCGCAACAGAGTGCCGCCAGCAAGGCTACGAAGAACAACCCCTTCAAGACATGCCGCGCGGTGCGGCCCACCGCTCGGACACGGGGATTTGCCCCGCGTTTCACCACCCCTTTGATGATGTATTTTCTCCGAAGCTCGCGGGCTGTCGTAAGTTTTTTATTGGTGATGCGGCGTTTGGACATGGCTAAAAACGGGCGAGTGACAGCTCGATAATACGGCGGCACAGTTCGGCGTAGCTGATGCCCACAGCCGCTGCGGCCTCGGGCAAAAGCGACGACGGTGTCATGCCGGGAATCGTGTTCACTTCGAGCACAAACGGTTCACCCGCGTCGGTGAGCAGAATGTCCACTCGTGAATAAATTTCAAGATCGAGCGCGCGATGCGCAGCAATTCCTACGCGTTGCACAAGTGCGGTGATTTCCGGAGACAGCGGCGCAGGACAAAAATGATCCGCGCCCGCCGCGTTTGGATTAAGAAAGGGATACTTGTTCTCGAAGTTGTAAAAATCCTTCTTCGCCACGATCTCGATCACCGGCAGAGCGAGATCACCCACCACGCCCACCGTCAATTCACGCCCGGCAATAAACTGCTCGACGAGCAACTCGCTACCAAATTTCCACGCTTCCGCCAGCGACTTCTCAAGCTCTGCCTCATCCTTCACGATGTAAATGCCAACGCTGCTCCCCTCTTTTGGCGCTTTGATCACCAGCGGCAGCGGCAACGTCGGCCGTGCCCCATTGCGAATAATTTCAGACTTCGCCGTCGGCACACCACGCTCAACAAGCCTCTGCTTTGTCGCGATCTTATCAATCGCCAGTTCGCTCCCTCGCGCACCCTCGCCAGTGTAAGGAACACCGCGCTCGTCGAGTATGCGCTGCAACTGCCCGTCCTCGCCAAATGTCCCGTGAATCACATTGAAGGCAACCTGCGTCCCCGCCGGTAGCGCAAAATTTCCATCCGCAACATCCACCGCGCTCACATCCGCACCCATCGAGCGTAGAGCGGAAACAACACCTTCCCCGGACTTGAGCGAAACCTTCCGCTCAGATCCTGGCCCGCCCATGAGAACGGCGATTTTCATGTTGGTAAGATCAAAAGACATCGAATTGGTTTTCATCAAAAGCTGATACGGCGCGCTCGTCAGGTTCTTGCGAAAAAATGCGCTTCATTCGCATAGCCCCCTTTCCTCTCCCACGATCTGCACCTCAGTGTGGAGTTCTATCCCGCGTTCGCGTTTCGCAGTGTCTGTGATTTTTGCAATGAGCGCCAGCACGTCTGCCGCAGTCGCGCCGCCATCGTTCACGATGAAATTGCCATGCACCTCGGAAACTTTTGCACCACCGATGCGCGCGCCTTTCAGCCCCAGTTCATCAATTAATTTCCCGGCAGGAATGGGCCCCGGATTTTTGAAAATGCACCCAGCGCTGGATTCCTTTGGCTGCGACGTGCGGCGTTTTTGCATGGATTCATCCAGCTTCCGCGCAATCTCCTCCGGCGTATCCGGCTGACCACGGAACGTCGCAGCAACCGCGAAGTTGTGGGCAAGCGATGGCACGTCGCGGTAGTGGACGACCATTTCGTGCGCAGTCCGCGTGTGAAACTCGCCGAATTTGTCCACGTAGCGAACACTAACCACTTGCCGGAACGTCTCCCCGCCCATCGCGCCAGCATTCATGCGCAATGCTCCGCCAACATTTCCCGGGATGCCCTCAAACCACTCGAAGCCGCCGATCCGTGCATCACGCGCCGCGATTGCCAGTTCACGCTGCTTCACCCCGACACCGGCGGTGATCAGTTCGCCGTGCACTTCGAGTTTCTTGAATTCCCCACGGGAAAGATGAGCGACCACACCACGAATGCCACCATCGCGAACAAGCAAGTTTGAGCCACGGCCCAACACAAAAAGCGGCAGGCCGCGCTCAGTCGTAAATTTTACCAGCCGCGCGAATCCCTCCTCTGTCTCCGGCTCCGCCCAAAATTGCGCAGGCCCGCCGACACGCATCGTCGTGTGTTTTGCGAGTGGTTCGTAGAGTTTGATCGCGCCTGCACCCATTACTCCGAACATCTCGTCGAGCATCGCCACGTCTTCTTTCAACCGCGATGCCTGCTCGTGGATGTTTCCCGCACCGAGACTCAATACGAGGTCGCCGGGTTCCAGCATCCGTCCGAGATCATACTGAATCTGCTCGCGTTTCGGTTGATAGAAAACCCCATCCTGCCCGGTCTGCCGTGCAATTGCGTCCACAATGGTTTGACCACTCACGCCGGGGATCGGCGTCTCACTCGCAGGATACACATCAGCGAGAAAAAGCACATCCGTCCCCGCAAACGCGCGACCAAATTCGTCCTTCAACGCCTGCGTGCGTGTGTAGCGGTGCGGCTGGAACATCGTCAGCACACGCTTGCGTCCGGTGTCGCGAGCACTCGCGAGTGTGGCGCGGATTTCCGTGGGATGATGCCCGTAGTCATCCACGATCATGAAACGTTCGCTGCGATACTTGATTTCAAAACGCCGCCTCGCTCCACGGAAGGTCTCCAGGGCCTCGGCAATCTTCGCAAACGGAACACCGATTTCCGTAGCGAGCGCGATCACACCGGTCGCGTTGCTCACGTTGTGCCGCCCCGGCACGTTCAGCGTTACCGCGCCGAGCGGTTCGCCCCCGCGCGACACGACGAAGTGAGACTGGAAGTCCTTCGTATGCAGCGCATCGTAGCGGTAAAAAGCTGCGCGCGACTCACCATACGAAATCGCACCGTGGTGTTTGGTGCAAAGGCGCGATGCGTTCGGGTCGTCGGCGCAAAAGAAAACCTTCCCGCTGGTCTGCGCGAGCAATTGCTCGAAGGCACGTTCGATGGCCGCGAGGTCGGCGTAAAAATCCATATGCTCCTCCTCGATATTGAGGATAATCGCATGCTCCGGGTGATAATTCACGATGGTGCCATCACTTTCGTCGGCCTCCGCCACGAACCACTCGCCCGACGCATCCCACTGCGCATTGACGCCGAGGATAGGTATCTCCGCACCCACATAATGCGAAGGCCGCACGCCGCCGCCGCGCAAAACATGAGCCGCCATCGCGCTTGTCGTCGTCTTTCCGTGCATTCCTCCAACAACGATTCCGCGTTTTTGCCGCATGATGGCTGCGAGAGCATCCGCTCGCCGCACCATCGGCACGCCGAGTTTCTTCGCCGCGTCGTAGTCGGGATGTCCCGGTTTGATCGCCGAGGAAAAGATCACGAGTTCCGCATCGCGCACTTTCTCGGTGTTTGCTGGCGATGCAAAATCAAGCCCGAGCGTTTGCAGCCGGGCCGTTTCCTCCGTCGTCGCCTTGTCGCTTCCGCTCACCCGATGCTTCAAAGCGAGACACAGTCCGGCGATGCCACTCATGCCCGAGCCCGCAACCCCGATGAGGTGGATGCGCCGCGCGCTTTGAGTCAGAAATTTGGCGAGCTGTGAACTGTCCATTTATGTGCAGAAAGTAAGAATGGTGTCCGCCACGCGCTCAGCGGCCTGCGCAGGCGCGAGCCGGCGGCTGTTTTGCGACATCACTGCGAGTTGCTCCGGGCTGTCGAGAAGCGATGAAATTTTCTGCGCAAGCGTGTCGCCGGTGGCATCGCTCTCTTTCAACATCACGCCCGCTCCAGCGCGATCAAAAATTTGCGCGTTCGCAGTCTGATGATCGTCCGCCGCATATGGAAAGGGAATCAATACACCCGGCAGGCCAAAGTGAGACAGTTCAGTGAGACTCGCAGCGCCGCTACGTGCGATAGCCATATCCGCAGCGCCATACGCCTCCTGCATCCGATGATAAAACGCTGCAACATAGGCAGGCATTCCCGAATTTGCGTAGGCTTCGCGAGTGGATTCCTCGCCTCCTTTTCCGGTGAGGTGAATCGCCTGCAAGTCTCGACCTGCAAGCTTGGGAAGCGCGGACGCGACCGCCTTGTTGATGCCGCTCGCTCCCTGACTGCCGCCCATTACGAGCAGCGTGCTTTTTTTCGAAGAAAGCCCAAATGCCGCACGCGCCGCGCTCTTCTCCACGTGTTGCGTCAGTGCACTGCGGATGGGTGTTCCTGTGACCTCGCACTGCGATTCTGGAAAATGAGCGCGGCACTCTGCAAAACCCAGCAGAACGCGTGTGACGTAACGTGCATTGAGCCGGTTTGCCCGGCCCGGAATCGCATTCGACTCATGGACGAACGTGGGCAACCCACGCTTCCGCCCAGTGACAATCGGCGCAAAACAAGTGAAACCGCCCATTCCAAGAACAGCCGATGGTTTCCAATCCAAAAAAAGCCGCGCACATTGTTTTTTTGCTGTGCGCAAGCCCATCCAAAAACGCCAGAGCGCGAGTGGTGACTTCGAT
This sequence comes from Chthoniobacteraceae bacterium, assembly GCA_947476045.1. GTDB lineage: Bacteria > Verrucomicrobiota > Verrucomicrobiia > Chthoniobacterales > Chthoniobacteraceae > SXWH01. Next base: position 8,012 of record CANJNZ010000024.1, read on the forward strand.
TGCAGCCCGACGCCCGCAACTTTCTCGATGCGGAATTCTTTCCGCCCCTCAGTGGCAAGCGCATCAATTTCCTTCTCCGAAATCAGAATCATCACCTCATGACCGCGCGCGATCAGCACCTCGCCCACGGCCAGGCCTGGAAACAAGTGCCCGCCGGTTCCGCCGGCCGCGATCACGAATCTCATCTTGGCTTGCTGGTCGGCGTCAGTGGTGTGCGATTCGTTGGAATCTGGGCGACCGGACTCACAAACGGTTCGCCGATGAGTTTGCTGGAACGCTCGGTGAGGCGTGGTGCGGGCCGCAGGATTTCATCGAGGGTCCGCTGAGTGGGTGTTTGGGTTGTAGTCATGGATTAAATACGTGGTGTCTTTCGTGATTTTATCTTTGCTGCGAAAACCCTGCCCTCGGGATCCGGCCTTTCACCAAGTCCGCGCCGGTAAATGCTGATGAGAATGCCAACACCAGCGAGGCAGAATGCGAGGTTCGACCCGCCATAGCTGATGAACGGCAGCGGCAGGCCCTTGTTCGGGAGAACCATCGTAGTCACTCCGATATTTAACACCGCCTGCAATGCGAGCAGTGCGACGATTCCAAAACCGAGCAGTTTTCCAAAGCGGTCACATGCTCGCGTGGCGATGACTGTGCCTGTGACCAGAAGCACGAGAAAGAGCAGCACCACAACAAGCGTCCACCACAGCCCCAGTTCCTCACCTACCATCGGAAAAATAAAATCCGTATGCGCGTAGGGCAAATACGCGAATTTTTGCATTCCATTTCCTAAGCCGCGCCCATAGATGCCGCCCGAGCAAAACGCAATCAGCCCCTGCAGCTGTTGGTATGCATCATCTGGATAACGCTCGGGATGCAGGAACGCCAGGAGCCGCCCGGTGCGCTCAGGCATCATGCGCACTACCAATAAAAGTCCGCCCATCCCGACCACCGCCACAGCACCGAGATACCAGAGTCTCGCTCCTGCTACGAACATCACCAACAACGCTGACCCAAAGATAAGCGACGAACTGCCCAGATCGACTTCCGGAGCAATGAGTCCCACAAGCGCGCCCACTCCAAGTAAGGGATACAAAAAACCTCCGAGGAACGATTTCGTTATTGTCTCCTTTCGCGAATACCACCACGCGAGCGCCACCAGAGCGGCGAGCTTTGCCAACTCGGAGGGCTGCAAAGTCTGGCCGCCAGCACCAATCCAACGACGCGAACCATTAATCTTTTTCCCGATGCCGGGCACGAAGCAGCAAATTAAAAGAACTGCAGCAAGCGCGTAGAGAACCCACCAGCGTTTCTCCATCCACCGATAGTCAAAAATAGCCGCAAATATACACAACACAGCGCCAACTCCCAACCATGCGAGCTGACGCCTGAGATAGTATTGCGGATCTCCGTGATTATCCTGCGCGTAGGCACCCGTGCTTGTAAGCATCACAATGCCAATGCCGGTCAAAACCACTACGGCTACGACCAGTAAAAAGACATTCAAAAAAACGAATCGCTTTTGCATCGGTGCTTACGCTGCGTTTGAACAAACCAACTAGCTTTTCTTGACTGCAGGAATCTTGACGGGCTGGCCCGGCTGAATTTTTTTGGGATCTTTGATATTGTTCAGCTTCACCAGTTCTTCGTAGGTGCACTTGTTATCGCGTGCGATTTTTGCAACGGTATCCCCTTTTTGCACCACATAGGTTCTCGGCCCGACAGGGAGGACGGCTGGTGCCGCTTTCACAACAGGCTTGGCCTCGGGTGCCTGGGCCGGTTTTGCAGACTTGCTTTCAGGAATGGTGAGCACCTGTCCTGCCCGGATATCGTTTTCGTTTTTGAGGCTGTTGGTAGAAACCAAATCGCTGGCTTGTGTGCTAAAAGCGACTGCAATTTTTGTCAGGTTGTCGCCCGTTTTAACCACATAAGTCTTGCCAGCCGGAACAACTGCGGGAGCAGCTTTGCGCGCTTCTGATTGCCGGGTTTCCGTTGCCGTTGCACTGGTGGCAGACGAGGCTTTTTGTGTCGCCGCCTTCGTGCCCGCCGCCGGATTTTCCTGAGCGGCGCTCGAAGCGTTTGGCGTAGTCGCAACGCGACCTTCGTTGATTCGGGAGAATGCGAATACACCGACGATGGCGACAACGTGCAGCAGCAGCACGACGACGAAAGCGCCGGAGAGCCGGCTGCTTCCTTCATCATCCTCTTCATAGGTTGTCGGCATCGCGTTGCGCGTTGCGGTGAGATTCAGCTTCTTCGTTCTCACGAAGAAGCGGCGGAGTTGTTGCATTTGCTTTTTCATGGCTGGTTTTTTGTTGGTTGGAGTTGTTGGACGAGTTGACGGAATTGGTTTCCCCGGTCCGCATAATTGCGGAACATGTCGAAGGACGATGTGCCGGGGCTGAAGAGGACGATGTCGCCGCTGCGGGCCTGCGAGCGGGCGACCTGGAGTGCACGCTCAAGCGAGCGTCCCGCATTCACGCAGGACACTTTGGATGACCAGAGACGCTCGATGCGCTCTGCCATTTCGCCAAGCAGCACGGCGCAGCGGCATTTCTCCGCGACGATATCTACGACGCTGTCGAACTCGAATCCCTTGTCCTTGCCGCCCGCGATGAGAACGACTGGCCGTGTCTCGCCGGCGAGCGCTTTTTCGAGCGAGTCGAGATTTGTCGCCTTCGAGTCATTCACGTAATCCACACCGTCGAGTGTGCGGACGAGTTCGCAACGATGCGGCAGTGGCTTGTAGGCGCGGAGTGGAGGGCACATCGCTTCGAACTTGAGTCCAAGCGCAAGCCCGACACCTAGAGCAGCCATCAGGTTTTCGGTATTGTGAGAGCCGCGAAGCTGCGTGTCGCTCATCGCCAGAACTGGTTTGCCGTGATAATGAATCACCCCTTCGCGCAAATCGAAATCACCGCCACTAACGTAGGCGCTGAAGGTAATCGTTTGCGCCTTCAAAGCCGGCAGTTTGTCCCGGAAATTCACAACCGCCCAATCATCAGCGGTCTGGTTTTCAAAGATGCGCACTTTTGCGGCGTAGTAAGCATCCATGTCTGGATAACGGTCCAGATGGTCCGGCGCGAAGCCCAGCCAGACAGCAACACGCGGGCGGAAGCTCCGGATTTCTTCGAGCTGGAAACTGCTGATTTCCACCGTCATCACATCCAGCGTGCGACCTTCGATTACCTTCGCGGAAAAGGCCGGGCTGATATTGCCGCAGGCGACGGTTTTCACTCCCGCACCCCGCAACATCACATCCACCAATTGCGTCGTCGTCGTCTTACCGTTTGTCCCAGTGATCCCCACGACAGGTTTTCCACACAGTTTGTCGGCAATTTCCAATTCGCCGACCAAATCAATCCCCTTTGCGCGGAAATTTTTTACCAGCGGCACTACGGGATCGATTCCAGGGCTCAGAACACCGAAATCATATTGAGTCGCATCTTCATCGGCAGCGGGACCACCGATGCAAGTGATACCGAGGGCAGCAAGGCCGGAAAATTTGTCTGCAAGCTTTCCAGGGTCGCCACTGTCCAGCACGCTCACCCGTGCCCCCAGCGCGGCCAGCAACTTCGCGGCACTTTCACCGCTTTCGCCTGCTCCGAGCACTGCAATATGGAGGTTTTCGATGTTCATCGGAGTTTGAGCGTTGCGAGCCCGAGCAAGGCACAGATGAAACTGACGATCCAAAAACGAATGACCACGGCGGTTTCCTTCCAGCCGCTCAACTCAAAATGATGGTGAAGCGGCGCCATTTTGAAAATGCGGCGTCCTTCTCCGAATTTCTTGCGCGTATATTTAAAATAGAATCGCTGGATGAGCACCGATGTCGCCTCCACCACAAATACGAAGCCTATGATGAGAAGCAGCAGTTCCTGCTTCACGCAAATTGCCACGACGCCTATGGCCCCGCCGATCGCGAGCGAACCTGTGTCGCCCATGAACATTTTTGCAGGATGCGCATTGAACCACAGAAATCCCAGCGATGCGCCGGCCAGCGCCATGCAAAAAACGGCGAGTTCTCCAGCCTGCGGATAAAACGGAACCTGAAGATAATCGGCGATGACGTGATTCCCTGCGATGTAGGCAAGCACCGCGTAGGCAAACGTGACGGTGAGCGTGCAGCCGGTGGCAAGACCGTCGAGGCCGTCGGTGAGATTCACCGCGTTCGACGTGCCCATGATGATCCCGCAGAAAAACAGGAACGTCAGCACAGGCCCCATGTTGGCGATGAGCACTTTTTTGTAGAAGGGCACGTAAAGCTCGCGCGCCTGCACCTCGATGGATGAATTACCCAGAAAAAACCACGTCACACCGATGGCAATGGCGAGTTGAACGAGGAGCTTGGTCCGCTCGCGGACGCCGACAGAGTTTTTCTTGGAAACTTTGAGATAGTCGTCCGCGAAGCCGAGTCCGCCTGCGACAGTCATGGCAGCGAGGACAAGCCACACGAACATGTTGTCTGGTCGCGCCCAGAGCAGCGTCGAAACCACTGTGGTGCCGAGCAAAAGGATGCCGCCCATTGTTGGCGTGCCAGCTTTTTTGCCGTGCAACTCATAGAGCTTGTTCACTTCGTCAGCGCTGCGGATGGGCTGACCGAGTTTGAGCGAGAGGAGTTTCCGGATTGTGAAATTTCCCAGCAGTAGCGAGAGCGCAAATGCCGTAAGCGCGGCGAACACTGCCCGAAATGTGATGTAATTAAAAACGTTGAACGCCTTCCAAAAGTCGTTCGTTGCACCATCGCTGAGACGTTGGAGATAAAAGAGCATTACGCCACGCCCCCCTTCTCCATCGCCTGCACGATACGCTCCATTTTCGCGGAACGACTGCCTTTAACCAATACGGTGTCGCCTTCACCAGTCATGCCACGGAGTGCCACGACGGCGTCGTCAACATCAGAAACATGGATGACTTCGCGAACACCTCCAGTGCGTGCGGCATCAGCAATCCAGCCCGCCTCTTCGCCGACTGCAATGACGCACGAGATGGCGAGTTCGCCGACTGCCATTCCCACACGGCGGTGACCGCGCTCTGATTCCTCGCCGAGTTCGCCCATGCGCCCGAGGACTGCTATACGACGGCCTTTGCAGGGCATCTGCGCGAGAGTGGCGAGTCCGGCGATGACGCTATCAGGATTGGCGTTGTAGCTGTCATCGAGAATGGTGATCCCGCCGATTTGCTTTTGCTGAAGGCGCCCCTTGCTGAGTTGAATCACGCGCAGTCCCTCAGCGCATTCGTCGAGCGTAAGGCCGAATGAAAGACCTGTTGCGCAGGCGAGCAGCGCATTGCGCACCATGTGCTCGCCTGGAACCGGGAGTTCCGCCTGCACACACTGCCCAGTGGCGTGCAGGCGGAACTGTATCCCGGACGAAAGTGGTTTGAGGTCGGTCGCACGCACATCGCCGCTGCTGATCCCGGCGGTGACGACACGGGCGCTACATCTCCGGGCAATACGCGGAGTAAATTCGTCGTCGGCATTCAGCACGACTGTGCCACTGCTGTGAATAGCTTCGGCGAGCATCCCTTTTTCCTGCGCGATGGCCTCGCGTGTGCGCATGAACTCGATATGCGCTGTGCCAATATTTGTGATGATTGCAGCATCCGGTTTCGCCATTGCGGCCAATGGTGCAATTTCACCGGGATGATTCATGCCCATCTCAACAATTGCCATTTCATGTGCGGAATCCAATCCAAGCAGCGTAAGCGGAACACCGATGTGGTTGTTCAGATTGCCTTCCGTTTTAGCCACGCGGTAGCGCTGTCCCAGCACCGAGGCCGTGAAGTCTTTGGTCGAGGTTTTTCCATTGCTGCCCGTCACTCCCACAACTTTCAGCGGAAGACTCGTGCGATAGTTTGTGCTGAGTAATTGCAGTGCCCGAAGTGTATCGAGCACTTTGATGATGCCAAAGTTTACCGGCAGGCCGAGCGGCGCTTTCTCGACGACGGCACCGATGGCGCCAAGTCTCGCGGCCTCGGGAACAAACGAGTGCCCATCGAAATTTTCGCCCCGCAGAGCGATGAAAATATCCCCCGACTTTAGTGAACGGGAGTCGGTGCAGATGCTTGTGACAGTCGCATCGGCACCACCCGCGAGGAGATGGCCACCTGACCACTGTGCAACTTTGGAGAGCAGAGTCGCGTTCATTTTAGTCGAACTCCCTCCTCTCCCCGCGCTGAAATCGCGCGGGGCGGTTTTCATAATCATTTTCTCCGGGCTGTGTGGGACGGCTGATATTTTCCGGGCGCCCGCTGACGGCACTTGCGGCGATTGCGGCATCATCGAAGGGGATCGTGGAGTCCGCAAACTCCTGGTAGGATTCGTGGCCCTTGCCTGCGAGGAGGATAATGTCGCGCGGTTGCGCCATGGCGATGGCTTTGAAAATGGCCTCTCTGCGATCGATGATGATCTCGGGCACTAGACGACGAAAGCCGGGTTTGATGTCCTCGATGATTGCGAGCGGATCTTCCTTTCGCGGATTGTCGCTCGTCACGATGACATAATCGGCCATCGCATCCACGGCTGCGGCCATCCTTGGACGTTTTGTGACATCACGATTTCCACCGCAGCCAAACATGACAATCAGTCGCGCGGGTTCGAGTTCGCGCAATGTGCGCATGACGTTTGTGAGCGCGTCATCCGAATGCGCGTAATCCACAAAAACGCGGAAGGGTTTTTTCGCCGGAACCGACTGAAGTCGTCCGGGCACTGGCGGCGCTTGTTTCAGGGCGTTCACTGCGTCGCGCACATTCAGACCAAGTGCATGCGCTGTGGCGATGGCTGCGAGTGAGTTCAATACGTTGAACGCACCGATAAACGGCATTTTGACCAAATAACTCCTGCCAAGCGCATCGAGTTGGTAAGTCGTCCCGCTAAAATCCATACGCACACTACTCGCGCGGAACTGCGCAAGCGCGCCAACTCCGTAGGTGAAAACCTCGGTGTTCTTCCCGATGCGATCCACGAGGCGCGCACCAAATCGGTCGTCGCTGTTGATGACAGCACGGGCTTTCTTTTTCTGCGCCGGAAGCTGATCGAAAAGCAACGCCTTCGCTTCGAAGTAGGAGTCCATCGTGCGATGGAAGTCCAAGTGATCCTGTGTGAGATTGGTGAACACCGCCACGTCGAACTCCACGCCGCGCACACGATCCTGAATCATGGCGTGCGAACTAACCTCCATCGCACAGCTCTTGCAGCCATCGGAACGCATCATCCAAAGCAATTCCTGCAAATCAGCGCTCTCGGGTGTGGTCCGCGTTGCCGGCAGCTTTCTGTCGCCGATGACGTAGCTAACCGTGCCGATGAGACCGCAGCGGAGAAATTGTGTATCGAGGATGTGCTTGATAAGAAAAGCCGTGGTGGTTTTTCCGTTCGTTCCAGTCACACCAGCAATTTTCATCGCGTGGGATGGATTTCGGTAAAAAGCAGCCGCCGCATCCGCAAGTGCATGCCGCGCATTCTTCACCTGCAAATGCGTTGCGCGTGTGGCGAGGCCGGATTTTTCGCTCACGACTGCTACTGCACCACGATTAATCGCAGAGTCCACAAACTGTGAACCGTCCGTCTTTTCACCAGGCAAAGCGACAAAGAGGCTACCTTCTTTTGCCTGTCGGGAGTCGTAACAAATCGCCGTGATGTCGCGATCAAGCTCGCCGGTGATTGCGACCGGCTGGATGACTTTGGATAGCAGTTCAAGGTTCATCAGCGTCCGTTTTTTGCGAGAGCTTTTGCCTCGTCCTTCTCCTGCTGGAGTAGGATGGGGTCGGGTTGAATACCAAGATACGCGAGTGATTTTTCGGCGATCAGCTTGAACACTGGCGCTGCCACCATGCCGCCGACGTCTTCGTGGTTCGGCACCTGCGCCTCGTCAAAAACTACAGCGATGCAAATTGCCGGATCATCGGCGGGGACGTAGCCGACAAATGAAGTTATGTGGTCATCTTTCGAATAATGACCGTCTTCAATCTTTTGCGATGTTCCTGTTTTCCCGGCAACGCGAAAACCCGGGATATGTGCTCGCACCGCTGTTCCTTTCTTTCCGGTCACACGAATGAGCGCCTCGCGAACTTTCCATGCAGTGTCTTCGGTAATGACACGACGGACTTCCTGCGGCTGGTAATCGACGAGCATGGCACCGCTTTCATCGCGGATATCCTTGAGAATTTGCGGCATCATCAAATGTCCGCCGTTGGCAATCGCGCTTGTAGCAACCACTACTTGAAGCGGGGTGGCTGCAACTTCGTGACCCATGGCAACACGGCTGATGGAAAGATTCGACCAAAGATGACGCGGGTGCAGCATGCCGCGCGCTTCTCCTGGAAGTGCGATTCCTGTGGACTGGCCAAATCCAAAATTGCGCATCCAATTGTAAAATCGCTCTTCTCCCAACTGGACTGCGATCTTGGCTGCGCCGATGTTCGACGACTTCTCGATAATCTGACCGACAGTCAGTTCGCCATAAGGATGATGATCGTGTAGTTTGTGTGCGGTCCAGTAGCCGTTTTCGCAGAATATGCTCGTGTCGGGAGATACCAGATGGTAATTAATGCCGCCAGCGCATGTGACAGCCTTGAAGGTGGAGCCGGGTTCATAAATGCCCGACACTACATGGTTAAACCGCTGCTCGGGCCTGGCTTTTCCGGGCTCGTTTGGATCAAAAGTGGGGCGGTTCGAAAGTGCGAGGATGGCTCCTGTTTTTGGATCCATCATCACCACGCTGGCTTTAATCGGTTTCAGCCTTTTGCAGGCAGCTTCGAGTTCGGTCTCTACGATTTGCTGGAGGTTTAAATCAATCGTGAGTCGCACATCCGAACCGTTACGGGGCGCACGCTCATTGCCGCGCGAGCTTACGATTTCGCGGCCTCGTCCATCTTTTACAAAGGAACGGGTCCCGTCCTTCCCGGCGAGCCAGTCGTCCATCGAGCGCTCGATTCCTTCGATGCCTTTGTATCGTCCAAGTCTGCGATCTTTTTCGTTATCTTCGAAGCCGTAGAATCCAACGACGTGACTGGCGATCTGGCCTGCAGGATAAATGCGCTCGAAATTTTGCTCAAAGCGGATGCCCCGGAGATTGACTTTTTCCTTCTTCTGCAACGCCTCAATGGCCTCGATGATGCGCTCGTATGTTTCCTCGGTGATTTTCTTTTTGAGAACGATGTATCTGCCTCCTGGAACGATGCGCTTCACGATATCCGCTTCGCTCATCTGAAGCGGACCGGTGAGGAGTGCGGCAACCTTTGGTCGCAGATCGATTTGCTCGGTTTTTTTGCCGTCCCTCTTGTCGAAAACGAGCAGTGTTGCATCCGCGATGACGTTTTTCAGCGGCTCATTACGCGCGAGCATCGTCCCATGCGCATCCTGGATAGCGCCTCGCCGCGCCGGAATGATTTCGCTTCCTTTGTAATTGTCAAACGCCTTGATGACAAACTCCTCGTGCCTGTCCACTGCCAGATAAACCAGCCGCGCGGAGAGTGCCGTGAATACAGCCGCAAGGCCATAGCAGGCAATACAAGCGCGCGACGTGAGACTCATCTCAACGCTCCTCCTTTGCTGCGATGGCCACACTGGAGCGCGGCTGGCTGACGTTCACTACACATTTTTCGTCAATTTTCACGAGATTGACGAAGCCTTTGCCAACCGCCTTCTGCAGGGCAGGAACGGAGGTAAGCTGATCTTTTTTGGTCTGAAGCGCCTCGTTTTTATTGGAAAGTTCGGCGAGTTCTTTTTCGAGTCGTTTAATACGGTCGCCTCCAACAACAACCTGATGCTGCACCATGAGTGTCTTGATGCAAAACCCCGCGATGCTCACGACCACAATCACGACCATGAGTATCGCGATGACTGGGACTGCTTGTGCATAGCGGCGGCTATTTTCTGACATGGGAAAGACGCTCGGCGACGCGGAGCTTGGCCGAGCGGGATCGCGGGTTGGTTTTTTGCTCCTCCTCGGTCGCGATGACCGGATGAGGTGTGGTAAGACGAAAAATGTAGTCCGGGTTGTGGCGGGGCGCCGGCCACTCGGGGCGGTCAAGCCATTCCGTTGCGTGGTCACGGAAGAAATTCTTCACTATGCGATCCTCACCGCTGTGAAATGAAATCACTGCGAGACGGCCCCCCGGAGCCAGCAGGCGGGAGAATGACTCCAGCGCTGATGCGAGGACTTCGAGTTCGCTATTCACGGCGATCCGGAGCGCCTGAAAGCAACGCGTCGCTGGATGAATGCGGCTCTTTTTGGGCAGCACGCCTGCGATGCAATCCGCTAGCTGAAGCGTGCTGGTGAACGTTTTCGTAGCGCGGTCCCTCGTGATTCGCATGGCCACACGACGCGCAGATGGCTCGTCGCCAAAATCACGGAAAATGCGCGTAAGTTCCTCTTCGCTCGCCGTGTTTACGAGGTCGGCGGCGCTCACGGGTGTCGTTGGCGACATGCGCATATCGAGCGGCCCGTCGGCTTGCAGCGAAAAGCCGCGCTCTGGCGTATCGAGTTGGTGGCTGCTGACTCCCAAGTCCAGCAGCGCACCGTCTATCTGTGTGACGCCGAGTTTTTCCAACTCGGCCTCCACGTTTTGAAAATTAGCCTGGACCGGGCGGAACCGCCCAAGGAAACCGCCCAGCCGCAGGCTCGCGAAATTTGAAAATGCCTCCGGATCTTGGTCGAAGGCGAAAACTGTTGCTCCGTTGTCGAGCAGTGCCGTGGTGTGTCCGCCGCCGCCGAGCGTTCCATCCACAATCACTTTGCCGGGCGCGGGTGCTAAAAATTCGAGCACTTCGCGCATGAGCACGGGCACGTGGTAGCCACGCGTGTTGATTTCTGCGGGCATGATATAGTCCTCCGGTTCGATGACGGTTCCGAATGTGTTCGTGAGTCCGATCATCAGTCGTAGTCAGCTAAAAGGTTGCGTCCACGGGCTTGCATCCCGTTGGTGTCGGCGGCGAATGCGTCCTCCGCCCAGATTTCAAATCCATCGATAGTTCCCACGAGCAAAGCTTTGGCGCCCGCCTTGAGTCCCACTTTTTCCGCCCAATCTTTTGGCAACGTAAGGCGACCTGCGGAGTCAATCTTGGTTTGATCCGTCGTGCTCGCCCATTCGCGACGGGCGGCCGTGCGATCAGGACCCTGAAGTTTGTTCGCCCACTCCCTGAAGAGCTCGACCTCGGAGCGAGGCAGCACAACGAGGTGGTCTTCCTTCAGTCGGATGTAGAGTTCTGCGCGTTCCGCAAACCGCCAAGCTGAAGGCACGGTCACACGCCATTGCGCGTCCACCGCATTGCGGTAATCGCGCATGAAAACTGGCGTTTGGTTCGTGGGTGTATTTTCAGGCATGGCACATAGCTGGAATGGCGAACTCCAACTAAGGCCGACTAAGTGCCACTAAGTCTGACTATTCGTCAATCACGAATAAGGGTATTTTTAACAAAAATTGCAGATTTTTTTGCACGGACCGTCCACACGCTCAAAAACTGCGGGGTTAGTCGGCTAAAAACGGGGGATCGGCTGCTCGAAAAATCTTTCGAATCGCCACTAGGGAAACAATTCATGGCGCAGTTTTGAAAACATTCCTTCAAACTAAAACCTCCTTTTCACCATCGAGAAAACTGCTCGCGCAGAGCCGCGCATACACTCCGCCCATCGCTAGAAGGTCGTCGTGTCTTCCACGCTCGACGATGCGCCCACGTTCGAGAACGAGAATTTGATCCGCGTGGCGAACGGTGCTTAATCGGTGCGCGATGACGAAGGAAGTGCGGCGTTGCATGAGACGGTCGAGTGCCTGCTGAATGAGTCGCTCGGTTTCAGTATCCACGGATGCTGTAGCTTCATCAAGAATCAGAATGGGCGGATCTTTAAGCAGCGCACGCGCGATGGATACGCGCTGCTTTTCACCGACGCTGAGTTTCACGCCGCGCTCGCCAACCACTGTATCCATGCGGTTCGGCAGGCGTTCGACGAAATCACGCGCATTTGCATCCGAGAGCGCCTGCCATAATTCGTCGTCGCTCGCGGGGGGACGGCCGAGGCGGAGGTTGTCGCGCACGGTGCCGTTAAAAAGAAAGCTCTCCTGCGTGACCATGCCCACCGCCGAGCGCAGTGCAGCCTTCGGCAAATCGCGGAGTGGCGTGCCGTCCACACGGATTTCCCCATCGTCGTATTCATAAAAGCGCGTGAGCATATTCACGAGCGTCGTTTTCCCCGCACCGGTGGGCCCGACCAGCGCCACAGTCTCGCCGGGTCGCGCGTGCAGTGTGATGTGACGGAGCGTGGGAACATCGTCGCCGTAGGAAAAAGACACATCCTCGAACTGCACATCGCCTTTCACAGAGACTGGAAGATCGCTCTCCACTTCACTCGGCTCCGGCTTTTCATCGAGAATCTCAAAGACACGCTCGCCCGCCGCTCGTCCGCTTTGGATGAGTTGATTCAGCGAATGCAATTTACCGATGGGCTCGTAGAGCAGCGCGACGAGGAAGAGCAGCCCCGCCAGTTCACCGTGCGTGAGTCGTCCTGCCAGCACTTCGCCGCCGCCGAAACCGAGCATCAGCACGCCGCCGATTGCGCCGAAGAAACTCATCGAAGGATTGTAAATCGCCCACACACGCATGATGCGTAAAGCGGCATCGCGCAGTGCGCCACTCACGCCGTCGAAACGCGCGTGCTCCTCCGTCTCGCGCACATAGGTTTTGATTTGCCGGATGCCTGCGAGATTGTCGTGCAGTAATGAGTTCATCGCCGACGATGCCTTGCGCTGAATCCGATAGCGGCGCGGCGCGGTGAGCGTGTAGGAGAGCGCCCCCACGACGAGAAATGGCACCGGCAACAGCGCAAGCCATGCGAGTTTCGCCTGGCATAAAAAGAGCGCCACGATGGCGAGGATGATTTGCAACACGGCCACCACGCCCTGCTCGATGCCATCAATCAACATACGCTCCACCGCCGTCACGTCTTCGAGCAATCGCGTCATGATATCACCGGTCGCACGATCATCGAACCACCTCAGCGGCAGCCGTTGGATGTGCGAGTAAAGATCGCTGCGTAGATCAAAAATCACGCGCTGCTCGAACGTATTGTTCAAAATAATCCGCCACGCGTTGAACCCGTCGCGACCGAAATACGCCGCGCCTGCGATGGCCACGAGCGTCCACAGCCGCTCCCCTCGCCCGGCGATGATGTCGTCCATAACAAGCTGCGTGATTTTCGGGAAAACAAACGCCATCAGCGTGGAGAAAATCGCGCACGCGAGCGTCCCCGTCGCCATCCCGGGATAGCGACGCAAGTAGGCAAAAACGCGGATGACTGTGCGCATGGCGACATCATTGTTGGTTTAGCGCACAATCGGCGAGCGAGAAAGCAAGCTGGCTTCGCGCAAGCGTGGCGATATGCTGCGCGCGATCAGAACCACCCTTGGCACGCCGCTCTTCAAAAAACTTCACTCGTAGAAAAGAGAACAAGCCTCGCCGGCATTTCCGCTGGCAGCGGTTTTTTTTATTGCTCGTCCTTTGGGGCGTGCTGCTGGCCGCCATCGTAGTTGGCGTGTATTATTGGCGCGCCTCGAGATTCGACATGAAGGGCGTGGAGGTGATGAAGGAACGCTCGACGGTTTACGACATGGACGGAAAAATATGGGGCCGCCTGCAAGGGGAGAACAGGGTGCCGGTGAGCTCTGGAGAAGTATCGAAATTCTTCATCGCGTCGCTGCTCGCGCGGGAGGATACGCGATTTTTCACTCATCATGGAGTCGATCCGAAAGGTCTGCTCCGCGCAGTGGTGCGGACTGCACAAGGACAACAACAGGGCGGAAGCACGCTGACACAGCAGCTCGCAAGAAACAGCTACGATTCGCTCGGGCAGCGGAAGAGTTTTGATAGAAAATTTCTGGAAGTCTTTGTGGCACTGCGGATCGAGCAGGCGTATTCCAAGGAGCAGATTCTCGAACACTACATGAACCGCATCTATTTTGGCAGCGGGGTGTATGGGATCGAGATGGCGTGCAAAGTGTATTTCGGGAAAAGCGCTGCAGATTTGTCGCTCAGCGAAGCTGCCATGGTCGCGGGCATCATCCGCGCACCCACCAGGGCTTCGCCTTTTACAAATCCTAAACGCGCCACGGCAGAGCGGGACATGGTGCTCGACAGACTGCTGACGAATGACTGCGCGTGGCTGCTGAGGAAATACGGAATCACCTCGCAGCAGATCGAAGTAGCTCGAAAGCAGGCGCTGAAATTTGCCGCGAAGAAAACGATCTCCACGCAGGAAAATTATGCGATGGATATGATCCTGCGGGAACTGGACACGCTTCTCGATGACGAACAGCAGGACCAGGGCGGCCTGCGCATTTATACGACGATCGACCCCTCGCTGCAGGAGGAGGCTCAAAAGGCGCTCGACCGCACGCTCACGAAAGTCGAGCAGCGCGCCAACTATCCCCATCCAAAGAAGGCGGATTTTTCCGACGAAGAGCGCAAGGCGGAGTCGCCGACGGATTATTTGCAGGGCGCTGTGGTGGCGGTGGACAATCGCAGTGGAGGAATCCGCGCGCTGGTCGGCGGGCGCGATTACCGCGAGAGTAAATTCAACCGCGCCATCGAAGCGCACCGGACAGTGGGTTCGACTTTCAAGCCGTTCGTTTACGTAGCGGCGTTTGCGAACGGGCTGTCACCCGATGAGGAAATTAGCGACGGGCCGATCCAGCATGGCGAAATCGCGGGTGCACCGGGATGGAGGCCGGAGAATAGCGATGATAAATTCAACGGCGGACTGCCCGTGGAAGAGGGGCTCATTCGTTCGCGCAATACGATGACGGTGCGGGTGGGAAATCGCGCAGGCCTCGAAAACGTCGCGAAGGTTGCACAGCAAGCAGGGCTCCCCGGGATTCCGATGAATCCACAAAGCTACATCGGTAATTTCGGCGCGACGCCAAAGGAAGTGGCGCTGGCCTACACTGTCCTCGCCAACGCCGGTGTGCGGCGGCAGGGCTATCTCATCGAGCGAATAGACAATGCGGACAGCGAGGTGATTTACCGTGCCGGTCACATCAGCATAAAGGCGCTGGACGCCGCGACATGTGCAACGACGACTGAAATCCTGACAAAAGTCTTTGAGCGCGGAACTGCTGCGAGCGCGAAGTCGCTTGGTTGGAACAAGCCCGCCGCAGGAAAAACCGGCACCACCGACGACTACCACGATGCGTGGTTCGCAGGCTATACGACGAGCCTCACCTGCGCGGTCTGGGTCGGGCTCGATAAACCCGCCACCATCGTGCCCAAAGGCTACGGAGCCGCACTCGCGCTGCCGGTGTGGGTGGACGTGATGAAGCGCGCCTCCGCCGACAAATACCCCGCAAACCCCTTTCGCGGCGACCGTGTAAAATCTGGCATCACCGCTTCACCGCCTGGTGATGTAAAAACCGAGGAGAGCGGGTTGCGGAAAACCGAACCCAAGAAAGATGGCGGTGTTTTGCGTTCGTTTCGCAGGTTTTTTAGCGGTGAATAATCCCCCGAAAACTTCAAACCCAAAACTCATCACGCCAAATAAATGTTACATTTAGCCAACACTTCTGTTGATTTTTCAGACGGTGGCGAACAAAACATCACCCCTTGATATAGCCCTTACCGACTAATCCTTCCCTATTTTGTGAGTAATCGCCTCGACAGATTTGAAATGAAGTTCGTCATCAACGCCGCGCAACGCGAGGCGCTGATGGAGAGGCTTGGGCCGCATTTGCGTGCCGATGCCAATGCCGACGAGACGGCCTACTACCCCATTATCTCACTTTACTACGATACACCCGAGCGCGACTGCTACTGGGAAAAAGCACGCAGCCTAAGCAATAGGCGAAAGTTTCGCGTGCGCGTCTATGGCAGCTTGGATGGCAAACTCCCACCGACCGTTTTCATTGAAGTTAAACACAAAGCTGACAATCGCGGAGTAAAGCGCCGCGCGCGTCTTCCTCTCGAAGAAGCCTTACGCGTAGGCGAGGGAAAATGGCCAACCATAGAACTCGATTACGCAAGCAAGCGTGTTGTCGCCGAGGTGATTGAAGACCTTGTCCTGCGCCGGGGCTTTGCGCCCACAATGCTAATGCGCTACGACCGCCGGGCTTACGCATCCGTAGATCTGGAATCCGACCTCCGCATCACCTACGACACCGACATCCTCTACCGGCTCGATAATCTAATTCCTGTGCCGGACGACCGCCGCTTCGATCCAAATAACCGATTGCATCCGGAAGGCACGTCGGTGCTTGAGTTGAAAATCAGCGGCTGCGTTCCATATTGGCTGACAAAAATGATCGGTGAGTCAGGATGCTTGCTCGTAAGTCATTCAAAATACAGTATTGCTCTGGAGCGTTGCGATCCTGTCTTAAGGAAGATGCTCGCGCCCTCTTACTGCGCAAAACTTCCGCCACTGGCATACACAAAAGAAATATCCCAAAAGACAAGCAGCGGTTTCGCGCCACAAATACCCATGCTTATCCCTGCCTTCTGCTAAACCAAAATTTATTCAAAAACTAAACACTCCACATGATGCACTTTAACGCTCTCGCTGTTGTCGCCCCTACTGATGTTCCAGACGCTGATGAACTCGGGCCGCTTTTGAGCTTTCTAAACCAATTCGACTTTTTACAGCCAGTTGTGGACTTCTTTCACACCACGCTGAATTTTCGCGCAGAACAACCCGGCCTCCCGGAAATTTTCTTCGCTACATTTCTGGCTTTTGGTCTCATGTCGCTTATTGCGGCTGTGTATAAAGCGACGTTCCGTGGTCCCAAACTCTCCCAAGACTACGTCCACACGCTGATCATCTTGGGCACTGTCGTCACGATGATCGTGATGGTGGTTCGTGGAGGAAACAGTCAAAAAGCACAGGCAACTGCTTTTGGTATGTTTGCGGCGTTTTCCATTATTCGCTTCCGTGTAACTCTATCCGAGGCTCGCGATATCAGCTTCATCTTCCTCGCCATGGCGGCGGGACTGGCCGTCGGCGCCCGGCAATATGGGCTAGCGCTGGCAACCACCATACTCATTTCCGCCATAATTTACGCCTTCTCCCGAGCCAATTGGTTCGCCCCGAACCGCGCCAGTCACAACCTCCGCATTCGTGTCACAAATGACATCAACTACGACTTTGCATTTAAGGAAACCTTCAGCAAGTTCCTTGTCATGTATGATCTCCTCTCCGTCGAATCCATTCAGGCCGGAATGATGACCGAACTCCGCTACACCATCAGCCTCAAGCCCGAATTCAGCCCCGGCGAACTCGTCTCTGCGATCCAGCAAATTAACGGCAACAACCGAGTATATCTCACCTCAACATCGCCAAATCGCACTTTGAGCAGAGACTAGCCGCACACCCAAATCCTCATGCATTTTACCACATCTAAATCACGCCATGAGGGCTTCACTCTCATGGAAATGCTGGTCGTCATCGCGATCATCACAGTGCTTGCAGCGATAGCCTATCCAGTCATCGGACGCGTGCGCTCCAATGCAAACAAGATGGCTGCCGTCACCATCATGAAAAACCTCGCGGCAGCATCGAATAACTATGCTGCTGCGCATAATGGAGTAATTGCCGCTGAGGATGCCACCGGTAAAGACGATGATTGGAACAGCGCAGCGGCAGCGGCTGCCGAAACAGCATGGTATAACGCACTCCCGCGACAAATGCCGGCAAAGTCGGTAGCCGACTTCGTGAAGGAAGGGAAGACAGCAGATTTCTACACCAAGCAAAACGTCATCTTCCTTCCCGGCGCTCAATATCCCTCCAAGGAAAAACTTACAAAGCCGCTCTTTGCCATAGCCATGAATACCAAGTTGCATCGAAGAGGAATAGACCCAAATACCGGCAAAAAATCCCTGACAGGCCTCAAAGCCGATCTCAACATCAGCACCATCCAACTCCCAACACGGACAGTGCTCTTCCTTGAGCGAGGCCTTCCCGGCGAAAAAAGAGCGCACGCCGCAATCTCGAAAAGCGACTACAGCGGTAGCTGCAAAGGCAACGCTCAAGCATTCGTTGCTCGCTATACCGGCAAAGGCTCGATCGCGTTTTTCGACGGTCACGTCGAGGAACTGGTGGCAACAAACCTGTTAACAGCGACCGGCTTGACCATCTGGGACAGCACCATGGTTTCTACCAACCAATCGGCTATTTTCTGGACGGCAGATCCGAAGGAAGATCCGAACAACTGATTCTGAATTGCCTGCTTATAGAGGCGTCCCGAGGACGTCCAGTAAGCGACAGGCCTAAACGGTGCATCTTTTCAGCCCTCACTTCGCATCCAGCCAGATACGAAGCGGCATGAGTGAATGCTTCTTTGCACCACCACTGTCGGCGATAAGCAATAAACTCCGCCACCCGCCTGCGAGCACGGGCCCGAGCGTGATACCCTCGTAATTCGTCGCCAAAGTGTGGCGCTCATAGAGCAGTTTCTTTTTCACGGGTGTAAACACGGCACCCTCCAGTCTCTGAATACCAGCGGTGTCAGTCGCACCTGCAAAATCCACCTGGTAAATCTTCGCAACCAGGCCAATCGAAGTGACCACACGCTCCAGCGCCAGCAATGCGCCGCTCGGAAGCGCGAGTAAATCACTCACACCGGTTCCGCCTCCTGCCGCCGAACAAGGATCCGTGCGGTAGGCAAATTGGGTTGTCGCACGAAAACTCGCATCGAATTTTTGCAACCGCACCAGCGTCCCCTCCTTCCCGCTGAGCGGGCCATCGCCATCGAGCGCTCCCTCGTTGGCGGTCCACAAAGCACCTGCTCCAAACGTGAGTGATTCCAAGCTCTTGTTCGGTCGCGCACGTGCATAAACCCCGGGAACCTCGACACCAAACGTCGCATCTCCGCGCATATCAAAACCCACAATTCCGTTGCCGGTTTCCGCACTGATATAAATGCGTTTTTGCTCCGGTAAAAATGCAATGCCCTCCATGTCTCCGAGTTTCGTCTTCACCGGAAGACGCTCCCCAAACTTGTAATCAAGCACCCGTCCAGTTCCGGGATCTACCTTTAGCCTTATAGCAAAAATCCCGTTCTCTTTATTGGACACTGCCAGATAACTCTCGCCACTTATCCACGTGATCCCGCTGAAGTCCGTGGCTTTATCGTAGTCCATCGTCACAGACTGCTGCCCCATGACTGGTTCGATTTTTGTCTCAGAAAATACGGTTCCTGCGAGCAGGATGAAAAATACGGCTGCCAGTTTCATTTTAACCATAAAGCGAGTTCTGCCTTTGCAGCATCTGTGAGATTCAGTCGAAAAGCATCGGCTGGCACGATGCGCAGCGGCTTCTCTCCGCCGATAAAGCGCAACTCGATGCGGCGTGTGCCGGGATTGCGGGCGACGATGTCGCGGATAGCGATCAAATCACTCACCGTCGCCTTCGTGCGGTCGAGCTTCAGGATGATCGGCTTCGCGTCCAGCTTCGTCAGCGGCTCAATTTTGTCGGCTGTGACGCGCGAGCCTTCCTCGCGCAAATCGAGCCTGCCGCTGAGTGCGATCACTTTGCCCGCTTCCAGATGCTTTTGAAATTTGGTGAACGCCTCGCTCCACACCATCACTTCGAGTTGGTCGGTGAGGTCTTCGAGGATGACGATGGCGAAGGGCTTGCCGTCCTTTTTCGTGAACTTCCTCTCCACCGCTGCGAGCTGACCGGCGATGGTCACGGTGCTCTTCGTCTCCTGCTCGGAAAGTTTCGCAATCGGCGTGTATTTCGATTTCTCCAGCTCGCCACGATACTCATCCAGCGGATGGCCGGTGACGTAAAAACCGAGCAGCTCTTTTTCAAAAGCAAGTTTCTCCGACTGCGACCACGGTGGGACGACGATGCTCGCACGCTTGGTCGGCGTCGGCGCACTGCCGGACATCATGTCGCCGAAAAGCGAAACCTGTCCTGCAGCCTTGTCTCGTTGCGAACTGGCTGCGGCTGCCATCGCGGCTTCGACTTCAGCGAAAAGCTGTGCACGATCCACTCCCACAAAATCAAACGCACCGCATTTGATAAGACACTCGATGGCCTTGCGGTTGATCTTCTTCGAGTCCACGCGTGCGCAGAAATCCTCCAGCGATTTGAAAACTCCACTACCTCCCCGCTCAGCAATCGCCGCCTGCATTGCGGGTCCGCCGACGTTTTTAATCGCCGCAAGTCCATAGCGAATTGCTCCGATGCGCGGTTTTGGTTCTGCCGGAGCTTTGGTAGCAGTCTCAGCACCGTTGCCTTTCACACTCACCGCAGGGAGATCGTCGAAGTTCGCATCCGGTTCGATGTCTTCGATGGACGCATCCTCGGGCTTCTTCTGCCTACGCAATTCCTTCAACGCCGCGACGCCCTCGGCGCTGACTTCGGCGGGCTCAAATTTCAGCCCGGAATAATTGATGTCCGGCGCGAGCAGTTTGATCCCGAGGCGTTCGCACTCCGTCACGAAAATGCTGATCTTATCCATGTTTGCGACTTCGTTGCTCATCACGGCGGACATGAACTCGACCGGGTAGTTCGCCTTCAAATATGCCGTCTGGTAACTCACCCACGCATACGCCGCCGAGTGCGAGCGGTTGAAACCGTAGCCCGCGAATTTCTCCAGCGTATCGAAAATCTCGTTCGCCTTTTCCTCCTTGATGCCGTGGAGCTTCGCGCAGCCTTCGCAGAATTTGATGCGCTCTTTCGCCATCTTTTCCTTGTCCTTTTTACCCATCGCGCGGCGCAACAAATCTGCGCCGCCGAGCGTGTAGCCTGCGAGGATCTGCGCGGCCTGCATGACCTGCTCCTGATAAATCATCACGCCGTAAGTCTCGCGCGTCATCTCATTCAGCAGCTCGTGCGGTGCTTTCACCTTCGCCTTTCCGCGCTTGCGCTTGATGTAGTCGCCGATGAGTTCCATCGGGCCGGGACGATAGAGCGCGAGGATCGCGTTGATGTCTTCGATGTCGGAAATGGCAAACTGTTTGCAGACCCCGACCATGCCGCCGGATTCGAGCTGGAACACTGCAACCGTCTCGCCGCGATTCAGCATGTCGAAGACCGGCTGATCGTTCAGCGGTATCGTATCTATGTTGAAATCCGGCGTGTGCTTGCGAATGAGCACCACGGCGTCAGTGATGACGGTGAGCGTCTTCAGCCCGAGGAAGTCGCACTTCAACATCCCGACCTCCGTGAGTGCGCCCATCTCGTATTGGCTCACGATGCTACCGTCGTTCGCGCGCGAGAGCGGAATGTAGTCGCTCAAATCGCGGTCGCCGATCACCACGCCTGCGGCATGGACGCCCGTGCCGCGTGTGATTCCTTCGAGCTTCACCGCAGCGTCCCAAAGTTGCTTGGTCGCCTGCTCGCTTTTCACCGCCGCTGCAAGCTCGGGATTTTTATCAATCGCACCGGCAGTGTGCTCCATCTCGCCCGTGTCCTTGTTCTTTTTGTCGAAGCCCGCGAGCGTGATTCCCAGTTCGTTCGGGATCATCTTCGCGATGCGATCCGCGTCGTTGTAGCTCCAGCCCAGCACGCGGGCCACGTCACGCACGACCGACTTCGCGCCGAGCGTGCCGAAGGTGATGATCTGCGACACGGCGCGCTCGCCGTATTTCTGCCGCACGTATTCGATGACCTCGCTGCGGCGGTTCACGCAAAAATCCACGTCAATATCCGGCGGCGACACGCGCTCTGGATTCAGGAAGCGCTCGAAGAGCAGCTTGTAAAACAGCGGGTCGATGTCGGTGATGCCCATCGCGTAGGCGACGATGGAGCCTGCCGCCGAACCACGACCGGGACCGACGGGAATGCCCTGCCTCCTCGCCCAGTCAATGAAATCCCAGACGATGAGGAAATAGTTCACGAATCCCGCCTTCTCGAGCACGCGAAACTCCAGTTCGTAGCGGCTCTGCACCTTTTCGCTGTCAGCATCCGCGCCGTAGCGACGCCGCAGACCGGCCTCCGTGATCTCGCGCAGGTATTCGTTCTGAGTCTTTCCCGTCGGCGGCGCGTAGCTGGGATATTTTGGCGAAGTATCCAGCTCGAAACCGCACCGCTCCGCGATGGCGAGTGTGTTGTCGCACGCATCGGGATGACTGCTCCACAGCGCGCGCATTTCCTCGGGCGTTTTGAAATACACCTCGGGCACGTAGTGCATCCGCCGCTCGTCCGTGACGTTCACGCCCGTGCCGATGCAGATGAGCACGTCGTGCGCGTCGTGGTCGTCGCGGTTGAGAAAATGCACATCGTTCGTCGCGACCATCCCCACGCCGAGTTCGCGCGCGATTTTAGGCAGCGCGCGATTCACTTTGATCTGCTGCTCGATGCCGTGGTCGCACATCTCGATGAAATAATTCTCCGGCCCGAGGATGTCGCGATACGCCGCGCCCAGCTCCATCGCCTTCTTCAAATTATCCTCCGCATGAATCGCGTAAGGCACCTCGCCTTTCAGACATCCGCTCAGGCCGATCAGCCCCTTCGCGTGCGCGGCGAGCAGTTCCTTGTCTATCCTCGGCTTGTAGTAAAAACCATCGAGGTGCGCGATGGAGACGAGCTTGATGAGGTTTTTGTAGCCGTCCTCGTTTTGCGCCAGCAGCGTGAAATGAAAGTTTCCCTCCTGCTTCGTCACCGCCGATTTCCTCAAATGCGAATCCGGTGCCACATACACCTCGCAGCCGATGATCGGTTTGATGCCCTGCTTCTTGCACTCCTGGTAAAACTCCACCGCCCCGAACATCACGCCGTGATCCGTGATTGCCAGCGCGGGCATCCCGAGCTTCGACGCCTTCTTCACCGCCGCGCCGACACGGCACGCGCCGTCGAGCGTGGAGTATTCGGTGTGGCAGTGGAGATGGACAAAACTATCGGGCATAAAGAGACATCACGCCCGCGCGCTCGCGGCGTCAACGCAAACGTCGCACACTATTGCTTATCCACGCTGTATTTTCCGGGGCCGATGAAAATGAGCGCGAAGAAAACGATGCCGAGTTCCCATGCATGCGAAGCCTCCCGCAGCGCGCCGGAGAAAGTTTTTTCCATCAGCCACATGTGCAGTCCCGCCATCCCCATCGTGAAAGCCACCATCAAACAAGCCGGGCGAAATGCGACGCCGATCATGACGAGCACCAAGCCCAGCGTCTCCGCCATCGTCGCCATGAAGCCCCAAAACGTCAGCCAGAAATTGATGCCTACATGCTTCATCGCGCCGCCGATGGCGTGCCACATCTCCGTGCCTCCCGTGAGCTTTGCCCAGCCATGCGCCCACAAAAAGAATCCACCCAGCGCGAGGCGGAGAAAGAGAAGACCGGCGTCACGATTGCGAGAGAGGAATGACCACATGGCGCGGAGACTAAGCGTGCCGCCGCGCATTCGGCAAGAATTGCAACCGTCCGCTTTTCCTCACCACAGCGACGCCGCCCATGTCCAAAAACCAATCCGCCACAGCGCCACCAACGCTGCGAAGCCGAGGATCAGCCCGTCGAACCACCGCTGCGAAACGTGCGCGAGCAGCCAGCGCCCGAGGAACAGCCCGACCACAATCGCCGGAATCAGCGCGAAATTAAACAAGAGCGTATCCGTGCGAATCAGCCCCAGCCACGCGCTGAACGGCAGCTTGTAGAAATTCAGGATCAAAAAGAACCACGCACTCGTCCCCGTGAGTTGATACTTCGGCAAGCCCACCGCGAGGAAATACAGCCCCATCACCGGCCCCGCCGCATTCGCCATCATCGTCGTCACCCCCGCCAGCAATCCCATCGCCGCCGCGAACGGCCACGAATGCGGCACGTGCTCAAACGCCCCCGGCTTCCACATCCGCCAAAGTTGCAGCACCACGAGCGCAAACACCGTCCACCCGATGAACGGACGATACGCCCACTCCGGCACCACCGACTTCATCAGCCACGTCCCCAGCGCCACGCCCACACACGCGATGGGCAGCGTCCGCCACACATGACGCCACACCGCGTGCCGCTTAAAAGCGATCACCGCCCCGATATCCCCGATGCACAACATCGGCAACAACACCCCCGTCGAAACCTTGTCGCCAAACAGCGCCGCCATCGCCAGCACCGGCACCAGCGTCACCCCCACAAATCCGCTCTTGGACATCCCCACGCCCAGCCCCGCCGCGACGGCGAGCAACCATTGGAAAAGCGTGAGATGCGGCATATTTCAGCCCACCACTAGCGCAACCCCCACGAGAGCGACAAGCGCGCTCGCCGCAACCGAATCGAAACCGGGACGCGAACGCTTCTTGAAAAACCACGCGCTCATCGCCGACGCATGAGCAGCGGCGCAGGAGAAGCAAGTCGTGAGTGGCTGTGTTGAAAATGTGAATGCCCCGCGCTTGCACCACGCTCGCCTTGCCAACACATCCCGCGCGCGGCAGAAGGCCCGTGTGAAAGACGGGCACACCACGAAAAGGGAGAGCAGCTTTGGGAAAAAGCTTTGGTGCGTGATCATTGTCCTCTTCCTCGCCATCATCGGCTGGCAGATGTGGAAGCTCCACCTTTACAACAACGCCGTCCGCGAAGCGAAGGAGGCGGGGTTTCGTTGGGAGTGCGATGACGCCATCAGCCTCATCCGGCAGGACTGGCACAATGCGTTCAAAAAGGAGACATGGGGCGCGCACCCCCGCGAGCTTGCTATGGGAGTAATCCCCGACCTTGGTCGCTACCGCGAAATGCTGCACCATCTCCGCCCCACGAGATTGCATGCCTACGGATGTAAGGACGAAAACGTGGACGCACTCAAGGGCCTCACCGCCCTGCAAACGCTCGATCTCAGCGACTGCACCGCGCTGAAAAACCTAGACGCCCTCAAAGGCCTCACCTTCCTGCAAATGCTCAACCTCAGCGGTTGTCGCGCGCTGAAAGACGTGGACGCCCTGAGGAGCCTCACCGCCCTGGAAGTGCTCATCCTCGGTGACTGCACCTCGCTGCAAAACGTGGACGGACTCAAGGGGCTCGCCAGCCTGCAAATGCTCTACCTCCTCGGCTGCGATAAAATCCCCGCCGCCGCGCTGGACGAACTGCGTGCCGCCCTTCCAAATCTCCATATCAACCCTAGTCCAGGACTTTAACTTCCCGCTACGCTCCCTGCGATCCCCGCCGCTGCGCTGCGCGAACTGCGCGCCGCCCTGCCGAATACCGACATCACCTTTCCCGACGGCACCAAGAACCCGCCGCAGTAAGGCGGTTGCGCGCCCTGAAAATAGCCCAGCACTTTAGTGCTGGGGGGCGCATCGCCAAAGGAACAAAGTCCCGGCAGGGACGGCAGAACCGTTCTTTCGTCCCTGCCGGGACTGGTGGTCTAGGTGGGGCGTGGTTCCCAGCGTTAAAACGCTGGGCTATTTCCAGAGCGCAATGGGGGCGCGGAGGTGAAAAGCGCGGTCTTCAGAGGAAATGGGGCATTTTCAGAGGATATTGACTGGGGCGGTTGTTCATCCGGTTGGGCCGGATATTCATCCGGTTGAGCCGGATATTCGTCCGGTTGAGCCGGATATTCGTCCGGTTGGACCGGTTGTTCGTCCGGTTGAGTCGGTTGTTCATCCGGTTGAGTCGGTTGTTCATCCGGTTGAGTCGGTTGTTCATCCGCTTGAACCGGTTGTTCGTCCGGTTGAGCCGGTTGTTCATCCGGCTAGGCGGGGGATGCGCGCGGACTAAGCCGGGGCCATCGTCTGCCGGCGGAGCTGGCCGCAGGCGGCGGCGATGTCGTGGCCTTTTTCGCGGCGGATGGTGGCGGGGACGCGCGCGTTTTCGAGCACGGCCATGAAGGCGTCCTGCCGCTCTTCGCTGGGGCGTTTCCATTCGAGGCCCTCGACGACGTTGTAGGGGATGCAGTTCACTTTTGCGCCGACGAGCCGGACGAGCCGGGCGAGGTCGGCGGCGTGGGCGGGTTCGTCGTTCACGCCTTCGATGAGGATGTATTCAAAGGTGAGGCGCTGCTTTTTCCTCGCGGTAAAATACTCGCAAGCCTCGATGAGGACGGCGAGGGGGTATTTGCGGTTCACGGGCATGATTTTCTCGCGCACGGCGTCGGTGGCGCCGTGGAGCGAGATGGCGAGGCGGAGTTGCTTGGGCTGCTCGGCGAGCTGCTTGATCTGCGGGGCGAGGCCGCTGGTGGAAATGGTGATGTGCCGCGCGCCGAGGCCGACGCCCCACGGGGCGTTGAGGATTTCGATGGCGCGCATGAGGTTGTTGAAGTTCGCCAGCGGTTCGCCCATGCCCATGAAGACGATGTTGTTGATGCGCTCGCCGCTCTGCCGCTCGACTTCCATGAACTGCCCGACAATTTCCCCCGCCGAGAGATTGCGCGCCCAGCCATCGAGCCCGCTCGCGCAGAACTTGCACCCGTAGGCGCAGCCGACTTGGGAGCTGATGCAGATGGTGCGCCGGTCGCTCGCTTCGCCATAAAGCGCGGGCGATGCGGGGATGAGCACGCTTTCGATCAAGGCGGCATCGGGCAGGCGGAAGAGGAATTTTTGCGTGGTGTCCTTGCTGCCGAGCACGCGGAGGTTTTCCAGCCGGGCGAAGGTGAACGCCTGCGCGAGATCAGCGCGCAACGCAGCAGGAAGATCGGTCATCGCCTCGAAGGACAGCGCGCGCTTTTCATAAATCCACCGCGCGACTTGCTGCGCACGATACTTCGGCTGCCCGCGCGCAATCAGTGCGGCCTCGATTTCAGCGAGGTCGAGTGACTGGATGGCGGGCGGTTGCGGTTGCGACATGACGGATGAGGAATTTCACCAACGGAGGGCGAATGTCGAATGGGTTTATGCGTGGCAGGGATATTCTGCTGCAATATCAGCCGCCAGACGCCTGCCCTGCGACCATGTTGCTCGTGCCAGCAGAGGCTTGCGAAGCGCGGGAGTTCAGGCATCTTGGCGGACATGACACACATTGAATCCAATCCGGGTGTGATGATGGGCAAGCCGGTGATCGCTGGAACGCGCATCACCGTGGAAAACATCCTCGAACGCCTCGGCGCGGGCGAAACCGTGGAAGCAATCGTGGCCGAACATCCGCGACTCACACGCGAGGCGTTGTTGGCAGCAGTAGAGTTTGGCGCGAAGGCGTTGCGCGCTGACGTTATTTATCCCATCACCGTGCAAGCGGCGTGATCCTGCTCGCCGACGAGAATCTCGACCGGACTGTGGTCGCGCGACTGAGGCAGGACGGTCACGAAGTGCTGGCCGTGGCGGAAATGGAACCCGGCATCGCAGACACAACCGTGCTGGCCAGAGCGAATGAGCGGCGGGCGCTGCTGGTGACGGAGGACAAGGATTTCGGCGAACTGGTCTTCCGCCAGAGGCTAGTTCATGTGGGGTCATTCTGGTGCGACTGGCGGGACTGCGGACAACAGTAAAGGGCGACTTTCTTTGCAGCGCATTGAAAGAACACGGCGAACAAATGGCCGGAGCATTCACTGTGTTGTCGCCCGGTGCAGTGCGGATTCGCCAAGGCGAAAAATAGAGTGTGAATGGCGAATGGTTCGTCATTCGGATTACGGAATTCATTCGTCATGCGACATCCGTCATTCGTCATTTTTCCACCCTGCGCTTGCCCTCTGCGCTTCTGCGCCTAGTCTCCGCGCCCTTTCCCATCATGTATCAGACGAACGAAATCTTTGCCAAAATGCCCGCCGCCACTGCTGCGAGCCTCTTCACCCATCTTGCCGAAAACGAAAAGGAACTCGTGAGGGCTACGGTTGATTCACTCGCCAAGCAGCGGAATCTGCGCCCGGTTTTCGTCGAGCGGAAACCGAAGCTGGAACGTTTTGCATGGATGCAGGAGGCACTCGGGCGTCAGAGGAACGCAGCCGTTGCTGCGCATCTGCTGCAAATCTGGCTTGTGGGCGCGCACGCGAAATTGCTCTGCGATTTCCTCGACGCCCTCGGCATCGCTCACGACGAGAACGGCACCATCGAGGAACTGCCCGCCGCGCCGGATAAAGCGAAGCTCACCACCGCTGTGGACGCTATTTTTGCGCAGCACGACCCATCGGTCGTTGCGGTTTATCTGCACGCTTTCCAAGCTACGGACGAACACGGCTGGCCGAGTCTCGAAGAACTCCTCGCGACGGATGCGCGGCTGAAGCTGTAGTGGCGCTCCGGCATGGACGGGATGCACGGGATGGTCGCGCTGACCTTTCAAAAAAACGCGCGGCTACTTCGCCCAGCCGTTTTGCCTGAACCAAAATAGCACGTCTTTTCCCCACGGATGGACATCGCCTGCGGGCACGCCACGACTGCCGACGCTGAGACCGATTCCATGCGGGCCTTTTTGGTAGATATGAAAGTCATAGGGCACTTTTACTGCGCGTAGGGCCTGCACAAACCGGAAGCTGTTTTCGGGCAGCACCACGGTGTCTTCGCCGGTGCTCCATACGAAGCATGGCGGCGTTTCCTTCGTCACTTGTTTCTCGTTTGAGAGATCTTCCACGAGTTTCGGATCGGGGTTGTTGCCGAGCAGGTTTTGTTTCGAGCCGCCGTGCGTCACTCCGTTTTCCATGGAGATGACACCGTAGCAGATGACGCCGAAATCGGGGCGGCAGCTCACTTTTTCCACCGCATCTGCATCGTCCGCTTTGCCTGCATCGAAATGTGTAACAACCGTCGTCGCGAGGTGGCCGCCAGCGCTGCTGCCCATCACCCCCACGCGCTTCACTCCGTATTTCTCCGCGTTTGCACGCACGGTGCGAATAGCGCGCTGGGCGTCCTGCATCATCACGGGATGACGGTAGCCACGGCTACCAAGCCGGTATTTCAGCACGAAGCACGCGATGCCGTTGTCCGAAAGAAAAGTCGCGTAGCCGTCGCCTTCATGCCCCGCGAGTCCGCCGTAGCCGCCGCCGGGGCAGATGACGATTGCCGTGCCGCTCGCCTTTTCCGCAGTGGGTAAATACGGCGTGAGCGTGGGGACGTCGCGGTCCTCCTTGCCAATCGCGCCGGGCGCGTCGCCCTCCCAAAGTCGGAACGGCGCACCGGCGGGCGCGGCATGCAGTGCGGTAGTGGCGAGGACGAGAGCGGCGAGGAGTTTCATCGGGTTTTGGTGTGAGTGGAAAAGTTACGCCGCACTTACAGCACTCATCGCCCATCGCTCACAGCGAAAAATGCGAGGGCTCGTGGACAGGATGAACGCGATGGACTGCGCGCATCGCGTCCATCGCGCTTGCACTCCCCTTCCCGCTCCAGCAATCTCGCCCTGTGAAACGCGCCATCTACGCCGGCTCCTTTGATCCCGTCACCAACGGACACCTCGATGTCCTCGCACGCGCTGCCGCAGTGTTCGACGAAGTCCTCGTCGCCATCGCTCACAACTCCGAAAAGCGCGGACTCTTCACGCCCGAAGAGCGCGTCGTGATGATCGGCGAGGCCACCCGCGACATGCCCAATGTGCGTGTCACTCATTTCAACGGCCTGCTCGTGGAGTTCGCCAAAGCGCAAAATGCCTGTGCAATCATCCGTGGCCTGCGTGCCGTGAGCGACTTCGAGTTGGAATTTCAAATGGCGCTGATGAACCGCCGGCTCGCGCCGGGCCTCGAAACTTTCTTCCTCATGCCGAAGGAGGAATACAGCTACGTCAGTTCCCGTCTCGTGAAAGAAGTCGCCAGCCTCGGCGGCGACATCACCGCGTTTGTCCCCGAGGGCGTCGCCCGCGCACTGCGGGGAAAATTTCCCCGCTAAACTGTAGCGCCAAAATGCGCATCACCCGTCGTCGGCTGCTCATTACGATCTCAATCATTGCCGGAGTGATCACGGCGTTTTGTATCCCGATAATATGGGATGGCCTGCACGACGAACTAGTGAAGTGCGATGTCGGCGTCGTGCTCGGCAACAAAGTCGAACGCAGTGGAGCCCCATCACCAGCGCTGCAGGCCAGACTGGACAAAACGCATCAACTCTACCGCGACGGGTGGTTTCACGATGTGCTTGTGAGCGGCGGCCTCGGAAAAGAA
Organism: Chthoniobacteraceae bacterium; assembly: GCA_947476045.1. GTDB lineage: Bacteria > Verrucomicrobiota > Verrucomicrobiia > Chthoniobacterales > Chthoniobacteraceae > SXWH01. The sequence continues at coordinate 37,918 of CANJNZ010000024.1, forward strand.
GGCCACGATGAGGCTCTGGTGATGAAAAACTATCTTGTGGCTCATGGCGTTCCGCCTGAACGCATCATCGTAGATAGCAAAGGCATTACCTCTCTCGCCACCGCACGAAACACAGCCCGTCTCGCAAGGCAACATGACTGGACCACCGCTTTCATCATTTCACAATACTTCCATATTTCACGCACACGCCTCGCGCTGACTCGTTGCGGTGTATCCGCTCCAGGCGCCGCCCATGCAGACTATTGGTCTTGGTGGGACTTTTACTCCGTGCCCCGTGAAGCCGTCGGCTACGTGAGCTACTGGATCAAAGCGAAACCTTGATTCTTACACCGCACGTCGGCGCAACAGGCCGTGACGTGGAGCGAACAGCAGCGCGCAGACAAAGGCGCACGCTTGCACCAACACGATGCACGCACCGGGTGCCCCATCGAGGAAGTAGCTGAGATACACGCCCAGCAGCGCAGAACCTACGGCAGTGAGCACAGCAACGATCAGCATCCTATCGAAGCGGCGCGTGAGCAGCAGCGCCGTCGCACCAGGCGTGACGAGCACCGCAATCACAAGGATAAGTCCTACGGCCTTCATCGCGGCAACGATTGTGAGCGAGAGCAGGATAAGTAGAAGGTAAGTGAAACCCTTCACAGAAAGCCCGAGCGCACGGGCGTGCGATGGATCAAAGCACACCAGCGCGAGGTCGCGTCGCAGCGCGAGGATACAGCCCAGCACGGCGAGCGAAATGCCGCACGTCTCCTGCATCTGCGCGGTGGAGATTCCCAGGATATTCCCGAATAGAATGTGATCGAGATGGAGGTCTGATGGTGTTTTGGAAAACAGCACCAACCCGAAGGCAAAGAGGCCTGTGAATACGACACCCATGACTGCGTCCTCCTTGATGCGACTGTTCGCTTTCACCCAGCCCGTCGCCACTGCGCAGAAGAGCCCGCTTCCAAACGCACCAATCGCTAGCGGAATGCCTGCGATATAAGCGACTACGATTCCTGGCAGCACCGCGTGCGATATCGCATCACCCATCAGCGACCACCCGCGCAACACGAGGAAACACGAGAGCACCGCTCCAACAGCAGCGATGAGCGCACCGATGCCAAGTGCTTGCAGCATGAATCCGTATTGAAAGGGTTCGATTAGCTTCTCGATCATACGACCTCCCTCCGCCGTGCGCGGCGCATGGCAAGCAGTCCGTGCTTTGGCGCAAGGACGAGCGTGATGACGAAGATCATGGCTTGCAGAGTGACGATGCAGCCGCCGGTCGCGCCGTTGAAAAAGTAACTCGCATACGCGCCAACGAACGATGTGACAACGCCTAGCGCGGCACCGATGAGCAGCATCACACCGAAGCGATCCGTGAGCAGATAGGCCGTAGCGCCCGGCGTCACTAGCATGGCAACGACGAGGCACGCGCCGACCGCTTGCAATGCAGCGACAGCGGTGGCCGAGAGCAAAAGCAGCAGCGTGACGTGCAGCCAGCCCACACGCAGCCCGAGGGCGCGGGCCTGGTTGGGATCAAAACAAAACAACATCAAGTCGCGCCACTTCAGCCCGAGAACGAGCAGGCAAATGCCGGAAACGATGACGACCTGCACAACATCGCCCGCAGCGATGCCGAGGATGTTGCCGAAGACGATGCTCTTCAAATCCACGCGGCTGGGAAAAATCGAAATCAGCAGCAGACCCAGCGCAAAGAACGTAGTGAAGACGATGCCGATCACGGCGTCCTCGCGCACTGGTGTTTTTATTTTCACAAAAGCCATCGCCCCCGCCGCGAGCAGGCCGCTCGTGAATGCGCCCAGCGCGAACGGAAGACCAGCGAGATAAGCGAGCACGACGCCCGGCACGACCGCGTGCGAAAGCGCATCGCCCATGAGCGACCAGCCCTTCAGCGTGATGAAGCCGGAGAGCAGACCACACACGCCACCGATGAGCGCGCTCGTCCACATCGCGGTGATCATGTAGTGATACTCAAATGGAGTGTGCCACGTCATCTCAGCCCTCCTCTTTCTCCCGCTCGGTGATGAGTTCCTCGTGGCCTGCGCGCTCGCGGTATTCGAGGTGGCCTTTTTTGCCGAGGACAAGCGGGCGCTCATCATCCGTGAACACCGTGACCTGCCGTCCGTCGTGATCATGCACGGTCGAGGCTGCGAGATCGAACTGCCGCAGCGCACCGCCAAAAGCGCGCGTGAGATTTTCCGCCGTAAAAACTTCCGCCGTCGGACCGCACGCGAGCACGGTGCGATTGATGAGCACGACTTGATCGCAAAACTCCGGCACCGATCCGAGATTGTGCGTTGAGACAAGGATGAGCCGCCCCTCCGCGCGCAATTCGCGCAGCAACATCACGATGGCCTCCTCGGTCTTCACATCCACACCGGTGAAAGGCTCATCGAGCAAAATGACGCGCCCGCTCTGCGCGAGCGCGCGCGCCACGAAGACGCGCTTTTTTTGCCCGCCGGAAAGCTCGCCGATTTGCCGGTCGCGAAACTCCCACATACCGACGCGGCGCAGGCCGTCCTCGACCGCCGCGCGATCCGCCGCGCGCGGGATGCGCAGGAAATTCATGTAGCCGTAGCGGCCCATCATCACCACGTCGTGAACGCTGACGGGGAAATTCCAGTCCACCTCCTCGGCTTGCGGCACATAGGCGACCCAGCTTTTTTTTTGCGCAGCGCGCACCGGTTGCCCATTCACCGAGACACTCCCGTGGCTCGGCGCGATGAATCCCATCAGCGCCTTGAAGAGCGTGGACTTGCCCGAACCGTTCACGCCCACGAGTGCGCAGATAGTTCCGCCGCTCAGGCGAAAACTCGCGTCACTCAGCGCGGTGTTGCCGTTCGGATAGGTCACGGCGACTTCGCGGGCTTCGAGCGTGAATGGTTCAGCGGACATTTTCTTAAAAGCGAAGTGAAATTCCGAGGAAGGGCTGCAAATCCGGTGCAGCGCGGGTGATGCCGAAATTGCAACCAGCGTCGAGTTGCACGTTATCCGTGACGGCGAAGGTAAGCCCGCAGTCAATCTGCCCGACCCACGGCGCACTGCGCTCGGTGCTGACCACGGCGACAAATTCCACATAGCCGCCAATGCGCTCGGTGATGTCGTGACTGAAGGTGATCGAATTCAGCCACTCGGAGTGGTGCCCGCGCCCGTCGGCGTCGGCGAGCCAGTCCACCTCGGTCATCACGCCCATGCCCCAGCCGCCCGGCAGTTCCACCGCAAGCGGGAGGATGATGCCGCCTTCATACTCGCCCTGTCCATGCAGCGGCACTTTTACAAAGGGCATCACCGCCGCAGCCGTCGAACCTCCGTCATTGCCCCAGAGATTCACCTTCAGCCGCATCGTTAGGTCTCCCCATCCGCGAGTCGTGATGCCGCCTTTGCGTTCGCGCGTGTAACTGTCGAATAGCATCTGCAAATCCACGCGATTCGTCAGGCCGAGCTTGAGGTTGATGGGCGCGAAATTCCACGCCTCGGATCGCTCGCGGTGGTTGCGTTCGAGCGTCACGTTTAGGAAGTCCAATTCCACCTGCCAGTGCCCGGCATCCACTGTGTAGGGGCTTTCCGTTTGGTCGGGCCGGTCGGTGCTCAGTTCGCGCATCTGCGCGCGCGGCGTGGGGTGAAAGAGGTCGTAGCCGGATTTGTCCGCTGCCACTGGAGCGCCTGCGAGAGCCGTGCTTGCAAGGGCGATGAGTGCGAGTGAAGCGCGCATTATTTCGCCCCTCCGAGAAATGCCTGCACGATGGTCTCGGCGTTTGTTTCCAAAAGACGCAGATAAGTCGGCGCTGGGCCGTCGGCATCCGTCAGCGAATCTACATAGAGCACGCCGCCGTAGCGTGCGCCTGCTTCTTTTGCGACCTGCTGCGCGGGCTTGTCGCTCACGGTGCTCTCGGAAAACACGACGGGGATTTTGTTTTTCCGGACTACATCAATCACGTTTTGCACCTGCTGCGGCGTGCCCTGCGCGTCGGCGTTGATCGGCCACAGATAGAGCTGCTGCATCCCGTAATCGCGGCAGAGGTAGGAAAAAGCACCCTCGCTCGACACAAGCCACCGCTGCTCCGCCGGGATGCGCGCCAGCTTTTCCCGCACGGGAGCTTCGAGTGCGCGGATTTTCGCAGAATAAGCGGCGGCGTTGGCTGCGTAGGCTTCGGCGTGCGCGGGATCGAGTTTGGCGAGCGCGGCGCGGATGTTTTCCACGTAGCGCACTGCGTTCGCCGGCGACATCCACGCGTGAGGATTCGGCCTGCCCGTGTATGGCCCCTCGGAAATTCCCATTGGCTCAATACCCTCGGTAAGCACGGCCTGCGGCACGCCTTTCACGTTTTCAAAAAACTTCTCGAACCAGCGCTCGAGATTCATCCCGTTCCAAAGCACCAGGCTGGCCTGCTGTGTCTTCACGATGTCCTTGGGCGTCGGCTCGTAGCCGTGGATTTCCGATCCTGGCTTGATGAGGGATTCCACATCCGCGTGTTCGCCCGCCACGTTCTTCGCCATGTCCGCGAGGATAGTGAAGGTGGTGAGCACCAGCGGACGACCCAAGTTTTTCCTTGGTTCCGGTGTGCATGCTCCGAACAGCAGCGCCAGTGCGGCGCACACAAGTGCCGGGATACCGAATCGAAACTGATAGCTTGGCGCAATGTTCTTAGCCACGACTAAGACTCGTAGCTTCAAGAAAGTTAGACGCAACTAAAATCTATCGCAGGGTTGAACTTTTATTTTCTCCCGCCATGCTCCGCGCCGTGCCCCGCACCACCAAGCCAACTCCGAAGACAGCCAAGACCGCAAAACGCACCAAGGCCAGCCCTGCGCAGTCCACCGTCGCGCGCGAGGACTATCTCGAGTGCATCCTGCAATTGATCCAAAGCAAGGGTCTCGCCCGGGCCGTGGACATCGCCACCACGCTCGACATCGCCCAGCCAAGCGTCACGGCAATGACGCAGCGCCTGGCAGCCGAGGGCCTGCTGACTTACGAAAAATACCGGGGCATCACGCTCACCACCGAGGGTGAAAAACTCGCGAGCGCGATTATCCAACGCCATCAAATCCTGACGCGCCTGCTCCGCCACTTCGGCCTCGATGAAGCGACCATCTACCGCGACGTGGAAGGCATGGAGCACCACATCAGCCGCAAAACGCTAAACGCATTTGACGCCCTCACCGCCGAACTCGATCACAGCCCCGCCCTCGTGGCCCGTCTGCGCGCGGCAATGCTATAGCGAACCTCACTGCGGCTCGTAGCGCGGGTTCCAGTATCCGTTATCCGCGCTTGGCCCGAACCAGCCAATTTTCTGTTTAGTATCGTCGCCTCCGTAATAGTTCTGGCCGCCAAGTTTGCTTGGAGGTTCTGCGGAAACATGTCCATCGCACCACGCGACATTCGCTTTTCCGCGATGGCGGAAATGAACGCTCGGAGAGAGCGCGCCGGCTAGTTTTCCGATGGGTGAAACCCATTCCCACGGCTCGGCAAAGGGATATTCCTGCACTCCGTTGTCTCTGCTCAACGCGCAGTCCGCGAACATCACGGTGCGTGCGGGATTTGGGAGGTTGGCGGTGCTTTCTCCAAGCCATTTATTTACGGGCATCCCGCCGACATAGACTGCATTGTAGCCGTAGCCGCCGCTGCCATTTTCAAAACTGTCTGCGCCTTTGACGATGTCACGAAATACGGGGCACAGCTTCACGCGCGCTTCGGCGCCGAGATACGAAGCGAGCGGGCCTTTGGTGGGATCAAAAGGCGCGCTGCTGCCGGTGCGGACGCCGTGCCAGCGGACATTGTTGCTTGGCTCCTGCGCTGGGCAAAACCGCCCATCGTGTTCCCCGGCATAGCGCAAATTTGCGGAGGCAAGTTCGCGGAGATTGTTTATGCATTGCACCGAGTTGCCTTCCTCTCGCGTGCCCTGCATGGCAGCAAAAATCAGCCCGGCCAAAATGGCGATGATGGTAATGACTACAAGCAGTTCGATGAGGGTGAAGCCGCGTTCTTTCATCGCTCAAAGGGCGCGGCGGCGGCGCGCGAGCAGTGCTCCGCCAAACAGCAATAATGTCGCGGCGCCGGGCTCGGGAATAAGTTGGTTAAGGACTGCAACTGCATCCAAATCAAAGCCGCCGGTGTCAAAATCCGTCGTCCACGGGTCATTCACTTTGTTGCCCAGAGAATCGTAGGTAGCGTAGGCAGGATTGATGCATCCGATGACATCTACGACGCGGACAAAATTGATTTGTTCGAGATTGATGCCGGGTTTGCCGATCAAGTCCGCCAGGTCAAACAGCGTGCCGTAGCCACGGCGATATTTGCCGGCGAGGTTGTGGATGTTGGTCGTATCAATGGAGCCGAAGCTCGGGACCTGCGTATTCGTCTGTGTGAGGGAAACCGCAGGAAAGCGGACGAACGTGTTGCCGTCCGTGCTGACTTCGACGAAGGCGAGTTCGAGGAATGTGTCGTTGATGCTGTTTTCAAAAACGGCGAAGTCAGCGCCAGGGCCATTGGTGATGGGATTCGCAAAGGCAACCGTGATTTTTCCGCCATCGCCGAGACTGAGGACATCGAATGAATCCGAGATGTCGGTGTCTGCCATACCGAGAACGTCCGCTTCCGTTCCCTGCGATGCGGGCAGGCTGTTTGGGTCGGAACTATTCGTCGGCCCGCGCAAAGTGCCGATGACACTCGTCGCCCATCCGACAATACGGAAGTCGTTTTTTGATACCGCCGTAGATCCCATCTGCCCCACGGCAGGCGCGTAAGGGCCTGCGTAGGCAGCAGAGACGACGAAAACGACAGATAGGACAAAGCGCACGGTGCTAGTGGACTTTATAAAAGGGTGTCCCGCAAGGACTCAGCGACGGCGACGCAGAAAAAGCATCCCCGCGCCCAAGAGCAGGCACGCGGCGGTGGCTGGTTCGGGCACCACGGCGAAGACCGAGCTGCGGTTTGTCCCGTAGTCTGTGACTGTGGCGAAAACGGTGCCGGATTCCTCGGCAAGATTGCCGATGAATTGCGAACTGGTAGCCCATTCTTCGGAACTCGGACCTGCTCCCAGCGTATTGCGGATGATACTGGTGAAATCTGTGGAATAAAGCGCGCCATCGCTGCCGTAGGCGAAGTAGGCGTTGCCGGGGTTTTCGATGTAGTTGTGTCCTGCATCCAGCAGGAGGCCACCTATCGCGATTTCGGCGGCGGAGTATTTGAAAATGTCACCCCCCGAGCCATACGTCGTAGCACCGTAATAGAGAGTTCCCGCTGCATCCAACGCGACCGGGCCCGAGTAATCATTTGAAGTCAGCACCGGAGTGGTGGCTCCGCTTGAGAGGTCCAATTTCAGCACCTTATTGAGCGGGTCAAAATTCATGGTTGGTGCATTGGCCGAGAGCCAGCCGTAGCCACCACCAAAATCGAGATCATAGTTTCCGCCCACCGTCGCGAGTGGATTTACGGATGAGTTCGAGAGATCGAACGTGCGAATCGTGCCCACCGAATTTTCACCGAAGTAGAGCTTGCCCGTATTGAGCCGCACAAAGGAGCCATAGACAGACGAGCCGTAGTCAAAAAGCGTGGTCTCCGTAGAATACCCGTCCCCGGCGCTGCGGCGCATGAGTTTAGTCGAGGCTGGATTAGGAAAGGTAGAATCACTGAGTAAATAATAAATGTTGCCCGAAGCATCCGCTTCGATCCCGCCGATGGTCAGACCTGCCGCCGTCTGAAAAAGCTGGGTCGTAGAATGTCCGGCAGTAGGCGTGAGAGATTGCGCCGAGGCGGTAATAGCAATGCCCGCAGCGAATACTGCGGTGAGGATGGAGATGGTTTTCATGGATGTGTTTGTGTTTGGTTTTTCGTTGGTTGTTGGACGAGAGACCAGACACACGACGCAGCGACGACAAAGCCGTGGCTGCATCCATGTGGAGCGGATCTCTCATGCTTCTTTTTGCGAAGAAGATGCCGCCACGTTTGCACGCGGAGGCGTATGAGAAACGACCGTGGAAATATTCTGACTTCTGGCATCCGGCGCATCGTCTTTTGGAAAATGCACACACCTCGTTCCCGCCTTCGCCTCCGCCGAAACGGAGACTGGCTTCTCGTAAGAGATGGGAATTTGTATCCAGTCACAGCAGCGCAACTGCCTCCGATTCACACGGAGTTCCTTCACACGGTCACTGCTTTAAAGCTCGCAAAGAACTGCGTGCTCCGTGTGCCCGCCATGCCTTGCTCCGGCAAGCGAAAAATCCTTTATCGGTTAAGAAATTCCGCCTTCCCACAATACTCCTCTAGCTCGCAGTGCTCATGTATTTATCACATCCAAAGCATTTTCGCCGTTGCCACTGGCGCGCAACTTCCTCTATGTGGAGTAGAAATGATTGCTGGCGTCGTCCTACTCCTCATCTCCGCGCTCTACCGGCTCCTCCCGGTTTTCCTCGGCTATACCACCGAGCAGCCGCATTGGTTTTTCAATTTCTCCCCGATGGCTGCGCTCATTCTCTGCGGGGCCGCCTGCCTGCCTCGCCGCATGGCGATCATTGTCCCGTTCGCATCGCTACTCGTCACCGATTTCATCCTGAACGCGCACTACGGCTGGCCGCTCATCAACGCCGAACTCATCGCCAAAACCATTGCCTTCGCCGCAGTCGCTGCGTTTGGCTGGCAGTTCCGCGCACAGCCGCGCGCGAAAGTGATCATCCCCGCTGTGCTCGGCGCATCCGTCTTCTTTTACTTGGTCACCAATTCCGTCTCGTGGATCTGCGAACCCGGCTACGCCAAAAACATCAGCGGATGGGCGCAGGCTCTCACGGTCGGTCTTCCAAACTACCAGCCGACTTGGATGTTCTATCGCAACCAATTCGTCAGCGACTTGCTCTTCAGCGTCCTCTTCCTCGCCTTCATCCGCTCTCGCGCTGAACACCCCGCACAGATCGCAATACGTGCCCAGGCAGCACAGTGGTAGCAATTTGCCTGAACGTGGCACTTGGAAAATTCAAACCTGGCCACATAGCAGCCTGTCATGAAAATCAAACGGCTCATCGCCTTCTTTTTTGTATGGCTGATTGCCTGTTCCCTCAACGCAGCCGACGCAACTGACGCACGAGAAAAACTCGGAATCATCATCCCCCATGGCATCGCACTGCTGGAGAAGGGCGACCACAAAACGTTTATCCAAACATTTGTCTCGCCGGATGATCTAAAGAAATTCTCGGACAAGAGTTCGCTGGATGAATTCGTATTGGAATTTGGCAAAGAGAAAGCCGCCGTCCTACTCACCGTCCTAAAATCAATCCAAGGCTCTCAGCCGAGGATCTGGGGAGATGGTAAAAAGGCGACCTTCGACATTCCTGAAAACATATCGAGCAGCAGGCGGCTGATTTCGTTCACCCTTATCGGTCAACACTGGTTCATCAACTGACCCGACTGGTTCCCCACGCGATTAATCGGTGCACAGCAAGATGATGTCATGCTTGGCATTTCTGGAATTACACACCACTATTTCCCGATGCCAACTGAACCATTCTTCATCGCCCAAGGCGCTTCCGAGATTTTCTTCCTGCCGCAGATGGCCAATCGCCACGGCCTCATCGCCGGCGCAACCGGCACCGGAAAAACCGTGACGCTCCGTGTGCTGGCGGAAAACTTCTCCGCGATTGGCGTCCCCGTTTTCATGGCCGATGTAAAAGGAGATCTCTCCGGACTCGCGAAACCCGGCGCCGACAATCCCAAGGTGAAAGAGCGCGCTACGCAAATGGGGCTCGAACTGACACCGAATGGATTTCCCGTGGAATACTGGGATGTCTTCGGTGATAAAGGCCTGCCCGTTCGCACCACAATCTCGGAACTCGGCCCCGTGTTGCTCGCGCGGATGCTCGACTTGAACGACACGCAGGAGGAAGTGCTTCAAGTCGTCTTCGCCGCCGCCGATGAGGAAAAGCTGCTGCTGCTCGACCTCAAGGACCTTCAGGCAATGCTGCAATACGCGGCGGCCAATGCGACCGAGCTATCGAGCAAATACGGCAACGTCTCCACCACCACGCTTGCCACCATCCAGCGCTCGCTGCTCTCGTTCACCCGCGAGGGCGGGAAGTTTTTCGGCGAGCCTGCGCTTTCGCTCGGCGACTTCATCAAGACCGCACCCGACGGACGCGGCGTGATCAACATCCTCGCCGCCGACAAACTCATCACCAGCCCGCGCACCTACTCGGCCTTCCTGCTGTGGATGCTCAGCGAACTTTTCGAGCGCCTGCCGGAAAAAGGCGACGTGGACAAACCGGAGCTGGTTTTCTTTTTCGACGAAGCGCATCTGCTTTTCGACACGCTGCCGCAGGCGTTGCAGGACAAAGTGGAGCAAGTCGTGCGGCTCATCCGCAGCAAGGGCGTCGGCGTCTATTTCGTCAGCCAGAACCCGCTCGACATCCCGGACAAAGTCCTCGGCCAGCTCGGCAATCGCTTCCAGCACGCGCTGCGCGCATTCACACCGCGCGACCAGCAGGCGGTGAAAGTTGCCGCGACGACCTTCCGCCAGAACCCGCGTCTCGATGTGGAAAAAGCCATCGGCGAACTCCAGGTCGGCGAGGCACTCGTCTCATTGCTCGATGCGAAAGGCACGCCGTCCATCGTCGAGCGCGCATTCATCGCACCGCCTGTCAGCTTCCTCCCGCCACTCGGAAACGAAGACCGCAAAGTGATCATCGAAGGCTCGGAACTTTACGACGCCTACGCCGTCGCCGTGGATCGTGAGTCTGCATACGAAGTGCTCAATCGCACCGCAGCGCCTGCACCCGCACGCACAGTTGCAGCCACTGCTGGAGCAGCCGGCTTTGACGCCGTCGCCGCCGCACGCGCACGCGCGGAACAACGCCGCACACAGCAATCCGCCTCACCACAAACCGAACCGGAGCGCCCCGCCAATACAATCAGCCAGCGTCGCGTAGAGGAAGAAGCCGCAGCAGAGCGCGAAGCCCGCGAGCAAGATGAACTCCACGCTGCGCGCATGGAAAAACTCCGCGCCGAAGCCGCAGAGCGTCAGGCCAAGGCAGCAGCAGCAGAGGCGCTTGCTGCAAAGCGCAGTGAAAAGCCCGGCCTGTTCGCAACACTCGCCAAGGCTGCCACACAAAGCGCCACACGCTCGATGGCCACACAAGCCGGACGCTCACTTTTCCGCGGAATCTTCGGCACGCTCTTCGGCGGCGGGCGCTGAGTCACCAGCGCGGAAGTTTATATTTTACCAGCCACCACGCCCATAGCGTAAGAAGACCCAGCGCGACCCAGCGCCAGAGCGGGTTCATGCTGGTGCGTGAGGGGCGGCGGAACTTCGGGCGCACTACTTTTTCCTCATCGTCCTCGTAGGCCCAGTCGGGCAAATCGAGCGCGTCATTCGAGTAGGCGTCGCCCTTCCAGCCGCTCTCGTAATCCGCGCCGCAATCCGGGCACGCGACCGATTTCAGCGGCACGTCTTCGCCGCACACGGGGCAGACCTCGGGTGGCTTGCGATGCTTCATCGCCGCGCGCTAGCTCGTCGCGATCTCGCTGAGCTTCACCGCGCGCCCTTCCTTCGCGGAGAGATCGGCTGCGGCGATCACTCGATGGCTGGCAAAGGCATCTGCGAAACTCGTGAGCGGCATCGCCTTTCCGGCATCGAGCGCATCGAAGAACGCCTGGAACTGCGTTTGATACGGATGGTCGCTCACGTCGCCGCTATCGAGCATCTTCATGGAAAGCTCCGACCATGCGCCCTTGTTCAGCCCCGCGATTTTCATCGAGTGAAATTTATTGTCGAGGATGCTGCCCTCGCTGCCCACGAGATGCGTGTGGAAATAGTAAGGCTGGAAGCAATCCACGACCGCCGCGCATTTTCCCACCGCGCCGCCCTTGAACCGCAACAACGTTGTCGCACTTGTCTGGTATTCGTATGCGGTGAAAATCGGGTGGCTGCTCTGCGTGGCGTAGCTCGTCACTTCCTCCACCTCGCCGCCCATGCACAAAAGCAGCGCGTCGAGCGCATGGCATCCCGCCGTGAGCAGTGCGCTGCCACCGAGTTCCTTTTTCGTGTTCCAGCGATACTGCCCATACCACGGGCCGATGCCGTGGTAGTAATCCACCTCACCGTAGTGCAATTTCCCCACGAGCCCTTGATCGATCACCGACTTCGTGGCGAGGAACTGCGAGGAGAAGCGGCACTCGAAGCACACGCAGACCTTCGCCCCGGAACTCTCCGCCGCCTTTTTCATCGCGAGGATTTCGCTCCACTCGATGGCCAGCGGTTTCTCGATGATGATGTGCTTTCCTCCCTTCGCCGCCGCGATGAATTGCTGCGCGTGCTGGTTCGGGTAGCTCGTGATGTCCACGACATGCACAGTCGGGTCCGCCAGCATCGCCGCGAGGTCCGTGTAGCTCTTGATGCGCGAGCCGTGTTTTGCGGAAAGCTCGGCGTCATCCAGCTTGCGCGAAGACCACACCGCAGTGACCTGCGCCTGCGCACTGGCGTTGATGGCGGCGATGTGGGCCGTGGCAGCCCAGCCGTAACCGATGATAGCGACGTTGTATTTTTTGCTCATTGGGAAAAAGAAGACCGCAGCGGTGTATCCCCCCTCCCCTCCTTTGACAGTAACTTTTCGCAGCACAGTCGCATTTTCATGCCGCTTGCAAGGAGTGCTCAATAGCCATGGCCTGCAATCTTCGCCTTGCCCAATTTGAAGGCGGACATCTCACGACCACGAATACGTGCTCCGCTGCTTTAAAAAGCCAAGACGCCTGCAGATTTGAAAATGCTACCCGGCTTTTTCTCTTAATTGACCGCCATCCGCACTTGGATGAATGCGATCATTTCGAGCAAGTCATCCACTTGGAATGGCTTGGCAAGCATCGTGCCGCTCACGTTACGGATGAAGTCGTTCACCTTGGGATTACCGCGATGGCCTGTCATGAAAATGAAGCGGTCGCAAAGATGAGGGCGCATCCGCTCTACGGCGCGGAAAAACATATCTCCCGGAAGTGTAGGCATCATCATATCGCAGAGGATGACTTCAAAATCGCTGGCGAGCACCTCATGCACGCCTTCCACTCCATTTTGCACGGCCACGACCTCAAATCCGTGAGCAAAAAGAAAATCACGCATGATATCCTTGAATTGAGGATCGTCCTCAAGGAGGAGGACTTTGCCTCTGATGTTTCCTGTTTCAACAGAGTAATTATCTGCGATATCGATTGTTGCGCTTGAGTGGTCGGTGATGCGTTGCATTGGGTTTGAGGATTACAGATTGTATAATAGCACCCCCCATGCCTGAGATGATTCAGGATTAAAAATTTGACCTTTGGGGGAAGAATCGTGTCTCTAACGACCTTTAATTTCACCATGCAGAATAAATCCACGGAAACGAACTTGCGCGCTGGCGCAGAAAAACTGACAGACATTTTCACGCAATTGCAACGCGGCTTCGTGCTCCACCTCTCGAAAGAACTCACACGCGGTCAGGTGTCGTTTGCCCAATATCTACTACTCAGCATCCTCGATCAAATTGCAGAGCCTCTGACGATGACGAAGATTGCAGAGCGAATGAGGCACACCACGGCGGCGGCAACAGGGCTTGTGGACCGGCTGGAAAAACTCGGCTACATCCGCCGGAACAGCACGCCGGAAGACCGCCGCAAGGTGCTTGTTGTGATCACCGCCAAAGGCAAGGAACTCGTGAAGTTCGTGCGCGAGGACATGATCGGCAGCGTGACTGGTCTGATGCAGCAGCTCACCCCTGCGGAACAAAATTCGTGGGTGAGCATCTACGAGAAGATTTTCCCTTTCTGCAAAGACAAATGAGTCGCGCACTCCTCGCTGCAGCGTTCGCTTTTCTACCGCTCGCCAATGCGGCTGAGCCGGCTGGAAAGACGACCATGGCGATCGGCCAACTGTCGCTCGAACGCGCCGTCACGATTGCGATTCAACAGAATCCCGACGTGCTCCGTGCGAAGCAGGAAATCGAACGCACACGGGGGCAGGTGCTCGAAGTCCGCGCACAGGCGCTGCCGCGTGTGGCGGTCAATGCGCGCTACCACCAGCAGGACAAGGATCTTCTCGAACGCACCGGCGGCAGTTCTGCGTTTGGAACTACCGGGACCACAGGGACCGGTGACACCACCACCGATGCGGCGAACAATACCAGCAGCGGTTTTTCCAGCGCACTCGGGCAGCAGATTGGCGGGGATAAAAGCTGGCTCGTCACCATCGAGGCGAAGCAACTCATTTACTCCGGCGGGCAGGTGAAGGCGGCGCTGAAAATCGCGCGCATCACTGAAGACCAGAGCCTGCTCATCCTCCGCGACACGGTGGACAAAGTGATCGCGCAGACGCGCCAGCAATTTTATGCCGTGCTGCTGAATCGTAAACTCATCACCGTCGCAGAGGAGAGCCTGCGACTGCTCGGCGATGAGTTGAAAGACCAGCACAACCGCTTCGATGCCGGCACCGTTCCGAAATTCAACGTGCTGCGCGCCGAAGTCGCGGTGGCAAACGCGCAACCCGACCTCATTCGCGCCAAAAACAACTATCTCATCGCGCATCTTGAACTCGCAAAAACACTCGGCCTCGATGCTGACAAAAGCGCGACAGGAAAACCTGCTTTCTACGTCATTGGCGATCTGCGCACACGGATGAGCGAATCGAATTTGCAGCAGGCACTCGCGATGGCAAAGGAGCGTCGCGCTTCGCTGAAGGCGCAGAAGCAAACCATCCTCAACGACGAGCAGCAAATCAACATCGCCAGAGCCAACGGCAGACCGCGCGTCGAAGCTAGCACTGGCTGGCAATTGAACAATTCACGCCGCACCGATGATCTCTCGAAGGAGGCAAACGGCTGGTATTTTGGCGTGAATGGAAGCTGGAACGTCTTCGACGGCTTCGAGACCAAAGGTAAAGTCATCCAGGCCAACGCGCGGCTGGAGTCCTCACGCATCGCCTATGAAGACGCCCTGCACGTCGTGGAACTCGAAGTGCAAAAAGCATTCGCACGTCTCAACGAGGCGAAAGAGCTGATTGCCAGTCAGGTCAAAGTCGTCGAGCAAGCCGCCGAAGCCCTTCGCCTCGCCCGCGAACGCCTCGCCGCCGGTGCAGGCACACAGCTCGATTTGCTCGACGCCCAGGTCGCACTCACCAAAGCCCGCACCACGCAGCAGCAGGCGCTCTACGACTACAATGTCGCGCTCGCCGAGTTCGACCGGGCGACCGGTGCGGACACCGTTTACGACGATACTTTCAAAGACCCAGCCGCCGAGCGCGCGAAGAAAGATCTACGCAAAGGCAAAGCCGCCCTGCGCGAAGAGTAGCCGCCGCGCCATGCGCCCGTGCCCTCACGAAACTTTCCCCGCGCTGTCAGCGTTGCCCGTCATCCACGCGTTCACGCAACGTGTGCCGGGACTGGATGTGAAGACCGACCGCGAGACCGCACTCGCACGGCTGGGAAATCCACACACGGAATTGCGCGCCTCGCTCGGACTCGGTGCACGGCATTTCATTACCGCAGAACAAGTCCACAGCGCAAACGTCGCCATCGTGCGCACCGATACGCCCACACCCATGCCGGGAGTGGATGCCCTCATCACCGACGACCCGCGCGTCTGCCTCGGCATCTACGTCGCCGACTGCGCCCCCGTCTGGCTTGCGGACCCCGTTCGCCGCACCATCGGCTGCGTGCACAGCGGAAAAAAAGGAACGGAACTCGGCATCGTCACCGCCACGATAGCGCGCATGGTCGTCGAGTTTGGCTGCGAACCCGCGCGCATGGTCGCCCAAATCGGCCCCTGCATCCGCCCGCCCCACTACGAAAACGATTTCGCCGCAGAAATCCTGCGCCAGTGCCGTGCGGCAGACATCGGACAAATCCATGATTGCGGCACCTGCACCGCAGAGAACGTCGCCCGCTACTACAGCTACCGCCTCGAAAAGGGAGAGACCGGGCGGATGCTCGCGCTCATCTCACTGACGTAAACTCGCTCAGCATCCCCCCTTTCGTTGCATTGCCTGCTAACATAAGAATGCACAGATGTGGACGAGCAATGTGCTGCTTGCTTAAAGTCCCTGCCGCTTGACTATGAAATCTACACAGCGCTTCTCCCTAGTGATCAAAGCATCCGCAGTCTCTCTGTTCGCCATTTCCTCAGCGGATGCAAAGACAGGCGAAACGACATCGAACAGCGACTGCTGTCCATTGAATTTACTCACCGGCGGCGGCGTCAGCCTCGGTGGCTGGCTTTATCCCGAGGTGAATTTCCAAACCGCATTCGGCACTTCCTCCGCGGAGGAAGGCGCACTCGCCGTCGGGCACCACGATCCGGATCGAAACGGCTTCACCATTCAAAACGTCGAATTCTCACTCTCGGCAAAGTTCGGATCGAATGTCACCGCCTTCGCCACCTATGCCGCAAAAGTGGATCTCGATGATCGCTGGGCGGATGAATTCGAGGAATACTACGCAACCTTTCACTCCCTCCCGCTCGAGTCCCAACTGAAAGCAGGCCGCTTTTACCCTCGCTTTGGCTACCAGCAGACACTGCATCCGCACGACTTCACCTTCATTGATCAGTATCTGGCAAACGGCCGCATGATTGGCGACGACTCGCTTGCTCTCTACGGTGGCGAATTTTCCCTCCCCGTGCTGCGCCGCCTGCCTGCCGGCTGGGAAGATCGGCTCAGCGTAGCTTTCGGCGCTGTGCCGGACAAAAACGAAGAGGGCGAGGAGGAAGAGGAGGCTCCCTTCTCTGCTGAGGGCGCACTTTTTCAAGACTGGGCGGCAGTCGCCGACTACACACTCAGCTACGTTCCCAAAAGCAACACACGCTATGAAATCGGTGCATCCGGCGCGTGGGGCCGCAACAACGCCGAACGACAAACCCAACTCTACGGCCTGCACACCGAGTATTTCTGGCGACCCGATGGCGTGCTGAAGTTCAACCCCCATGCAAACCCCGGCCAATACCTCCGCTGGCGCACCGAACTTTTCCTCCGCCAATACGGCACCGCAAACGAAACCGGAGCGCGTCGCGACTTCACCGACTTCGGCGCCTACACCGAAATCACCTACGGCCTCCCCTCCGGGAAAGTGCAGACACATCTGCGCGGCGAATACATCAGCGGCACAGCGGAAACCGGCCAGAGCGAACGCTGGCGCATCTCCCCCGCCATCACATGGCGCCCGACCGAAGCCCTGCCCGTCCGCTTTAAAATCCAATACAACTACGACCACTCCGCAGCCTTCGGCGACGAACACTCCGTGTGGGCGCAGTTCAGCCTCACGTGGGGCGACTGCTGTGCGCTTGTTCACTGAGGCAAAAAAAACACTCGCCATTCCATTGCAGATCGGCATCTTCCGCCCGCCAGTCTTAGTCTTACTCGTTCAGTCAGTGACGTGGTGGACGCCCTATCGGTCAGCCGAGGGTGCGTCTGAAACCCGATAGTCGGGAACAGTCCGCAGAGCGTCAGTCAGTCTATCGGCAGTAAAAAAACCACACACAGCAAATGAACAACAAACTATTCGTCGGCAACCTCTCCTGGACAACCACCGACGGTCTACTCCAAGAAGCCTTCTCGGCCTATGGCACCGTCACGGAAGCAACCGTGATGATGGATAAATTCACCGGCAAATCCCGCGGATTTGCCTTCGTCACCATGAGCTCGGCAGAAGAAGCCGAAGCAGCCGCTCGTGAAATGGACAACAAAGAAATCGACGGGCGTCCCGTCCGCGTCAACATCGCGCGTCCTCGTGAAGATCGTCCCGCCGGCGGCGGCGGCGGATTCCGTGGCGGCGGCGGTGGTGGAGGCGGCGGCTATCGTGGCGGCGGCGGCGGCGGCGGCGCGGGTGGCGGTGGCTATCGCGGCGGCGGCGGTGGTGGCGGCTATCGTGGCGGTGGCGGCGGTGGTGGCGGCTATCGTGGCGGTGGCGGTGGCGGCGGCGGCTACAAAGGCGGCGGCGGCGGAGGCCGCAGCGACTTTGGTGGCGGCGAAGGCTACTAACACCCGCGCAACGCAAACCGCGTTGCCATATTAAGAATTACAAAAACCCTGTGGTGCAAAACTCCACAGGGTTTTTTGTTCATCCCCAAAAAGGGGACCGTAGAAATCGGAACCTCATCCATCCCTCCGGCTTCCAATCCCCCGCAAAAAAATCCCGCCCCCGCAAAACACCTCCCCCGCCGCGAACCCCGTGTCCGCCGTGCGAGGCAATATTTCCTCGCGCAAAGCCGCAAAGGCGCAAAGTCCCACACAAGGTGCAAAAACAAGGTGGCCACGAAAACGCGGGGGACGCCTTGTAGTGCGGTGGCAAGCGAAGCGCGACACCGCCTTGGAAGCGCCGCGTCCGGGCAAGGGCGCGCGAGGTTTTCCAAGGAAAGGTTGATGGGTAATTTGCTCCGCCGCCCTGCTTGCGAAGGCGGCGTGGCGCTGCCGCTTCCCGCCGCACTACAAGGTCGCGCCTCTCAAGAACATTCGTGTTGCCCAATCCCGAGATTTCCGCAAAAAACCGCGCCCATGCACTTCCCACCCCGTGATATCCCAACAGATCTGTTGCCCATAAAGGCCCTCACAAACACAACGATTCTGTTTGTGATCCACTAGTTAGGCCGCTTCACACGCCATGCTCGATTTGAATCATCCACAGACAGAGCATATCTTCGCCGCCGCTCGGTTACAGGATGCGGTGATGGACGGCGCGAAGCGCATCATCGCTGCACAGCCATCAGAGCGTCAGGAGTTGCTGGCTTTGTGTGAGCAGAGCATCGACTCCATGCGCACGCTCCATTCCGAGCACTTTCGCAGTTCTGGTTCTCTTGCGACGGTCATCGACGAGCTTCACGCCGCATTGCGTGCTCTCGCGGCGAGCGCTTCGCCACACTGGGACATCGTTCGTGCGGCGTTTACGCGATTGGAATCAGACGAGGGATTTGGCACGGTCTGGATATGACAACGCGGCCTAACCCCTATGAAAGGTGTCAAGGTGGAGCGTAGGAAAAGTTAAAATTGGATTGTTGTTTTTGAGTGTTACATACGGGGATGCGGTGGGACTTTGGGGCTTTTGCGAACGTTTCCGCTTCCAAGGAATGTGTTGAATGCCTTCAAC
>CANJNZ010000025.1 GCA_947476045.1 Chthoniobacteraceae bacterium
ACTCCGGCATCGAATGAGGGACACCCTGCAACGTTACTGGGAGGACGCCAAATCCGTCCTCCAACTCATCGGTCGCGACTGGCTGCTGGTTCAACTAAACGCTATGCGGAAAACTCGAATGTCTGTTTAATTTGAGCAGATGGTATGATAGAGGGTAGGGTGGGTGGTGAACTTGACCTCGAAAGAGTTTTCCTGCGCGAGCGCTGTAGAGAAAATAGCGTTCAATCAGCCAGAAATCCAAGGTGCCAGGTTCTGCGAGTCTGGTTTTTGCACCAATAGAGTAATCGCATCGCGCACGATAACCGGTTGATTTCCGAAGGCTGCTATATCGGATACCCAGTGCATCTCTCGTCGCGTGCATTTTGGCATGATGGTAGGGAAGTTTGTAGAAAGTCTTGGCCACCCACACGGCGATAGGCTGGTTACATTCCAAGGAGTAAAACCAAACACCGGGAATTCCACGGGAGTCATGCACGTATGTGCGCACATTGAGTTCCAAAAAATTTGACAGCCACGGCAGGCAGGGCAGGCCACGCGGGCGGATGGCATTCATGAAAAATGGAACAAAGCCGATGTATGCTCTGCCATCGAAGGTGTCCACGTGGAGGCCCTGTGGCAGACTTGCCTGCACAATGTCCGGCTCAACTTCCCAGTGTAGAAATGCCAGATCATTCCATCGCTGATACATTGCTACGTTGCGTCTGGGTTTCTCGCGTGCGGCGAGACGTGCTTCCAGAGTCGGTGCAGTCATGTATCGGCTTACTCGCCCGTGAAAAAGCCGACGCGGCGGTATTTTTCGTAGCGCTCTTCGAGTAGTTTCTCCATCGGCACTTTCGCCAGCTCGTCGAACTGGCGGGCTACTGCTTTGCGGAGGTTGTTGATCGCGGCCTCGTGATCCTGATGTGCTCCGCCGAGTGGCTCGGGAATCACTTCGTCCACGAGTTTGAATTCCTTCAAGTCCGTTGCGGTCAGCTTGAGTGCCTCGGCGGCTTCGGGTGCGTGCTTGCGGTGCTTCCACAAAATCGCTGCGCAACCTTCGGGGCTGATTACGGAATAGTAGGCGTTTTCCAGTATGAGCACGCGGTCGCACACGCCGATGCCGAGTGCTCCGCCGCTGCCGCCTTCGCCGATGACGACAGCCACGGTGGGCGTGCGCAAAGTCATCATGTCGCGGATATTCACTGCGATGCTTTCGGCGATGTGGCGTTCTTCCGCGCCGATGCCGGGGTAGGCTCCGGGAGTATCAATGAGCGCGACGAACGGGCGGCTGAATTTTTCCGCCATGCGCATGAGACGTAGAGCCTTTCGATAGCCTTCGGGATTTGCGCAGCCGAAATTGCGATGGATGTTTTCCTTTGTGTCGCGCCCTTTTTGGTGGCCGATGACGACGCATTTGTGTCCGCCAATGGTCGCGAAGCCGCCGGGCATGGACGGGTCTTCGGCGAAGCGGCGGTCGCCATGCAATTCGATGAAATCGCTGAAGGAAAGCTGGAGGTAGTCGAGCGTGTAAGGGCGCGCTGTATGCCGTGCGATTTGCACGCGCTGCCATGCAGTGAGATTGGAATAAACCGCCTTTTTGGTTTCCTCGATTTTCGCCTCCATACGCAACACTTCGGGGTCGAGGTTCACGTTGTTGTCGCGACTGTGCTGGCGCAGGTCTTCGAGTTTGTCTTCGAGTTCCACGATTGGTTTCTCGAAATCGAGTGGCTGGAGTTTCATGCTCATTCCATCGTCACGGGAGCGCCCTTAGGAATCAAGACTGCGATTTCGCTCATCGCGGCTGCGGTAAGCGCGATACTCGCCCCGGCTGGCCGCTGCATTGTGGCTGATGGGTCATCCGAATGACTGTAAAGTGAGTGTCCGGAAATGTTGTGAATGAGCACGTGACGGGCGGAAAAATAAGCGAATTCGGTGGGTCTTACGCCACCCTTGTCATTGGTCGCGATTTTATCAGTCACTTTGCCGCTTTGCTTAGGCAGAATGATCACCGGCTTCTTATTGGCACCCGGCCACGTGAGCGTGGGGTATTGCCGGAAAATTTTGTCGCCACGATAGATCACGATGCGTTTTGCACGTTGCTGGAGCACGAGGCGAAAGTCGCATGCCGGTGCAAGCAATCGCTGGCCGGGATGGACGGTTTCTTTTTTGAGCTGGTTCAGGTAAACGAGCAGTTCTGCCGGCACCTTCGTTCGAGAGGCGATCCGGCCCAGTGAGTCTCCGGATTTTACAATGTAAGTGTTCGTCTCATCGGGCTTCATGGCGAAAAACACGGCGCTGTTAATTTCACCAATTGCATCGAGTGCCGCATCGCGTTTTTTGGATTCAGGAAATTCCTTCAGGAAGCGTTCCAGCGCGATGAGAGCTTCCGCAGGCTGCGCAGTGCGTCGTATCTCCTCGCAACGTGCAAACTCACCGAGGCTGGGATCGGGTGGTGGTGTCGGGGGCGGGAGCTTCTTGTCCGCTACAAGCCGGCGCTCGGGTTCGATATACAGCCGTTTCACCGCATAGTAGGCACCGCCAAAGACGCTGGCGGCGAGAAGCAGAATGATGAACAGGCGAAGTAGCACAGATGTGAAGGTTGCGGTGAATATAACGAGGCGGAAGCGAAAACCTTTCAGCAAAATTTCATAGGCTGCTTTGAGTGTGGCAATCGCGACGATTTTTAAATCAAACCTCTACGTTTCCATTCGTCCACATTGCCTGCGGCTGAACGCTGGATCATGTCGGTCGCGAATTTAAGCAGGCAGACCTCCCAACCTTCGTCTACGCCGCAAATCACCGTGCACATCGGGTCTTCATCGCGGTCCACGCGCTCGCGGAGCGAGGCGATGACGTCTTCGAGCGGGCGATGCACGATCTCCTCGCGCACGTCCGTTTTGCGAAACTGAAAACCGTATTTCAATACAGCCAGCTCGGCCGCATTTTCACGCAACCAGCCGACAAACGCCTCTGCTTTTTCGCCGAAGCCTTCGAGCATCTGGTGATAGTGCGCCGGGGTGATGAGGCGCGGGCGCTCGGCGTGGAGCTTGCCATCGCGCACACGCACATGCCCCACGGTGTCCATCATCTCGGTCACCAGAAAAAAACGGAACACCGTGGAACCGAACGTCTCGATACGGTTCTGCGGTGCCACGACCACCTGCGTGTTTTCTATCGCGTAATGAAAGCTGTCCTCGTTGAGCATGAGCGGGCGGAAAATAGCGGTGTCGCGCTGTGCTGCAATGCGCTTTTCGTATGCGGGAATGAACAGTTCAGCGTGCTTGGTGGATTATTTGGCAGCGCTGACACCTGCGGGAATATTCACCGGCATCGCGAGCAGGCGCTTGCTTTCGCCGAGTAGCCATTTCACGTCGCGGAAAGGACGGTAGGAAATATCCTGCCAGCGAACGTATCCGGCGGCATCAACGAGGAAGGTGCCGTGGAGTGGAGTGTTTTCAAAATCATCGAACGCACGATATGTGTGGAAAGCGGCGAGTGTGTGATCGGAGACGATGGGGAAGGGGAATCCCTCCGCGTCCTTGGCTTGCGCAAAGGTCTTTTGGAGGTCCTCCGCGCTGTCGGTGCTGACGGCGGTGATGGTTATGCCAGCGTCCGTATATTCCTTCGCGAGAGGCGCGAGGAGATTAAGTTGTTCGATGCAATGTGAGCAGCCGCTGCCTAGGTAAAATACGAGCAGATGCGGTTTGCCTTTGAGGTCGGAAAGGGAGTGCTGCTTGCCGTTGGCATCCATCGCGCTCCATGCGGGCGCGGGGTAGGGGTGCCAGCGGAATGGGCCGAGTGTTGAAATTTCCGGGCGCGCTCCGCTGTCAGCGGGCCATTCGAGTTTTGGGCGCCAATCTGCTGGCAGGTCGAGTGCACTAATGATAGGCGCGAGTCGCGTGAATACCCGCTCGCTGATGTCTGCCTGCGCGCAAAGTGGGCGTAGTTTCTCGAATGTTTTCTTCGCCTCGTCCTGCTTGCCCGTGACCCACTGGATGCTTGCCAGTGTGGCAAGGGGGAGCACTTGTTGCTCGCCGTCCTTCACGGCTTTTTCAGCAAGCTCCAGTGCCTTCTTGTCGTCCACGAGAGTGAGTTGGATGCGTGCGAGACGGAGCGGCGGGATGTCCTTCACATCGGCAAGAATTGTCCGAATTTCCTCCGCGCTCTTTTCCTCTGCAATGGCCTTATACAATCGGATTTCATTGCGCAGACTTTCGAGCTTGGAAAGTTGGTCGCTGTTTTTTTTGAAAACTTCCGTCATCGCGTTGGCGACTTGGTCGGCGGGTTTGTTTTCCTTCTTCGCATCACTCTCGGCTTTCTCTGCGTCTGCGTAGCGAGTTTCGTGGAGTTTTTTAATGAGCGCATCCACGGCAGCGATTTTCTCTTCGCCCTTCGCCTTGTTGCCCGCCTGGAAAGCCGCCACGCCGATGGCGCGGAGACGCCGCGCTTCCTCTACAGGGTCGCTGAATGCTTCGAGATACTGTGTGCCGTCGAGTGCGAGGAGTTCTTCCCATCTTTCCCACGAAAGGAGCAAATCGAGCAGACGTTTGCGGCCCATCGCGTAGCCGGTGCGGGCGTCGGGGTAATCGTCTTTGCCGATGAGCACATGGCCAGGCGCGAGGCGTGGGAGTTCGATCATGTTCTTCGCGAGATCGAGCGCATCGTGCACGCGGCCAATGAAGCCGAGGTTCTCCACCAGCCAGTCATTGTTGTGGGCGTAGTTGTGAATTTGTTCCGGCATGATGCGCGAGGCGATCATGTGGGCGTGGTCGGTGCGGGCGCTGGCTTCCTGCTGCCATGCGGCGTCGGCCCAGCGATGGAGGCGCGTGAAAGTATGCCCCGGCATGTGCCACATGTGCGCGATGCCGGGCGCGCTCTGCCCGAGCGTGGATGCATCTGTCAGTGCGCGACGGTCGTCTTCGTAATTCCAAAGATGGATGAGATAGTGATGAATGCCGGGGTGCTGAGGATTCTTCACCTGAACCTGCTGCGCGAGCGCTGCGATGGCAGTGTGACTGGTGACGGGGATGCCATGTTGCGAGTTGTCCCACAGATGAAAGACCAGAAGCGCCTTCGCTTCGATGTCATCGGGATACTCGAAGATCAATTTCTCCAGCGCCTTCACGAGCGCCTTGCGTTTACCTTCATCAGGCTTCTTCGCTTCGTTGAAAAACGCTGTGTAAACGCCAATCCACGCCTGCTCCCGCGCACCCGCCTTATCCTTTCGCTTCAAGGCTTCCTTGATGAAATCCGCGCTGCGCTTCTCGTTGTTGAGGTTTGCCATCGCCAGACCGCAGTAGGCCATCGCGCAGTCAGGATCCAATTTTGCCACCTGCCGGAACGACCGCTCCGCTTCGTAATACCAAAATCCGTGAAGCTGCCCGAGGCCCTGATCGAAAAACTTCTGCGCCTCCGCGTTCTTCGTCGTAATTTCAAAATGAACACTCCCCGTGCCCGGCAGCAGCACAGCAGCCTGACGTGGCCCTTCGTCGAAAACTTCACCATGTGAGCTGTGTCCGAAAAGCGGTTTGCCGTCGGGACCGAGCGCGACATCGTCGGCGTTCACCACAGAGATGCAGGCGAGAAAAAGGAGAAGACGCTTCATGGTTTCAGTCACAACAACCATCGAAGTCGTTTTATTCAAGGGGCGAATGCTTTGAATGGACTGCTTGGACATGGATGGACTGCCTAGACTGCTTGGACTGCATGGACACGGAGTTGAAGGTCGCACTTTCCAAAATCGCTTTGCGTGCTAACGTCCGCGCCCTTTTCCGAAAATACGCCATGCCACTGCCTAGCATCATTGACCCGTCACGTTACGCGAAGACCGAGTTTAGTAACGACGAAATCGCCCGCTACTCTCGTCACTTGATCATGCCGGAGGTGACGCTGGAGGGGCAGAAGAAGCTCAAAGAAGCGAGCGTCCTGTGCATCGGTGCTGGTGGGTTGGGCTCGCCCATTTTGCTCTATCTCGCGGCGGCGGGCATCGGTCGCATCGGCATTGTGGACAGCGATGTGGTGGATTTTTCCAACCTCCAGCGACAGGTGCTGCACGGCACGAAAGACGTGGGGCGCAGCAAATGCAAATCGGCCCGCGAGCGCATCCGCGACATCAATCCCAACGTGCAGGTGGACATTTTTGAAACCCTCTTCACGAGCGAGAACGCCCGCCAGATCGTCGCGCCCTATGACATCCTCATAGACGGCACCGACAATTTCCAGACGCGCTATCTCACGAACGACCTCTGCGTCTTCACGAAGAAAGTGAACATCTACGGCTCTATCTTCCGCTTCGATGGACAGGCCACCGTTTTCGCGCCGCACCTTGGCGGGCCCTGTTACCGCTGCATGTTCCCCGAGCCGCCGCCACCCGGTGAAGTGCCCACGTGCGCCGAGGGCGGAGTGCTCGGTGTGCTACCGGGAATCATCGGCGTTATTCAGGCAGTCGAGGCCGTCAAACTCATCTGCGGCATCGGCGAGCCACTACTCGGACGTCTTGTGAATTTCGATGCGCTCGCCATGAAATTCCGCGAGTTCAAACTTCGCCGCGATCCGAAATGCCCAGTCTGCGGCCCGAACCCCACCATCACCGACCTCATAGATTACGATCAATTCTGCGGCATCCCGCAGGCCCGTGCGAAACACGAAGAGGAAGCGAACGTCCCGCACATCACCGTGGAGGAACTCCAAGCCCGACTCGCTGGCGGCACACCATTCCGTTTTGTGGACGTGCGCGAGCCTTACGAGCGCGACATTTGCGGCCTCGAAAAAGCCACACTCATTCCCATCGCGCAACTCCCCGCCCGCATGAGCGAACTGGACAGCGCCGAAGACACCATTCTCATCTGCAAAAACGGAGCCCGCTCCGCCCACGCCGTGAAAATGCTCCAGGAAGCCGGCTTCACCCGCGCATGGAACGTTGAGCGTGGCTACGAAGCATGGGCCGAGCGCATTGATACGAATTTCCCAAAATACTAGTTCATCTGCGCAGCTTGCGGTGGGGGGGCGCGGCGTGGTATTGGGGCGTCATGTCTGCTATGTGTCCGCGCTTTTCCATGAATGATGTTTCCGGCCTGCCAATGCGCGCCTTATTTATGAGATGTTTCCTGCTCGTGTGCGCGTTTTTTTTTACAGGCTGCGACAAGCAGAACCCGCAGCGCGATGCTGTGACACAGGCTGATGAGCGGGTAAAGGTGGGTGCGTTTCGTGAGGCGATCCGGACTTATGAAAGCGCCCTGGATGGCACGGCAAAGACGGCAGATATCCACTATAAGATCGCGATGCTTTACGATGACAAGCTGAAGGAGCCACTTGATGCGATCCACCACTACGACCGCTATCTGGAACTGGCGCCGAAGGGCGGTCACGCGAAGGATGCGAATACGGCGAAGGCGGATTGTGAGAAGCGTCTGCAGCTTAAATTGACAAAGGAGGGATTCATGAGCACGGGCGAGGGTGTGCGCTTGCGCAATGAAAATGAGACTTTGCGCAAGACCATCGCCGAACTGCGTAGCCCTAAACCCGTATCCCCAACTGAAAAGCCCGACCCGAACAAGCCAGATGCGATGCCACCCGGCGCCAAGCGTTACTCGGTGGCGAGAGGCGATACTCTGGCTAAGATCGCAACCAAGTTTTACAATAACAGGGCATATGCGGGGCACATTAAGGACGCGAACTTCAACCAACTGCGCGGCGGGGATGCTTTGCAGGTGGGGATGATTTTGATCATTCCCGAGTCTCCCGGGAAAAAGAAGACCGAAACGTCTGTGAAAAAAAAACACCGGTAGTTCCACCACTAAACCCAGGCGGAAGTGAATGATGGTGATGAAAAATCGAGTGGCGCGTCGCGCACCGTGAGCGAAGGGCGCTATAGGAACGCGGTTGCCACGGC
Organism: Chthoniobacteraceae bacterium; assembly: GCA_947476045.1. GTDB lineage: Bacteria > Verrucomicrobiota > Verrucomicrobiia > Chthoniobacterales > Chthoniobacteraceae > SXWH01. The sequence goes on from CANJNZ010000025.1 coordinate 7,871, forward strand.
GCGAGTCCTCTGGCATTGCGTGTCGCGCTCATGATCCAATTCATCCGCGCCATCCACGAAGCCTGCCGAACTGCGAGCCGCCCTGCGGTGTCGTTTGAATTTTTCCCGCCCAAGACGGACGAGGGCGAACGCAATTTGCTCGAGAAAACGATGCCCGCGCTGATGGCGCTGAAGCCCGATTATTGCTCCGTGACCTACGGAGCCGGCGGCGGCACGCGGGAGAAGACGATTGGTATCGTGGACCGCATCCAGCGCGAGCATGCGCTCACGACGATGATGCATTTGACGTGCGTAAATTCGACACGTGAGCAACTCCACGATGTCGTTCTCGAAGCAAAGGCGCGCGGCATCAAAAACATCCTCGCGCTGCGTGGAGATCCGCCAGTCGGAGCGAGTGAATGGACGGCGACCGACGGGGGCTTCACGTATTCGAGTGAGTTGGTCGCTTTCTTGCGCGAACTCGGCGGCGTGAGCATCGGCACGGCGGGTTTTCCAGAAGGGCACATCGCGCAGAAGGCGGGGCGCGAAGTGGATTGGGGTCATCTGCGCGAGAAGATCTCGGCAGGCGCGGACTTCGTGATCACGCAGCTCTTTTTTAACAACGAAGATTTCTATCGTTTCGCTGAATACATGACGAAGCAACTTGGTGTAAACGTGCCGATCATCCCCGGCATCTTCCCAGTGCTCTCCGGCAAGCAGACGAAGAAATTTACCGAGATGTGCGGTGCGCAGTTGCCGGCGGAGTTTGTGAGCAATCTTGATTCGCTCTGCGATGACGATGCTGCCGTCGCCGAATACGGAATCGAATACGCCACGCGCCAGTGCGAGGAGTTGCTGGAATTCGGTGTGAACGGTCTTCATTTCTACACGCTGAACAAGGCCGCTTCGACCACGGCTATCGTAAAAAATCTCGGCCTCGCGTAGGGCGCGGCAAATGGCATTGCCATTCGTGCTGGGGAAAGTCAGCGTGCCTGCCGCATGAAGATTCTACCTGCCATCCTGCTCGCCTCCATACTCACCACACTGCCTGCATTATTCGCAGAGGAAAAAGCTGCGGCATCTGCCGTGAAACCCTCAGATGCTGATACAGCGTGGGCTGAGATTGCCGATATGCTGGCGGGGCCCAAGGTGCGGCCAAAGTCGCAGGAGGAGGCGAAGAAGATTTTCAAGGAGCACATCATGGCGATGGATGAAAAAGGCGCTGCTTTCCTTAAGGCATTCCCAAACGATCCACGGCGCTGGAGACTCGCAATCAGCGAGGCGGAGACGAATTCTGTGCGCGGAATGATCGGCCTGACTCCGAAGAGCGAGGACGACATCAAGAAGAAGCTGGCCGATGTTCTTGCAGCGCCTGATGCGGACAAGGAGACAAAGGCGACCGCCAGTTTCGGGCAGGTGATGATGGCTGCATCGAATGAAGCTGAGTATAAGAAACTCGCTGAAGCGCACATGGCAACCTACCCCGCTTTTCCGGGCAACGCGCAGATTAAAGAGCAATTGAAGGAGCAGGCCGCCGATGCAGAAATGAAGAGCAAGCCGCTAGAAATCAAATTCACCGCGACGAACGGCAACGAGGTGGAACTTTCCAAGATGCGAGGAAAAGTGGTTCTCGTGGACTTTTGGGCGACGTGGTGCGGACCCTGCATGGCCGAGGTGCCGAACGTGGTGAAGAGCTACCAGAAACTGCACGACAAGGGATTTGAGATTGTCGGTATTTCGTTCGATCAGGACAAAACCAAACTGGAGAAAGTGACGAAGGACAAGGACATGACGTGGCCGCAGTATTTCGACGGCAAGGGCTGGAAGAATGATTTTGGCCAGAAGTTCGGAATCAACTCCATCCCGCGCATGTGGCTCGTGAATAAAAAAGGAATGCTCGTGGATACGAACGCGCGCGAAGGACTCGAAGCGAAGGTGGAAAAACTTCTCGCCGAGTAGCGCATGAAGCCGCTCGCGCTTATTGTATCGCTCGCGCTCGCGTATTCTTTCACCGCTCGTGCGGCGGAAAAGAAGAGCGCCGAAACCGAGGTGTCTGCGGACAGCGCGGAGGACATGGCTGCGCGCATCGAACTGCTGCTGAACGACACGGAGTCTGACGATCCTGACGACAAGGCGGTGCTCGGTGGATGGAAAAAACGCCTAGCGAAAGCCGACGCGCTCATCGCGTCTTTTCACAAGCTGTATCCCAGCCACTCGATGCGCTGGAACGTGCTGATGCAGGAGGCGAGCACTCAGGAAATCCGCAAGGAACTCGATCTGCCACTTCCGAAGGACGCTCGTCCGACGCTTGAAATTTACACAGAAATTCTTACCGCCACTGATGCGCCGGCGAGTGTGAAGGCGCAGGCCAGCACGGCACGACTCGTCGCGGAGGTGGATATGGTCGCCGACAAAAAGCTCCCACTCACCGATTGGGAAAAGCAATTCAGCGAGCACATGAAGGCGTTTTCCGACCATCAGGACAACGTGACGCTCGCGGAAATTCGCCTGCAACTCACGCAGGACTTCGCCGCCGAGCGTCTGCCCGCCGTGCTGGAGGAATTCGCTAAAAATCCCAACGCCGACATCGCGCTGATGGCGAAGGATTGGATCGCCAGCGCGAAGGCAATGACAGAACTCAAGAGCAAGCCGCTGGATTTGAAATTCAAGGCCGTGGATGGAAGCGAAGTGGACCTCGAAAAACTGCGCGGCAAAGTCGTGCTCATAGACTTCTGGGCGACGTGGTGCGGTCCGTGCATGGCTGAGGTTCCTAATTTGGTGAAGACTTACGAGCGCCTAAAAGAAAAGGGATTCGAGATCATCGGCATCTCGCTGGATCAGGAGGCGGGTGATCTCAAGCGTGTGACAAAGGCGAAGAACATGACATGGCCGCAATATTTCGATGGCAAGGGCTGGCAGAATGACTACGCACAAAAATTCAGCATAGACGGCATCCCTGCGATGTGGCTCGTGAACAAAAAAGGCATCGTCGCCGACACCGACGCGCGCAAGGGCTTTGCGGAAAAGGTGGAGAAACTGCTCGCGGAGTAGGCGCGCCGGGGCGGACGCATTTGTTATTTCATCACGCTGCCTTCGGAGGCGAGGGCGGAGACGATGCCGAGGGAGTCCACGTAGCGGCGGTTGGCGGTGCGGAGGCGTTTGCCGACAAGTTCGAGGACTGCGAGGACAAGCTTGAATGCAGCGCGCGGAGATTCAGCGGCGATGATTCGTAGAAGGCTGTTGGTGATAATGAGCACCATGCAGTCGGAAATGGCGACCACGTCGGCACTGCGTGGCTCGCTGTCCACTAGTGCGAGCTCGCCGAAAAAATCACCGGGATGAAAATGAGACACATCGAGCGCAGAACCTTCATCGTCGTGAAGAATGGCACGCGCGGAGCCATCGGCTAGGAGGAACATTGCTGAACCGCTGTCACCCTGCCTGACTATGTGCTGTCCAGAAGGGATGAGCGTTGGCTCGGTAAACTCGAGGATCTGCGCCAGTTCCGCGTCGTCGAACTCGCGGAAGAGTGGATGTGCTTTGAGCAAATTGTGAATGGGATGTCGCTTGGACATGGGTGTGCCTTTAGCAAGTGGGATACCGTTTGCGCGGTGAGTTGGAGATTGTGAGCGGCGGGGCCTGCGGGCGAGAGTGGGACAGTGAGCGACTCCACACACGATTCCGAAATCCCGCCCCAGCAGCGCGCACGACTGATGCCGCCCTACGCGCCGCGCGTGGTTTTTGAAAACGAGGATGTGCTCGTGGTGGACAAGCCGCCTTTTCTCGAAGCGCACCCGAGCAAGCCGGGCGGCGTGGCGACGCTGTGGGATGAATTGCGCGGGCTGCTCGCCTACGAAATTGCGAACGGCGGGCAGGTGAGCATCATCAACCGCCTCGACCGCGAGACGAGCGGCCTCACGCTGGTGGCGAAGCGATACGAGGCCGCGCGCGATTTTTCCCAGCTCATGGAAAGGCGCTGCATTTCCAAGGAATACCTCGCGCTCGTGCATGGCTGGCCGGAGCAGGACGAGTGGCGCGTGGACGGGCCGTTGTTGCGCGCGGGAGCGGTGGGCGCGGAGCGCGTTTGGGTGAAGCAATGCGTCCACGCCGATGGCGCGGCGGCGGCGAGTGTATTTCGCGTGGAGCGGCGGTGGGAGAAAGGCAGCGAGCGTTTTGCGAAGGTGCGGGCTTTTCCCGAGACGGGGCGGATGCACCAGCTCCGTGTGCATCTCGCACACAGCGGGCATCCCATCGTCGGCGACAAGCTCTATGGTCGCGCAGGCGATGCGTGCTACTTGGAATTCATCGAGACGGGCTGGACGCCGTCGCTCGCCGCACGTCTGCTGCTCCCGCGACAGGCGCTACATTCGTGCGTGCTGAGGGCTGCCGAGTGGGAATGGACGAGCACGCTGCCGTGCGACCTCGCCGCATGGGCGGGGGAGTGAAGCTGCATTTTGTTTCATCGGCTTGCGTCACGGCGGGTGCTTCGTCTATTTCCGCGCGCGATGCGCTCCTCGATTTACAAATGCACGAATCACCTTAACTGCCTCACCGGCTATCACGGCGACGACGTGGTGATCGAAGCGGATGCGGCGCTGGTGTGTCCCGAATGCGGCTCCCCGCTGCGCCCCGTGCGCAAAGGCGGACGCGGCATCCCGGCGTGGCTCGTCAATGGAATCACCATCGCAGTGTTCGCCTTCGCAATCTGGCTCGCATGGCCGGGGATTCAGCGCGCGTGGAAAAAATTTACCGCACCTGTCGGGAAGACGACGCGCTGATTCCGAAGCGTGGCTGGAGGGAGAAAGTGCCTAAGCGCGCGATGGAGGCGGTAAGCGCCAATCCTATCCCTATTTCCTCCGGCGATTGCGAAGATGGTAGATGCCATATGCCAACGAGGTGATGGCTGTGAGAGCCGCCGGGATGAAAAGAGCAGAATAGATGAGGCGATGGAACGCAACGGCACCCGCAATGCCGCCGCAGAGAAAGCCGGTGATGATAAGAAAACACAGCCGCAACCGTCGCATATCCACGGGCAGGCCTCGCAGCGAATGGCCGAGAAAGATGCCGAGGTCGGTGAACATGCCGGAAAGGTGGGTGGTGCGGATGACTGCACCGCTGTCAGTGCTCACCATCGCGTTCTGGAGGCCACAGGCGCACGATGCAAAGTAAATGCCGAAGATGTTATTGCACTTGAGGAGCGGGACGGCGACGCAAAGCAAAATGGACTCCAATAGCAGAGCCACACCATAGCGGCGTCCGAGTTGGAGAGTGCTATCCTGAATGAGAAAGCCACTCAACACAGTGCCCGCCACGAAAGAGCCAATGATGGCGGCAAAGTGAAGAGCCGCCGCGCCATCGAGTGACGCCAAAGCCGCTGCCAGCATGGACGTAGTGCCGGTAAGATGCGTGACCGCCTGATGCTCGAATCCCAGCAGCCCAACCACGTTGACAAAGCCGCCCACGAAAGCCAGCGCCCACGCACCCGCCCAGACCCATCGCGGCAGTTTGGAAATCATCGGCTACAAAGTGCGTCTAGAGACGCCAAACATAGTATTATGCCGCAGGCGAGTTAGCGGATGCGGATTGGTCTGCATGGCGGAGGGAGGGGAGCGGCTTTGGACTTCTTTGGCAAAGCGATTTTGCGTTGCGCGGGAGATGCGGTGCGGACTTTGAGGTGCGGCACTAACAGCGGACGCTGGTGGGTTAGTTTATCTATTCCTTCTGATTCTCAAGGTTACGCTCTTGGGCGTAATCAATCGCCAAACCGAAGGCGATGAATTGGGCGATAAACAGAGAAATTGCGAGTAGCAACGTGATTAACAATTTAAACACTCCCCACCAGTCTAACTTCACTGCGTCAATTACTCCCCCAATGCAGGCGATAATGACAAAAATGAAAATCAACACGCGCCCGATATGAAGCCAAATGAAAACGCTTCGACTGTAGCTTTTGCGCCGAGGACCAACCAGCATACGCCGCAGCGGAGGGAGGAATACCGGGCGCGGGGCACCACATTGCGGGCAGTGTGGCTCGGTGTTCTCGTATGCGTTTTGGCAGCGCGGACAGATTGGCATGGGGGACTGTCAGTTCGAGGTTACGCGCCCATGCCGTCTTCAAAGCTGCCGCCTGCTTGTGGGAAGCAGAGGTTTTTGGCGACGTATGCGATGCCGTCGGCGGAGCAGTAATCGAGTTCTTTGTGGGCGCTTTCGGCTTCGACGACGAGCGGGGCGCTCGCGCATTTGTGGAGCTTGGTGTAGCGGTCCTGGTAGCCGATGGCGAGGAGCAGCTCGGCGTAGCGGTGCATGTTGAGGTCGCCGCTGGCGAGGTCGGTGAACTGCATGGCGCGCTTGGGCCAGCTTGGTTCCATGGCGCGGAGGGGGAAGCCACGGCGGACGACGTAATTTTTCACATGAGCGGCATAGACGCGCTTGCCGACTTTGAGGAAGCGGGTCTCCCAGTCTTCGCCTTCCCAGCAGTGCGAGGGGTCGGCATTGACGCCGAGGCATTTGTCGCCGTCGCAGATGTCCACGAGCATATTGAAATCATCGGCGGTGGAGGCTCCGGTGCCGGGGTGGATTTCGTGGCAGAGGTAGATGCCGAGTTTGCGTGCGTGGTCGCGGAGTTTTTTGGTTTTCTTTACGAAGCGTTCCTTGCCCTCGGCGAGGAGGTCGTAGCCGGGGCCGGCCCAGAATCCCCACGGGTAGCCGGTGGCGAGTTCCCAACCGAATGCGACGCCCCAGAACATGGGGACGGTTTTCACGCCGAGTTCCGCAGCGAGGTCGAGGAGCTTGAGGAGGTATTTTTCGTGCCACGCTTCGATTTTCTCGGGCGAGAGTTTTGCGACTTCGGGGGCGATGAAGGGATGGCCGCTCTTGGTGCCGGTCCAGATGGAGGTGTGGACCCAGAACGGGCAGTGCGCGCTGATGCCGTCGAGGCGCATTCCGCGATCTTCAAATGTGGTGCGGATTTCCTTGGCCTTTTTAAAGCCGCCTTTGCCGTCGCCGAGCATGTAGTTGCTGGGCTGTGCGCCCGCCGCGCCTGCGGCCTTGGCGTAGTCGAGGAATTGAGCGAGGGACTTGGCGCCGTGTTGTGCGCCTTCGATGGATGCGTGGTATGCGTTTTTGGCCATGTGTGTGTGGTAGGTTTGAAAGGGACTGGCCGATTAGCTTGCGGCGCGTGCGTTGGCAAATGGAAAGGTGCGTTTTTGAGGCCGGGACATTTTTCTCCAAAGACTCCGGCGGTGGTTCGATTGGTTGACTCGCACGGTCGCGCCCGCTAATACGGCGCGCCCTTTTTTTACCAATATGATCAAGACCCGTCTCACACTCGCCGCCCTCGCAGGGCTTTCACTCACCGCCATCGCCGGCTCTCCGCAAGGAGGACAGATGGATTACGGACGCTTCCTCAGCGCGTCGTGGGACAACGTGCAGGGCAAAAACACGCTGAATGGCCAGGGATGCACGGCGAACAAGGGCATCGCGATCAAACTCGGCAACAACGAAGGCGCGATGCTTTTTGATACCGACCTCTGCCGTTGGGCGGGCGGATGGACGGGCGGATATGTGACTTACAAAGGCGTGGCTTTCACCGGCGCGCACGGGCCGAATCCAGGACCCGCTGGAGGCGCGAATTTGTTTTTTGAAACGAACCCGACGCCGACTTGGAGCAAGGGCGGTGCGTTTGCCGACCCGCGCAAATTGCCGAGCGGCCCCGGTGCTGCGAAGGTGCCTTTCGGTCCGCTGCCGAAGGACTGGGCGAAATATCACGGGCTGTTCCTGAGCGGCGACAATGTGGTGATCGCCTACTCGGTCGGCACGGCGTCGTTGCTGGAGATGCCTGCGATGGAGAAAGTGAACGACGTGACTGTGCTCACGCGCACGACGAATGTGCTTACGGCTGGCGCTGCGAGCGGTGAGATTTTGTGGGCGGGCGATGGTCAGGTAGAGGAAAAGGACGGCGTGCTTGTGGTAACTCAGGGTGACAATCGCACGATCATCGCGGGAGTCGGTCTGCCAGCGGGTGCGAAGATTAAAGTCGCGGAGAAAACGGCGGTGCTCGAATTGCCGACATTCACGGCGGGGGCGGCGTTCAAGGTTGCTTACGCGAAAGGGGCGTCGGCGGATGAGGCGAAGCTGATCGCAGCTGCGAAGGGCGCGGCCAAGGCCGGCGACCTGCGCGCTTTCACCAAGGGCGGTGCCCCACACTGGCCCGAGGAAATGAAGTTGAACATGACTGCGGGCACGGCGGGAGAAAAAGATTCCTACGTCGTGGACACGGTCCCGGTGCCTTTTGAGAATCCCTACAAAGCATGGATGCGCACGGGTGGTTTCGACTTTTTCAAGGACGGCCGCATCGCAGTGAGCACATGGAGCGGCGATGTGTGGATCGTCAGTGGCGTGAACAAAGATTTCAGCGGACAGGTGACATGGAAGCGCTATGCGACCGGTCTCTTCCACGCGCTCGGTTTGCGCATCGTGAACGACGAAATTTACGTCCTCGGTCGCGACCAGATCACCAAGTTGCACGACTTGAACAAGGACGGCGAAGCGGACCAATACGAGTGCTTCAACAACGACGTGCAGGTCACGCCCGGCTTCCACGAATTCACCTTCGATTTACAGACGGACAGCAAAGGCAATTTCTACTTCGCCAAGGGTGGCCCGGTGAATCCCGGCGGTCGTGGTTGGGGCCCGCTCAGCGACCACAACGGTTGCATTTTCAAAATCAGCCCCGATGGGCAGAAGTTCGAGATTTTCGCCACAGGCGTGCGCGCTCCAAACGGCATGGGCGTCGGCCCTGGCGACATGGTGACCAATGGCGACAACGAAGGAACGTGGGTGCCGAAGTGCTACGTCCACATCGTGAAGCCCAACGATTTCATCAGCGTCCCCGACCTCGCGCATCGCGAACAAATCCCGACCGACTACGGCAGGCACGTGTGCTTCATTCCGAAAGATTGGGACAACTCCGGCGGCGGCCAGACTTGGGTGCCGAATGACAACTGGGGGATGCCGAAGGGCACAATGCTTCACACCAGCTACGGCACGTGCGGCCTTTTCCGCGTCGTGTATGAAGACGTGGGCGGCACTCCGCAGGGCGGACTCGTTCGTTTTCCGCTGCGTTTTGACAGCGGCATCATGCGCCCGCGTTTCAGCCCGATTGATGGGCAGCTCTACGTCGTCGGCCTCAAAGGCTGGCAGACGAGCGCAGCCAAGGATGGCGCGCTCCAGCGCGTGCGCTACACCGGCAAGCCCAACAACCAGCCCGCCGAACTCCACGTCCGCGCCGACGGCATCGAACTCGCATTTCCCTACACGCTCGATTCCGCCAGCGCCAGCGACGCCGCTAACTATGCGATCAAACAGTGGAACTATAAATGGACATCCGCCTACGGGAGCGACAACTACCGTGTTAAAGACGGTGGCAGGGGCGAGGACAGCGTCGCTATCAAGAGCGTGAAACTCAGCGCTGACAAAAAGCGCGTCTTCCTCGAAATCGAAGGTCTCGTTCCCGTCATGCAGATGGAGATCAAATTGAAGATCAACAGCGAGAACGGCGCACCAGTCACCGACCGCATTCTCAACACGATCAACGTCGTCCCGAGCGGCAAAACCGCATCCAACTAAGTGCGGCTCCAACAGGGCCAAATCTGGCAGCAGGGAGAAGTCTTCCTGCGCATCGTTCAACTCGAACGGCTCGAAGTGCAATACAAGGCCGTGACCAACATTCACACGAATGAAGGCACGCACCACAAAGCCACGAAGAAAGAATTCTGCCGGTTGATCAAAGGGGCGAAGCTGTTGCCTGCGAACTCATTTTTCCAACGCGCAATGCAGCGCGAGGATTGAAAAAACTCCGCAGGTGGTGTCGTTCAGGGAAGTTTCAGCGCGGCTTTGCGCTGTGCATATTCGGCCGCGGGCATGAGGACGTAGCGAGGGTTGGCATCGGCGCGCAACCAGCGGATGAGTGTGAGTAGATCGGACTCCGCCATCGTGGTGCAGCCAGCACTCGGTTTTGCCGGGCCGCGTCGGATGTGAAAGAAAATGGCGCTGCCTTTTCCGGGGACTGGAGGCTCGGAGTTGTGGCGGATTTCGACGAGCCAGTGATATGCGAAATCGCCAAGCCTCATGCGCTGCTTGTCATACCACGGCGGGGGATTTTTGAGGTCTATTGTGACGTGGCGATTGTAGTCGGGATGCGTGACATCGTCTGACCATACGTCGGCGGCAGTGACGGTGTGGAATGGGTAATCGGCGCCAACGGGAAGCGCGCTGTCGTAGGTGTAGATTTTTCCGATTTTAAAAACACCAGCAGGCGCACGCCCATCGCGTTCTTTTTTATGAAGACCATCTTCATCTTGCCCATAGAGGCCGGAACCCCACGCGAGCCCGCTGCGACCATAAAGAACAGGCCATGGTTTTCCAACGGGCTGCCAAGCGCCGCCGCTTTTTTCGTAACGTTGAAGGGTGCCCTGAGTGGAATTCCAAGTGGGTGCGATGCTGACGATGAGTTGCTCCGCAGCGTTACCGGCGGAAGTAAGGAGGATGAGGATGACAGTAACAGCATGGATGCAACGCATAGTTCGAAGCATGGGCGCAGAAGTATGCCGTCGTTTAATGTTAAAGGCGGACCTCATGGCTGTGATTTTTTCATGCGTGCCGGAGATGCGCAGCAAATCCGTTTTTAAACAAGCAACCGAATATGCATCTGTTCTTGTGCACTCGAGTTCGTATTTCATGCGAAATATTTCTTTGCACGTGTGTTCTGCCAGCAGCGAAAGGGAAGTGGGTCGGGCGAGACTCGAACTCGCAACCAACGCCTTAAAAGGGCGTGGTTATACACTGTTGGACAAAAATACTTGGCGATTACTTGACATATAGAGGGTTTTTTCGACTATATGCGCTCCTATGCGCAAGACTTCGCTTTCTATTAAAAAAACACGGGTCAACGGGCTTCTCTTTTGGCAAGTCACCGCTCCTAAACTCGGCGGCGGACGGGAACGGCGGACGTTCAAAGATAGAGCGGAGGCTTCGGCGTTTTTTGAGACTGCCAAGATTCAACAGGAAAACTATGGCACGGCTGCGCTTTCAATCTCAGACGGGTTGAGGGTGCAGGCGGTGGAGTGTGAAACGCGGTTGGCGAAGTTTGGAAAGTCTCTGCGTGATGCGACGGATTTTTACTTGGCGCATTTGAAAACGATTGCGGGGAGTCGTAGCGTGCGGGAGGTCGTCGCGGAAATACTAGCGGCGCGGGAGACGGATGGGGCGAGCGTGCGCTATCTCGGCGATCTACGGGCACGGCTGGCACGTTTCGCCGCTGCATTTGGGGATGCCATGATCGCCAGCGTCACGACGCGCCAAATTGGTGAGTGGTTGCGCGGGCTTGGGGTCGGCGGCGTGACACGAAACTCGTATCGTCGTCGGCTGGCTGCTCTTTTCAATTTTGCGCGGCGGCAAGGCTATCTCGTCCAGTCACCGATTGCGGATGTGGACAAGGCGAAAGAGCGAAGCGGAGAAATCAAAATCCTGACGTTGGATCAAACGTCGCGGCTGCTAGAGGCTGCGAGTGCGGAAACGCTGCCGTATTGGGCAATAGGAGCGTTTGCGGGCCTGCGCAGTGCGGAGATCGGGCGGTTGAATTGGGCGGACGTAGATTTCGAGGACGGGCTTATCGAGGTAAAGGGGAACCACAAAACCGCCAGCCGCCGCTTCGTGCCAATGTCTGACAGTCTCCGCGAATGGCTCGCGCCTTATCGCGCCAGCAAGGGCGATGTTTGTCCGATGGGCTTGCGTAAAAAGCTCGAAGCGGATCGTGAGCGTGCGGGATTGCGCGAAGATTGGCCGAGTAACGCGCTTCGCCACGGCTACGGGTCGTATCGGCTGCCCATGATTACAGATGTTGCGCGGCTCGCGCTGGAAATGGGGAACTCGCCCGCGATGGTTTTCAAACACTACCGCGAGATTGTGAAGCCCGCGCTGGCGAAACGCTATTGGGAAATCAGTCCCACGAAGGCGAAGAACATTGTGCGGATGGTCGGTTAGTCGCTGTGTTGCGTCCTTCGCGCACTCATGCGAATATCTGCGCAATGAAGGCCAAGGGGACTAGACAATCCATTTTCAAGGGGAAGGAGGGGCACCCCACCCTCGGCACCGGGGGAACTGCGCAACGGCGGGACTCCCTAGAGAGGCGTCAGCAGATTTCCCCATGAAAACGAATCTTTCAAAGCTGCGTTTAGATTTCAGAGTCTTTGAGCCGCCGGATTGGAGAGAGTGGGATTTCAGCAAAAAGCAAGTGCCAGACAGCGTAGTTAAGGCGTGCTGTGCGTATGAATATGTGCGCGAAGCGTTGCGCCAGCCATACGTTTTTGAGCTTTTGAAGGGGCTGTCCAAGTCTGCGGAAAATCAGCAACGGCAGATTAGAAACGAGTTGCGGCGAGTGCTTCACAAAATGCCTTATAGTTATTTTGCCACCTTCAATGAGCCGATGAAACCTTGGATTGAGCTGCAACAGGAAATTGCCAGTGCGGGGAAGCGGGCGGACGGGACGAAAATGCCTTTTGTTGAATTGAAGAAGGCGCTTCTTGATACTGTGTCGAAATCAATCGCACCGCCGAAATGGGATTCATTTCGAGCGCAACTCGCGCCCGCTGATCGATACCAGCAATGGCTTGAAGGCTCGATTGAAGGCTCCTTTGAATTGTTCTCGGCCATTGATCAAAAAGATACGTGCGCCAAATGGACAAAAGGGGAATGCGCCTACGGTTACTTCGCATTTGATCCGTATAGTGACAAGAAGGAGATCGTTACTGCTTTCACGAAATGGCTGGAAAAAAACGGCTTTCCAAAGAAAAAGCCCACACGGGGAGGTGCAAAGAAAGCGCGAAAACAGTTAAGGGAACTTGCCGCGCTCAGGCTGCGAAATCATCTCGGCAGAAAGACATGGGATAAACTCGACCCGCCTGATGGGCATGAGTTGCCATATCGGCACCAAGGCCACGCGGGGACGGCAGCGAAGGACGCGCAGAAAAGATTGGAGAGCCTGATCGGACGAGATGATCCGGCGGAACGGGAAGCGTGGGAACAAGAGCAGCGGGAACGGAGAGAAAGGATGAGTAAAACACTCCGCGAAATTGGATGGAAAATGCCGCCCGCCCGCCCGCGTAGAGTTACGCGGTAAGGAGAATATCTTACCGTGTTATACAAGACTCAGCGTGTGACCGAAGGGTTGCGCACACATGAGCAACAAATCAAATCCAACAGATCCCTCAACAGAACCCTCGCGCAACATCCTAAACAAGCCCGAAGCCGCCCGCTACCTCCACCTATGTCAGCGAAGCGTGGAAATGGCTGTCCGCGCAAAAAAGCTGGCAGCAATCCGCTACGGCCCACGGGCGATCCGATTCACTAAAACAGACCTCGACGCATTCATTGCACGGCACCGGCTACGCGCTGCTGGCGAGTAATCCAAACACGCGAAAAGCCGCACCCTGCCGGGAAGCTGTAAGTGCGGCCTTTGCGATTTCACTACAATGAAAACCTTACACGATTCTACAGGTGGAGGCAAGGATGCAGACGACAATGTTCCTCAGAAAATTGAGGTATTGAAGGCGCTTTTAGGCAACGCCGTATTTGTTCAGTGCAACAATGGAAAAGGCGGCAAAGGGCCGATCATCAAAGGCTGGCAAACGCTCACGCTAAAGCAAATGACCGAAGCCCACCTTCGGCAGTGTGAGTGTCCAGACTATCGCATCGGCGTCGTATTCGGGATCAACAGCGGCGGACTCGTTGGGCTGGACTGTGATGACGATATATTTGCCGATGAAATGTTTCGGCTCAACCCGTGGCTGTTAGGCACCCTCACGACGACTTGCAACCGTGGCAGGACGTTCTGGCTTCGCATCACTGACCGCTGGCCGAGAAACGCTTTTCTTTACTTGAACGGAATTAAAGTGGGCGAGTGGCGGGCTGACGGAAACCAGAGCGTCCTTGCTGGACAAGATACGGAGACGAAGAATTGGCGGCGGTTCGTTTGCCGCGCCCCGGCTATGGCGATCCCCTTCTCGGTGCTGGTCTGGCCGAAAAGACTCGAATGCGGCGGGGAGAATATACGGCATCCGTGGCCGCCTGTGCCACTGCCAGAGGCTATGTTGCCGGATGTTTCTGCTGTTCCTCTTACTGTCAGCACATCCAAGGATGTAGAACAAGGATGTAGAACGAAGCTTCGTTCTACATCTTCCTGTTCTACATCTACGCGTTCTACATCGGAGGGAGAGAGGGAGCAGAAACAGAAGCGGCTTTACCGCAGCCTCGTCGGGCACTTGCCCGCCACGGAGGGAACCCGAAACGCAATGCTCAACCAGAGCGTGAACTATCTCATCCACGCGATCTCCGAACCATTGGTCATCAAGTTCCTGCTTCGCCACTTTGACGAGAAAGGAAAACCTGGAGGATGGAGTGACACCCGCGATGAGCACGAAAAATCCGTCCGCAATCTTGTCGCGGGCTGCGTGCGTGACTACCCCGAAAAGTTATCGGAAGAACAGCGCACAATATACCTCAGCTTGCGCGATGAAACGGAGCGCACAACCTTTCGGATATGCCGCGACCTCGCCAAACGGGACGATCCCGAACGAGGATGCCCGCAGGGGCTCTTTTTACTCGCCTATGGGGAACTTGCCGCCCGACTCGATGTTGGCACTGGTTTGGCCGAGAAAGTCTTGAAACACCGCTTCAGGGACGAGTTGAAGATCGTTGCCGTGGTGACACCGGGGACGCGACGAAGCAAAGACACTCCGGGGCTGGCGACCCGTTGGCGGTGGCTGCTCACATGATAGGCCGCGCTCGCGTGCATCACATACAATCGGGCGCACTGAGCGGGGCATCCATGTTGAAATTGTGTGATTGTTATTCGCACAAAGGCGGGTTGAATCGTCGGCATGAATGAGGACTACACGTTTGAAGCGTTGAAGCGGAAGCTCAAGGCCGCGAAGGGCGGCGACATATCGGAAGAAGAGGAAGCGGGGTTGCGGGATATTGCAGCAATACACAAAGAGGCATCCGAACAGGAACAGAAAGCGACTGCTGCCCTTGAAGAACTTTCGCGGATAAAAGCGGAGAACGAAGAACTCAAAAGGCTGTTGGAGGATGAGCGGACATTCACCAAGGGGATACGCGAGAAGTTCAAGGCCTCAATTCAGCAAAAATCAGTAAGCAGAAAGGTGAGGGGGTTGAACGCGCTGCATCTCCTGTTGGCGAAAAAGGGGATTCCGTTTTCGATTGAAGGCGAAGGCGGCGACAAAGACCAAAACAGACAAGTCTGAGCTTGCCTCGCTTTGGTGGTCACTTTTGCAAACTCACATTAACCCTCGCCCGCTTTCTTACGTGCCCTTCACGGGGCGCACCGTCGAAAGTTTCACGCGCTCGTAGCCCCGGCTCTTTGCGGAGTCGGGATGCGGCTCCAGTCCGATCACCGTGATAACCCCGCGCACCGGCCCATAAACCCAAAACAAACGACCCGCCGCTGGCTTGCGGTTTTCGAGATACGACTGCCAAACCTTGATCCCGTATCGCTTGGAGAGATCGGAAATCTCGTGAGACGCCAGCCCCGGATGTGCGGGACTCGCCGCCAGAAAGCCCGCCGTCTTTACCAGCTTTTTGAAAAGCTTCAGCTCGTCCCCGTCCAACGTGCCCGCATCCGCCTTGCCCGTTAAATCCTTCCACAGCTTCTCCATTTCAGGAACGCCCCATTCAATCGAGAATTTTGCCATTGTGCCGCCTTTCGCTCAGACTCTACTTCGCAAACTGGGCGTATTTCTTCAAATCCGCTGGCTTGGAACGCTTCCCAGCGCGGAGGTTTCGGATCGCCTTGTCCATGCCTTGCAGCGTCCGTGCTGAAACCGCCCCGGCCTTCGCATTGCCCGGCTTTGTCGGAATGCGGGCTGGCTTCCCTTTTCCCAATTCAAGCAGCTTCAAAACAATCGAGCCGTTCTTGCAATGCCGCACCCGAAAAACACCCCTCTCTGCAACGTGAATCACTACGCATTTATTGGCGTCAACGCGGGCGTCGTATTCCTTCACAGCGGCGAGAGTCTGCATGAATGAGATGTTTCACGTTATTGCGTGAATTGCAATATCGTTGCGTAGTTTTTTCGCAAAGTTCGCTGCTCTGGAAGCGACAGCGAAACGCGGGGCTTGGCTGCTTGCGAAGTGAGGCCAACGCTGACGCACTCTATCCGCGCAAGCGTGCCAGTGATGTTTTCACCGCCTGCGAACGAGAAGGAAGGAGCGCATCCAATGCGACGTTTAGAACTGCGGCCAGAATCACCAACTCCATATCCGAAACCCATCGCTCGCCGGATTCGATGCGATTCACAATGTCGCGGCTCACATCCCATCCGAAACGCTGACATTTGGTAGCAAACGCCGCTTGCGACAGGGATCGCTCCGCACGGATGCGGCGGAGTTGCGGGGCTACGATATTGCGCGGGTGATCGGGCACGGAATTGGCCCGCGATAGTGCTAAGAATTAGAACTTCCATTGCGCGGAATCCCGCTCAATCTTTGCGGGTAATCCCAAACCCATGGAAACACTCATCCTCTCACTCGCCGCGCTCCTGCTCAATCGAATCTTCCGCGCTCTTCCATCGCTTTTATTTATCACCGCCTCTCTTTGGATGGCAAATGCAGTGGCTATTGCTACGCCGATCACACTGGTGACATGGGGAGGCAACGGCATTGGCCAAACGACTATTCCTGCTGGATTAAGCGAAGTGACAGCCATTGCGGCAGGTGGTTCTCACACAGTGGCATTGAAGAGCGATGGAACGGTTCTGGTGTTGGGAGACAACAGCTATGGCCAAACGACTATTCCTGCCGGATTGAGTGGAGTTACGGCCATTGCGGCAGGTGATGCGCACACTGTGGCTTTGAAGAGCAATGGCACGGTGGTGGCATGGGGACTAAACGGCATTGGCCAAACGACTATTCCTGCTGGATTGAGTGGAGTGACGGCTGTTGCGGCAGGTGGTTTTCACACCGTAGCATTAAAGAGCGATGGAACGGTGACGGCATGGGGAGACAACAGCGGCGGCCAAACGACTATTCCTGCTGGATTGAGCGAGGTTACGGCCATTGCGGCAGGTGATGAGCATACCGTGGCTTTGAAGAGCAATGGCACGGTGGTGGCATGGGGATCGAACCGCGGAGGTGAAACGACCATTCCTGCTGGGTTAAGCGGGGTGAAAGCGATTGCTGCACGCCAATATGAAACCGCTGCCTTGACGAGTAACAGCATTGCGATACCCCCTCCTGATTATCCTCAAGTAATTTATAAATCCGTAGGAAACCAAACGATCTTTGGAAACGGAAAGGTTGCACATATCACCGCCAAAGGGTTTTTAGTGCTCTCTAGCGGCGTGACGTTTGGCTACCCCGTAAAAGCAACTGCCATTGCGGGCTTTACCCTCAACGGACTTAAACTTTTCAGCGTTGTGCCATTGGAAAACTACCGATGGGATACTTATTCAGGGGCGAACGGAGCCACGTATTCGACTATGGCGAAGGCCGAGAGTCCCGGCACTCAGTTTGATGGTGTGCTGCTGGAAGCAGTGTATCTGAGAGGGAAAAATACAACGTTGAATCTCGGCCCGACTGCCTCTGCATTCATGCCGCGAACCTTCTTCTCGTCGGCCAGATCGATAGGACTCAATTCACAAACAGGCATCAAAACAGTCGGCGAAGTTACAGGCTCTTACGTTTTCGATCAAAAAGCGACCGCTGCGAGCAATCAACTGGAGACATACGATGAAGCAGTGACAAGGCTTTCCAACGGCTTTGCAGGGCGCGGCTACACGCAGTTCTTCCCGCCGCCCGCGCAGTAGTGAGTAGGGGGTTAAGGGGCTTTCTTTCCTCGACGGAATCTGCCGCACTCCCGCCCATGTGCCGCTTCTAAAGTTACACCGCAGTTTGATCCAGTTCAGCAGCGCAGGGTTAAATACGCGGCAGGTTTAACGGTTGAGGTTTTAACGGGGGTTAAGTTTTGCGGGCTTCGTCTGATTGCGTTTTTGAGGGGTTAGATCGAGAAAGGGGTAAAGGCATAGCGCGAATGGAAGGAAGCTTGTCAAATACTTGTCAAATAGACTGCGCTTTTGTTCGTATCCTAGCGGACATATGCGGAACGCTCCAAAGTCGTCTATCGCCCTGAAGCCCTGTATTCATGCGGTTTTCCTACGCGAAAGGGAAGTGGGTCGGGCGAGACTCGAACTCGCAACCAACGCCTTAAAAGGGCGCTGCTCTACCATTGAGCTACCGACCCTTCCGCAGAAAGGGACGCGCGAAGTAACTTGGAGTGCGCCGCGTAGCAAGTGCGAATTGCATGAAGTTGCGCGGGTGTTTACTGCTAACTGGTCTCATGTCGCTCCGCATCTCACAAAAAAACCGCCACAATTGCATGCGCCTCGCGCTTGCAGTCGTGTTGATCACGGCTGTGTCGTTTGTGTGGAGACCTGTAAAGCGCTGGCTTTTCCCGATGAGTCCGCTGGTGTCCACACCACAGATTGCGTTGGAAAAACTGGAGGCGCGATCACTTTACTATAATAGCGAGGCGAGGCCGTGGATGCTGCAGCGACGTGCGGATCTGCTGACGGCAGAGGATAGGGACGAAAAGAGCGCGCGGGTGGTTTCGTTTGCGCAGGCGCCGCAGAATCCGCGTCTGTTCCGGCAATTGGACCGGCAGTATCGTTTCGACACGATTTTGCTGCTGGATGATCCGAGCAGGTATCAGCGGCTGCTGGACCATTTGCTGGAGCCCGAGCCGGACAAGCGGGACTTCAAACTCGTGTATCTCGATCACTGGGCGCTGGTTTTTAAGCGCGGTGCAGCACGTGAATGGGAGCCGGGTGATTCGGATCCGGTGAAGCAACGGATGGCGGGACTCAACGCGGAGGATCGAGCGACTTTTCTCTCGATGGCTGCGATGAAGATGCTGGCAGTCCGGCAGTCGGAAGTGGCAAAACACTGGCTGGATGAGGCAGTGAGCGCGGATGGCAGTTCAGTGGATGCGCTGACGGGGCTTGCGCAGTATTACGTGTGGCTCGGCAAGTGGAAGGAGGCTGAGGCGTATGCGGACAGGGCGCTTGCCAAAAATGAGAATTGCGTGGGGGCCGTTGCGGTCAAAGTGCTCACGATGCGGGCGACAAAGCACATGCTGGATGCGTTCAAACTTTCCGAAAAACTGAACACGCTCATCCCAGAGGATCCCGTGCGGCTGTGGCAGCACGCACAACTCGCGCATGAGTCGCAGCAATTCGCGGCGGAGATTGTGGCGCTCACGCGCCTGATCCAGATGGCGCTGGACGAAGAAAGGCCGGTGGCAGAATACGAGTTTCATCTCGGCGAGGCCCACGCATTTTCCGCGATGAAGGATGGCGCTCATGCACCCATGGCTGTGGAGCATTTAAAAAAGGCGCTCGCTGATCCTTCGCTGCCGGCGGATAAACGGAAATTCGCCGAGGAGCGACTCGCGACTATCCGCGAGAGAACGGGATTGCACTAGCCGCCTGCTGGACGCCGTGCAATTTCCCGCTATAGCCGGAGCATGAAATTATTTTCCTCCATCACGGTTCTGTGCGCGTTCACGATTGGCTTCTGCCATGCGCAAGATACGATTTCCGTGCGCGGATCGTCAGTCGTGGCGGTTCCGCTCACACTGATGGCTGACGCGATCAAGGAGCAGCTTGGCATCGAATTCAAGGTGGTCACCGATGGAGGGAGTTCAGACGCGATTTTCCGAATGGCCGGCGGCTATATTGATATTGCACTCTCGACGCGCTACATGACTGCGGGTGAAAAAGCCGAGCATCCGGAAAAAACTTTTAAAGAAACGCTCATAGGCAGGCAGGCGCTTGGAGTTGTCGTGAGTGACACGGTGTGGCGAAGTGGTGTCCGCTCTTTGACGAAGGAGCAGTTGCGCGGCATTTACGAACAACAAATCACCAACTGGAAGCAAGCGGGAGGAGAGGAACGTTACCTTACTTATTTTAATCGAGAGGTGGGACGCGGGACATGGGATTTATTTATGATTTTTCTATACGGAGATGCGCGAAAGGCACCGCTATCGAAGGCCGAGGTGCTACGCGATTCCGGGGATGTGCTCACAACCATTGAATTCAACAATGGCGCGATTTCGATTATCGATCTCCCGAATGTTAAAGGCGATGGCATCCATGCGTTGGGTATCAAGCAGGCGGATGGCACGGTCATCGAGCCTACGTTTGAGAATATCGCGAGCGGGCGCTATGAATTGAGTCGTCCGTTGCTCGCCATCACGGGGAAGCAGACGACGGGGCAACTAGGAAAGTTCTTCAAATTTCTCCTCGGTGAAAAGGGTCAGGCTGCGGTCAGAAAAGCGGGGTGCGTGACGAACGCGGAATTGAACCCGGCAAAGTAATCACGCGAACATCACTCGGCAGATCGTGATTGCGACAGCGAGTGCTACAATGTCCGCAGTGAGGCCCACCGCTACGGCGTGTCGCATCTTGCGCAGGCCCACGCTGCCAAAATAAACGGCGAGCACGTAGAAGGTCGTCTCGGTGCTGCCGTAGATCGTGGCGGCCATTTTAGCGATAAGTGAGTCGGCTCCGTGCGTCTTTACGAGGTCCACAAAAATTCCCTGCGATGCGCTGCCGCTGAGCGGACGCATGATGGCGAGCGGCAGCAGGTCTGCGGGAAAATGGAGAAAACTCAGCACGGGATGGAGTATGTCAGTGAGCATTTGCATGACTCCGGAGTCGCGCAGCAGGCGGATCGCGATCAGCATTGCTACGAGAAAAGGAATGATCCGTTGCGCTGTCGCGAATGCCTCCTTTGCCCCTTCGCAGAATTGTTCATAGACTTTCACGCGCCGCAGCGCTGCGTAGAGAGGCAGGAATGTGAGGAGGAATGGAACGGCCAATGTTCCCGCCGCTTGTAGCATTGCCAGCACAGGCGAGGGAGCGCTGGCTTTTGCATAGAGCACCGCAAACACCGGCAGCAAGGCGCTCTGCGTGGCGAGTGTAGGGGCGGCAGCCGCAGGTAATGCCCGCTCGTAAGCGGCATTTTGCTGCACGTCGGAAGTTTTCCATCCCGGGAATTGATCGGGAAACGCGAGCAACGCCCACATTCCAGCGAATGCCGCAAAGAGTAACGCCAGTATCGCACGTCCACGCATTGTCAAAGCGGGCGCGTTCACTGTCTCCGTCCCGGCATCTTCCGTTTTTACTTCCACGACAGCCGCCGCCTCGTCGTCATCCGGCGGTGCCTGAAACATCCGCAGACGACCGAGCACTTTCGCCGTCGCCACGCCGCAGCACATCGCAATCGCTGTCGCGATGAACGCTGGCACCACGATGGAGGATGGCGAGCGAGCCCCTTGCACCGCGAGGATGCTGATCGCCGTTGTCGGCACCAATTGCAGACTGGCCGTGTTCACTGCGAGAAAAGTCACCATCGAATTGCTCGCCACCGTCGGACGCGGATTGAGCTTTTGCAAAAGGGCCATCGCGCGCAGGCCGAGCGGCGTCGCAGCATTGCTCAGACCGAGCATGTTTGCCGACATATTCAGCACCATCGCACCCATTGCCGGATGTTCGGGCGGCACGTCGGGAAATAAGCGACGCATCACCGGCTTCAGCGCTCGTGCGAGCACCTGCACGAGCCCAGCGCGCTCCGCGAGACGCATCATCCCCATCCAAATCGCCATCAGCCCGACAAGCGGTAGCGCGATTTTCATCACCGCATCCTCCGCCTGCGTGAAAGCCCCCTTCGTCATCACATCCAGACGCCCCGTGAAACCTCCCACGATCACGGACACCAGAAGCATTGCGAGCCAGATGAAATTGAGCACGTGTGAGGAATGGAAAGTTTTGTATCTAGCGCGAGGAAAAAATTCCACAAAACCGTTTGGTATATTTCCGGCAAGCGTTGACCATATGTCTGGGTCAACTAGCCTCGTGCTGTGAGAACACTTCTCTTCGCCCTCATCTCCATCTGCGCGTCATCGTTTGCCGATGTTACATTCACCGAGCAACCGGGGCGCGTCCGTGTGGAAATTGGAGGGCAACTTTTCACGGAGTATCACTATGACGATGCGCCGCGTGTTTATTATTGGCCGTTGATGGGGCCCGGCGGTGTGAAGATGACGCGGAGCTATCCGATGGAAAATGCGGAGAATGAAGAGCACGACCATTTGCATCACCGCTCGCTTTGGTTTTCGCACGGCAGCGTCAACGGAATGGATTTCTGGACCGAGGATCCGGAGCATAAGCGCACGGGGAAAAACGCACCGGGGACCATCAAGCATGTCAAAATTCTGGCAAAGGAGAACGGTGCGAAATTTGGAGTGCTGCAAACGGAGCAAAAGTGGATGGCACCGGACGGAACGGTGCCGCTGCGCTCCGTGCAAACCTTACGTGTTTACGATGGGCCAAGCACAGAGCGTGTGTTTGATTTTGAAATCGCGCTCATTGCAGGGGATAAAGACGTGGTTTTCGGCGACACCAAGGAGGGCACTTTTGCCATGCGAATCGCGGAGAGTATGCGGCTGGTTCAGCCAAAGGGAAAGGGCGAGGGCAGGGGAAGCATCGTGAACAGCGAGGGGGCGAAGGACGCAAAAGCGTGGGGACAGCGCGCAAACTGGGTGGCCATGAGCGGGCCGATTGGTGAAAAGAATTACACGATTACGTTTCTCTCTCATCCGTCGAACCTCCGTGCCCCGCAGCGCTGGCATGCACGCGACTACGGGCTTTTCGCCGTGAATCCATTTTGCGAACACGACATGAACAAGTCGCAGCCCAAGGACACCGGCAACTACACGCTCAAGACCGGCGAAACGCTCACGTTGAAATACCGCATCGCCATCACCGAAGGGGATGCCGCCGCCGCGAAGTGCGCCGAGCGCTTTGCGGAATACGCGAAGTGAACGTCCGCCCAGGGTGAGTCGCTGATAATTCAGGCTTCCCTCGACATGCTTCATTCGCCATCCGTCATTTCCATCATGCCAAATCCCATTCGCTTCGCACTCATCGGCACCGGTGCCATCTCTGCGATCCACGCGCAGGTCATCGCGGAACTCCCCGGCGCAGAACTCACGGCTGCTTACTCGGTTGCCGGACTGGAGACATTCGCCGTAAAGTGGGGCTGCGCTGCCGCCGCTTCGCTCGATGAATTGCTCGCGCGAAAAGACGTGGATGCCGTCTGCATCACCACGCCCAGCGGTTCCCATGGCGAGCCTGCCATCGCGGCACTCCGCGCGGGCAAGCACGTCCTTTGCGAAAAGCCGCTGGAGATCACTCCGCAGCGGATTGATGCGATCCTCGCCGCTGCACGCGAGAGCGGCACGATTCTCGCCGCCGTTTTCCAAAGCCGCTTCGGACACGGCGCGCAGACCGTGAAGCGCGCGGTGGACGCTGGCCGTCTTGGACGCCTCACGCTCGCCAGCGCCTACGTGAAATGGTGGCGCACCCAGCAATACTACGACAGCGGAGCATGGCGCGGCACTTGGGAGATGGATGGCGGCGGCGCACTGATGAATCAGGGCGTTCACGCGATTGATTTGCTCACGTGGTTCGCCGGTGTCCCTGTGGAGGTGAAAGCGAACATCGCCACGCTCGCGCACGAACGCATCGCGGTGGAGGACACCGCTGTGGCCGCGCTGCGTTTTCCGAGTGGCGCGCTCGGCGTGATCGAGGGAGCCACGAGCGCCTACCCCGGCTGGAACAAACGCATCGAACTCAGCGGAGACAAGGGATCCATCATCCTCGAGGACGACACGATCAAGTTCTGGCAGTTTGAAAACGAACTGCCCGGTGATGCGGAGATTCGCGCAGGCGGCGGCGGCGATGGAGCCATCGGCGGTGGCGCGGCAAATCCCATGGCCATCAGCACCGAGGGACATCGCCGGCAAATCGCCGACCTCTGCGATGCCATCCGCGAAAAACGTCAGCCCGCAGTTCCCGGTTCCGACGCGCGCAACGCCGTCGCCGTGATCTGCGCCATCTACGAAAGTGCGAAGACCGGCCAGACAGTCGCCGTGCGCTAAACCAACACCATGCCCGAAGCCAACGAACCCACTGCGCCTGCGATTGAGAAAGTCGAGAAAGCGCCACAGCGCCTCACCTCGATGGACGCCTTTCGCGGCCTCGTCATGTTTCTGCTCCTTGCGGAAAGTTTTCATTTCGCTCAAGTCGCGAAGGCACTCGGCGACACGGGCGTGTGGGCATTTCTCGCACGGCAGCAGGATCACGTTGAATGGGTCGGCTGCGTGCTTCACGACATCATCCAGCCGGGTTTCAGCTTTTTGGTCGGCTGCGCGATTGCCTTTTCCGTAGTGAGCAGACGCGCGCGCGGGCAGACCATCGCCGCGATGGCAGGCCACGCCGTCATCCGCTCGCTGCTCCTCGTGTTGCTCGGAATTTTCCTGCGCAGCACCTACACCGCGCGGACGAATTTCACCTTCGACGACACGCTCACCCAAATCGGCCTCGGCTACGTGTTCCTCTTCGCACTCGCATTGCGCCCCGCGCGCGATCAGTGGATTGCCTTCGCCGTGATTCTCGTTGGCTATTGGGCACTCTTCGCGTTCTGGCCGCTGCCCGGCGATGACTTCAACTGGAAGCTCGCCGGCGTGAAAAAAGACTGGCCACACCACCTCACCGGCTTCGCCGCGCACTGGAACAAAAACACCAACCCCGCGTGGGCGTTCGATACGTGGTTCATGAATCTCTTCCCCCGCCAGAACCCCTTCAGAAATCACGACGGCGGCTATTGCACGCTGAATTTCATCCCCACACTCGCCACCATGCTGCTCGGTTTGCGTGCGGGCGATTTACTCCGCTCCGTGCGCGCGCCGCGCGAAAAAATCCGCTGGCTCTGCATCGCCGGCGTCGTCGGCCTCACATCCGGCTGGCTCCTCGGCGCTCTCGGCATTTGCCCCGTCGTGAAGCGCATCTGGACTCCGAGCTGGGTCCTCTTCAGCGGCGGCTGGTGCCTGCTCATCCTCGCATTTCTTTACACACTCATAGATGTGCGCGGCTGGCGCGCATGGGCCTTCCCCCTCGTCGTCCTCGGCATGAACTCCATCGCCGCCTACATGATGGACTGGCTGTGGAAACCCTTCATCGAAAAAAACCTCGTCACCCACATCGGCAGCGTCGCCTTCGAGTGCCTCGGCAAACCCTACGCCCCCTTCCTCAAAGGCTTCGGCGTCGTGCTCGTCCTCTGGCTCTTCCTCTATTGGATGTGGAAACGCAAAATCTTCCTCCGCATCTAGCTTCCCCGGCGTGAACGTGCCGTCACGGACGGACGCACCCCGACCGCCACGCCCAGTCACCAGTCACCCGCCCCTCAATCCGCTATCCGCAATCCGAAATCCCAAATAGCGTTGCCCTCCCCGCGCTTTCGTGGTTTCTCGCTCGCGTTCAACGTCCGCTCTGCTCGTTCCTGCTCGCTCGATGAAACTTTCCTGCTTCTCCAATTCGACTTTCCCTCGCATTTGGTTCCTTTGGAAAAATGAACATGCTGGCAAATGTCGCGCCGTGCTCGCCGCCTCCCGCGCCCCCGCCGCGAACCTCCTATCCGCCCTCGTCGCCGAACTCACCACCCAGAAGTATTCATGACTCCTTCACCAGATTCTGGTCCTGCCAAGTTTTTGCGCCTCACGAGCGAGGCGGGTCGAAAAGCCTTCTACAAAACGATGGGCGAACCCAAATGGTGGACGGGCGGAGGCAAGAAGGATTTTAGCCGGGGATGGGTTGAGATATTCAAACAAACGGATTGGAAGTGCATCTATTGCGACAGGGATCTAGCTACCAGCACGGATGCCCTGGCCGAATCAACCGAAGAGCACTTGGTCCCGCGTTCATTGCTGGAGGTTAATGGCGTTCACGCAAGCACCGCAAATAACATGGCCGCCTGTTGTGCCGGCTGTAACGGCTTGAAAAATGAATCCGTGCCCCCGGCATCGCATCCCTGCTGGAAAACTCGCAAGGCTTACGTGAAGGAGTGCCGCCGTTTTGTTGCAGAGCAGCGTTTCAAAAACTTCCAGAAGTATCGCGAGCACGTTGAAACCGTTTTGAAAGATAGGGCGGGCCAATGAAGCCATGGATTAATCCAAACTGACCGTGGCCAAAGTGGATCAACTGATGGCGTTGGTGGACGCGTTGGAAACGCAGCTCGCCACCTCCCGCGCCACCGCCGCGTTCCTCCTTTCCGCCCTCGTCACCGAACTCACCATACAGGGCTGGCTCTGCGAGTAAGTCCTGCCAGCCCCGCCCGATGACGTTGCCGTTACGCGCTGAGATTTTTCTTTTCCTGCGCGTGGGATTTTTGGGAAATTTCGGGGTATGCAGAAGCGGCGTTCTCCCAACGATGATGCAATGGTGGCTCGGGCGGCGTATTGTTATGCGATGAAGTTTTGCGGGCGGCTGCCCAGGCGTGTGAGGAAGGTGCGCGAGGCGCGGGGGCTCAGCCGGTATGCGCTGGCGCTGGCTTCGGGGGTGTCGCGGGAGATGATCCGGCGGATCGAGACGGGGGATTCTTTTCCTTCGCTGTTTGTGGTGACGCGGATGGCTTGGGCGATGGGGCTGTCGTTCGCGGAGTTTGCGATGAGGTTGGACGGGCTGCGCCGTAGGTAAAAGCGCCCAATATATTGGGCTAACGCGTTTCGCGGGGGCCGTGCTGGAATGTGCGGCGATGTCACTGCGCTTTTCCATATTCGAATCGGCTGCCGGAACCACGGGGCACTGGGGGAACCACGAAGTCACGAAGCACACGAAGGGGCGGTTCGATTGCGGATTGGGGATTGCGGATTTCGGATTGATGGGGTGCTGGTGTTTGCGAGGGGTTTTCTCGGGGAAAGGGGCGCTCTTCTCTGTTGGAGTGGCGTTTCGCTGGCCGGAGGCCATACCTTCCCTCAAGGTAACGCTACCTTTGCCGGGGCTGGCCCTACCTTTTCAAAAGGTAACGCTACCTTTTGCACGGCTGGCCTTACCTTCCCGCAAGGTAACGCTACCTTTTACGCGGCTGGCCTTACCTTTTCAAAAGGTAACGCTACCTTTGTCGCGGCTGGCCCTACCTTTTCGCAAGGTAACGTTACCTTTGGCGCGGATAGCCCTACCTTTCCGCGAGGGAACGCTACCTTTGGCGCGGATAGCCCTACCTTTCCGCGAGGTAACGCTACCTTTTGCGGGGGCAGCGCTACCTTTCCGCAAAGAAACGCTACCTTTTGCGACGCTAGCCTTACCTTTGGTGGCGGGTGGGCTGCCGGGTGTCCGGGTTGCGTTACCGTTTGGGGCGGTTGGGCGGAGGTGCGGCGTGGTGGGGTTCCCTTTTTCCAGACGGGTGCTGGTTTTTGTCCCGCCGCTGCTGCCGCTGCCGACTCTGCCTTTCCCTCCTGAACATCCACAACAAAACACAACACACAAAACACACACACGATTATGAGAAGACAAATCTATTTCCCCGGTCGCATCGGGGAACAACCGAACTGGCTCTTAAATCTGGCCAACAAACTGACCATTTACGGGCCAAACCTGAGCATCCCGACCGGCGACATCGGGGCGTGCATGGATGATGCGAAATGGTGCGCTTATCTGCTGGGGCTGTGGCTCGAGGCGGTGCGCGCTTTTTCGCCAGCTACGACGGACAAGGTGGATGACGCGCTCATGGGCACGGGCAACACGGTCATCACGCTGCCCACGTTCACCGCACCGGCGCTGCCGGGCGGCGTGACTCCGCAAAAGCCGGGTGCGCTGGCGCGCATCTTTGCGATGGTGGCCAGAATCAAGAAGGACCCGGCCTACGACGAGGCGATGGGCACGGACCTGGGCATCGTCGGCGCGGAGGAAACGAGCCATGCAGTGCCGAAATTCACCACCTCGGTGCTGCGCATCGGCGCAATGGAGGTGGTGCGCCTCGGGTTCTACAAATACGCGCACGACGGCGTGTATATGGAAAGCCGTCGCAACGGCGGCGCGTGGGAGATGCTCGGCATCGACACCGAAAGCCCCTACACAGACGAGCGCCCCCTGCTCAACCCCGCCGCGCCCGAAGTGCGCGAATACCGCATGTGCTTCTGGGACAAAGGCACGCCCAACGGCGATTGGACCGATGTGGCCAAGGTGACGGTGAGCCCGTGATTTGATTGCGGATTGCAGATTGCGGATTGCGGATTTTTTCCGCGCATCGGGGCGCGCTCTTTCACGGGGCGCGCTCTGTTTGCTTGCAGGGGGGCGCATATTCACCAGTCACGAGTTACCAGTCACCAGTCACAGCCGCATAAACATACCCAGCGCCCACCCGTCGGGACGACCCGCCACTCGCACGGGGCTCACTTATGCGCTGGTCGCTGGCACGTGTCTTTCTTAGAAGGCTCGCGTCTTGGCCCAACCGAATCAGCCCAATTCCGGCCATCCGCTCAGCGGATGGCGTTCGCACGCCGTCGCTGGCGTCCTATTTGCACTGATCTTTGTGCTGCTCACAAATGTGCGGCCTTTCTCGCGCTGGAATGATCCAGGAACGAAATACTTTTTCGCGGCGGCGATTTCCTCGCCGTCGGATGGTTTGGCGCAGGTGAGCTGCCGTTTCTTCGGCGGTGTGCGGCCATCACCATCAGGGCGCGCGAGAATTGTGAAATCAGAAACACCGCGCATGGTTTTAATGGAGGTGCCGAGCGAGGAATTGCGTGCGGTGCTCTTTGAGCCGTTTGTGCAGGGGGATGAGTTGCTTTTGCGCGATGCGCAAATCGTGGATGTGTATCATCAAGTGATTCACCGCTTCAGCGTCGCCGATGCAAAGCCAACGGTGCCGGACACAATGCAGGTGGCGTCAGACGGGACGCTCAAGCTCAAGCTGGTGCGCGGGGCCTCGATCACATTCATGCCTCCATCGCCTGTCACTCTCGCGGATAGTTTGTGGCCGGGGTGGGGAGTGGTGATGGCGGAGTTTATGGTATCGGGAATTTTGTTCACGGTGCTGTGCACGTTGCTGGCGCAGCGATTTCCCGGTGTCTGGTCACGCATGACATCTGCGCTGGTAGCGTGGGCGACATCGCGTCCGAAGACAGCGGTGTTTCTCGCGGCGCTCGTGGCGGTGCTGGTGAGTTGTCATCCGATTATTTTTCTCGGGCGCAGTTTTGTTTCGCCAAACAACGGAGCGCAGGCGCTCTACGATGATTTTCCAAGTCTGCCCGGCTCTACCGATGTGGAGGTGGAGGACAGTGCGGGCTCTGATCTCGGCGCAATGATGTGGGCTTTCATCCCATACTCGGTGATGCAGCACGAGGCGCTCGCGCATGGCGAATGGCCACTGCGGAACCGCTACGCGTATAATGGACTCGGTTTGCAGGGGCAGGGGATTTCGATGTTTGGCGACCCGCTGCATTTGATTCCAGTCGCGGCGAATGGCGCGGCGTGGGCGTGGGATGTGAAGTTCCTTTGTGCGAAGCTGCTCTTCGCATTTGGCGCGGGCCTGCTGGTGCTCGGTGCGGTGCAGCGCGTGGGCATTGCGACGTTGCTTGCTGCGTCCGCGCCGTTCATTGGGTTCTTCGCGTTTCGCTTTAACCACGCGGCATTTTTCAGCCTGTGCTATGCGCCGTGGATTCTGCTGCCGTGGCTGCGTGTGGCTGGATGTGATTCGCTGCGCGCGGCGTGGAAATGGATGCTGTTGCTCGTGGTCGCGAGCGTGGCGGAATTGAACAGCGGCGCGATCAAAGAGGCGGTGCTGTTGCTGGGCGCGCTCAATTTCGCCGGGATGCTCGCGGTGCTGCTGCATGCCGCGCCGATGCGGGCACGCATGAAAACGGCGACGCTGATGATTTGGGCGAATGTGCTATTCGTCCTCGTGTCCGCGCCGTTCTGGATGACGTTCCTCGATCTGCTTGGTCGCGCCTACACGGTTTACGATCAGGTGAAGGTTTTTCAAATCCAGCCGGGGCTGCTTGCAGGATTGTTCGACGATTTATTCTACCGCCAGCTTCAGCCGCGCGAGCAGCACTTCAATCCCTCCGCAAATTTTCTACTTCTCCTCGGCGTGCTCTGGTCGCTGGTCCGCTGGCGTTCGCTAGCGAAGGAGCCGGTGTGGCTCGCGTGTGTGTTCGCCGCTTTGCCTGCGCTCGCAATTGCGTTTGGCGTGGTGCCGCCGACGTGGGTGGCTGCAATGCCGTTCATCGGGAAAATCTGGCACGTGGATAATTGCTTCACGCTCCCCGTGATCGTGTTGTCATTTGTCATCGCAGCCTTCGGGTTGCGTGAATGTCTGGATCGTCGTCGCGATTCCGAGTGGCGCTTCGATTGGATCGCATTTGCTGTGATGCTCGGCGGGCTTTACGCGCTCTATTTTGGATTCAGCCATGCGGCACACCGTAGCGGACAGTCGTTTTTGGCGGTGGGCGACACAGTGCCGAAGAGCCCATTTTTTCTCGCTTACGCTGCGGGACTCGCCAGCTCGGTGCTGCTGCTGCCGTGGCTGTGGCGACGGCTCGCATATGCGCGGCTCGGTGTAGCTGGCTGGCTTGTCATGCTTTTGGCGGTAGGTGCGTTGCACTTTCGGCACTCGATGTTCGCTGGAACAAAGTTCGATGCTTACGTGATGAATCCGCAGCCTCGTCCGGATTTTCACGCGCTGTCGCCAGCGGTGGAGGCGATTCGCCGTCGAATCGAAGCCAGCCATGAGCCAGCCCGTGCGCTCGGTTTAAATGGCAATCTCGCTCCAGACTTCAACGCGGTGTATGGCCTCGAAACGCCGTTCGGCTGCGACGCAGTGCTCAATCGCTGGCAGTGGGAACTCGCGGATGCCGCTGGTTTCATGCGGCTCTGGGGCTGGCGGATTGTTTTGGTGAAGCAGCATTTCCCCGCGCTGCTGCCGATGCTCGATTTCCTGAACGTGCGCTACTATGTGACGATGCCAACCGAGGACAAGCGACCGCTCCCCGGCCTGACACTGCTCGGCGAACGCGACATGGTGGTTTACGAAAGCCGCACGACATGGCCGCGTGCCTTTTTCACCGACCGCATCGCACGCTACACGCACGCCACGGACTTGGTGAAGCTCGTGAACACATCCGAGGCGAAGCCGCTCGCAGCATTGGAAAGCGCGGAGCCGACGCCGCCCTCGCTTGCCGACATCGGCGAAGACATCTCCTCGCGCAACGTGGTCGCCGCGACGCAATACGTGCTTACGCCGAACACCACGGCGTTTCACGTCAAGGCAACGGATCGCGGCGTCGTTGTGCTGGGTGAGGCTTTTGAAACGGGAAACTATCGCGTGACCGTGAACGGTGCCGCTGCCGAGGCAGTGCGAATGAATCACGGTTTCCTCGGCGTCGCCGTGCCTGCTGCCGGCGAATACGATGTGCGCTTCACCTATCGCCCGCGTGTATGGTCGCTCGCTCTTGGTGTTGCCAGCGCGGGCATCTTCCTACTACTCCTCACCGGCGTCGTTGCCCGCAAGCAACGGCAACAGCCCGCATGACCAACCCAAGCTACGAATCCGTTTTCATTTCCGGCGGTGCCGGATTTATCGGCAGCCACCTCGCCCGCCGCCTGCTCGCACGTGCCGATGTAAAGCGCGTCGTGATCTACGACAACTTTTCCAGCGGGCTGGATGCGTATCTTTCCGATCTGAAAAGCGATGCCCGCTTGGAAATTGTGCGCGCCGATTTGAAAGACAAGGATGCCGTGATTGCAGCGATGCGCGGTTGCGAAGTTGTCTTTCACCTCGCGGCAAATCCCGACATCGCGAAGGCGGTGACACAGCCGGACATTGATTTTTGGGAGGGCACCTACCTCGCGCAGAACGTCCTCGAGGCCATCCGCGTGAACGGCGTGAAGCGTCTTCTCTACACGAGCGGCAGCGGCGTTTATGGGGAAAATGCGAGCGTCGCCTTCGCTGAGACCTACGGCCCGTGCGTGCCCATTTCCACCTACGGCGCGAGCAAGCTTGCGTGCGAGGCACTCATCGCTGCGTATTGCCACATGTTCGGACTCACCGCGCGCGCGTTTCGTTTCGCCAATGTCGTCGGCCCGCGCCAGACGCACGGCGTCGGCTACGACTTCGTGCGGCGGCTCAAAGCGGACCCCACGCAACTCCGCATCCTCGGCGACGGCTCGCAGAGTAAGAGCTACATCCATGTCGAGGACATCCTTGATGCCGTATTCCTCGCCCACGAACGCTGCTCTTTGAAATACGATGTCTTCAACGTTGCCACCGGCGACTACATCACCGTGAAGGAAATCGCCGACCTCGCGCGCGGAATCTGCACCACGCCGGATGCACGCTATGATTTCACCGGCGGTGATCGTGGATGGAAAGGCGATGTGCCCGTCGTGCGTTTCGATTGCGAAAAAATCCAGTCACTAGGCTGGCGCTGCCGCCGCAACAGCGCGCAGGCAGTGGGCGATGCGATGACTGCAATGTGGGAGGAAATTCACCGTGGCTGAGACACCGACTACTATCGAGCACCTGCTCCCGGCGGGCGTGGAGAAAACTTCCTTGGAGCTGAGCATCGTCGTCCCCGCGTTGAACGAGCGCATCACCGTCACCGAGTTTGTCGAGTGGTGTAAAGCGGGCATCGCGCAGGCTGGCGTGAGTGCGCAAATCCTCATCGTGGACAGTTCCGCCGATGAAACGCCGCAGCTTGCACTCGCTGCCGGAGCCGAGGTGCTGCGCGTGCCGAAACGCGGACTAGGCCGTGCTTACATTGATGCGATCCCTTTCATCCGCGGCCAATGGATCGTGATGGGTGACGCCGACCTTACCTACGATTTCCGTGAACTTGCGCCCTTCGTCGCCGAGTTTAAAAAAGGAGCGGAGTATGTGATGGGCAGCCGTTTCAGCGGCAGTATTGAGGACGGCGCGATGCCCGGCCTGCACCGCTACTTCGGCACCCCGCTCACAACGTGGATTTTGAACCGCATCTATCACAGCCGATACAGCGACATCCATTGCGGGATGCGCGGACTCACGCGCGAGGCACTGGCGAAAATCGATCTCAAATCACAGTCGTGGGAATACGCCAGCGAGATGGTGCTCAAGGCCGCACGTCTCGGACTCCGCATCGCCGAGGTGCCCGTGAAATTTTATAAGGACCGCGAAGGTCGCCTCAGCCATCACCGCCGCATGGGCTGGCTCTCGCCGTGGATCGCGGGGTGGATCAATCTCAAGGTGATGCTCGTCTATACCCCCGACTCTTTTTTGCTCAGGCCGGGTTTTGTGCTCGCGCTTTTCGGTCTGGTTCTTTCGTTCGCGCTGAGTGCCGGGCCGCTCACGATTTTTGGCATCGGCTTTAATCTTTACTGGATGCTGCTCGGCGTGACGTGCGCGACGCTCGGTTATAGCTGCATTCAGATCGGCATCGCCGCACGAATCATGCACCGGCTACGGCCCGGCATCGCCGAGCGCGTGCAAAACTTTCTCACCTACGATCGCGGTATGTTGATTTCCGGCGCGTCGTTTGCCATAGGCCTCGTTCTCGTCGGCTCGCTGGTGTGGCGCTATGTGTCCGGAGGTCTGCGCCTCGAAAGTCTGTCGCATCCAGCCATCCTCGGCCTGCTGCTGATCATCCTCGGCTTTCAGACATTCTGTTTCACTCTGCTGCTGGAAATGGCCCAGCGCGTCGCCAGAAAAAACGAAGTATGAGCGCGGAACGTTCGCACGAAAGCTACGGGCAGCATGGTGTGACGTGGGTGGATCGCTTCGGTGTCTGGCTCTCTCAGCGTGCCATCCGGAAATATCTCCCGCAGCGCGATGACCTCGTCGCCGTGGAACTCGGCTGCGGCTATCGCGCTACGCAACTCGTCACACTCGGCGACCGGCTGAAACGCGGAGTAGGTGTGGATTTCTCCATTGCGCCGGAGTTGAAACAGCTCGCAAAGTTCGAGTTTCATGAGGGCCCCATTGAAGACACACTGCCTAAACTCGAACGCGGCACCTTCGACGCCGTGCTGCTCATCTCCGTGCTGGAGCATTTGCGCGAGCCGCTCGCTGCCATCGAGTCCGCGCACGCACTGCTGCGGCCCGGCGGAGTCCTGCTTATCAATGTCCCTACGTGGCGCGGTAAGTTCTTCCTCGAACTGTCCGCCTTCCGCCTCGGCCTCAGCCCGAAGACCGAAATGGACGACCACAAAATGTATTACGACAAACGCGACCTATGGCCGCTGCTCGTCCGCGCCGGTTTCAAGCCCAGCGCCATCCGTCTCCGCTATCACAAATTCGGCCTGAATCTCTTTGCAGCTGCGCAGAGGAGTGTTTGATTGGAATGAAAGGTGAACCTTCCACGAATGCGGTTTCCTATTGTTTCGGGCGTGGTGCTTGCGAATTCGGTGCCAGCCCTCGTAAAAGCGCGGCGATGAAACCTCACGAGCCCGCCCAGTGCAGCAACAGCGAACGCGCATTTAGACAGCTATGACTCCAGAATCACACCACGACGATTGGGACGCGCACTGGGACCGCTATGCGGGCTCTGCCAGCCAGAACCCTGCGCAGCGGATGAGGCATGAACTGGTCGCGCGGATTTTGCGAAATGGGGCGCAGCCGACGATGCGGCTTTTTGACATCGGCAGCGGGCAGGGGGACATGCTGGCGAAATTGCGTCCGCTTTTTGCGAAGGCGGAGTTTTTCGGTGCGGAGCTGAGCGCGAGCGGTGTTGCGATCAGCAAAAAGAAAGTGCCGGATGCGACATTCCTCGTGGAGGATTTATTTTCGCCGACTGGCGAGCTGGCGAAATTTCACGGGTGGGCGACGGATGCCGTGTGCTCCGAGGTGCTGGAGCATGTGGACGATCCGACTGCGTTCCTGCGCGCGGCGAGTCCGTATCTCGCGGAGAATGCGCGACTGGTGGTCACCGTGCCGGGCGGGCCGATGTCGGCGTTTGACAAACATATCGGCCACCGCCAGCACTTCACCAAGGCGAGCATCTCGCGCATTTTCGTGGAGAGCGGCTTCACCGTGGAGCGCGTGTATCGGACAGGCTTTCCGTTTTTCAACCTCTACCGCAGTGTGGTGATCGCGCGGGGTGAAAAACTCGCGCAGGATGTAGAGGGTTCGGGCGGCGCTTCGTCCGCAGCGGCCTCGCTGGCGATGGCCGTGTTCCGCTTCCTGTTTCATTTCAATCTCACCGACTCGCCCTTTGGCTGGCAGGTGGTCGCAGTCGGGAGGAAGAACAAGGCATGATCATCACACGCTCACCACTTCGTATTTCGCTCGGCGGCGGAGGCACTGACTTGCCGAGTTACTATCGCGAACACGGTGGTTTTCTCATCGCTGCGGCGATAGACAAATACGTTTACATCAACGTCCATGACCGCTTCGTGGAGGGTTTTCTTTTAAAATACAGCCATCTCGAGGAGGCGGCTCACGTTGAGGACATCAAGCATCCCATTATCCGTGAGGCGTTGCGGCTAGTTGGTGTGAAGGCGACGAATCTCGAAATCTCCAG
This sequence comes from Chthoniobacteraceae bacterium, assembly GCA_947476045.1. Classification (GTDB taxonomy): domain Bacteria; phylum Verrucomicrobiota; class Verrucomicrobiia; order Chthoniobacterales; family Chthoniobacteraceae; genus SXWH01. Next base: position 43,314 of record CANJNZ010000025.1, read on the forward strand.
CATGGCGGATATTCCGGCTGGCACGGGCTTGGGATCGTCGGGCAGCTTTACCACGGCATTGCTGAGATCGCTGCACGCGCACGAGCGCATCTGGGTGCAGCCTTCGGAACTTGCCGAGCAGGCGTGTCTCATCGAGATGGACATTCTGGGCGAACCCATTGGAAAACAGGATCAATACATCGCCGCCGTGGGTGGCATCACCGCGTTTGAGTTTCACAAAGACGGGCGCGTGGAATCGCAGCCAGTGCAGATGAGCGAGGACACGCGGGTGGGCCTTGAGGAAAATCTGCTGCTTTTTTTCACCGGCTACAGCCGGAGCGCATCGGCGATTTTGAAGGATCAAAAAACGCGCAGCGAGACTCACGACGCGGCGATGCTGGAAAATCTTCACTTCACAAAAGAACTCGGACGCCAGAGCCACACGGCGCTGGAGACGGGAGACTTGGAGGAGTTTGCGCGGCTTATGGATGTCCACTGGCAGCGCAAAAAGAAACGCACGCAGGGGATGAGCAACGACCAGATCAATGCGTGGTATGACGATGCGATGCAAAACGGCGCGCTCGGCGGGAAACTTATCGGCGCAGGTGGCGGCGGCTTTTTGATGTTTTACACAAACGACCGTGCGAAGCTCCGCAAGGTGATGCGTGAACGCGGACTGCGCGAGGTGCGTTTTCGCTTCGATTACGAAGGCACAAAAATCGTCGCGCAGGACTAGGGTAATGACGAATGACGAACGCCGAATGACGAATGAGCTGTCTGGCGACGAAATTCGTCATCCGTCATCCGTCATCCGTCATTCCGCCCTGCCAATCGCCATCCTCGCTGGCGGGCTGGCCACGCGGCTGAGGCCAATCACCGAGCGTATCCCGAAGGGGCTGGTGTCCGTGGCGGGCGAGCCGTTTCTCGCACATCAACTTCGACTTCTGCACTCGCGTGGAATCAAGCGCGCGGTGCTGTGCGTGGGGTATCTTGGCGAAATGATTGAGCGCGAGTTCGGCGCGTCGGCGCATGGTGTGGAGCTGGCGTATTCATTCGACGGCCCGAAGCTGCTCGGCACCGGTGGCGCGCTGCGGCAGGCGCTGCCGATGCTCGGCGAGGCGTTTTATGTTTTGTATGGCGACTCGTATCTGCCGATTGACTACGCAGCAGTTGCGGAAGCGTGGAAAAAGAGCGGACAGCCTGCGCTGATGACGGTCTTCAAAAACGAAGGCGCGTGGGACACGAGCAATGTGGAGTTCTGCGATGGCAAAATCGTGCGCTACGACAAGCGCGACCGCACACCGGCGATGCGGCACATTGACTACGGACTCTCCATTTTCACGCGCGAAGTTTTTGCGCAGCGTCCCGAGGGCGAGGCATTCGATCTCGCCGATGTGCAGCGCGAACTCGTGCAGCGCGGCGCGATGGCTGGACTCGAAGTCACGCAGCGATTCTACGAAAACGGATCGCACGCAGGGCTGGCGGAATTGGAAAAACTCCTGCAAACACAAAAATCACTATGAGCTACGCCAAACAACACCTCGCCGAAGCCGCCGCCATCCTCTCGCAACTCGACCCCGACAAACTGGAGCGCATGGTGGATTTACTCGCCGCAGCCCGCGAACGCGGAGGCAGACTCTTCATCCTCGGCATCGGTGGCAGCGCGGCGAATGCCTCGCACGCGGTGAATGACTTTCGCAAAATCTGCGGCTTCGAGGCTTATTCGCCAACCGACAACGTCTCGGAACTGACCGCCCGCACAAACGACGAGGGCTGGCCGACTGTGATTGCGGAGTGGCTGCGTGGTTCTCGGCTGCGTGCCGAGGATGCGCTGCTCGTGCTCAGCGTCGGTGGTGGCAACCTCGAAAAAAACGTGAGCCCGAATCTCGTCGAGGCGATCAAACTCGCGAAGGAACGCGGCGCTACAATTCTCGGCATCGTGGGAAAAGATGGTGGCTACACCGCGCAGGCGGCGGATGCGTGCTGCATCATCCCGACAGTGAATCCGGTGAACATCACGCCGCACCAAGAGGCGTTTCAGGCTGTCGTGTGGCATCTCTTCGTCTCGCATCCGAAGCTCAAGGTGAACGCGACGAAGTGGGAGAGCGTGAAATGACGAATGTCGGATGATGCATGACGAAGGAATGACGGAGGACGAATGAAGCGCGCTGTGTTTCTTGACCGGGATGGGGTCATCAACTGCTCCATTGTGCGCGACGGAAAGCCGTATCCGCCGATGCGGGTCGAGGATTTCGAGCTGATGCCCGGCGTCGTCGAGGCGTGCACTAAATTGAAAGCGGCGGGTTTTCTCCTCGTCGTCGCGACGAATCAGCCCGACGTGGGACGCGGCACGCTTGCGCGCGAAGTTGTCGAGGCCATGCACGCAAAAATGTGTGCGGTGCTGCCACTGGATCGTATCGAGGTCTGCTATGATGCAGGCGCCGCTCACGGACAGCCAAGCGAGTTTCGCAAGCCCGCACCGGGGATGCTTCTGCGCGCAGCGCGTGAAATGAACATCGCGCTCGCGGAATCGTGGATGGTCGGCGACCGCTGGCGCGACATTGACTGTGGCGTGGCGGCTGGATGCCGCACCGTGTTCATTGACCACGGCTACGACGAGCCTCTCAAAGCACAGCCGGATTTCCGCGTGCGCAGTTTATCGGAAGCAGCGGATGCAATCCTCGCTGCCGGGCGTTGATTACGCCCGCTAACCTCCCACTATTACGACTGATCACCATTCCCCGTTCACAGGGCAGCAACCCCACCTTGCCATCCCTGCGCTTTCGTGGCTCATCCTCTACTGGATGTGGAAAAGAAAAATCTTCCTCCGGATTTGATACCTGAATGATTTCGCCTGTGCTCGTTCGGTGTGAGCGATAGTCGCGCCGCGCTACTGCGTAGTGACGGTGAGGCGGAGGGTGTTTTGTAAGCGGCCTGTGGTGGGGAGGGTGAAGATGTGCTGGTTGCCGGTGCCGGTATCGGGGATGGGGGTCCAACTGCCGGGCTGGAGGGTGGTGCTCCATTCGGCGCCGTAGGTGATGCCGCTGATGCCGGGCGGCTCGGTGAAGTTGTAGCCGATGTTGCTGCCGTTGATTTGTGGTTGCGGGAGTTGGTTGCGGTCGGGCTGGTTGGGGTTCAGGCCGAAGGCGTATTCGAGGAGGTTGCAGTTGCCGTCTTTGTCGAGGTCGAAGGTGTTTGCGGCGTTGCCTGCGTTGGCGGGGTTGCCGAAGTGGGTCTGCCGCCAGTTTTCCAAGGTGATGAGTTGCGCGACGATGAGGGTGAAGTTTGCGGTGCGGGTGTTGTTGGCGGCGTCCTTGGCGGTGAGGGTGACTGGAATCTGATTACCGACGACGTAGGCGGTGCCTGCCGTGGGTGTTTGTGTGAAGGTGGTGATGCCGACGGCGTCGGTGGCGGCGACGGTGGTGGTGAAATCGGGCAGTGTGTAGTTTCCTGCGGCGTCGGAGTTGACGTTGCGGCTGACGGGCGGCGGGGTGAAGACGGGCGCTGTGGTGTCCTGCACGCGGATGGTGAAGCCGCTATTTGTTGTTTCCGCAGCGCTGTCGGTGGCGGAGGCGTTGACGATGGTGTCGCCAATGGCGAAGGTGCTGCCGCTCGCTCTGGAAAGGTTTGGCGTGAGTGCGCCATCTTCGCTGTCGGTGGCGGTGGCGTTGAAATTGACGAGGGCACCGCTGGCGGAGGTGGCTTCGACGAGGAGAGGGGAGCCGGGCAGATTGAGGATGGGGAGGTGGTTGGTGGTGAAAGTCTGATCCGCCCCGTAGGTGGTGATGCCGTTGGCGGTGACGGTGGCGCGATAGTGATAGGTGGTGCCGACGGCGAGGCCGGTGATCGCGGCGCTGACGTTTTGGTTCACGCTGCCGTTGGCGGGGCTGAGTGTGATGGCGGCGGTGCTACCGTAGTTCGTGTCGGCCCCGTATTGAAATTGCGCAGTGCTGGTGTAGCCGCTCGGGTTGATGTCGGTTCTGAGGGTTGCGCCGGTGCTCATGATGTTCGTCGCTCCAAGCGTGCTGACCGATGGTGCGGGCAGGCCGTAGATGGCGGTGGAGTGGCTTGCAGTGGAGCCGGGGCTTCCGATCCCGCTCGCGATGCGGGTGGCAAGGACGCTGGTGCCGGCGGTGGTGTTCACGGGGACGGGGGCGTTGCGCTGGGTGGTGGTGTTGTCGCCGAGCTGGCCGCTGGTGTTGAGGCCCCATGCGACGAGGGTGCCGTCGGCACACAGTGCTGTGCTGTGGGCGCTGGCTGCAGCGATGGCGGAGATTGTTTTTCCAAAGAGTGCGCTGGTGCCGCTGGCGGTGTTCACCACGATGGGTGAATTACGCTGGGCGGTGGTGTTGTCGCCGAGCTGGCCGTTGGTGTTCAGTCCCCATGCTGCGAGGGTGCCGTCGGTGCAGAGTGCGAGGTTGTGGGTGCTGCCGGAGGCGATGGCGGCCACCGTTTTTCCGTAGAGGGCGCTGCTTCCGTTCGCGGTGTTGACGAAAACGGGAAGGGCGCTTGCGCTCGTGGTGCCGTCGCCGAGCTGACCGCTGGCATTGTCACCCCAGGTGAGCAGGGTGCCGTCGCTGCAAAGGGCTAGATTGTGGATGCTGCCTGCGGTGATGGTTGTGATTGCTTTGCCATAGAGTGGGCTGGTGCCTTTGAGTGCGTTGACGGCGACGGGGACCAGACGGTTGGTTGTGGTGTTGTCGCCGAGCTGGCCGCTGGCGTTGAGGCCCCACGCCGCCACGGTGCCGTCGGAGCAAAGTGCGAGGCTGTGGCTGCCGCCTGCGGCGATGCAGGTCACCGTTTTTCCGGAAATGATGCTGAGGCCAGTGGATGTGTTCACTTTCACCGGCGATGGGCGCTGTGTCGTGGTGTTGTCACCGAGTTGCCCGCTGGTATTGAGGCCCCATGCGGCGAGGGTGCCGTCGGAACACAGCGCGAGACTGTGGCTGTCTCCTGCAGCGATGAAGATGACTTTCTTTCCAAGGAGCGCACTGCCCGCACTCACGGTCACGGGGGAGGTGCGTAGTGTCGTAGAGCCGTTGCCGAGCTGGCCGTTGGTGTTCAAGCCCCATGAAAAAACTTTTCCATCGCTGGTGAGCGCGAGGGTATGGCTGGCTCCACGCGCTATTTGCACGATTGTTTTTCCGGCAAGCACTCCGGTCTGGATGACCGAGGCAGGGGCGTTGCGCTGAGTCGTCGTGCTGTCGCCCAGTTGGCCGCTGGCATTGAGGCCCCATGCGGCCAGGCCGGTGTAAGGCCAGAGGAGCACGAGGTCGTTGCCATCGCCGCCGAAATACGATGCGACGAAGGTATAATTGGTTCCGTTGTAGGGGAGGCTCACGGTTGCGCCGTTGGCAATGTTGCTAAATTGCCCGGTGATGAATCGCGCTCCTGTGTTGCGGACGACTGTCAGATTCGTTCCGGGTGCTGGCGCAAAATTGAGGGTCAAATTGAGCGTTGTATTGGTGGCAGTCAGCGCGGTGGTGCTGATTGGGACATCGCTGGCGGAGTTGAAGGTTGAGTTCAGTGCCGCAGGCGTTTTGATTCCAGTCAGCGCGATTTGGAAGGAATTTTCGTCATAGTCACTGCTCGCGATTTGGATCGCTGCATTTTTTACCCCCTCGCTGCCCGGGGCGAAGGTGATTTGAAATGTCGCACTGGCTCCGGCGGGGATGACGGCGGGCGGCTGGCTCACGATGGTGAAGTCCGGGGCGTTGGTGCCGGACAATGTTGCCGCGAGTCCCGTCAACGGCCAGCCTCCCAGGTTGTTCACGCGAATGGTCCGTGTCTCGGTCGGGACAATCCCGAAATCCACTGTGCTCTGGTTGTTCGTGGGTGTGACGAGGGATGGCTCCAGCACTTCAACATCTATTTCCGGTGCCGTGGTGTAGAAAAGGGCGAGTGAGAGGTTGGACAGTGAACTGGCGGCACCCAATTCTTTGATGAGCGTGTCCGCGAGTGCGCTGCCGGTTGCGGTGCTCACGGCGACTGGTGCATTGCGCTGGGTCGTGCTGTTGTCGCCGAGCTGGCCGTAGCTGTTGAGCCCCCACGCGGCGATGGTGCCGTCGGAGCAAAGTGCGATGCTGTGTGCGCTGCCTGCGGAGATTGCGGTGACGGTCTTTCCAAAAAGAAAACTGACTCCGCTGGTCGTGTTCACTTTCACCGGCGATTTACGCTGGGATGTGGTGTTGTCGCCAACTTGACCGCTGGTATTCAGGCCCCACGCGACCAGCGTTCCATCGTTGCAAAGGGCGAGGGTGTGCGTGGCTCCGGCGGCGATGGAGGTCACCACTTTTCCAAAGAGCGCGCTGGTCGCGCTCGCGGTGTCCACAGCCACGGGCACTGAGCGGTTGCTGGTGGAGTTGTCGCCGAGCTGGCCGTTGCCATTGAGCCCCCACGCCAGCACTGTTCCGTCGGAGCAAAGGGCAAGGCTGCGTCTGTCGCTTGCGACGATGGATGTGATCGTTTTTCCAAAGAGCGCGCTGACTCCATCGGCGGAGTTCACGACCACCGGGGCGTTGCGCTGTGTCGTGGAGTTATCGCCGAGCTGCCCGCTCGCATTGAGGCCCCACGCGACGAGCGTGTTGTCCGAGCACAGCGCAAGGCCGTGCGCATTGCCCGCTGAGATCGCCGTCACGGTTTTTCCAAAGAGCGCGCTGGTTCCGTTTGCAGCGTTCACAATCACCGGCGCATTGCGCTGCGTCGTGGAGTTGTCGCCGAGCTGTCCGTTCGTATTGAGTCCCCACGCGACGACGGTGTTGTCCGAGCACAGCGCGAGGCTGAAGGAATCCCCGGCAGCAATGGCGATCACCGTTTTCCCGAAAAGCGCGCTGGTGCCGCTGGCCGTGTTCACAGCCACGGGCGCATTGCGCTGTATCGTGGAGTTGTCGCCAAGCTGCCCGCTCGCATTGGCGCCCCACGCATAAACTTTCCCCTCGGTGCTCAGCGCAAGCGTGTGGTCTTTGCCTCGTGCAATCTGCACCAGAGTTTTGCCCGCAAGCACGTCGGACTGGAGCACTGCCGTCGGCACGCTGCGTTGCAGTCCCGTGTTGTCGCCCAGTTGCCCGGTGTCGCCCTGCCCCCACGCCGCGACATTCACATACGGCCACAGCAGCACGAGATCGTTTCCATCCCCGCCGTAATACCACGCCACGAAAGAATACGTCGTCCCATTGTAAGACAGATTGACCGTCCCGCCATTGGGCACATTGCTGAACTGCCCCGCGATGAACCCCGTCCCCACATTGCGTATCACCGTCAAATTCGTTCCAAACGGCGGCGCAAAGTTCAGCGTCACGTTCAACTGCTCCCCGGAAACATTTGGCGCATTCAGGGCAAAGGCAATGTCGTCCGCCGCGTTAAACGTCACATGATACCCCGTGAACGTCGGCTTGGTGCCCGTCAGCGCGATGACGAATGGAGGCAAACCGGGCGTCGTGTTCGCAATCTGAAGCGTCGTGTTCTTCACACCCGCACTTCCCGGCGCGAAGATCACTTGGAATATCGAGGACCCGCCGCCTGAAACGACTGACGTTGGCTGGTTGACGATGACAAAATCCGCCGAGTCAGCTCCAGCGACAGATACCGCCAACCCGGTCAGAGGCAAATCCCCCGAATTTTTGATACGGAAAGTGCGCATTCCATACTGCGTGCTGCCATAGTCCACCGTGCTAACATTATTGGTCAATGAGGTGAGCGCAGGCTCCAGCACTTCCAATTCGATGTTTGGCGATAGGACTCCATAGAGCGCGAGAGAGTGGTTCGCTGCCAATCCTGATAAACCCATTCCACGGACGATACGCCCACTTAGCGCACTGGTTCCACTGGCTGTATTCACAGCCACAGCAGCATTGCGCTGGGTAGTAGAATTGTCGCCAAGCTGGCCGCTGTCGTTCAGCCCCCAAGCCACCATTGTGCCGTCAGAGCAGAGAGCGAGACTATGGTTTTGGCTCGCTGAGATCGCGGTTACTGTTTTTCCAAAGAGGGCGCTGGTTCCGTTAACTGAGTTCACGAGCACGGGTGCATAGCGAGTGTTTATCGTATTGTCGCCGAGCTGGCCGTTAGTGTTGATACCCCAAGATGCTATCGTGCCATCAGAGCACAAAGCGAGGTTGTGATATTCTCCTGCCGAGATGGACGTGACGGTTTTCCCAAAGAGGGCGCTAATCCCGCTGGCTGTGTTCACCGCCGTAGGCACATAGCGTGACGAAGAACTGTTATTACCGATTTGACCGGACGAGCTGTAACCCCACGCTGCAACGGTTCCGTCGGAGCAAAGAGCGATACTGTGGTATTTTCCCATCGCCACGGATGTTACAGTTTTTCCAAAAAGAGCACTGACTCCACTCGCAGCATTTACTGCCACAGGTGTGTGACGCTCGGTGGACGTGTTGTCGCCGAGTTCACCGTAGCCATTGTATCCCCAAGCTGCCAGAGTGCCATCGGAGCAGAGGGCAAAGCTGTGGAAGGTGCCCGCCGCGATGGCTGTCACTGTTTTTCCGAAGAGCGCACTGGTTCCGTTGTCTGTATTCACTACGACCGGGGCGTGACGGTAAACTGTTGTATTATCACCGACCTGGCCGGAAAAGTTGTATCCCCAAGACACAAGAGTGCCATCCGAGCACAGGGCCAAATTGTGATCCCTGCCCGCTGATATCGCGACGACCGTTTTTCCAAAGAGAGCACTGGTTCCATTATCGGTGTTCACCTCAACCGGGACGTTTCTCTGCGTGGTCGAGTTGTCACCAAGCTGACCTGCGTAGTTGTCGCCCCACGCATAGACTTTTCCTTCGCTGGTTAGCGCAAGAGTGTGAAACCCGCCTCGCGTAATCTGCACGATGGTCTTCCCTGCGAGCGCACCGGCTTGCTCCACGGGAGTAGGGGCAAGGCGGTTGATAGTCGAATTGTCCCCAATCTGCCCATCGCTATTACTACCCCAAGTCGCCACACCAATGGAGGGCCAGAGGAGGACGAGGTCATTGCCATCCCCGCCATAATACCACGCGATGAACGGATAGGTCGTCCCATTATAGCTCAGGTTCACCGTGGCTCCGTTGGCAGCGTTGTTGAACTGTCCGAGGATATAGTTTTTTCCCGTGTTACGGATGACGGTCAGATTTGTTCCGGGAGTCGGAGCAAAATTCAGTGTCAGATTGAGTGTCGTGTTTGCTGCGTTGAACAGATTTGTCGTGAGTGCCACGTCGCTTGGACTGTTATATGTCCCTGTCAACGTTGCGTTCGTTGGCCCTGTTCCAGATAGGGCGATGCGAAAAGGATTTTCGTCGGGATCGTTGCTGGCAATCTGGAGTGTCGCACTTTTGGCTCCAGCAGAACGGGGCGCGAAGGTCACTTGGAGTGTCGTTGAGTCGTTTGATGCTACTATCGATGCCGGTTGGCTGATGATGAAGTCGGACGCATTCGCGCCGGATACACTAGCAGATATGTCAGCTAGGGGCAGACCGCCACTGTTGCGGATACGGAGGGTTCGAGTGAGAAGTGTTGTAGCACCGTAGTTCACGGTGCTGTTATTGTTTGTCAATGCCGTGACGGTAGGCTCCAGCACCTCGACATCGATCTCCGGCAGTGTGGCACCGTAGATAGCGAACGATTGGTAGCCGGATGCACCAATGCTTTTTGAAGTGTTCCCTGCAAGTGTGCTGACGCCGTTTGTTGTATTGACCAGCACCGGCACAGAGCGGTCTGTGGTCGAATTGTCGCCGAGCTGACCGTAATAATTGCCGCCCCAAGCTGCGATGGTGCCGTCTGAGCACAGGGCCATACTATGATCGGAAGCTGCTGCTATTGCAGTCACTGTTTTACCAAAGAGCGCGCTGGTTCCATTAATTGTATTTACAGCTACTGGAAAGTTACGCGGAAATGTGTTCGAGGTGTCTCCTAATTGTCCGTTATAATTATATCCCCAGGCGGATATTGTTCCATCGGAACACAAGGCTAGGTTGAAGTCATCTCCCGATGCAATCGCTGTGACTGTTTTTCCAAAAAGCGCACTGGTTCCGCTGGCCGTGCTCACGGGAGTTGGTGTATTTTTTTGGGTTGGATAGACATAGCTGATTCCAAGTTGGCCATAGACGCTGTTTCCCCAAGCTGCGATCGTTCCGTCTGAGCATAGCGCCATACAGTGCGATCTTCCCGCCGTAACGGCCATCACAGTCTTTCCAAAGAGCGCACTATATAGCTCGGATGAATTGACTGTCACCGGAGCATTACGCTGGGTCGTTGTATTGTCGCCGAGCTGACCGTAGTAATTGTAGCCCCAAGAGGCCACCGTGCCGTCGTAGCAAAGAGCGACAGCGTGGATGGAACCGGCCGCGATGGCTGTCACCGTTTTACCAAAGAGTGCGCTGGTTCCGCTGGTTGTGTTCACTGCTACTGGCGCAGTGCGTTGGGTCGTTGTGTTATCGCCTAGCTGGCCGTAGGTGTTATCACCCCAAGCAGTCACGGTGCCGTCGGAGCACAGGGCGAGGCTGTAATGATTGCCAGATGCTACAGCTATGACCGTTTTTCCAAAGAGCGCACTGATTCCGTTCGTCGTGTTCACTGCCACTGGTGAATGGCGATCTATTGTGGTGTTATCACCGATCTCTCCGTTCGTATTCAGGCCCCATGCATAAATCTTTCCTTCGCTGCTCAGTGCCAGTGTGTGGGTGGGACCTGCGGCCACTTGGATGATGGTCTTGCCTGCAAGCGCTGCAGATTGCTTTACAAAGGACGGTGCCAAATGGTTGGCCGTCGTGTCATCGCCAAGCTGCCCATAGCCATTATAACCCCAAGCTGCGATACCCGTGTAGGGCCAGAGCAGAACGAGGTCATTTCCATCGCCTCCGTAATACCACGCGACGAAGGGATATGTTATGCCGTTGTAGGTGAGGTTCACCGTTGCACCGTTGGCAATATTGCTGAAGCGCCCGTTGATGAAACCTCTCCCTGTATTACTGACTACTGTGAGATTTGTTCCTGGAGATGGTGCGAAATTCAGCGCAAAATTTACCGATAATCCTGTGGCGTCGAATCCATAACTTGTAAGTGGAACATCATAGCCCGTGTTATATGTTGCAGTCAGGGTCGTGCTGGCAGGGGGCGTTCCTGTTAATGCAATGCGAAACGGATTTTTGTCTATGTCGTTACTTGTTATCCGAAGTGCCGCGCTTTTTGCCCCTACACTCGTTGGAGCAAAGCTGACTTGCATGAGCGTCGAGGAGCCTCCTGCAATAGTCGCGGCGGGCTGGGCGGTAATGATGAACTCCGTTGGGTTTACGCCGGTAAGAGAGGCGGACACACCGATGAGTGGTAGGTCGCCAGTATTCCTGATGCGGATGGTTCTCACTGCACCCAACGCAGAACTGTAGTCTAGCGTATTTACATTCTCCACCAAAGGTGTGACGTAAGGCTCCAGCAATTCGACTTCAATCTTTGGCGCACGGAGTCCGTAGATCGCCATGGAATGTGAGGCGCGTGGGCTTAATGAGTTTATGGCTGTGGCTACACGGCCAGCCAATACGCTGCTTCCGTTGGCTGTGTTCACCGCTACAGGAGCACTGCGAGAGATGACTGTTGTATTGTCACCAAGCTGGCCCCAAAAATCATTACTGCCCCATGCGGCTATTGTTCCGTCTGAGCATAGGGCTAGGCTGTGCTCAGAGGCTGCGGTAATAGCTGTTACTGTTTTTCCAAATAATGCGCTGGTTCCATTGGCGGCGTTCACTGCCACCGGGGCAATCCGCCAGATCGTGGTATTATCGCCGAGTTGGCCGTAGTAATTATTACCCCAGACAGCCACAGTGTGGTCAGAGCAGAGCGCCATAGAGTGATTGGAACCCGCCACAATGGCTGTCACGTTTTTTCCAAAAAGCGCACTGGTTCCGCTGGTCGTATTGACTGCTGTAGGGGTATTGCGTTGCTGGTTGGAGTTATCGATAACATTAATTCCAAGCTGGCCGCTGTCGTTGTTACCCCAAGCTGCGACAGTGCCGTCGGAGCAGAGGGCAAGGCTATGACCATTGCCTGCCGATATAGCAGTCACCGCCTTGCCAAATAGAGCACTCATATTACTGGACGTGTTAAGGAAACGCTGATTTAATCGCGTAGTGCCGCAGAAAAAGCGAGTCACGGGAGGGCGAGTTTGGTAGAGAGGGAAGCATGAAATACCAAATGAGTTTCGCGCAGGAGGAGTATGCTGGGAAAAAGAAGGTGACGAGGCGGGAGAGGTTTC
>CANJNZ010000026.1 GCA_947476045.1 Chthoniobacteraceae bacterium
GCTGCACAGAACTTTGCAACTTCTGAGTGTCCATCCATTTGAGAAAATGCCTCTCCATGAACTACTTGCAAAACATGACTTCAACCCTTTGACACCGCAAGATTGCAACCAATTACTACTGTGGTAGTTACTGCCGGACACTCGTGACCCTCAGCCTTAAACTATCTATGAAACCCCATTTTTTAGTCTTGTTCTGTGTTCAGGCTCTCATTCTCACAACTGGTTTTGGGCAGACTGAGTCTGTAGTGACTTCCGTTCCTGATTCGGAAATTGCAAAGACGCCGGAATATCAGGCCGCCAAAGCTGCTGAAAAGAAAGTTGATGGTGCAGCGATGCTTGTCCAAGCGAAGTTGCTCGTTGAGCGATTTCCAAACAGTGCATTGGCTCACAAAGCGATGTCCGATGCCTACTATTACATGAACTTTCTCGATGAGGCAGCGGCATCAGCAGAAACGGCCATTCGGATTAGCCCCAAGGATCCTATTGCATGGCGTAATCTCGGCCATATTCGGGAGGCGCAGCACAAATCTGTTGACGCAGAGGCAGCGTATAAGAACGCAGTAAATTCAGCAAAAAATGATCCGGCCTTCTGGGCCAATTTAGGTGTATTTTATGCAGCCCATAACAATGAGATTTTTGCGCTCCAATGTGCGACGAGTGCTTCGAAACTTTTGAAATCAACGGCTTTTGATGAACATAATGGCGAGTCATCTGAGGCAACAACTTGGGCAGAAGTCGGTTTTATCTTCATCCAAATTAAAAAGCCAAATGAAGCTATTTCATACTTGAAACGTTCAATCACGCTTCAACCAGATGTCTGCGCGACTTGGTATGCTTTGGGAACTGCGCATATTCTTAGCAACGATCGTCCAAATGCTCTTCTGGCAGTTCAGCAGGCACTCAAAATAAACCCTGATTTTGAAGATGCAAAAACCGCTCTAAAAATGATGACTGTGCAACAAGATCAGACCCAGAAGCCAGCAGTCGGTCAGCAGCAAACAGCCAGCCAAATAAACGATCAATTAGAGATGATGAAGAAGTTCCAAGAACTACAAAATTTACAATCGCAACAGCAGGGTGGTGCGTCATCTGCACTCAAGGAATACAATGATACAGTTGAGCAATTACGCAGGCTCGAACAGTCGGGCACTCCTTCAAGAAATAAGAAGGCAGTTCATTTTAAATAAAGGAACTTGTTAAGAACTGAGGCGGATTCTTTGCCCCTTTGCGAAATGGCGCTTGGGGCGATCGGAGGAGAGACAAGGCACAGATTTGCGCTTCCAATCGTCTCGCGCCTACGGAAAACAAACTGCGCGATGAGTCCCGGAGGGACTGCCCGCCCTTAGCCGGTGGTTGAGCGAGGAACGAGCGACACCACCGGATCACCGTCCCCACACGACACGCATCCCGGAGGGATGCCAGCCCTCCATGCACCGCGCATCAATCCAAATATCGATCCTCAAACGCCACCCCCGCCTTCACCAAAAACTCCACCAACTCCTCGCGAAAGGTCTTCGTGCGATGATGCTCCTCTTGGTTCGCGATGTATCGGCGAACGCTTGCCCGCGCCGTCGGGCTCACCGTGAACGCGCCGTATCCCTCCTGCCACGCAAACGCACCGAGCTTGATTTCCTCATGCACCCACACCGAGGACGCCTTTTTCAACTCCCGCATGAAATCCGCGAGACAATGCGTCGCCTTCAACCCCACGAGCAAATGCACATGGTCCGCCACGCCGCCGATGCCTTGGGTGAAACCGCCGAGCCCGTTCACAGTGCCGCCGAGGTATTCGTGAAGCCGCCCACGCCACGCCGCATCAATCAAAGGCGCGCGTTCCTTGGTGGAAAAGACGATGTGGTAATGTAGGGCGAGAAATGTCGAAGGCATAACGGTGTGTGGCTGGCATCCCGTCGGGATGCGTTTGTTTTCGCGCGCATCGTATCCGGTGGTGTCGCTTCGCTCAACCTCCGGCTCGAAACCCTTCGGGTTGATGGGCGGCGTTCGTTTGCGCAAGATTGCGATGGCGACGGAGCATTTTGAAAAGGAGGAAGTGGGGCGGGCAGATCATTTGCCGTTGGTGTATCAATTTGGAATCCAAGAAGACAGGAAGGGAGGAATGAATCGGGAGTGCCGCAGGATGTCAGGTTTTAACCTTCCTGGTTTCATGGCTTCCAAATTCAAAATGAGGCAACACCCATTTACCCCTTTGCAGAATGGCGCTTGAGGCGGTTGCGCTCTGGAGTGGTTTCGTGAAATATCCCGCCATGATTCTTGCCACCGATCCTGTCTGCAAAACGCATAATCCCGGAAGGGGACACCCGGAACAAATCGCGCGGTATGCCGCTGTGTATGACGCTCTGAACGCGGCGGGCATCGTCGCGAAGGCCACAGTGATCGGCCCGCGCGCGCTCACGCATGAAGACCGGTTGCTCGCTCACGAAGCGCGCTATCTCGAAATCGCCGAACGCGAAATCCGTGGCGGATACGATCATCTCAGCACGGGCGACACGAGCATCGGGCCGGAATCCTGGGACGCCGCGAACGCCGCCGCTGGTTGCGCGGTCGCCGCGACGGAGGCTGTGGTGAAAGGCGAAGCGAAGACCGCTTTCTGCCTCATCCGCCCACCGGGGCACCATGCGAATGCGGTGAAAGGGATGGGATTTTGCGTGCTGAACAACGTCGCCCTCGCCGCCCGGTTCGCGCGTCGCCGGCTCGGAATCGAGCGCGTGCTGATTGTGGATTGGGACGTTCACCACGGCAACGGCACGCAGGATATTTTTTACGAGGACGGCAGCGTGTTCGTTTTCAACACGCACCAGTCGCCGTGGTATCCCGGCACCGGCGCGGCGCATGAAACCGGCGCGGGCGCGGGCAAGGGCACGACGCTGAACTGCCCGTTCCCCGCCGGGAGCGGACGCGCGGAAATCCTCGGCGCATTTGAAACGAAACTCGTCCCCGCGATGGAAAAGTTCCGCCCCGAGCTGGTGATGATTAGCGCGGGCTTCGACTCCCGCGAGGGCGACCCTCTCGGAAACTTCCTGCTCACGGACAAAGACTTCGCCGACCTCACAAAAATCGTCCGTGGCATCGCAGCAAAAACCGCCGATGGCCGCGTGGTGAGCGTGCTCGAAGGCGGCTACAATCTCGCCGGTCTGGCGAGCGCCGCGACCGCGCACGTCGGCGCGCTGGTTTGAGAATCCCTTTGACGCATCGGCGGTCGCGCCCGCATCTTCCGCGCTCACTTTTTTTCTATGGCAAACTACGACCTCATCGTCATCGGTGGCGGGCCTGCGGGCTACGTCGGCGCAATCAAAGCAGCGCAACTCGGCAAACGCGTCGCGTGCGTGGAGAAGGAACGCGCGGGCGGGACTTGCCTGAACTGGGGCTGCATCCCGACGAAATCGCTACTGCGCAACGCGGAGCTGTATCACTTGATGAAACATCGCGCGGCCGAGTTTGGCATGACTTTCACCGGGCTGGAATACGACTGGAGCAAAGTCATCGCGCGCTCCCGCGACGTGAGCGACAAGAACGCAGGCGGCATCGAGTTTCTCTTCAAGAAAAACAAGGTGGACTACATTCGCGGCGAGGCCTCGATGGACAAGGCGGGCGAGGTTTCCGTGACGGGCGCGGATGGAAAAGTGGAGACGCACACCGCAGCGAAAGTGCTCGTCGCCACCGGCTGCGTGTCGCGCCCGATGCCGGGGCTTCCTTTCAACGGAACGACGGTGATTGGCTCGCGTGAGGCGATGGTTCTGCCGAAGCAACCCGGCTCGATGATCGTCATCGGCGCTGGTGCGATTGGCGTGGAGTTCGCGTATTTTTACAACGCATTCGGCACGAAAGTGACGATGATCGAAATGGCTCCGAACGCGCTGCCTGTCGAGGACACCGAGGTTTCGCAGGTCGTGGAGCGGTCGTTTGCGAAGCAAGGAATCAAAGTGCTCACAAACACGAAAACGACGAAGACCGAGACGACCGCGAACGGCGTGCGCGTCACCGTCGCAGGCGCAGACGGCAAGGAGCAGGTGCTCGAAGCCGAGGTGTGCCTCGTGGCCATCGGCGTGCAGCCGCTCATGCCCGGCGGGAAAATTTCGCTGGTGAAGACGGAGCGCGGTTACATCAAGACGAATGACCGCTACGAGACGAGCGTGCCGGGAGTGTTCGCAGCGGGCGACATCATCGGGCCTCCGTGGCTGGCGCACGTCGCGAGCTACGAAGCCGTGCAGGCGGTCGAGGGGATGTTCGTCGCCGGAGCGAAACCGAAGAAGGTGACAGTGTTTCCGGGCTGCACGTATTGCCATCCGCAAGTCGCGAGCGTCGGCCTCACCGAGCGCGCGGCGAAGGAGGCGGGGAAGAAATTCAAAGTCGGCAAGTTCCCGTTCATGGCGAGCGGCAAAGCCCGCGCCATCGGCGAAATCGAGGGCTTCGTGAAGCTCATCTACGGCGAACCGCACGGCGAACTCCTCGGCGCGCACATCGTCGGCCCCGAGGCGACCGAAATGATCGCCGAACTCGGCCTCGCCATCACCGCCGAGATCACCAAGGACGAAATCGAAGCCACCATCCACGCGCACCCGACGCTCAGCGAAGCCGTGCACGAAGCCACCGGAGTCGCCTACGGCCACGCGATCCATATTTAAAAACGAAAAACACCATGCGCTCCGCCTTGCTCGCCCTCTTGCTCATCGCCACAGCCGCATGGGCCGAGCTGGGCCCTTTGCACAAGGAGGACGCCGGGAAGTTTGAGTTCCGACCGCCTGCGGGCTGGAAGGTCATGGAGTTCGGCGGGCTCAAATATAAGATCCACCACGCGGCCGCGAAGGACGGCTTTGCGCCAAACATGAATTTCATGGAAGAGGCCTTCGCCGGGGATTTCAAAGACTATCCGCCGCAGGCAATGCGCATGGTCGAGACGATGATGAAGGCAAAAATCACAGCGCAGCCAGTTGCTTTCAAACTGGATTCAGGACTTCCCTGCTCGCGCTCTGTCTTCGAGGCGAATCAACAGGGCAGAGACCTGCGCTTCATCTCATTCCTGAACCGGCTGGATGATAAGAAAGTCGTGATAGCGACTTTCACCTCGCTTCTTGCTGATAGCGACAAGTGGGACGCCTCAGTGGCGGAAAGCATTCGCACTTTCGCGCAGGCAAAGTAATGCCATCGCAGCTAAGTGAGCTGCTCGGATCTTTTAAATGTCTCTATCCGCACCAGAAGTGCGGGCATTCCTTAGCGGGAAGGATTGGCGAGGCGCACGACGTGGCCGCCGGAAGCAAAAGAGTTCTGCTGGAGCATGACGTGCTTGCCCTTGGCGTTGGAGTCGCAGTGTCCCATTTCGACTTTGCGGCATCCGCTCTGCGAGCTGCAGGCTGCGAAAGCGAGGGTGAGAGCAACGGTGAGGAGTGACAGTGTTTTGTTCATGGTCGGTTTGAGTTGACGGCGCGGAAGTTGGAGGATTTCTCGCCGCGAGGCAAGAAAATCAATGCGCCTGCCAAAGTGCGCGTGATTTTTCCCACTCGCCGACCAGCGCGCGGAAGGCAGCAGCGGCTGGCGAGGTGTCTTCGGCGGACCACACCATGACCAATTCCACCGCATGTGTGGGCGTGAGCGGGCGGAAGACGAGCGGCCCGCCCTTCCCGAGCAAGGCCACGCTGTCGGGAATGATGCCGATGCCTTCGCCGGCTTCCACATAGCTAAGCACGGTGTGGATTACGCTCGGAGTCTGCGCGAGCTTCGGCGTGAAATGGGCGCTGCGACACGCGGCGAGGATCGCGTCGTGCAAGCCGACGCCTTCGCGCCGGGCGAGAATCACTAGCGATTCGTCGGCCAAATCGCGCCACGAGACAGAGCGCTTGCGAGCGAGTCGGTGCCCTGCCGGGAACACTCCGAAAAATGGTTCCTTGCGCAAAAGCATCGTCTTCAAACCATGCGCCTGCCGTGCGAGCACCGGTCGTGTGAGTCCGATTGCCAGTCGTCCGCGGGCCACCATTTCCCAGACACGTTCCGGTGTTCTTTCCTCTAAAATGACGGACACACGCGGGTAACGGCGGCGGAACTCCGCTAGCAATCGGCCGAGGAACGCCTGCGTCGGCGGCCCGATGTAGCCGACACGCAATTCGCCTTCTTCACCCGATGCCGTCCGCTGAACGCGCCGCACAGCGTCGTCCACCCGCTGGAGAATCAGCCCGATTTCGTGCAGAAAAACCGCACCCGCTTCGTTCAGCGCCACGCCCCGCCGACTGCGTATGAGCAACTCCGTCCCCACGCGATGCTCCAATTCCTTCACCGCACGACTGAGCGCCGGCTGCGCGACACGCAGACGGCGTGCGGCCTTGGAAAAACTGAGTTCCTCGGCGACGGCCTGGAAGTAGCGGAGATGACGAAGTTCCATTGGGTGATAGCGGCTCGGCATAATACCGATAGCGAGACTCCAATTTCGTTACAAGCCGCATGGCGGGGAAACGGTGTGACTGCAGAGAGCTTACTCATTCGCGAAAAGCTCTGCGCTCAGGCCTTGCGGAAGCACCAGGAGCGGTAGGAAAGTTCATCCGTTTCCAGCGCGACATAGACTCGGGAGCCGGGCACTCCTGCAAAATCACGCCCGAGCGAATGGAGAAAACGCGGAAGACGTTCGTGGATGAGTGTGAGGCTGCGCGCGGCGTTGCAGCCCATTCCGCGAAGAACTTCGGGGCCGATGTTGCGCGTCTGCACGATCTCCATCCGCGCGGCGGCGATGGCGGACTCCCATGCGGCGATTTCGTCGCGAAAGCGGAAGTCGGCGTAGAGAAAATGACCGCCGGGGCGCAACACGCGCGCGACTTCTGCGAGGAAGCCAGGAAAATCCGGGTAGCAGTGTGAGGCCTCGACGTTGATCACTGCATCGAGCGAAGCGTCGGGAAAAGGGAGCCGCTGGGCGTCGCCTTGTATGAATCGAAGTCCGGCTACGTTGTGACGCTGTTCGCAAAAGCGGATGCCGGTCGGGTTGAGGTCGAGGCCGGTATAGCTGGCGGGTTGCATCGTGCGCGTGATCCACGACGCGCCGCCGCCGTGTCCGCAACTCACTTCGAGCACGTTTTTTCCATGCAGTTCCACTTGGGATGCCACGTGGTGGTAAAGCTGGATGCAGGCGCGGTTCGGTTCGTCTTCCGGCGCGAGCGGCAGCGCGACAGGCGGGTTGGTTTCGAAGGCGTAGTTGAGAAAAAGCACCTCTTCGCCGCGCAGTCGTCGCGTGAGGAATGGATACCACAGACGCCAGATGGCTTTGCGGACGCAACCGACGGACAAAAGGCGTTCGAGAAGCGACATGAAAAGTTGCGGGACTGCGCTGACTAATCCTCCGCGAGGCCGTGGCAGATATTGAATGGCAACTCACTGCCGCAATAGCAGGGCGTTTCGCGGAGCATCAGCCGGCGCGACTCCACATCGCTGCCGTCCCACACCAATCGCGAATCGGGCAGGAAGAGGATCTTTTTCGGGTGCTCCACCCTCGGCGTCACGTCAATCAAAACACCGTCCGGGCGACGCCACACCGCACAAAATTCACCCTCGACAAAAGCAGCGGGCTGCTCGCGCATTTTCCAGCCGTGCTGGGCGGAGCCGCCGTGTCGCTTCACCATTTTGGAGACGTTTTTAAAAGAACAGTCGGGCAGACACTCATCGCCCGGTTTCGCAATGACGTAGGCTGGCGTGGTGGTCGCATCTATTTGCTTCGAGAGTTTCAGAATTCCCTTCGTAATTGGCGGGGCGCTCGGAGTTTTTTTTACCGCCACCGGCTCGGTGCGTGGACTGTTTTCGTCCTGTTTTTTAGGTCTGGCCATCTTGGTGTTTTCGCGACTCTACGCACGGATCGCGCAACTAGCTTGCGCAAAGTTTCGTGTGATGCCGCGCGGGCATCGCTGAGATAGCGAGATTTGATTTCCGCTATTAGCCGCACTCTGGCAGATTCCCGTGCTCTGCATGAAGTTTGGTCGCACAATATTGATCGTCATCTCGCTCTGGATCGCCGTGATCACGGTGCTGCATGGCGCGTTGAATCTGCGGTGGTTTGACAAGAAGGCCGAGGTGGGCACGACCAAAACATTTGGCGTCGGCTTTCTTCCGGTGACGTGCCACCTCACCTGTCCGGTCACGCATTTCATCAACAAGGAAATGGAAGGCCGGGACATGTTTCAGCCGATGCGTTTCAGCGGCTGGCCGGAGTTAAAGGAGATGTTCATCGGTCGCTCGAAAGACATGCCGGCGTCCTTCATCCTCGCGCCCATGGCCATCGCGCTGCGTGAGCAGGGTGTGAAAATCAAGATCGTCCATCTCGGCCATCGTGATGGTTCGGCGGTGGTAGTTCACAAGGACAGCGGGATTTTTCAAACTGCCGATCTGCGCGGAAAAACAATCGCTGTCCCGGGGCGCTATGCGAACCAGCGGCTCATCATTTTTCGCGAACTGAAAAAAGTCGGGATGAATTTTGACGATGTGAAGATTGTCGAGATGCCGCCGCCGGATATGCCTGCGGCATTGCAGTCGCGCGCGGTGGACGCGATTACGAGTGGCGAGCCTTTCATGGGGCAGGCGGAACTGGACGGCTACGGGCGCACGCTTTGGCAGGCGAAGGATGTGTGGCCGGGCTTCATCTCGTGTGTGCTCGCGGTGCATGAGGATGCGATTCGCGATCATCGCGCGGAAATCCAGCGGCTCGTCAATGGAATCGCAGCGAGCGGCAAATGGATTGACCAAAGCATGGCGCACCGGATGGACGCGGCGCAGTTCGTGGCGGCGAACTACTACAACCAAAACCCGCGCCTGCTCAGCTACGTGCTCGCAAAGCCGCCGGATCGCGTGACGTATTCACGGCTCAAGCCGCTCAGGGCGGAGTTTGAAGAAATAGAACGGCTCGGAAAAGAAGCGGGCATTCTGCAAGGGACCGCGCACTTCGAGGACTACGTGGACGACACGTTCGCGCCGGATCCGATGGTCGTTCAGGCGCCTCATTTTGAAGTTAAAAAATGAACCGCAGACTTCTTCACATCATTCTTCCGCTGGCGACCGCCGTGCTCTTTCTCGTCGGCTGGCACACAGCGGTGAAAATGTCAGGCAGCGATATTTTTCCCACGCCTTACGAAGTATTGCGTGGGCTTGGTGAACTGGCGCGGCAGGGGTTGCTTTTAAAATACATCGTCGCCTCGCTCTTCCGTGTGAGCTGGGGCTTTGGACTTGCAGTGATTGTGGGCGTTCCGCTCGGGCTGGTGCTCGGCTGGTTCCGTCCGGCCTACGCAGCGCTGAACCCTTTCATCCAAATCCTGCGCCCGATTTCGCCCATCGCTTGGATTCCTGTGGCGATTCTTTGGTTTGGCGTAAAGGACACCGCGCCGGTGTTTCTCATTTTTCTCGCGAGTGTTTTTCCGATCACCGTTTCGGCGATGGCGGCTGTGCAAAACATGCAGCAGGTCTATTTACGTGCGGCGCAAAATTTCGGGCTGAGTGGCTTCCCGCTTTTTCGCCGTGTGATTTTTCCTGCTGCGCTGCCGCAGGTCATCACGGGCATCCGCATCGCGCTCGGCGTGGCGTGGCTCGTCGTCGTCGCGGCGGAGATGATCGCGGTGAACAGCGGGCTTGGCTACCTCATCATTGATGCGCGCAACGCCGGCAAACGCTACGACCTTGTCGTCGCTGGGATGGTCATGATTGGCCTCATTGGTCTCGTTCTTGATTTACTCGTGAGGCGGCTGGAAAAATTCGACGAAGTGCGATGGGGATATGGACAACGCTGATATGGAAAAAACCATCACTGTCCGCGACTGCTGGATGTCTTTTCCCGGCAAACAATCCGGCTCGGAAATCCACGTTCTCGAACGCGTCAGCCTCGACGTGGCGAAGGGCGAGTTCGTTTGCATCGTCGGCCCGTCCGGCTGCGGAAAGAGCACGCTGCTCAACATCGTCGGCGGCTTTCTGAAAGAGACGCGTGGCGAAGTCCTCGTCGAGGGCGCGCCGGTGGACGGCCCCGATCCAGGTCGCATTTTTGTCTTTCAGGAAAACGGCGTTTTTCCGTGGCTTACCGTCGAGCAAAACATCGGCTTCGGCCTGCTCTCGCGGCCAGTCGCCGAGCGCGAGGAGCGCGTGAAGCACTACATCGCAATGGTTGGTCTCGCCGGTTTTGAAAAGTCGTATCCGCGCGAACTCAGCGGAGGCATGAGGCAGCGCGTCGAGATCGCCCGCGCGCTCGCTGCGGATGCGCGTGTGCTTTACATGGACGAGCCATTCGGTGCGCTCGATTTCCTCACGAGGCTCAAGATGCGCGCCGACCTCATCCGCATCTGGCAGGCGGAGAAAAAAACCATCCTTTTCGTCACGCACGACATCGAGGAAGCCGTGCAACTCGCCGACCGCGTGCTAGTGATGACCAAGCGTCCCGCGACCATCGCCGAGGAAGTCCGCATCACTGTCCCGCGTCCGCGCGACCTCGATTCGCCGGACTATCTCGCTGCGCGCGATCGCATCTTCGCCATCATGGGCATGGATGCCCACGGCGGCGGAGCAGTGTGACGAGGACGAGAAATGCCGCTATAGCGCCGAGGCCGATTCCATTCTCCCGCAGCGAGGGCGGGAAAATGAGCACGTAGCCCGCATCTTTCACGAGCGCTGCAAACGACGACACACAGAACGGCATGAGGAAAAGCCGGAATGTCTGCCAGCTATCAAGCGTCGTGATGCCGTTGCGCGCCGCCCGCGTGCTCAGCACGAGCGCGATGCCGATGACGCCGCTCAGCCCGAGCGATGTGAGCCACAAGCGCGGGCGCGGATCAAAGTGCAGCGTCACATTCACCGCATACCAAATCGCGTAACTCCACAGCACGATGCGGCCCGTGGTGAGTGTGGAAAAGTAGCGGAACAGGCGCGTGAACATCGGCTTGCGGATGCTCGTCAGTGGCGGACGGATGCCAAGCGAGAAGATGAACTCCGGGAAGGTCGCAGGAAAAAACGAAAACACGGCCTAACGCGCTTGCCGTATCGTGGTTTTTCACCCACACAACGCGCTCCTTTTTCAACATGAACATCCGCTACCTCGCCCCTTTCGCCCTTGTTGCCACCTGTGCTTTTGCGCAGGCACAGCAGAAACTTGAACTGAAACCCAACGACCACATCGCCATCGTCGGCGGCTCGATTGCGGATCGTATGCAGCACACGGGTTATCTCGAAGCGCTCATCCAGCAGCGCTTCGCGGACAGGGAAATCGTCTTCCGCCATCTCGGCGTGGCGGCGGATGAAGTGGGCACGTGGCACCGCTCACAGAACTTCGGTTCACGCGAAGAATGGTTCAAGCGCACCGGCGCGACCGTTGTGTTTGCATTCTATGGCTACAACGAGTCGTTCAAGGGCGCGCCCGGTTTGGATGGATTCAAGGGGACGTTGCAGAAGTTTGTGAAGGACACGCAAGCGACTGGCGCGCGCGTGGTGCTGTTTTCTCCCATCGCTGCCGAGAAAATGAGCGATCCAAATTTTGCCGACCCGAAGGAGATCAATGAGAACGTGAAGCTCTACGCTGGTGCTGTTGAATCGGTGGCGAAGGAGTCCGGCGCGCAGTTCGTGGATTTGTTTGCACCATCGCAGGCGGCGTATCAGGCGGCGGCGGCAAAAGGGCAGTCGCTCACGCTCAATGGCTGGTTTCTCAGCGAAGCGGGCGACAAGGCGCTCGCACCTGCGATGTTTCAGGGGCTCTTCGGCGAGTCGGCTCCGACGCTGAATGAAAAGCTCCGCGTCGCGGTGAATGAAAAGAACTGGCAGTTCCACCAGCGCTACCGGACGGTGGACGGCTACAACGTTTATGGCGGTCGTTCTTTTGAAAAGTATCAGCCCCGCGAGCGCGATGAGAAGGATCCGTCGAAAATCATCAACAAGCCGGGTGTAGGCCCGATTTTAAACAACACGGTCATGCAGCGCGAAATGCAGATTCGCGACGTGATGGCGGCGAACCGCGAGCAGCGCGTATGGGCCATCGCAAAAGGCGGCGACCTCGTGGTGAAGGATGACAATTTGCCGGAGCCGATTTCCGCTTTCACTAACAAGCCCGGCGACAAGCCCGACCTCTCGCACACTTACCCGAGCGGCGAGGAAGTGATGGCCAAACTCAAGTTGGCCCCGAATTGCAAAATCAACCTGTTTGCCGACGAGAAGCAGTTTCCCGAACTGGCGAATCCTTTGCAGATGCAGTGGGACACGAAGGGCCGCCTGTGGGTCGCGGTATGGAAAAATTACCCCGAACGTGAACCCACCAGCAAGGACGGCGACAAGCTGCTGATTCTGGAAGACACGGATGGCGACGGAAAGGCGGACAAGTGCACGACTTTCATGGACAACCTGAATGCGCCGACCGGCTTCACTTTATACAAAGACGGCGTGGCGGTGATGCAGGCCCCCGATTTGTGGTATGCACGCGATACGAATGGCGACAACAAGGCTGATACGTTTGAGCGGATTGCGATGGGCGTTGATTCGGCGGACTCGCACCACTCGACCAACGCGATGGTGCGCGAGCCGGGCGGCGCGACGTTCTTCAGCGACGGCGTGTTTCACCGCACACAGATCGAGACGACCAACGGCCCGATCCGTCACTCGGACGGCTGCCTCTGGCGCTTTGATTTCAACACGGGCAACACGGAGCTTTACGCTGCCTATGAACTCGTGAACGCGCACGGCAAGGTGTTCGACCGCTGGGGCAATGACCTCGTGACGAACGCGACGATGAACGAGACCTATTTCGCACCCGCGATCAGCGGACGTCTCGACTCGGGCAAGCATCCCGGCATGCAGCATTTCTGGAACCGCCCTTCGCGTCCGTGCCCCGGCACCGGCATGGTGAGCAGCGCGCATTTTCCGGAGGACTGGCAGGGTGATTTCTTGAATCTCAACGTCATCGGCTTGCAGGCCATCACCCGCGTGCGCGTCACGCAGGACGGTTCGGGACTCAAGGGCATGACCATCGAAAATCTCGTCTCCGGCGATCCCGGCCAAGTGCCGACTTTCCGCCCCATTTGCGTGAGCAATGGACCCGACGGTGCGATCTATTTCTGCGACTGGTCGCAGACGATCATCGGCCATCTCCAGCATCATCTCCGCGATAAGAATCGCGACCACGAACATGGCCGCATCTACCGCATCACCTACGAGGGACGCCCGCTCTCCAAGCCTGCGAAAATTAACGGTCAGCCCATCCCGGCGCTGCTCGATTTGCTGAAATCGCCGATTGATGACACGCGGATGCTCGCAAAGGTCGAACTCGAAAAACATCCCGTGAAGGATGTCATCGCTGCCGCGAAAACGTGGGTCGCCGGGCTCGACAAGACGGACAAGGAATTTGAACACCACCTCACCGAGGCGCTGTGGCTTCACCAATGGCAGAACGTCGTGGACGTGGACCTGCTCAAGCGCGTCCTCAAATCCCCAAGCCCGCAGGCCCGCGCCGCCGCGACCCGCGTCCTCTGCTACTGGCGCAACAGCGTGCCGGACGCCATTGATTTGCTGAAAGTCGCCGCTGGTGACGAAGACGCACGCGTCCGCCTGCAAGCCGTGCGTGCTGCGAGTTTCTTCGACGGAAAGAATGTCCCCGAGGCATTTCAAATCACCTACGCATCCCTCGCGCAACGCAACGACTACTACCTCGACTACGTTTATAAAGAAACGATGCGCCAGCTCCGCTCGCTCACGAAAGAAACCATTCTTCCGAGCGATCCGAAAATCCTCGCCGTCTATGTCTCGAAACTTTCGGACAAAGATCTCAATGGCGCACCCGACTCCGAGCCCGTCTTCATCGAGCGCATCGAGCGCAAAGGCACCGACCTCGGAAAACGCATGGACGCGCTCACCAAGCTCGCCGCGCTTTGCAAGACCGACAAAGTCACCGAACTCGTCACCGCACTCCAGCGCGCCGATGCCAATGGCGGTGGTGCCGCTGATGAACTCGCCAAAATCCTTGCCACCTCCACAGCCGCCGAACTCGGCAAGGCGCGCACCGCTTTGAGCACGCTCGCAGGCGGTGCCCAGCAACCCGGTGTCCGCCGCGCAGCAGTCGGCGCACTCGTCGTTGCCGACGGCCAGCCCGACAAAGTCTGGGCCGCAGCCAAGGACGACGACACCCGCTCCATCGTCCTCAATTCCATCGCAGGGATCGCCGACCCGGCCTTGCGTGCGAAATACCAGACCATCCTGACCAAAGCCGTCGCCATCCCCGCACTCCACGCCACGGCATTGCAGCAACTCCCGCTCACCGGTGCAGATTTCGCGAAGCACAACTTCGCCACCCTTGCCGCCGCAGTCCGCGAGGGTAATGACCGCAACGTCGCCGTGCGCGCCATCCTGCAGCTCCCGCGTGAATCGTGGGACAAAGCAGCCGCCGGCCCCGTCGCCGAAAGCATCCTCACATGGGCAAAGACCGTCCCCGCCGGTGATCGCACCAAGCAGGACTACATCGAAACCACGCAGCTCGGAGGCGAATTCGCCGCGCTCATGGTGCCCGCCGACGCCGCGCGCATCCGCAAGGAACTCCGCGCCCTCAGCGTCAGCGTCTATGTCCTCCACACCGTCCACGAAAAGATGAGCTACGACCAAAAAACGCTCGTCGTCGAAGCCGGCAAGCCCTTCGAGATCGTTTTGGAAAATGCCGATACCCAGCCGCACAACCTCGCCGTCGTAAAACCCGGCACGCACGAAAAAGTCGGCACCGCATCCTCCACGATGACGCCCGACAAGCTCGACAAAGCAGGCCGTCCATTCATCCCACAAAGCGACGACATCCTCGCCGCTACGAAGCTCATCGAGCCCGGACAGAAACAGACTCTCAAAGTCGCCGCCATCTACGACGAAGGCGAATTTGAATACGTCTGCACCGTCCCCGGCCACTACATCATCATGTGGGGCAAACTCATCGTCACCAAAGACGTGGACGCCTATCTGGCAGCACCGCATCCGGCGAAGTAGGGGAGTGTTTTCAAGCAGCGAACGCCTGTTCATGCCCTGCATGGACAGAATGGACTTTTAAGCTTCGCCGTCTGGCTTGCTGTGATGCTGAGGCTTTGGCACGGTGTAATAGCCGTGTTTTTTTCCCGTCCAACGCTTGAGGTTTATCGTCAGCCTGTGTGCTGTCGCTGGCTGGGGATTTTTGTCTGTTTGTGGCTGCTTAATGGGCCGGGGTTCGCGGAGAGCCCGCCGATGCCTTTTGCGAGGAAGGCGTCTTTTTATGTCCGCTCATGGCCGTTGGACGACACGATGACGCCCTATAGTGTGGTGGGTGCGGTGCGGTGGGCGGATGGATATCTGTGGGCGGTGACTCGCGAGGGGTTGTTTCGATTTGACGGCGCGAAATACGAAGCCATCCCGAAGATTGGTTCGTCGCCAAAGCAGAATGTGTTTCAGCCGGTCACACTCATGGACCGGCACAACCGACTGTGGCTGGTCAAGAATGGCGGTTTTGTGGTGTGCGTGGATGGCACGAATGTCCGGACTTTCACCGTCAAGGACGGGGTGCCGGGGACGCTGCCTGTTTCCATTGCCGAGGATGACGATGGGGGGATCCTGTTTTCGTATTACAACGAAGCGAAGATTTGCAGGATTCAGAATGACCGAGTGGAAACGATTGGAGCGGGTGGCAGTGTGGAGGGAAAAGGTTCTATGCTGTTGGCGAGTGATCGGGATGGGAAGGTTTGGTATGCACGAGATTTTCAACTGGGATTATTCCGTGAGGGTCGGATGGTGCCATTGTTGAAGCATACGAAGATCGTCACCCGCATCATAGGTGCGCGGCAGGGAGGGGTTTGGTTTTCCGATGTTTCTGAGGTTTTTAGATGCAGGGAGGGCGGGTCTTTGGAAAGTCTGGGAAAAATTCCTGAAGGACTGGTGAAAAGATTGTTTGAGGATCGGCGGGGGCGGCTTTGGGTGGTTGCAGCCAGAGATGAAGCGGACAGTGATGACAGTTCCGAGTCAGCGCTGTTCTACTACGACGGTCACGGCTTTATACCGGTGCAGGTTCCGTTTGCGGGTATCATGAGCCTGTCCGACGATGCGGATGGGAATCTCTGGCTTGGCACGCGCCGTGGCGGGATCATTCAAGTGCGCGAGCGGACGGTTGAGTTGTTGCAGCCAGCGGGGGACGTGCCTCCGGGCGTGCAGTCGTTCTGTGAGGGGAGCGATGGTTTTTGCTTTGCGACGGGTGTTTTTGGGATGCTCTTTAAGGGACTCAAACCAGCTTGGGAAAAGATGACCCCGCAACACGGCTGGCGCGGCGTATGGGCCACAAGCGTGGTGGCCGACCCGCGCGGGGGAGTCTGGATGGGCACAAAGAACCGCGGGTTGTTCCAGTGGAAGGATCAGAAATTTTCCACAGTCGCCCTGCCCTCCAGGCTGTCCCGGCGGGTGATTCAGTCTTTGATGTTGAGTGCGAGCGGCGATTTATGGATCGGGGCGGATTCTGCGGATGCCGTGTTCCGGCTGCGCGATGGGAAGTTTGAATCGCTCCCGTTGCCGCCTGAACACGGAAATGTGTGCGCACTGGCGGAGGATTCTGCTGGAACGATTTGGGTGGGCACCGATGCCGGTCTGCTCCTGCGCGTCAACGGGGATGCCCTGTTGAAAATTAGATCCCCGGAACAGAATCCAATTTGCAGTCTGCATGGCGCGACGGACGGGAGCCTTTGGATTGGCTATGAAAAGCGCGGGTTGGGACGGCTCAAAGAAGGGAAATTTGTTCTTTTTGGTCCGGCTCAGGGCATTGAGGAACAATCCATTTCGCAAATCCTGCCGGACGAACGCGGCTTGCTGTGGTGCGCCAGCCGGCATGGTATTTTTTGTGTGAAATTGGCGGAGTTGGAGGCGGTGGTGGCAGGGCGTTTGGCGAAGGTTCAGCCGATTTTCAGCGGGCGTGGGGAAGGCTGGCCGATGCTGCAGGCCAGCGGGGAATTCTGGCCCCGTGCATTGCGAAGCCGCATCGGGGAGATTTGTATGTCAACTTCCGCAGGGATCGCGGTGATTCGCGCGGAGCGCGAAATCGAAAATCCTACGCCACCCGCAGTAGTGATTGAGCGTCTCAGTTTGAATGGCCAGCCCTTCGCCGCCTACGAATCCCGCATCATGTCAAATCCTGAGCAAAAGTCCCCGCTGCTGGATTTGCACGGGCTGAAAGAGCGGATTTCGCTGGGTAAGGGAGTCCGCCAGTTGGGTGTGGAATTCGGCGTCATCAGTTTTTCCGGGCAGGAGAACATGCGCTACCGCTACCGACTGGAGGGGCTGGATGATGCATGGGTGGAGGCCGGGTCGCAGCGATCGGCCTATTTCAGTCAGCTACCGCCGGGCAAATATCGATTCCAAGTGAGCGCGTGCAGCAACGAAGGGATTTGGAACGAGGCCGGTGCGGCATTCGCTTTCAAGGTGGAGCCGTTTTACTGGCAGACGATATGGTTTCGCGTCGGAACAATACTCGCCGCTTTGCTCCTGATCGTCGGCGTGATCTTGTATTTTGCACGCCGCAGGTTGCGTGTTCAGGCGGAGCGGCTCAGGCAACAGCAGGCGCTGGTGCGCGAAAGGGCGCGCATCGCCGAGGATCTCCACGACGACCTTGGCGCGCGGCTCACCGAGGTCGGCTTGATTAGTTCACTGGGCGTCCGGCCGGCGACTTCGCTGGAGAAGGCGCAGGATTATTTGAAAGAAGTAGCCGACAAATCGCGCGAGATGGTCGAGGCGCTCGATGAAATCGTCTGGGCGGTGAATCCGAAGCGGGACGACATCCCTTCGGTCACGAGCTATCTCATCCACTACGCAGAGCGTATTTTTGAACCAACGCAGATTCAATGCCGTCTCGATGTGGCGGCGGATATTCCATCCGCGCACATGAGTTCCGAGCAGCGGCACGAGCTTTTCCTCGCTTTCAAAGAAGCGCTCAGCAACGTGGCGCGGCATTCTTCTGCGAGTGAGGTCCTGCTGCGGGTGTTTGTGTATGACGGGACGTTGCGCGTGGTGATCGAGGACAACGGATGCGGCCTTCCCGACAAGCCGGGTGCAAAGAGCGGCGACGGAATTTCCAACATGAGGATGCGCCTGATCCGCATGGGCGGCTGTTGTGATGTGCAGAGCGCAGACGGGAAGGGGACGAAGGTCGAATTCGCCGTGCCTCTCTCCGATGCAGGCGAAAACGGAAAGGAGACAGCGGCTCATTTAAGTGGTAACAATGGCGATGAAGTCCGTTAGTAGTTAACCATGCCTTCCGCCGCACCAACTTCTGTGATTTCCGTGGCCCTCGTCGAGGACAACGCCGGCATCCGACGCGCGTTCCAGCGTCTCATCAACGAAACGCCCGGGTTTTCCTGTATCTGCGTGTGCGATTGCGGCGAGGACGCCATTCGCGAAATCCCGGAAAATCCGCCCGACGTGGTGCTCATGGATCTCCATCTGCCGAATATGTCCGGCGTCGAATGCACGGCGCGACTGAAGGAACTTCTGCCGTCGCTGCACGTCATCATCGTCACCGTGTATGATGACACCGAAACCGTATTCAAAGCCCTCCGCGCAGGAGCCAGCGGCTATCTTCTGAAACGCGCTGACCCGGAAAAAATCCTCGAAGCCATCGCAGACGTCAGCAAAGGCGGCGCACCCATGACGAGCGAGATCGCCCGCAAAGTAATCGAGACCTTTCAAGCCCCCGCGCCGCCGACCACCGACGATTTAAACCTCACGCGCCGGGAACAGGAAATTCTGGAACTGCTATCGAAGGGCTTTGCGAACAAGGAAATCGCACAGAGGCTGAGCCTGAGTTTCGACACCGTGCGCTGGCACTTGAAGCAAATCTACGTGAAACTCCACGTCCGCTCGCGCACCGAGGCCGCGAATAAATTTCTCAGAACCCGTGGTTCGTCCACTCCGTGAACCGACGAAGGGTGACAGCCGTTATTTCCCCTCGTTCCAGACCCTGTTCAAAACCACTCTTTTGAGTAGGAGACAGATTTCCAAGGTTTCCCTACAAACAAATCACGTGAAACCAAGGCGGAGTAATTCGCCGAGGATGAACATAAAATTTCGCCGTATCTATTGAAGGTGGGTGCGGCGGGAGCGCGAGTTCAGGTTTCTTGAAGGTGATCTGGATTCCAATAACGAAAGCCGTGCGGTCGTGGGGATCGCGCGGCTTTCCGTTTTTTAGCGATGACTTTTAGTGATCAGCGCTTCGTCGCTGCTGGATCGGTATTGAAGAGTGCGCGGGGAGCGCCTGCTTATGTGCTCTAGGGCTTGTCTTCGGGTGCCGCACTGGGCTTTGGATCTGTCACACGAAATCCCGGCTTTGGCTTGGGATATCGAAACTCCGGCTTTGGGCCGCTTTCCTCGCGCTCGGGCAGGGGAGGCAATTCTCCCGGGCCAAACAGCGGGCCACCTTGGAGCACGCGGCTATTCGAAGAACTGACACCGCGGCGACTGGTGCCGGTGGAAGGCGTGTTGATGAGCGGAGGAAGTTTTCCAGTGCGCGCGGTGTTGTTGGGCTTCGACTCCGGCGGCGCTGGCACGATGTCCTCCGTCGCCACGTAGCCGGTCTGTCCACTCTCGGTCATCACGCGGCTGTAACCGAATTCTTTTCGCAGCATCACCACGCGCTGGCCTTGTTGGAGATTAAAGTCCGCCCCAAAACTCTGCGCCGGGCCGTATCGAAACATCGGCGTCTGCGGCGTATTGACCATGTAGAGGCCCATATCGCGCGAGCTGTCCATGGAACTGCAGCCGGAAAAAAGCGCTGCGCAGAATGCGAGGGCGACGGTCGCCGCTAGCTTTGTGTCTGGCAGATGTTTCTTCACGCTTGGCGAAGTTATTTTTTACAACAGGAATCAGCTCAAAAACTCCCGTGGGTCGGTGATGTGTCCGGTGAGTGCGCTGGCGGCGACGGTGTATGGCGAGGCGAGGAAGACCTGCGATTCCTTGTGGCCCATGCGGCCGGGAAAATTGCGGTTCGTCGCGCTGATGCACTTGAGCGCCTTTTCATTCATGCGGCCAAATGTATCCTGCGGCCCGCCGAGGCAGGCGGCGCACGAGGCGTTTTCCGTCATCTGCACGCCGGCATTTTCGAGGATGCTCCAGACGCTTTCGCTGCCCCACATCGTGTCTTTCAATTCACGCACAACCTTGGTGGTTGCGGGCACGCCGAAGGTATGAATCTTCACGCTCTTGCCACGCACGATGCGCGCAAAGGCGAGGAAATCGCTTGTCTTCCCGCCTGTGCAGGAGCCGATGTAGGCGCGGTCCAGTTGCACGCCGCTCATTTCCTTCGCTGACTTGCGCTGGCCGGGATCGGGATGGCAGGCGACGGTCGGTTCGAGTTTCGAGAGATCGTAGGTTTTGTCGAAAACGAACGACTGCTCGCGGTCCACCTCGACCGGCTCGAAGGACGACTTCGTGCCGTTCTCGGCGACGCGTTCGCGCACGTATTCGCCGGTCTTTTCGTCGTAGGGAAAAATACCGTTTTTTCCGCCGGCCTCGATGGCCATGTTGGCGATGGTCATGCGGTCGTCCATGTTCATCGCGTTCACGCCGGGGCCTTCCCACTGCATTGCACGGTAGGTCGCGCCGTCGAAACCGATGTCGCCGATGACGTGCAGGATCACGTCCTTCGCCATCACACCCGGAGCGAGTTCGCCTTCGCAATAAAAGCGCATCGTCTCCGGCACCTTCAGCAAAATTTTTCCCGTGCCGAGCACGAAGCCCGCGTCCGTGTTGCCGATGCCGGTCGCGAACTGATTGAACGCACCCGCCATGCAGGTGTGTGAGTCGGTGCCCACGAGCACTTCGCCGGGGCGCGTGTGTCCTTTCCACGGGAGCGTGGTGTGACAGACGCCGGCGAAATTTTTGCCATACTGCTGTTTGAGCTGGCCCTTCGAGGCGTCGAATTTCCAATGGCCGGACGGATCATCAATCACGTCGTAAAAATACGGCAGTCCCTGCTCGCGCACGAAATCGCGCAGGATGTCCACGTTGCGGTTGCTCATCGAGTCGGCGGTGAAAATGTAGTGGTCAGGGATGATGACCACTTTCTCCCGCGCCCAGACTTTTGCGTCCGCACCAAATTCGCGCTTAAAAACGCCGATGGTGCCCGGTCCGCACACGTCGTGAGTCATGAGGATGTCCACATTCACCCAGACGTTGTCACCGGGTGAGGTGTGCGCCTTGCCACTGGCGCGAGCGAGTAGTTTTTCCGTAAGTGTCATATTGAAAAGGGCGTGCAACATGCCGCTGGCACCGCGCAAGCGCAAATGGAAACTCCCTAGGCGGCAACACGACTGTGTGCCAGCCAGCCCTCCCAACCCCTCAGTTTTGCCGGATCACGCGTGCGGGATTCCCCGCTACCACGGCACCTGCGGGCACGTCCCTGACGACCACACTGCCCGCTCCGATGACCGCGCGCGCACCGATTCTCACCGCACCCAGAATCACCACATTGGCGCCCACATCCACGCCCACATCCAGCACCGGGCAGGCGCTTTGCGTTCCGTCAGCCAGCCGCTTCGCTCCGATGGTCGTGCTTTGCCGCAGGATGCAGCGCGGCCCGATTTGCGTTCCTTCATGCACGACGAGCGCTTGCGCGTGGAAAAGTCCGAGCCCTGCTCCGACTTTCGTTTTGTAGCGCAACTCGATGCCGAGCGACCAGATGATGGCGACTTCATACCACGCGAGATACGGGATCGTGATCCACCAGAAAGGAGCAGGCAGCGAGCGGCACCACGCGGCGAGACGAAAAAGGAACATCACCACGCGGCCCTTGATGTTTCCGCGGTTCGCATCCCAATCGCAAAAAAGGCTCATCGTTTTTCGCCCTCCAAATAACGCAGGTAGATCGCCTCCACGCTGCGTGTCATCGCCTGTGCGGAATATCCAGCGCGCACCGTTGCCAGCGCGGCATCTGCGAGGCGAGTGGCGAGGGCGGGTTGATCGATCAAAGTGCGCACGCCCGCCACGAATGGCGCGCTTTCGCCCGGCGGCACGAGCAGCGCATTTTCTCCATCGCGGAGAATTTCACGCATCCCATCGAGATTGCTGGCAACGATTGGCACGCCACACGCCATCGCTTCCAAAATGGTAATCGGCAAGCCTTCATAGCGCGAGGTGAGTAAAAGGCAGTCGAGAGCGGGCCACAGCGCGGGCATGTCGCCGACATAGCCGAGGAAACGCAGGCGTTCGCCGAGACCGAGTTGCGCCGCTTGCGCCCGGAGAGCCGCATCATCCTCCCCGGTGCCGGCCAGCACGAACACAGCACTGGCGTGGGAGCGGGTAATTTCAGCGGCGATTTCGAGGAAAAGTGGGAAATTTTTCTGAAAAGTGAGTCGCCCAATTCCAGCTACGACAAAAGCGTTTGCAGGCAGACCGAATTTCTCCCGCGCTGCCGCGCGTTGTTCGGTGCGAGGGCGATACACTTCGAGGTCGATGCCATTATGGATCGTGGTCACCCGGGCTGGCGGCACGCCTTCCTGCTCCACGAGAAATTTACGTGTGCTTTCCGAGACTGCGATGACGTGAGTCGAGAGGCGGTTTGTGATGCGGTCTGCGGGGAGCGTCCACTTGCGAGGGTCGGCGAGCTTGTCGTTGCAATGGTCGTGATTGATGCGCACGCGCACGCCGCAAAACGTCGCGACGGGTTTCGCGATGACATTTGCCGCAAGCAGATGTGTGTGGACGACATCGTAGCGTCGTGTGAGGCAAAGCCACGCTAGTCGTGGAACGTAGAGCGGCACCTTGTGATGAAAGGAAAGCGAGTGCAGCGGCACGCCCAGCGCGCTGAGCCGATCCCAATACACGCCGCGTCCATGCATCGCCGCCGCCTCGAATTCGAAGTGGTTTCGATCTCCGTGCTGGATCAAATTTTCCAGCACAACTTGCGCGCCACCGAGGTCGAGCGAATCAATCACGTGCAGCACGCGATATGGCCGGCTCCTGATCATTTTCTGGTCCTTTCGTAAACGGCCCTCGCGGAATCTCCAAGAACAGCCAGCGCCACGATGCGCCACCATGGCATGGCAAAGATCATCGGCGGCCATGTGCGGAGTGCGCGCAGGATTTCACCGAGGCCAGAGCCACGTGAAAGCGTGAGGAGGTTGTAGCCGGTGCGTTCGTGGATCAGTGCCAGTGTGCGTCGGAAATCCGGAGTATTTCCGACGCCCGGCCACGCGGCTTCGTAGCTGGCTGTGAGTTCCTTGATGAGTGCTCGAAATTCCCTCAGGCGCTCCGGCACGACGCGAGTGCGAAAGAGGGCGATGAGATCGAGATCCGCATCGCTCGCCTTGCGCGCAAAGAGTCGCTGGTAATGCGCGGCCTGCACGCGCCGGATGAGTTCAGGGCGCTTGTGTGTGCGGGTGATCGAGGCGTTCAAGACGCGGATTGTGACGAGTCGTTGCGGCAGGTTTGCAAGTGCATGCCGCTCGCTAAGGCGCGACCACAATTCATAATCCTGCGAAGCGGTGAACGTCTCATCGTAGCCTTCCACGGTCGTGCGACGGAACAT
Organism: Chthoniobacteraceae bacterium; assembly: GCA_947476045.1. Classification (GTDB taxonomy): domain Bacteria; phylum Verrucomicrobiota; class Verrucomicrobiia; order Chthoniobacterales; family Chthoniobacteraceae; genus SXWH01. Next base: position 23,504 of record CANJNZ010000026.1, read on the forward strand.
CGCCGCCGAGTGCGCGAGTGCGTTGTCGAAGAGATGTGCAAAACAGATCCCGCGATAGCCGAGCGGAAAATTCTTTTTCCCCAGCGAGCGTCCGCGTCCATCCACCAGCCATGCCTGCGAGCCGACGACTGCGCACGCCGGGTTCGTTTTCAAAAAACCAAACTGCAATTCCAGCCGGCGCGGCTCAGACAAGTCATCCGCATCCTGCCGGGCGATGAATTCACCACGTGATTCGCGCAGGCCGCGATTGAGCGCGACGGTGAGGCCGATGTTTTCCGTGAGCGTGATGACGCGCACCCGAGGGTCGCTCAATGCGCGAAGATAGTCCGCCGTGCCGTCGGTCGAAGCATCATCGAGAATCAAAAATTCAAAGTCTCGAAAAGTCTGCGCGAGCACCGAAGTCACAGCGTCCGCTACAAACGGCATGCCGTTGTGAACCGACATCAGCACAGTAATCGCGTGTGTCATTTCAGAAGTGACTCAAAAATTTGTGCGTGCGCCTCAACCCACGCTTCCTTCCGGAACAACCGCTCCGCCCTCGCTCGTGCGGCTGTGCTGCGCTGCGGCCATTCGCCCATCACACGGGCGACCGCCGCTGCGATGCGACGCGGCGGTGGGAAGCTCGCGTTCCACCAATCGTGAGGCACATGCACGAGTTCTCCGCCTTCATCTCCTACGATTTCCGGCATACCGCCGCTGTGCGACGCAACGACGGGTAAGCCACATGCGAGCGCCTCGACAGCCACGGTCGGGCAGGGGTCGTTGTATTTGAGATGCAGTAAAATGTGCGCGGATTGGTAGAGCCTCACCGCCTCATCCTGCGTGAAGGCCGGACGAAGTGTGACTAACTCAGCAAGTCGCAGTCGCGTGATGGCGGCATGGACTTCCGCATCGGCTCCCGGCCAGCGCATTTCGCCGGCGACCGTGAGCGAAGCGCGATGTCCGGCATCGAGAAGTGTGCGGAGCGCTTCCAGCGCGCCAAGGACACGGAATGGCTGGTAGTGTGTCCCCGCAGCCAGCAGTCGCCAGCCTTCGCGGAGATTCGGAGGCGTTGCTGCGGGTTTGAAAATGGCCGTGTTCGCAGGGTTGATCAGCACAGTTGCCGGGCAGTGTGCCTTTCCCAGCCAGCGATTCGCGCTCTCCCTGCAAAACTCACTTTGATACACGACATGATCCGCCAGTCGCAGCAATGCCGCCATCGGGAGATTTTTCTCCCATGTCCGCCAGCCCGACCACGCAGGAAAACCGACTCCATTTTGATTCCAAACGAATTTCACACCGCAGCGCTTTGCCCAGCGCACCAACTCACTGGCGAAACGCGGAGGAGCGCTGCTCACGAGATAGAGAATATTGAAATGTTCTGCTTCCGGCCATCGCTCGCCGAGGTGGAGCAGCTTCACTTTTCCGCCGGCCACCAGTTCGCCGCCCGCCATCACATCGCCGTAGCAAAGCATCGGCTGCCCGGCCGGTGCCCGGAAGGATCGCGTCGCAAGCGTGCGACGAAAGCGCAGTCGCTCGGGAATCGAGAGCAGTTCGCGGATGGTGAAGCCGAGCATGAATTGGTTGGGGCTAGTTGCGTTCAGCGAGGACGCGCTGAACGATCTCGCGATACGCGATGCACATGGCGTCGCCACTCGGCGGATGTGCCAGCACTTTTTCGCGGAAGCCGTCTTTGCCTGCGTAAGCAGCCATCAGTGAATGGATCGCACTGGCGATGTTGTCGCGGAAACCGACGCCGTATTTTCGCGCCAGCTCGGGAATGCCGCCGCCGTCTTCGTGAAAGGCGATGGGCAGGCCGCATTGCAGGCCCTCGATGAAGTGCATTCCGCCCGGCTCCCATCGTGATGCGGTGAGGTAGCCGTGGCATTCGCGCAGCAGGCCCGCGAGCGCAGGGCCGGCGCATGGAGCAAAAGTGCGCGCCTTTTTCCAAACGATATCCGCAGGCCAGCGCCCGATGATCCACAGCTCGACATTCGGCAGCGTGCCATCGGCGATGAGCCCATCGAGAGCAGCATATTCGGCAAAGCCCTTCATCGGGTTATCAGCCCAATGATGGGTAACGAGGCGGAATGGCTCGCCGCTTTTCCAAGTGCGCGAACCGACTGGATGAAAGACTGCGGGGTCTGCGCCGTTCAGGATGCAGGAGTGAGGGCGTGTCACGTCGAACCACTTTGCGGCGTGATGATCGCGGAGCCATTCGCTGATGAAGACGGTGTGGTCTGCGAGCGCATTGTAGCGGGCCATGAGGGCGTCCATTTCGCCGGTGCCTTTGCGGACGTCGTTGTCGTTGATGCGATGGACGACACGCACGCTGGGATGCGCTTTTTTATACGCGGCAATATCGCTGTCGCGAAAGCTCATCGCGCCGGTGAGACCGTTGTGCTGGATGATGATGCAGTCCACTTCGCCGCGCAGGTCGCTCGTCACTTCGTAGCCGCAAAAACCCATGTAGCGCGCAAATTGGAGCAGCCATTGGTTGCCTCCGCCCCAGGGCCCGAAGATTGCCCGCGTGGAAACTGCGATGCGCGCAACCACCGGCACTGGCGGCCGCACTTTGCGCAGGCGATGTGTGCCAAGGATTTGGGTGAATGGGTTCATTTCGAAAATGACGAATGACGTGTGGCGAATGAGGAAGAAAGAACGAATGACAGTTGACGAACGTTACGCCGGACGGGAGGAGCGGTGATGGGGCGCTGACACATCATCGTCCGTGCTTGAGTTGTCCTGTCAGGAAAAGCCAGGCGCGCTCTGCTGCCGCCTTCACGCGCCACACGGCATAAGCGGGTGCGCTGAATTTTCCTTCGTGCCAATACCAGGGCCAGCGAATGCCGAAGTCGTGTGCCGTGAAGTTTTCGCCGCATACTGTATTCGTGCGTTGTAGGGCGGCGGCGAAGGTTTCGAGGAAAAGCGTGAGCATGTCCCACGACTCGACACGCGGTCGCCATTTGGAAAACGGGCGACCATTTAGCAAAATCTGCTGCCAGCCGGCTTTGTAGTGGACGACGTGGATTTCGTCCGTGAGCGGTCGCGAATTTGTCTCGTTCAGACGTGCGCATGGCTCTGCGCGCAGACGGATTTCGCGCCCTTCGCACGTGACAGTGTAGCGGTCGCGCCCGCGTTCGTAGCCGAGGAGTTGGTGGAGCGACATCTGGTCCGTGCCGCCGTAGGGCTGCGACTGATCGTTTGCCTGCGCAAAAAGGTCTGGCGTGCGCAGAATGTGCATAGTTGCCTCGCGCCACGCGCGCATGAATGACGCTGCGCCATGCCCGCGTGTGAGCACGACGCCGGAATTCAGCGGAACGTTCTCCGGCTTCGTGGAGAAAACGACATCCGCAGCGTCATCAAAAAAAACGGCGAGGTCGCGCCGGATGAGAGTGTCTCCATCGGCAAATACGAGGTCTCTTTCCTTGGAGAAATCCTCCGCCGCGCGTGCCCAGCAGAGAACCTTCGACGAAATGCGCTGGAGCGGGTCGCCGGCAAAATCAAAGGTAGTTTCCACGAAGTCCACCGATGGAAACGCCGTTCGAATCGCGCCAATGAGTCTCGCGGGCATATCCTGCCAATACACCGCCACACGCGCCGCCGGATGCGAGAGCGCGACGGACTCCAGATGCGCAAGCAGCATTCCCGAATGGCGTGAGCCGTAATTGGCGACGATGAATCTCAAGGCCTTATCATTTTCCATTTCGCCTCGCCCGGCGTGAGCAATTCCTGAAGCATCGCCAGCGCCCATACGAGCAGGCACGTTCCTTGGATGTCGCTTTCATCAAGCCCACGACTGACCGGCACGCCGTAGTAATGCGTTTGCGCCTTTCTCGTAAAAAATGAGAACCCGCCGTCGTCCTGCGCATGTGAGCGGATCATTTCCAGGACGCGACCGCAGAATTCGCTCGTTGCGCCATCTGCTGGCCGGCCTGCGTGCGCGCGGTGGAGGACATAGATGGCATCCACAAGATGGCAGCCGCTCGGTTCCGGATCTCGTGCAAGTGTAGTGGCGATGAGGCGGTCAGCGAAATGCACGGGCACATCGAGCCAGTCGAGAGCCATGAGCACCTTCATCGCACCATTGATGAGTTCACCGTGTGCAGGCACATTTCCGCGGAAATAAGCGCCTGTCTCTTCGTGGGCGAGGCTGGCGTAGAAGTCGCGACACACATCGAGCAGCTCATCCACATCGCGCTGGGGGAGAAATGCAGGAGCCTGCGTTTTAATGAATACAACGAGTCCGGCGCTTTGCCCTCCTGCACCCCAGGGTTTTGTCCAGTCCTGCGCGGAGAGCCATGCACGCACGCTTTGTGGTTTCAGCGGGAAACCACGGAAAGGTCTCCGTGGCTCTGCGCCGACCTCCGCGAGAGTTGCGATGGCCTGTTTTGTCTCGGCGAGTTGAATACTGTGAGGTTCGGGCCGCCAGGGACCGCGCCCCACGAGTCGCAGGAGCGATGCGACGATGCCCGGCGATTTTCGCAGATGAGCCATTTGCGGTGGATCTTCGAACGGACTGTCGCCATCCGTGCGTTGAAAGTCCTGCATGAACTCGACCCACGCTTCGCGTTCCTCCCGCGACAGCGCATCCCAGCGTCCGAGCATCACGAGCGTCTTCAGCGCAAACGTGCTCCACCCCAGCGCTATCTCCCGCCCTACATCCGTGCCTCCGCGAAGGCACGGCAAATAGCGCCCTACCTGCGAACCGACGCGCAGCGAGCGAAGAAAAAGCGGCACCCGCTCTTCGAGTTCGCGCAGCCATAGCTGATCGAGAGTCATTGAATAGTAAGGTCGAAAATCTCCTCCGTAGTCTAAGCAAACGGGTTCATCTTTCGAAGCAACGCAGTTAGGGTGCTGACTTTTGCAGCCGGCTCCCATTTGCACCAGCCGACGCTACCGCGGCGATGGCGTGCGCAATGTCCAAAATACTTGCGTGCCATCTCGCGTTCGTGAGGGCGCTGGGCGTCGTGCCAGACAATGAGCGCTCCGGGTGCAGCGTGACGGGTGGCGAAGCGAAATGTGCCGCTGCGTCCAAAGTTTTGAGGATGCGCGGAGCGCGGACCGTCTAGAAAAAGAAAATCGAACGGCTCGCCATCCCACGGCACAGCGTCTTTTTCCACTTCGCGCGGACCGTCGGGTGTGACGGAGTAGCTGCGCCACTCGACGCGCGACAACCACGGGGCACCTGCGAACGCCGTCTTTAATTCCGCAATCCAGTCTGGATAATTATCCCAAGTCACAATGCGGGCATCCGGCGCGTTCTCCGCCCAAAAACGCGTGGTGAGGCCGCTGCCGAATTCAGCGATGCGCTTTGGTTGTGCGAGGGTGAGCACGCCGCGCAGTTCCGCTTCTTCGATGGCGGACATTTTGAATTGGTTGAGATCAATGGGCATTTTTGAAAATGACGGATGTCGGATGATGAATGACGAGTGAAAAAGTGAATCGCAACGGTGGATGATGCAGTGCCGCCTTTATTTCAGAAACGCACTTGCATCTACAGTCGCGTATTCGCCGCGTCGGTATTTATCGGCCTTGTAGTAGGACTCGCTCTTTTGTCCGGTCAGCCGGGCAAATGCAGCGCGCAGGCGGTTTCGCAGGCCGAGACTCTCGGTCACGTTACGGCGCGAAGTGTTCTCATCGCGCGAACTGCGCGGCATCCAGCATGTATGCAGGCAGCGAAACTCTGATTGCTCCCACGATGTCTCTTTATACATCTCCCATCTTGATTCATCGGATTTCCATCCGGCATTGAAAACGTTGTTTTTCCCATGGAGGCGGTGCTTGGTTGCGGGGTCGAGTCGCTCGACGGCTGCGAAATTGTAGAGCTTCGTCATGCTGCGGCACGGCGGTGCAAGCCATCCACTCGCGGTGCATGCGGTTTCATCGAGCGTGTCGCAATTGAGCACATTGCCAAACACGACCCACCACTTGTCCCATTCACCCGCATGGAGCCGCGCACGCACGCGCGAGAGGCCGGCGGGGTCGTAAATCTCGTCGCCATCCACACCGAAGACCCAGGTCTTCGTGTTTGCCAAAGGAACGAGCATCTCATGCGATTCGCGCGGGTCGTTGATCCGATAAATCTCGAACTTCGACGAAGTGCGCGCCAGCTCCTCGCAAATCTCCGGCGTCCCGTCTTGCGACTGATGGTCCGCGATGAGTATGCGATCGCAAAAGCCAAGGATGTTGAGCGCTGCCCGGAGGAGAAATTTGTCCTCATTCTGCACAAGCATGATTGCGACGATTTGCGGATTCATCGGGTAGTCAAATTGGTCATCCACCAGCGCGGAGACAGCACGAGCAGCCGGTTTTCTTCACGTGCTCTGCGTAAAAAAACACGCGCAGCTTCCGGGTTTGTTTTTGCAGCCGATTGCGCGAGGCCGAGCCAGCGGCGGCCCATGCCGATGCCTCGTGCGCGGCGGTTCGCTATGATGCGCTGTGGTTCGGCGGCGTCGAGCAACGGACCGAAAACACGGGCCTTCTCCTCGTAGATGCGCGGCATGTGTTTGATGGTCTTCGAGTCCGGCTGGCGCTGCTGGCAGGCAAGAACGCTGTCCACGCGGTGAAACGTATGTCGTTCACTCATCCGCCACCACAGTTCTGTATCCATGACCACGTGCAGGTCTTCACGTAGGGGGCCGATTTCATCAAGAAGGCGTCTGCGGAAAAAGACGGCTGGCTGGAGCAGGTCGGTGCGTTTCTCCCACCATACGAGCATGTCTTCGCGTCGCTCGAACCGCGCTTTGCGGATGCGAGGTGGTTTTCCATCGCAGAAGTCCTCCTCGCAATCACCGAAGATCACATGGACGTCGGGCTTCGCAAATTCCCGGCGCACGATATCGAACGCGCCGTGCACGTATTGGTCGTCAGCGTTGAGCCAGCAGATGATTTCGCCGCGCGCGAGTCCGAAACCTTTGTTAAGCGCATTCGATTGGCCCGTGTCCTTCTCCATATGCGTGATGAGATGCGGATGTCGCGCAAGCACCTCTGCTGAGCCGTCGCTGGAACAGTTATCGAAGACAATGTGCTCAAAGTCTGCGACGCCCTGAGCGAGGACTGACTTGATGCAGCCCTCCAGCCATGCGGCTTGATTCCAAGATGGTGTCACTACGCTAAAAAAGGGGACATTCACTTGAATAAACCGCGAATTTTCAACTCCAGATCCCGCGCAAACACCGGCATCGCTGCGAGCCGGTGGGCAAGGGTGAAAGTGTCGCTTTTGACATTACGTTGTATGGCCTGATCGGAAATCCACACTGCTGCATCAAACGCCCGCTCTTCGAGCGCACGCTCCACGTTGCGCTCGAAAATCTGGCGTTCGTCTGTCGCGAGAAAAGTGGTGGAGATTCCGCGAGCAGCGCACCATTCGAGAAAATCGAGTTGCACTTCCACGGCCTGGCGGCGGGCGCGGTTCTTATCGCTCGACATATTCGAGTCGTGAACCCGGCGTTCGACGACGACTCGATCCACAAAGCCAAATTCAGACACCGCGCCAGTGCGGCACCACAAATCACGATCTGCACTTGTGTTGAATCGCGGATTCCAGCGACCGGCTTTCTCAAACACCTCGCGTTTTACGATGGCCGCGCCTGGTGTGGCGATGGGCGCTTTCCAAAAAGCTGCGCCTGCGGCTGCCGGCGGATGTCCCTGCATCTTGTCATTGCCGTGTTCGTCGTATCTTTTCGCATTAGAAAAATCCGCGCTACGTCCGTAAACGACCCCGAAATCTCCTTCATCTGCCCGTGCGACAAGCGTCGCGATTGCATGCGGAAGCAATCGGTCGTCGGCATCAAGGAAGAGCAGCCAGTTTGCGGAGATTTGCGATGCGCCGAAATTTCTCGCAGTGGAAACACCCGAATTATTTTGACGCAAAAGCGTCACTGAATCCGCGAAATTTTCGGCGACAGCGGCTGTGGCGTCGGTGCTGCCGTCATCCACGACGATGATGGATGATGCGGCATGCGTTTGAGAGAGCGCGCTCTCGATGGCTTCCGCGAGATAAGCAGCCGCATTGAAAGCAGGGATGATGACGGAGACGGACATCAGACAAATACACGCTTCATTTCCCACTTTCCGCTGTGCCGGTTGTGCCGGAGGACTTTCGCAGCACTGGTGGAAAAGCGGTGACGGCGTAGCCATTGGGAGAGCGGCCCCTGTCGGTGGCCGCCGTGTTCCGAGAGGGCTCGCTCCGCCTCTGCCATGTAGGCGGGACGACCTGCGCCGGTTTTTTGCTCGCCGTGAAAACGGAAGCCGCCGAGTGGCGTTTCCACGGCAAAAAGTTCGGCATGCTGGAAAAAGCGTGCCCACAATTCAAAGTCACCTGCGAGCGGGTAACCGTTGCCGATTTGTGCACCAGCCTTCTCCCACAAGGAACGACGCCAGAACGTGCTCTCCTGTTGAATCCAGCCTAGCGAGAACTGTCCGCTGACAGGCAGGTGTTCCCCTCGCAGAAAACCAGCGCGAGTGTAGCCGGGGACATGCAGGGTCCGCACCGGCCGACCGTCGGCGTCCCAGCGGATTTGCATCGTTGTGGTGAGCCATTCAACTTCGGGGTAATTCACAAAAACGTCCGTTACTATGGAGAATGCCCACGGCGTATAAATGTCGTCGCTATTTAACCACGCCATGATGTCGCCTGTGGAGCGATTGAGTCCGCGGGTGATGGCGTCGTATTGCCCGCCATCGCGTTCGCACTGCCAGTGTGCGAGGCGCGATGCGTGGCGCTCGATGATTTCACGACTGCCATCCGTGCTGCCGCCGTCCATTACGATATATTCGATGTCCGCACCACGCTGGTCGAGCACGCTCAGCATCGCGGCTTCCAGATAGCGCGCTTGATTGAAACTTGGAGTGATAATTGAGAACTTCATACGCGGAGTTGTGAGAGCGCGACTTTCACCCTTGCGCCATGCTGTTTGTAAAGACGGCGGTAGAAAAGTGTCCGCAATCGGAAAAGCCCAAATCTTTTCAGCCGGTCCAGACCGGGACCAAGTGTGGAAAGTTGCGCGGCTACGTCGCGGAATGCCGAACCCCACTTGGGGCCCGCGTGATTTTCGACGAAGGCGCAAATCTCTTCGTTGCGGCGTGGATTTCCACTGCCGGTTTTGTGCGCGTCGTGAAAGCGATAAACAGACAGTGCTTCATGCACGCGTTGAAAGTCACAGTGCGCGCTGGCGCGGAGGAACCAGTCCCAGTCTAGCGTGAAATGCTGTGTGATATCCAGTTCCCCGGTCTTTTCCCATAGTGCGCGGGTCCAAAACGCACTTGGCTGGTAAATGAGCGCGCGGGTTTTCAACGCTTCACGGTCGAAAGTTGGCGCAGCCCAAAGTTTCTTTTCACCTGTATTTTCAAAGAGCGCGGTGGTTCCGCCGTATGCGAGCCGCATTTCGCAGCCATCGCCGAGCAGCGGTGCGATTCTTGCAAAGGTGCCGGGAAGGTAGCAGTCATCGCTATTGAGCCACGCGAGCAGGTTTCCCTTCGCAAACCGCATTCCCTTGTTTATGGCATCGGCCTGGCCGCGATCGGGCTCGGAGATGAAATGACTCACCGCGCCGCCAAAGCCGTGCACCACATCTGCCGTGCCATCGCTGCTCCCGCCATCGACCACGATAATCTCCGTGTCGGGCCATCTCTGCTCGACGATGGAGGTGAGAGTCTGTCCGATGAATCGTGACTGATTTAATGTGGGAACGATGATGGAGAAGATGGGCATCAAACGAAAATGCGTAGTGTCACGGTCCGGAATTTACGCCTGCGCGATTTTTAGAAATTCCAGTCCGACTTGTTTGATTCTGGCGGCAGCCGCATCGCGAGCTGTCTTTTCTGCATTTGAATCCGGACCGGGAGAAAGATTTGCCCATGAGGCAGCCATTAAATCAGCGAGGATTTCCGGGTTCGCTCCGGGAAAGAATTGTGAGCCCGGTGGATTCTGTTCCTTGTGGACAGCGAGGTCGCTGAGGAGCGTTGGCTTCCCGAGGACGCGCGCATCTTCCACCACGGTGCTCCATCCCTCAAACAAGGATGGCTGCACGACGGCGATGCTGCGACGAACAATTTCGATTTGGAGGCGCCTGGGCACCAGACCGAGCAGCATCACTTGTGCGCCAATGCCTGCACGATGAACTTGCTGGAGCAGACGCTCCGTATGATCCGGCTGGCGAAAATCCACAAGCGCTCCAGTGCAAACAATCACGGGACGGATTCCGCGGGCTGCGAGGATTTCCAGCGCTTTGAAAACAAGCGCATGATTTTTGTGCGACCAGAACTGGTTGCAGACGGCGAAGTAACGGGGTGGAAGCCAGTCGAGATTTTCGCCGGAAAATGGCTCATACCAGCTCTCATCCGGAAATGTTGCGAATCGAAGGACGGCCGACTTTCCGGAATGTTGGGGATAAAACTCACGAAAATCCGCAGCGGCGCTTTCACTGCTCAGCACAACATTTGGCGCCTCCGCAACCACTGTAGCGATGCCCCGGTCGCGCTTGGCGATTTCCTTTTGTGTGAACAATTGAGGCAGATGCCGGTGCTGAAAATCCGGCACCCATGCGGCCCATCGGCACGCTATTCCGCCCACTGGGAGGCTCACGCCCACGTTGTATTGGTTGTCGTAGGTGAAAGGATACAGGAACTCCACGCCACTGCGCCGCACCATTTGCGTGAAGTCACGATTGCTGGCCCGGAAACGATTTAGAAAACCCCGCGATTTGCGGACCGGCACAGAAACTACCGCATCGAAAAGCCCGCTGTGCGGCTCCCATTCAGCGCGCTGTGGTTCTCCGCAAATGAGCGTCACTTTTGCCGGCTGGCCGGTCGCCCGGATCGCCTTCGAGAGATTGCGCACGTATTCCGAGCCGCCCGCCCAGCCTGCGCCACCCTGTGCTATGAGGCCGATGTGCATTACGAAAGTGCCAGTTCTGCGCGAGCCCATGCTGCGACTTGTGCGAGACCCTGCTCCAGTGTGATCTCGGGACGAAAGCCGAGCGCCGAGAGTTTGCCGACATCGGCCTGCCAGTTCAGCGGGTCGCCTGCGCGATTCCTGCCGTCAAAGACAGGTTCCGCATTTTTGCCGAGGTGTGAGATGAGTTTTTCAGCAAGTTCGCGGATGCTGGTTTCGCGTCCGGTAGAGAGGTTGTAAATTTCTCCGTCAGCCGGTGCTTTTTCCGAGAGAAGCGCCAGTGCACGCGCGATGTCTGTGGCATGAATAAAGTCACGGCTTTCCTGTCCTGTTCCGCTGAGTGAGAGCGAGCCGCTTTTGATCAATCGTTCGCAAATGTCCCAGACGACCTGACGGCGGAGACCGGGGCCGTAAGCGGAGAAAATCCTCACTGCAAGTGTGGGCAAAGAATATATCCGGGCGAACTCCTGGCAGAGTAATTCGCATTGGCGCTTGTGAAATCCGTAGGGGGAAAGCGGAGCGACGTGGGTATTTTCGCTGACAGGAAGCGACTTCGGATTGCCATACACCGCCGCGCTGGAGAGCAGGATGAAACGGCAGCGAGGAGCTGCGAGGCGGAGTGCATCGAGCAGTTCAAAAGTGAGGACGGTGTTGCTGTGAAAATCCGCGGCAGGCTCTGACATCGAGAGCGGCACGGACGCGCGTCCTGCGCAGTGGATGCAGGCGTCGGGTGCAGTCTCGCGAAGCAGCGCCGAAAACTCAGGCGATGGCAGTTGCATCCTTGCGTAGCGGGCTTTTGGGCCGAGCTGGACTTTCTCAGGCGCGAGCAGATCCACTCCAATTACCTGCCAGCCGAGTTCGGAAAAATGTTGTGAAATATGGCACCCCAGAAAACCGGCGCTGCCTGTGATGAGGACGGTTTTCATGGATGTCTCCATAGGAAGGAGTAGATGCGGCCGGGCGTTTTGTCCGTGGCAGCTACGCGAGCCAAGGATCGGCGCTGCAACGCAGGGAGGAAGGAGAGGAGGCCGAATGAGCCGAGGTGCCGACGTGTGAGTTTTTGCACAAGAGCGTGACGCTGGGCCTCAGTGCCGGGAGAGAAATTGAGGATGCTGGCGAGGGGTGGATACACCGCCACTTCGATGAAGCCGGCCTCGCGCGCTGCGTTGCGATATTGTTCGAGTGAATGTGCATTTTCGCCGCCGTAAAGATGATGCAGCGGATGGCACTTCCGAAATTCAGCCAGCTGAGCGGCATCATCCGCGACATGCTCGCGGGTGGCGAGAACGAGCGCGCCGGGCCGTGTCACTCGGAAAAGTTCGCGCATAGTTTGCCCGAGATCGGGAACATGGTGGAGCACTTGGCGCGCATGGACTGCGTCAAAGAATGCATCGGTAAATGGAAGGCGTTCGCCGACCTCGGTGCTGACTTCAATGGGCAGTCCGGTTGCGGCGGCGAGATTGCGGACCGCGGCAGCACCGACCTCTGAGCTTTCATCCGGTTCGAGTGCAAAGACGCGCCAGCCTTTCGCTGCGAGAGCGTAGCTGGCGATACCGTTTCCCGCGCCCAGATCGAGAATCCGGCCACCGGAACGGTTGCCAAGCAGGCGGGCGACTTCGCCGAATTCTTCGCTGGCTGCATAGCGCTCCGCAGCGCGCTGGACGGGCAGGTCAAAGTAGTTTGCCCGAATCGCATCGTCATTGCCGGGTTGTGCGCGATACCAGCGCACCGCTTCCTCCCAAGTGGTCATGAGCGCGTGCAAAGGAAATAATAGCCTGCTCCGGCATCGGGTTCAGTGGTCCAGACGAGACGGGAGAATTGGAAACGCGTCCACCAGCGGAAGAAAGCCGAGCGCTGGTAGCGGGTGACAAGTTCGCTCGGGCGTTTCTTGATGAAATAGCCGCTGAATTCGCTGTCGAAACGAGCGAGCGTCCTTGCCGCGTGTCGATCAAAGTATCCGTGAACTTTGCTCACGTGAAATCCTGCTGATTCCAGGCGGCGTGTCCATTCAGCGAGATCGAAGGCGTGAATAAACGGCTGCCATTCCCGGTAGTCGCGCGCTGGAGCGGCATTTTCCGGCCACCACTCAAAATAGCGGTGGTTTAAAACATTGAAGGCAAATGTGCCTGCGGGACGGGTGACGCGTGCGATTTCGCGGAGCGTGGCATCGATATCCGGGATGTGTTCGAGGGCGCTGTTGTTGAAAACGAGATCGAAGCTCGCGTCTTCGTATGGCAGCCGGACGGCGGCATCGCACACGTCGGCGCGCAAGTGGCGTCCGCGTTTCCGGGCATCGTCTATCGAGGGAGCGCTCAGGTCGCAACCGGCGGTGAATGTTTCTCCCGGCCACGCGAGTTCTGCAAAAATGCCGTCACCACAGCAATGGTCCAGCGTTGCGCGACCGGAGAGGGGCAGGCTTGCTGCGAATTCAAGTTCCGGCACGCGGCAGAGTGCGATGCTTGGCGCATGAATGTATTTTTTCCACAGTGCGGAGAAGAAGCGGCTTTGGCGAAGGGTCATTGAGTGAGTTGTCGGATTACCTGTGCCGGGTTGCCCGCGACAAGAGTGAAAGGCGGGACATCTTTTGTGACCACGGCACCCGCTGCGACCACGGCGCCGCGACCGATGGTCACGCCTTTGAGCACGATGGCTTTGGCGCCGATCCACACATCGTCCTCGATAACGACCGGGCGCGTGCCGATGTTGCGTTCCATTTTTGGCTCAACTCCGCCAAGAACTTTGCGGATATCCTCGCGGCGTTGCTGCCAGTCGAGCGGATGGCCGTCCGTGTCATGGATGTCCACGAGATGTGAAATCAGAACGTAGTTGCCGATGCGGACGCTGGCGCGCGACCAGATGCGCGAGCCGTGTCCGATGTAACTCCATTCGCCAATCCGGATTTCGCCGCTTTCCCAAAACAAAAGAAGTTGCCCGCGCACGTGCGAATGCTCGCCGACACTGATATTTGCAGGGACGCCGAGGAGGTTGGCGATTTCACTGCCGGGATGCAGCACGGCAGTCGGTGCAATGTGTGCCGCGACCTGTTTTGACACAGGGCGGCGTCCGAAGATGCGGTTCAAAAGTTTTTTCATGCGTTTCGGAATATCCGGCGCCACCACGGAATACCCGGCTTCTGCGTGCGAAGGGAGAAAATATAACTGCAAACACGAGTCAGCGCGGCGTTATCGACAGTCAGTTCGGCGGGAAAATCGATCATCGGCCCGGCGTCCGGCGGCACTTCATTGGAGCCCGGGACTACGGAGTCCGCACGGCAATGGGTGCCGCTTCCATCATACCCGCTGACCCCCACAAGCGAAATACGTGGATGAAGAACGAGTCCGCCGGAACGGAACACCGCCCACCACCAAAGAATGCCCCAAGAATCGTTGCGACCACGCAGTCGGTTTTCCAACAGCTCGGTGTATGGATAAGCATCGTCCAAATCGAACGCCCGACGCACAGCAGGATCATCCAGCGCGGAAATATCCGGCTTCCATTCAAAGCATTGCCATGCGCGCGCCCATGTGGCCCATCCCCAGGTTGTCGTCTGCGGGAGGAAAAAAGCGTCTGGTTTGGGCGGATTTTTTACCGGGAACATGAACGCTGAAACCTGCATGATCCGTTTTTCATCCGCGTAGCGGTCGAGTGCTGTCAGGAGAAAATCGAGGCAACGTTCTGCCGGGAGCAGGTCGTCTTCGAGAACGATGGCCCGCCCGCTTTCCGCGCACAATCGCGTGACGCCGGCGACAATCGAACGCGCCAGACCAAGATTCTCGGCTTGCTCCACAACTTCCGCACCGTGTGCGTTCGCCCAATCGCGTGCCAGACGGCGGGTTTCCGCTACGGGCTCCAAGTCGGAGGGTTGTCTGACACCGTCACAAAAGATCACCACCCGGCACTCGTTTAGGCGGCTGCATCGCTGCAAGGCGGCGAGCATCCGGGATAGATGCGCGGGGCGGCGGAAGGCGAAAACTGCGACCGGTGTGGCGGGCATGAAAGGTGAAAACAGGACGTCAGGCGGGCTTTATCCCATCTACAATTAGCGATGTGTATTGGAGCCGGCCATTTTGATTGCGTGGGTCGTATTTCTTGGATCGAAGGATGTGCCCGTCCGCGCTCGACCAATTGACTGCATGAAATTCGCCATTGGCATCCCAGTATTCCAACAGCTCCACGCGGAAACCGGACTTTGAAAGCAAGGCGCTGAGACTTTCCAGTGTCCACAGCATCTTGTGATCATCCGCTCCCGGGCCGCTTCCTCCGGGGCGCACATGCTCGCGATACTGTGGATCGGGATTATGTCCGTCTGGCACTGCGATGCGCAGCCGTCCGCCGGGGCGGAGAAACTCGAATACATTGCGCACAGCGATGGCCGCGTCTTCGGCACTCAAGTGTTCCCACACGTGCTCGGCGAGGAATGCGTGCCGGGTGGATGGCTTCCAATAGCGAAGGAAGTCTTCCTGCTTCAGCAGGTCGAGAGTCTCGCGATCCGTTTCAAACCATCCGTGAAATGTCGTGTTCCCTGCGCCCACGACGACTTTTTTTGCACGCCTGCAACGCAAGCGACGGAGCCAGTCCGGATCCTTGGGGGTGAAATTTGCGCGGCCAAACAGCAGCGCGCAGGATGCCGAGCAGGCCACAAAATAGAGCGGCAGGATGGGATAGCAGTAGCGCGCACTGCCGAGCGGCGTGGCACCCATTACGAGAAAATTGCCCGCAATCGGCGCTGCGAGGACGAGGCCCAGAACCGGCCGGTGCCAGCAGCAAAACGCGATCGTAAGCCAGCCGAGCAACGCCCAAAAATCCAAAGGAAGCCTGCCGATTTGAAGCGGATCACGCAGGGTGGTGCCCGTGTCGCTGAGGTGAGGTTCGAGGGCAGCCCAGAGATCGCGCTGCGTGCGTGCGGCTCCAGTCACGAGCGTGGTCTGATTTAAAAAGAACTGCTTTCCCGATGCACGATAACTGGCCTGCTCCAGCCACGAGAGCCACGAATAGAACCAGCGCTGGTGACGGCGTTCTTCAGCAAGCGTGAAATGTTGATATACCGGCTCCACGCTTGTTCCCGCATACGCGAGCGAAATCATTCCCGATGCTGCAAGTGCGCAGCGGGCTTGTATCAATGTGGCGCCGGGCCGGTCCGCCATCACTGCAGCACTCATCGCGTTGATGCGGCGGACGATTTCCTCAAAAGAAACGCCGTCCTTCTGCCATGCGATACCCGCATCGCGCGCTTTTTCGTAATTGAAACCTTTGGTGAAAATAGCGGCCGGATCGCCCGGCCATCCCATCGCCGCAATTTTTTCCAGCAACGCGGGGCTGGGTTGCGGGTTCGCCCATGCGGCGAGGACGAGGCGGTTGGTTCCTAGACCCGGTGAAAAAAGTTGCCCGGTGAATGCCCAGCGGTAAACCGGATAGAAGGCGATGGCGGCACCGCTCACCGAGAGCAGCGCGAGCCATGCAGGCCAGCGCTTCAAATCAGTCCGCCAGAGCAGCACGACGGAAGCGGCTCCTGCGAGGAGGGCTCCGAGGTAACCTCGAAACAGAGTGCCGATAAAGATGGTCGTGAGTAGAATCAGCCAGTCACGTCCCGATGGTTTTCGATTGTGCGCGACCCGCACGATTACCGTGACCCCGACCAGCAGCAATGAACTGCTTACCGACTCGGTGAGCAGGGCGTTGTGAAGGGACTGGTAAAGCGGAAAGAGGCTGAGCAGCACTGCGCAGGCAATATTCCAGATTCCCGGAAGCAGACGTTGTAAATTGCCGAATGCAAAAATAGTGGCCGCAGCCGCGAGTGCGTGCTGTATGAGCGCGAGCACGGGCCACTGTGCGTTGACGGGAAACAGCCGTGCAAACGCCCACAACGCCGGCTCCCCGGGGCTGATGTGCGAATACATCAATCGCCCCGTGGCGTCGTAGTAGGCGCGCATTTTTTCCGGCGAAAAAAGACAATCGCCCAAGCTGGCGTAAATCGCCGAGTCCACCCAGAAAGTCGCCCCGAAAGTCAGAAACGCCATCGCGTGGAGCGCCACGACGACAAGCGTGAGGCAAAGCCAGTGGCGGCGCTGCAGCAGGTCTGCCATTTGTCGAATCGTCATCGGCATGAGTTGATGAGCACGTTCCCAGAGCGGTCGTTGTTGCATCCCGCAGTGACAATAGATGCCCCCGTATCGATTGCGGGTTTAGTCCCGGGTAGCATGGAGATTGGTGAATTTTTTGGAGCCGTTGTCCCAGCGGGCTGCGTCTTGCTCCGTGAAAGGCCGCCCATCTGCCGTGGAGATGCGGAATTTGTTTTTTTGAAGAAAGGTAATCAAGTCCACCGGAGTGCATCCTGCGCGGCGCAGGCCGTAGGGCCAGAATTCGACGAACAATTGCACCTTTGGATTTTCTGTCAGGATACGGCTCATCCCGCTGAGCGCCTCCAGTTCCCAGCCCTGCACATCCAGTTTCACAAAGTCGACACGTTCGCCCGCAAGCGCGTCGTCCATGGTCACCACATCCACCGGAATCGCCCCCGCCTCGGTTGGGTCATCGCAAATCCGGTTGTCCCCGCTGTTCAGGCCGAAAGTTTTCAAAGAAAGCCGGGCGGAGCGGGCTCCGAGTGCGCGCGGAATTGGCACCACATTCAACGCCGCATTGTGCTTCAGATTTTCCAGCAGTGATGCGTGCAGTGCGGCATCGGGCTCGAAAGCAAAGATCCTTCCTTCTTCGCCGACCAGTTTCGATAGCAGCATTGTAAAAACTCCGAGGTTGGCGCCTGCCTCGACGACTCGCATGCCGGGCCGCACCAGACGGGTGAAAAATGCGCGCTCATCGGCTCCCATCAAGCCCAGTTTTTGCAGGGCAAGATACACGAGCCGGTCGAGCGACGTCGCCCTGAATGCCGCGCTACCGACATGGACGCGTCGGCGCCACAGTGGCAGCCGGTTGATGGCGGATAGCAGTCCCATCAAGTGAAGCGAAGTTTGCGCGCTGCAAACAGAACCATGCGCAGCAGAAGCCAGCCGTGTCGCCAGCGGTTGATGTTTGTGCTGCCGTAGGTGCGGTCACGGTAGCGCACCGGGATGTCTGCGATTTTCAAATTCAGTTTGTCCGCGCCAAATAGCAGATCGAAATCACCGAACGGATCGAACTCTCCAAAAAAGGCGCGATTTTTTGCGATGCGATCGTAGTCCGCTCGAAAGAGCACTTTCGTTCCGCAAAGTGTGTCTTTGACGGGCTGGAGCAGCAGCCAGGTGAAGATGACGCTGAATGCCTTGTTCGCCAGCAGATTCAGGAACTGCATCGCCTCGCTTTCCATTGGATAAACCAGCCGCACTCCATTCGCGAACTCACCGTGCCGCGAGGCTACTGCTTCATAAAATTTCGGCAGTTCCTCGGGCGGAACGGTCAGGTCCGCGTCCAGAATCATCAGGATTTCGCCTTCGCTGACAGCGAAGCCCTCCCGCACGGCGTTGCCTTTGCCGCGGCCTGTCTGCTGGAGGATCTTCAGTTTGCGGCCATGGTTGGTGGCCGCCACGGCCTTGATTTTCTCCCACGTATCGTCGGTCGAGTTGCCTTCAATGAGAACTATCTCCGTGCCGAGTCCCATCTCCGGAATGCGGCGCATGATCGCCTCGATATTGCCCGATTCGTTCCGCGCGGGAACGACGACGGACACCGTGTATTCCCTCTCGCGTTTGAGTGGCGGACGCGGGCGCGCGACACTAAAGCAGGTGAGGCAAAACCACGGAAGCAGAGGCGCAAGGAACCGGTTCAGCAGCGTGCCGAGCAATGGAACATTCACCGGGAGCAGGATGCGCGGCTGCACCTCGAGCGGTTGCCAGCCTGCGAGTTCGAGCATGTTGCGCACATCGGGAAGGCTCAGCCAGTTGCTCGTTGGCGTCCGCCCGCGCAGACCGAGCGCAGTGGCTGCGGTCAGGATCGGGCTCCACAGGGAACTGTAGAAATTCAGGATCAAACGCGTGCCGGGATGCGCGACCTTCAACGCCTCGTCGAACAAGCGCTGCACGTCGGCAGCCAGATTCACGGTCTCAGAGATGATGATGTAGTCGAAAGTGCCCTCTATCGAAAGAGCCTCGCCGGCTTGCTCGAAGAAGCGTCCATGCGGGACGCGCTCTTTTGCTTTCGCTATGTGCTTCGCCGAAAGATCCACGCCGGTGACGATGCGGCCGGGCAGTTGTGCGAGCAGTCCGCCGTCTCCGCATCCGATCTCGAGCACGGTCACGCCATCCGGGATCATCTGCGCGTAGTAACGGCCCAGCAGCGAGTGAAACTGCCGGCTAGACGCTGGTTTTTCGTCGCGCTCAGCGGCGTAAAAGTCGCGCACTTTTTCCAGTTGAATCCGGGTTAATTCGGGGACTTTGGTGAGATCAAGAGGCATTTTTTTCGAGCACCACGAGCAGGCGCGTAGAGAAGAGTCCCGGTAGGAACCTTAAGATTGAGTCGATGATTTTAAACAAGGGCAGGAGAAAGCGTGGATAAAGCTGCGGACCTCCAAAGCCGCCCGATGCGACGTAGCCAAGCGCCGGGTATCGCTTCACGCGCAGCACCGAAAATCCCTCCAGCGAACCCGGTCTTTCGCCACGCACAAAAATACGGTGGGCGTTGCCCTGCGCGGCGTAGTAGCCGTGATTTTCAGGTTTGAAATCGGCGGGTGCATCCCACGCGATCGGGTCGCGGAGCAAGAGCGGTTCATGGTGAAACATGCCGTAGATGAAGCGCCCAAGGAGCCCCATGTCCGGTTCGAAAAGAATGACACGGCCATGCTCGCGGAGTGTCCGGTGTAATTCGCTCAAAACCGCTCCCGGGTGCCTGAGATGATGAAAGACATCGAAAAGCACAAATGCTCCCACGGAATCATTTGAAAACGTAAGTGCGTAGGCATTTTCCTGCCGGTCCAGCCATGCATTTGGGAAGAGATCCGTAGTGATGCTTTGCGGCAGGCAGCGCTTGATGTTGCCCATGCCTGAGCCGAGTTCCACCACGGGTCCCATGTCATCGGGCGGCAGCTCGGTTGAGATCAGTTTGTAGAATTCATCGTAAATGTCCCTCAGCAATGGCTTCCGTCGCCATACTTCTGCATTCGCATGAATTTCGAAATTGTGCTGCTCAATCGCTGTCATCGGGGAAGTGCCAGGACGTTGATTCCACCTTTTACGGGGATGAGTTTTTCCAAAGCCGTCGCATCGTCCGGCAGTTTACGGCCATCGAGGCTTTCAAAGCGGTATCCCAGTTCCAGCAGGCACCCCATGAGCTTGCTGAACGGGTAGCCATGCTCCACGCAAACGTGCGGGCAAAGTTCGATCAATATCGGCGGGCGGGAGGCACGCAGCGTCTTTGTCGCGCCGTGCAGCACGGAAAGCTCATGGCCATCCACATCGAGTTTCACGAAAGCGACACGCTCCACTCCCGCAGCAGCCATCGCTTCATCGAGTGTGGAACATCCCGCGCCCTCCGTGCTGTGAGGTTTGCCGAGGTGCTCCGGGTGCAGTCCTTCCTCGTGGGCAAGCGGCCAGCTCGAGCAGATCGTCTCGGGGACTGCCGCACCGGGAGTGTCCATGAGGAGGGTCTGCCTTAGTGTCACCTGTGGCTCCAACTCTGGATTCAACGCGAGGTTTGCGCGAAGTTTGGCATGTGCGTAAGCGGTCGGCTCAAATGCAAACACCCTGCCTTTTGCCCCCACTGAGCGGGCGAAATGCAGCGTGTGTGCGCCAATATTGGCGCCGATATCCAGCACTACATCACCCGGGCGTATCCGTTTTTCGTAATAACGAACCACGTCGGATTCAAACGAACCGAGAAGATAAATCGAAAAATCGATGCCTTCATTTAAATCCAGCATCCAGCGCAGGCCGCTCCGCGTAAATTCCGCCCGGGCCGGTAAGCCACGCAGGCGTCGCCATCCCTTGACGAACCAATGAGCGAACCGGGCGACGATGATCTTTTGGCGGGTATTCAGGAAATTCACAGAAGCACCGGGTTTCTAAAAGTATGCCGTGTTTTCAAGTTTCCTACGAACCGATTGTTCCAATTCATTTTGGCGAGTAAGAGCGAAGTTGAATCGGGATGCCATAAGAAATTGGAAAGTCCCTGCGCCCGGATGTTGGAGAGCCAAACGCAATACCTCTCACTCGACAGTTGAGCGCCCCGGCGCTTAGTGTCCGCGCATGTTTGGTCTTCTGAAAAGCCTTAGGTTCCCGATGCTGTTGCATATCACCCATGCGAAGGCGGGTTCCACTTGGGTGGAGGGAATTATGCGGGCGCTTTTCAAGAAGCGCATGGTCGAACGTGGTTACAAGCTGCCGGTTTTTGAGCGCGGGCGCGTCTATTCGATCTTTATGGCGCGTGAAGACTTTGCAAAGCATCCCGAACTGGCGACTTCGCGGCGTTTTATCGTGCTGCGCGACCTGCGCGATACTCTCATCTCGCGCTATTTCAGTATTCGAAATTCCCACAAACCCGACCCGGCGGGGAAAATCGCGGCGATTCGTTCGCGACTGCTTGAAATGAACGAAGAGGACGGGCTGATGGAGATCATGGGCGATGCCGGCATGGAGGCGACGGCGCGCATTCAGCGTTCGTGGATGGGGTCGGGCGAGATTGTTTTGCGATACGAAGATTTGATCGCCAACGATGTGCAGCTCTTTACGGAGTTGTTTGTAGAAAAGCTCGGGCTTCCAGTGAAGGCGGCTGACGTTGAGCGCGCTGTTATTTCTCAGAGATTCGACACGCTGTATGGGCGCAAACCCGGTGAGGAGGATGTGATGTCGCACGGGCGCAAGGGCATTGCCGGGGATTGGAAAAATCATTTTACGCGAAGGCTGGCCGAGCATTTCCACTCGCGATACGGCGAATTGCTGAAGGGTGCGGACTACGAGCGCGATGCGAAATGGGTGCTGGCCCTGAAGGACTGAGTCAGGCCGCGGAGGATTCGACACGCCACATGCCGCGCACGAGCATGGGACCGTCGCCGGCAGGAGTGTGGGGCATTTTTCCTCCGCCGAAAAAATTACCGGCCATGACTTGCAGTTCGGCGGCATTTTTCAGCTCGTCGAGGGGCACGCGGAGGCGGAAGTGCGGGTAGAGGCCGATATCGAAACGATAGGTGCCTTCGATGAGCGGGAGCGTGTCGAGGCGGCAGACGAGCGCGCCACGCAGAGGCGGGTTTTCCAGTGGTTGCGCGGTGAAGTTGTTCGATTGCGTGATGAGCGCTGCGCCGACGGGTGTGGTGATGGTCAAATTTGCCGTGAGCTTCGGCAATTGCGCGGCGCATTCGTAGTGAATCCACACTTCGACGGGATCGGCGCTGGTGATGGCTTTTGTGGGACTTCCCTGAGCGTCTCTAAACTCGACGGCTGTGATGCGCGCCTCGCCGCTTCCCGTGCGGTCCGTGCGTTTGCGGAGATCGCCATCGGCGTTTGCAAAATGGCTCGCGTAGTGCCGGAGCGCTTCGGTCTGCGTGCCGTCGAAATCCATGCGTCCGTGATGCAGCACGATGCCGCGTGTGCAGAGATTTTCGACCGCAGCGGCGTTGTGGCTGACGAAGAGCACGGTGCGTCCGCTGCGTGAAACCTCGCCCATTTTTCCCACGCACCGCTGCTGGAAGGCTGCGTCACCAACGGCCAGCACTTCATCCACGATCAAAATCTCCGGCTCCAGATGCGCGGCCACGGCGAAGGCGAGGCGCACGCGCATCCCGCTGCTGTAGCGTTTCACCGGCGTGTCTATGAAATCTGCGATTTCGGAAAAGGCCACGATATCGTCGAACTTTTTGGCGACTTCGCGCGTGGTCATGCCGAGGATCGCGCCGTTGAGGAAGACGTTGTCGCGCCCGGTGAGTTCATTGTGAAAGCCGGTGCCCACTTCGAGCAGCGATGCGACGCGACCGCGCAGTTTCACCGAGCCCCGCGTGGGGGATGTGATGGAACTGAGGATTTTCAGCAAAGTGGATTTGCCTGCGCCATTGTGCCCGATGACCGCGACGACCTGTCCTTGTTCGATGTCGAAATTGATGTCGCGCAATGCCCAGAAATTTCCCGGCGCATCATCCGGCTCCGCGATGCGCAGCAGCTTGTTTTTCCAGTCGTGCAAAAACGAGCGCCGCCCCAGCTCGCCGAGGCGGTAGAGCTTGCTGAGGGATTCGACTTTAATGGCGAGACTCATTGGGAAATGACGGATGACGGGTGAATGACGGATGACGGATGAATGACGGATGACGAATGACGGATTCCGAATGAATGACGGATGACGGATGACGAATGAAATAGCTTCATTTGCGTTCGAGGGTGGTGCGGCGGATTCGGGAGAAGATGAGGTGGAGGGCGCGGGCTTCCTCCCACAGGATGCGGGCTTCGGGTTTCAAGTCGGGAACTGCACGGGCGAGCATTCGGATGAAGAATTTTGCTTCACGCGCCTCTTTGCGGCAGGTGTTGATTTTCAGGACGAACTCTTTTCGCGACACAGCATCGTCAGCCTCACAATAGTTGCCGCCGATGCTCGTGCCGCAGCCGGTGAGTTGATCGATGAGCCGATACGTGTGAGGGCCTCGCGGGATTTTTTTCAGGAAATCAATCACCGCCTCCCCAAACTTCGCAGTCCGTTCCTCCAAATCGTATCCATCACGCGAACCAGCAGCATCCTCACGAATAACGCAGCTTTCCTCCGCGTCGAGTTCGTCATCAGGCCAGTCCTTTTCCCAAGGCTCGATAGTATCGTAAAAATTCGTCATGCGATATTCGTCATTCATTCAGAATTCGTCATGCGTCATTCGTCATTTCAAACCGTATCCATCACCGTCTGCTCTGTTTTGCAGAACATCATCAGCCCGACGAAGAATACCGCCACGCAGGTCGCGGCGCTGACGAAGAGGTCGCTTTGCGTGACAACGCCTTCGCCGAGGAAGGCGTAGCGGAATGATTCGATGATGGGCACCATAGGGTTCAGTTTCAGCACTGCGACATAGGTGGGGTCTTTGATTTTTGAGAGCGGAAAGACGACGCTGCTTGCATACATCCAGAGTTGCACACCGAAGCCCACTGCCATTTGCAGATCGCGGTAGCGCGTGGTGAGCGCGGCGACGATGAAGCCAACGCCGAGGCCGAGCAGCGCGGTTTGAAAAAGGAGCGCGGGGAGCAGCGCAATGCGCCAGTTCGGGTCGAGGTGGATGGTGTGTTGCGGGTCGGGGAACCAGTGCATTTTGGCCCAGTAATATGCGAGGCCGATCAGGAACACGGCAAACTGCACGCCGAAGCCGGCGAGGTTCGTGAGCATCTGCGAGAGCGGTGCGGCGAGGCGGGGAAAATAGACTTTTCCAAAAAGCGCCGCATTGCGCGTGAAGGTGAGGGCGGTCTTGTTCACGCACTCGCCGAGGAAGCCGAAGACGACGAGCCCGCTCATGTAGAAAAGGAAGTGCGGGATGTGGTCGGTGCCCATGCCGGCGACACGGCCAAAGAGGAAGCTGAAGACGACCGTTGTGAGCAGCGGCTGGATGATGAACCAAGCGGGACCGAGGACCGTCTGCTTGTATTGCGCGGTGAGATTGCGCTTCGCCATCAGCCACACGAGGTCGCGGTATTGCCAGAGCTCGCGCAACGGGATGTCCAGCAGACTACGGCGGGGGAGGATGGTTTTACTCCAGGGTATTTCGGGCATTTCGGAAATGACGGTCGCGTGGCGTTCCGGGCAAACGTTTGGTTTCAGCTCTTCTGCCAGTGCTTGTGCGCACCGCCCACCCAATAGTGCTGCGGGTGTTCGGCGGCGAGGGCGCTGTCTTTTGTGCAAAGGAATGTCCCGCGGATAATTTCGCCGTCGGTGCGCTTGCGATCCTTGTCGCTCTTGTAGTCCACCGCATCCACTCGCAGGCCAAATGTTTTCAGCGAATCCACCATCCCTTTGCGATTGTAAAAAGTGACGCTCGACGGCTCGTAGGGGCTTTCCTTTCCCACTGGGCAGAAGAGCAGCGCGCGCTTGTCTTCATCGGCAAAAATTCCCGTCTCGATAATCATCCGCCCGCCATCCGGCAGCAGATCGGCGAGCGTCTTCAGAGCCGTGAACGGATAGCGCAAGTGGTAGAGCACGCCGGGGAAGAGCACGATGTCGAATTGCCCGTGCTCCGCCACATTCAGGTCGTAAAGCCCCATCTCAAGCATCCGCACCTTGCTTTTAAAAAACGGAATCAACAGCTCCACCGCACCGAGCGACAGCGAAGTATCAACGCCCAGCACCTCCGCTGCCCCGCGTTTTTCCGCCTCGAAGCAAAACTTCCCGTCCCGGCAGCCGATGTCCACCACACGCTTCCCCCGGAAGTCCACCGCATCCATCTGCCGCAGCACCGGCGCGTGATGGCTGGCAAAATCCGCGCGCCCCGGTGTGGAGACGGCGGGCGTGAGCGGGATGATGTGATACCACTTGTAGCGTTCGAGCTGTGCTGTGAGTTCGGAGTTAGTCATTGGAAAAGTGGTGCAACTTGTGCCTGCACAAACCGGGGAACGCACGAAAAAGTCGCCGGACCAGCCTTTTTAAAAAGCGATGTGCCGGATGAAAACTCTGCTCCAGCAGGAAATTGCTGCTGCTGCGATGCCGACCAAAGTCACGGGAGCCGCCCGCGTTACTCCGAAAGCTTTCGGGTTTCGCAGCGGCGCGCGGTTATGTATTTCCGGGTTCATCGGAATTCACTGTAGAGACGGTGCGAAGCGCTCCACAATTCCAGCACGAATCGAAATTACCAGGCACCTCTTCGTTGCAACATGGGCAGCGCCATTCTGCTGCCTGCGACGGCGGCGCGTAGTAAATCTCGCCGAGAATGTGCATCGCACGGTCATAGTCGTCATCGTTGACGACACAGAGCGCCGGAAAAAACACCGCCGATGGCATCTCGGTGATGTTGTTCGCATATTGGTTGCGGATGAAGTTCGGGATGCCGGCATCATCAAGGACGGATTTATAAAAGCCGACTCGTGCGTGGTCCTGATTGACGAAAACCTCTCGCATTGGATTGAGTATTTTTAGGTCGTTTACAGAAAAGGTGGGAAAAAGCCTACGACCCCAGACTCAGCCAATCGGAACGCTCCTGCAAGTGAGTCCACCCGAACCCATTCGTGGCTGCAGCGCATGGGCGATTCCGGGCTCATGGAGTTGAATCCCATAGAGCGGAATCGCGCCATGTGACGAACACAAACCACGGCGTGCCACCGGGGTTGAGAGCAACGACCAACAATGCCAGTGCTGCAGTGCCGATGGCGCCAAAACCGAAGAGCGCACTCAAGACGGCGAGAATGTCTCCGAATATCGGAACTGGTGATGGGCCGCTATACTCTGCCTCGGGGCCATGCCGACGCCGAAACAGCGATGGACGGATGACGCACCAGTAAATATTGAGGGCTGCGAAAGAGGCTGCCGCTACGACGAAACCCACCGCTGAAAAGTAATTCGCCTGGTGACGAACCAAGCCCGCAAGCAACGATGCCAGCGGAACCAGCACGGGAAGGAAGCAGAGAAAAACGCCGATGGTGCGTCGGAGATAGTTCTTAGGCGGATGCTGGTTTGGTTGAACCATCGTTCACAGGACGAACGCATAAGCGCCTGACGACCCCAAGCTCAGCGACGCGGAGCGCTTCTGCAAGTGAGTCCACCCCGAAATCATTCGGAGATGCGGTGCATGGTCAGGCGTTTTCAATTTCGGGGTTGCCACGTGCGCCGTGCCAGAATCGAGCAACGTCCACACGGCAGTCCCCGTGATCGAGACGGTAAATAACGCGGTATGAGCGAACGATAATCTCGCGGATGAGTGGATCGTCGAACTCAGGAACAACGCGACCCATCTCCGGGAAGTCCGCAAGTCGTTTGGTGCTGATGATGAGAAACTGGCCGAATGTGACCGCACGCTCCGGCGAATCCAAAGAGATGTAGCGAACGATGTCGCGGAGGTCACGGCGGGCAGTCGGTGAGAGAGCTACCTGATAACCCATGACGGCAGTTCGCGCTCGATATCCTCGATGGGGATGCGCTCACCGCGCTCGATCTCGGCAAGACCCTGACGAACTCCGGCCACAAACTCGATCTCTTGGGCGATATCGTGCAAAGAGACGTTTTCTGGGAGCTTTTGCAGGAGGTCTTGGACGATTTGCTTGGTGCTCATGGAGAGAGTGTGCTCGTTCGGCGCAGAAACTCAAGCCTTCGATACAAGGGAGGCGCAGAGGACGCTAGACGACCCCAGACTCAGCCAATCGGAACGCTCCTGCAAGTGAGTCTACCCGAACCCATTCGGGGCTGCAGCGCATAGGGGTTAGGAGCTTTTGCGTCGTAATCGCCGTCGAATCCATGTCGGATTGCGGCGACAATCAATGACGGCACGGACACGAATGACATCTGTCTCGACGCGGTAGTAGATCGCGAAAGGGAACCGGCTCGCGACACAGCGGTGCGAGCCATAGACGATGCGGTGAGTGCCAGCGTAGAGAAGCAATGAATCAATGTCGGCGAAAAGAGAATCGAGGAAATAGGAACCAAGTCCCGGTGACTGCTCCTCGTAGAAGTGAAAGCCGACAACCAGATCATCCTTCGCGTCGTCTAGAATCTCGATCCTCATGACACCCGCTTGCGGATGTCGGCCTTGGCCTCCTCCCAGTCAGAAAAACGCGCCTCGCCTGAGGCGATACGGCGCTCGCGCTCCTCCAGCACATCGCGGTGCCACTCGGGAGATTCGAGCGCATCGGCGTTGCGACTCAAGTCCTCCCAGAGCGTTTCCATGAGTTGAAGTTTCTCTGAAACGGTCATGTCGTTTAGTGGCAGTGTCACAGGCATGGAAAAACGATAGTGGAAATCGAATGGAAGGCGAGCGTTTTGGCGCCTAACGACCCCAAGTCCAGCGACCCGGAGCGCATCTGCAAGTGAGTCCACCCCGAACTCATTCGGGGCTGCAGCGCATAGGCTTTGTGGCCATTGCGGAAAAGCGTCTCATAAAGTCGCTCCAAACAAAGCGCCGACTCCCGCCGTGAGCGCCATCGCAAGTGCGCCCCAAAAGGTGACGCGCACGGTGGCGCGCAACACGGATGAACCGCCTGCGCGAGCCGCTAGCGAACCTAACAGCGCGAGAAAAAACAACGAACTGGCCGTAACCGTCCAAACAAGCGCGTAGGTAGGAACCACGACGACGAGTAGAAGTGGCATGGCCGCACCGACCGCAAAGGTAGCAGCGGAAGCCAGTGCCGCCTGCACGGGCCGCGCACTGAGAGTGTCGGAAATGCCCAACTCGTCACGGGCATGAGCGCCCAAGGCGTCCTTCGCCATGAGTTGCGTGGCGACCTGGTCTGCCAGCGCGGCGTCCAGTCCGCGCCCGACATAGATGGCGGCCAGTTCGGCGTGTTCGTGTGGCCCGTCGGTGGCCAGTTCGTCACGCTCTCGCTCCAAGTCCGCGCTCTCCGTATCGGATTGCGAACTGACAGAGACATACTCGCCTGCGGCCATCGACATCGCACCGGCCACCAAGCCGGCAATGCCAGCGACCAAAATGCTGCCGCGGCTGGACTCGGCGGCGGCGACACCGACGATCAAACTGGCCGTGGAAACGATGCCGTCGTTGGCGCCGAGGACGGCGGCGCGTAGCCAGCCAATGCGGTGAGTGCGATGGCGTTCAGTGTGTCTCATAGAAGATGCGTGAAGAATCGCCTAACGACCCAAAGCTCATATAGATGACATGAGAGGGATCCGGTGGGCGTGGTTCACTGGGTCTATGGTTGAAGAAAAACAACATCAGCAAAGGGGCGGCGCTTTGGCGACCGACGGGAACAGCACAGCAACAAACGTCGGTGCGCGCAAGCGTGGCGTCATCAAGC
>CANJNZ010000027.1 GCA_947476045.1 Chthoniobacteraceae bacterium
ACGCTGCACAGAACTTTGCAACTTCTGAGTGTCCATCCATTTGAGAAAATGCCTCTCCATGAACTACTTGCAAAACATGACTTCAACCCTTTGACACCGCAAGATTGCAACCAATTACTACTGTGGTAGTTACTGCCGGACACTCGTGGCTTGATCTCTTTTTCGACCGCTTCGCGAGTTTCGCCCGTGCATTTCTGAATCGTGCCAAGCAGTTCCTCTTGCTTGCCTTCGACGTATTGGAGATCGTCGTCCGTGAGTTTCGCCCATTTCTGTTTCAGTTTCCCCTTGGTGATGTTCCAGTCGCCTTTGATTTCGAGTTTAGTCATATTAGTTTTGATTGGTGATTTGTGGTGTGCCGTTTGAATACGTCGCTCCCACGAATGAGTATCGGAGCGCGCCACGGTTCTGGTCGTCTTTTTCCACAAGATTTCGGAGTCGTCGCCGGGCCATGCATCTCGGTGATGATTGCATCGAGAATTTTTCTGTCTTCGGGCGTTACATCCATACCTTCCGCCATACGGTCGACGCTCGTTTCCGTCAGCGGCTTTTTTGCAGAGACTCCTTCTGCCCTGTCTGAATTGATCCAGCGCGACTGCTCAGCGTAGTGCTTGGGGTTCACCCTGCGACGAATGATACTTGTCCAGTCGCTCCTTCGCCTTGGCCCGCGCCATCGCGATTTCGGTTTCATTCAATGAAAAGCCCGTGGTGCCGGAAGCCATCAGATTTCTCGTGTCCTGTCGGTGCTGGAGTCCCAGCGCGTGACCGATCTCATGCGAGGTGACGCGCGGCAATGGCTCATCCAGGCCGCCGGGCACTTCTTTGAGCGACGCGGTGTCCTTCACCACAATCAATTCCTCGTAAAAGAATCCATTCGGCCCGACCTTCTTCACGTAGCAAACATCCAGCACCGTCTGGCTGAGGCGCTCCTTGGGGATCATCGCCTTTACCTGCGCAAACTCCAGCTTGCTTTGCGCCTCCGGGCCGGGCGCGATCGCCTGCGTCGGCCCGATGGACTCGATCTCAAACTGAATGCCCGCCTGCGCCCAGACCGTGTTCACTTTGACAAAGATGCGCCGGATGTCCGCCTCGACGAGCGTCGTGTGCATTTCCGGGATCGCCCCGGATTGCACAAGATGCACGCGCACCGGTAGGGAGATGATCGGCAGCTTCGCGCCGGAGGGTTCGACAGAATAAGCATTCGCGAATGCCGCGTGGAGAAAGAGACTGACTAGAAAGCGCTTCATGAGTTGAGACAGGCAGATGACGCCCACACAACGGAAAGGCAATGCTGCTCAAGCACGAGGCGTGGCGGATTTGGAAAGTGACGCAAGCGAAGCGCGCTAAAGCACGATTACGCAAGCACGTCCAATTCGCAAAAGACCTTCTGGACACGCTTCAGTGGCGAAGACGACCTCGGTGCTTCCAAGATCGAAAATTTCAGCGCACTCGTGCAACAAAAAGGCAGCAGACCTGTTGCGCGGCAAGTATGGGGATCTGCTGTGCTACCATTACACCATGAGGTAGTGCGGCGGCGGCGGAAAGTAGGCGCGGGGCTGTGGAGGCAAAGGAGATTTTCTTTGGATATTATTTGCCGAGCGGGTTGCTGATCTGTGCGTCGGCGGGCGGGGTGTAGTCGAATTTGGCGTCGCTTTGTTTGGTGGCGCGGACGTTGCGGAAGGTGGTAACGATGCGGTCGCCTTTGGGGAGGGTGGAGTCGGTTTTCTGCACGGTGCCTTCGGCGTCGAGCCAGACTGTGAGTGTGGTGAGGACGCGTTTGAGGCTGCTGTTTTTCGGGGTGAGTGTGATGCGGGTGGCGGTGCCGTCTTTCGCTGCTGCGAGGCGGAAGTATTTTTCGACGTCGGTAAAATTGAGGCCGGCGGTGAGTGCGGCGAGATTGTCGTCGAAGCTCTGGCGCTGGCCGAGTGTGTAGTGCTCGGCTTGTTTGAAATTGGGGTAGTAGATCCAGAGTTCGCTGCCGTTGCAGACGGTGAGGCTGGGGGAGTTGCCCTTGAGTTCGCGCCGGAATTTGTTTGGAGTTTGAAAGGCGATGGTGCCGTTGCTGATGACGGGTTTGTTGAGGAGGTGGGTGGTTTTTTCCTCGGTGAAGTCGGCGGCGAGTGCGGGGTTTTGCGCGCGGTGTAGCTGGAGTTTGGTGACGAGGGTTTTTTGTTCGTCGGCGCTCAGGTCTTGTGAATGCAGTAGCGGGGCGAGTGCGAGGGTGAGTGCGATTTTAATGAGTGAAGACAGGGACATAGTTGAACCATTGCTCTGGGTGCTGGCGGATGAGTTCTGCGAAAAGGTCGGCGATGCGCTGGACGTTGGGCGCTAGTGTTTCGCGGAGGTCGCCGCGGGTTTGCTCGATGGCGGGGCAGGCCATGGCGTGGTAGAGATTGTCGGGCTGGCGAAGGACGAATGCGGGGACGATGCTCGCTCCGGTGTGGTGGGCGAGTGTGGCGGCGGCGGTGCTGAATTGTGTTTCGTGCCCGAATTGCTGCACAAGCATACCGGTGCCGGAGTAGGGGCGATCCACGAGCATGGCGAGGACGCCGTTGTTGCGGAGGGTGCGGAGCATTTCGACGAAGGCGAAGTCGTGGCCGGGGCCGACGGCGATGGTCTGGATGCCGAGGCGGCGGCGGGTGGCTTCACGCCACTGCATGAGTTCATCGGTGGGCTCGGGGAGGGTGACGACGGTGATGGGGACTTTATCGAGTGCGAGCAAAAGGCCGCCGAGTTCCCAATGGCCGAGGTGGCCGGTGATGAGGATGGTGCCCTTGCCTCGTGCGCGTGAGGCTTCGAGGTGCTCGATGCCGTCCCACTTGGTGACGAGTTCGCGGGCGCGTTCGGTGTGGTTGCTGGCACAGATGAAGTAGTCACCGAGCATCCGTGCGAAGCTGCGGACGTTGTCGAGGACGAGTTGTTTGAGTTCAGCGCCGGTGCGACCCGTTGCGATGCGAAGATTTTCGCCCATTACATCGCGAAGCTCTTCACTGCGCCATACACTCCACGTGCCTACGGCACTCGCGATCCGCTGCGCGATGGGGCGCGGGATGAGCTGTCCGAGGACGTAGCCGATTTTGAAAATGCTTGCGTTGTAGAGTGGATAGCGCATCGCTCGCGACGGCTTGGGGCGGGAGCGGTGGGGCGCGCTATTTTTTCAGAGCGTGGTCCTCTGGTTTCACTCCTTTGGTGTAACCGTTGAAGCCATACATATGCGGTGTGAATTCACCGACAATTGATACGTCCGCTTTCTGCGGCACTTCGAGTCCGGTGAATGAATACACCGCGTTGACGATGAGGCGGCGCAGGTCTTCGTTTTCCAAATCAGTCGCCGCACCCATCGTGGTGCAGAGCACTTTGTTTGTCTTGCCGGCATCATTCTTGTGCTCGCGCGTCCACACGATCGGCTGCATGGGCTCGTTCTTTTTTCCGACGACAGGTGCGTCAGTCGGCTTCATGCCCACAAGCACCTGGCCGCGGACGAGAATTTTGGAATCCGCCATCGGGTTGGCGGTGTAAACATCGGTCGTGCCGAAGATGTCCTTCACACCGCGGAGGAGCGCGTCGTCTTTGGATGCATCCTCAATGATGCCACGCGTAGCTTCGGATTTATGTCCGCCGTGGTGTGCTACCCAAGTTTCCCCGAATACCTGACGCCCGAAACCGCCGGCCCACTCCTTGTTGTTCCAATTCCACTTCTCGTATGGGCTGCCCTTGGCAATTCCGTTGAAAGCGTGCGTGCTCGTGCGCAGTCCGATGAGTGGTTTGCCCGCAGCATAGTAATCAGCGAAGTGCTTGGCCTGTTCATCGGGCCACCTGCGAAAACGGAGCGAAGTGATTACGCAATCCGCGCTGCCGAGTGCCTCCATGCCGGGTTGGTTGTCCCCTACATTGGGGTCAATGTTGCCGGAGGCCTTGTTGATGGAAAACAGCACCGTGCATTTGAATCCATGGCGCTGCGAAAGAATTTTTCCCAACTGGGGCAGCGCCTCCTCCGAGCGGTATTCCTCATCGCCCGCGAGCAGGACGACATGCTTGCCCTTGCCGGGTCCGTCGCCACCGGGATACGTCACCCATTGTTCTTCGGCGAAGGTGAAAGTTGAAAGGATGGTGATGGCTGTGAGAGAGGCGAGGAGCTTCATGGTGCGATGCAAACAGTGCATGGCATTGAGAGACAAGCAAAGAAGTGATGTGTTCCGCTCAAGCAAAGCTCGCGCGGCGAGGGTAGTGGCATTATCAGGGTCTCAGTCGATCAAACTCCCATGCATACCGCCCGGCAATTTCTTCTCGTCTGTCTGTTCGTATTATCCAACGCAGTGCATGGTGCTGATGCGCCTGCCGCTGAGCGTATCAAACCGGACAGATTTGGGATCATTTTCAACAAAGGCTACGCGGGGGATAATCTGCCATCCGAACCGGAGGAGTTTGAAAAACTGATCATCGCCATCAAAAACGCGGGCTTCAATGCGGTGCTCTGCAAATATGACGCGAAGCGCCTCGCAATCTGCGCGAAACATGATGTGCAGATGCTCGTGGATTTACTCGTGGAGGAACAGCACGTCTTCAAGAATCCCACGAAGGCGCAGGAGGTCTGCGAGAGCATCAAGGACAGCAAGGCTGTGTATGGCTATCATCTGTGGAGCGACAACATCGGCAAGACATACACAGGCCGCACTCGCGATGTGCAAAACGTGCATCAATGGGATCCTTATCACGCCACCTATGTCGGCTCCTACAAAATGGCGGGTGTGGCCCAAGTGCAGGACATGGATCTGTTCGGCTATTACGATTTTCATTTCAAACGCGGCGGGCATTGGGGGCATCTCAATCAAGCGTGGGCGGTCGCCAAATCGCGCGACATAGGCTTTCTCCGCTACGACGATGCGTCGCCGGGTCTCGTCGGAAAAGGGAACCCCAACCGCGTTGGCTACAGCATCGCCACGTCCATCGTATTCGGGCTGCGAGGCTATATGTTTCACTACGTGAGAGGTCAGATTGATTTCAAAACTTTTGAACTCGACGCCCTTGGAAAAGACCTGGCGCGCGTGAATGAGCGATTCGCCGTCGTTGGTCCTGAACTCGTCGAAATTGGAATCCCCAGCGCCGTTTATTCGACGCGCATCAGCAAAACAGAGAGGAACGATCCGAACGTGGGCGAGCCAATCGTGCCCGGAGGGCTTGCGGCTGTTCCTGCGGATTGTTGGTTTCAGATTTCATCCGGCGAAGTGTTGGTGGGCGAATCTTTGGATGCCGCCAAGCGCACCGTCCTCGTCTTCGCCTGCCACAATCCCTACGAAAATCAAAAGGTCGTCGTCACTTTCCCAAAAGGCATCAAGGGCGTGGAAATTTTTGAACGCGCCCTGAAACAATGGCGTCCACTCGCAATGGAGAACGGAGCGGTGTGTTTTACCGTCGAAGATTTCGGCGTGGAGTTGCTACGCGTGCAGAGGTGATGAGCGTTCAGTTTCCCGCAAAGCTTTTCCAAAGCAGACTTGCAGCCAGTGCCAGTGCGGTTGCGATGAAGATGGGGCGGATGATTTTCGCACCGCGCGCGACGACGAGTCCGCTGCCGAGGCGTGCGCCGATGAGTTGTCCTGCGATCATTGCCGCGCCTACGTCCCAGCGGAGGCAGCCGGAAAATCCAAAGGTGATCACAGAGGCGATGTTGCTGGTGAGGTTGAGTGCCTTTGTCGTGCCAGTGGAGGTGCGTAAGTCTTGTCCGAGCGTGATAACGCACGCGAGCATCCAGAACGACCCTGCGCCCGGGCCGAAAAAGCCGTCGTAAAAACCAAGTATCGTTCCGAAAGTGAGGGCGAAAGTCGCCGCGTTCATGCGCGCTGTGCGTGGACGTTCGCCGAGGCCGGGATTCAGCGCAGTGTAAATTGCGACAATCATTAGTAGCAACGGGACGATGCGAGAAAGCAGAGCATCGTTCAGCGTATGAACGCTCCAAACGCCAAGCACGGCTGCGATAAAAGTGACGACCATAGCAAGACGCAGTGAACGCCAATCGATCAGCCCCGCGTGCGTGTAGCGCACCACGGCGAGCGTGGTGCCGCAGGATGATTGCAGTTTGTTTGTTCCAAGAGCGAACTGCACGGGCAGCCCCGCCCACAAAAGCGCTGGCACCGTGATCAGTCCGCCGCCGCCAGCGATGGCATCAATAAATCCGCCCGCGAGGCCTGCGACAGCGAGGAGAATATATTGCCACCATTCGAGCATCGCCGAGCGTATGCGCAGTTTTTTGCAAAAAGGCGAGTGCCAGCGTGACTAGCAAGCGGGCTTGTGCTGGATTGTCACAAGTATGAACCCGTTCCAACAAAGCTGCCTCGATGTGACGCGTCGCCATTTCCTCGGTGAGTGCGGTGTGGGGCTTGGAAAAATCGCACTGGCTTCGCTGCTCACTGGTGCTGCGGCACGCGGTGCCTCTTTTGGAAATGCGCTGGCGCCAAGGCAGCCACACTTTCCCGGCAAGGCGAAGCGGGTGATCCATCTTTTCATGGCGGGTGCGCCTTCGCAACTCGACCTTTTCGACTACAAACCAGAATTGGTAAAGTTGGAGGGAAAACCGATTCCAGCATCGGTAATTGCAGGGCAGCGTTACGCCTTCATCCGTTCGGATGCAGCAGTGATGGGACCCAGGTTTAAATTTGCAAAGCATGGGCAGAGTGGTGCGGAAATCAGCGAAGTGCTGCCGCATCTGGCAAAAATCGTGGACGACATCTGTCTCGTGAAGTCGGTGAAGACCGATCAATTCAACCACGCTCCCGCGCAAATATTTTTCAACACAGGCTTCCAGCAGCCGGGCCGCCCTAGCCTCGGATCGTGGGTGCTATACGGACTTGGCGCTGAGACGCAGGAGTTGCCCGCGTTTGTCGTGATGAGCACTGGCAGCGGAATCAGCGGCGGCGCGGCGAACTGGTCTAGTGGATTTTTGCCAACGCTCTACACGGGCACGCGCTTTCGTAATCAGGGCGATCCGATTTTAAACGTGAGCAGTCCGGAAGGCATGGACTCGCGACTCCAGCGCGACACGCTCGACCTCGTGCGCACGCTCAACGAGCGTCAGCTCCGCGAAGTGGGCGACCCGGAAATTGCGACACGCATCTCAAACTATGAAATGGCGTTCAAGCTCCAGACGAGCGCGCCGGAACTGATGGACTTGAAAAGCGAGAGCAAGGAAACGCTCGATATGTATGGATGCGATCCGGGCAAGCCTTCCTTCGCTCGCGCCTGTTTGCTTGCGCGCCGGATGATCGAGCGCGGCGTGCGCTTTGTGAACATCTACCACGAAGGCTGGGATGCGCACTCGGATGTGAGCGGGAACTCCAAACAGAATTGTGGAAAGACGGATCAAGCGAGCGCTGCGCTCGTCATGGATCTCAAGCAGCGGGGATTGCTCGACGAGACACTGGTGATCTGGGGTGGTGAATTTGGCCGCACACCGATGGTGGAGACGAATCCATCGCTCGGTCGCTCGCAAGGGCGGGATCATCATCCACAGGCATACACGATGTGGCTCGCGGGCGGCGGCATTAAGCGCGGTCTGACGTTTGGGATGACCGACGATCTCGGCTTCAACGCTGTAGAAAACCCAGTTCATGTCCACGACATGCAGGCGACGATTTTACATTGTCTCGGCTTTGATCACGAAAGGCTCACATATCGCTATGCTGGTCGCGATTTCCGTCTCACGGATGTGCACGGAAAAGTGGTGAAGGGCATCCTTGCGTAGGGCGGCTTTGGCTAAACAAAGATGTCCTTGATGACGGTGCCGCTCACGTCTGTGAGCCGGAAGTCGCGACCCGCATAGTTGAACGTCAGCTTTTCGTGGTTCAGCCCAAGCATCGCGAGGATGGTTGCGTGCAGGTCGTGGATTTGCACTTTGTTCGTCACCGCTTCGTAGCCGTATTCGTCCGTTTCGCCGTAGCTCGTGCCGCCCTTTGTGCCGCCGCCAGCCATCCAAAGCGTGAAGCCTTTGTTGTTGTGGTCGCGTCCGTCGCCGCCTTGCGCATGAGGAGTGCGACCAAACTCACCGCTCCACACAACGAGCGTATCCTTCAACAAGCCGCGTTGTTTTAAATCCGTGAGCAGCCCTGCGATGGGCGTGTCCACCTCGCGGGCGTTGCGCTCGATGGCAGTGGTGAGGTTGAAATGCTGATCCCAATTCCCATGTGTGACCTCCACGAAGCGCACGCCGGATTCCACAAGCTTGCGGGCAAGCAGGCACTTTCGGCCCATGTCGTCACTTGCACCGCCGATCCCATAGAGTTTCCTGGTCGCCTCGGTCTCCTTGGTGAGATCCATCACGGCGGGCATCTGACTTTGCATCTTAAATGCGAGTTCGTAGCTCTCGATGACGCCTTCGATTTCCGGGTTGTATTTGTCACGTCGCAGCGCCTCGCGGTTCAATGTCTGGATGAGTTCCAACTCGGCGCGCTGCGCCGTGGGGCTGAGTGTTCCTTCGATATTTCTCACCTGCGCGTTGGCGATGCTCCGATTATCCGAGCCTATGCGCGTGGCCTGATAGATCGCCGGAAGAAACGCGCTGCCGTAATTCTGTGCTCCGCCGAAACCGGAAGGCGGAGCGATGGTAATGAAGCCGGGCAGGTTTTCGTTTGTAGTCCCGAGGCCGTAGAGCGCCCATGCGCCGAGCGATGGTCGCACGAATTGCGAGTTTCCCGTGTGCAGCTTGACCATCGCCTGCGGATGCGCCGGCACGTCCGTTTGCATCGAGCGCACAAGGCACATCTCGTCTGCATGTTGCGCCACTCCGGGGAAGAGATCGGAAATCCACAGACCGCTTTTGCCCCTCTGTTGAAATTTCCATTTCGATCCGAGAAGTTTGGTGCCCGGTCGTTTTCCCGGTTTGTCGTTGTCGGCGGTGAGCTTTGGTTTGTAGTCGAACGTATCCACGTGTGACGGCCCGCCGCGCATACACAGAAAGATCACACGCTTCGCCCGTGCAGGGAAATGTGTCGCCTTGGGCGCGAGCGGTGCCTCCACTGCGCGGGCTTTGCTGGCAGCGAGCCCGGAAAAGGCCAGCCAGCCAAATCCGCAGGAGAGTGTTTGCAGCACGTCACGGCGTGTGACGAGCGGGGTGATGTGGCCGCAGGAATTGGCATTCATAACTGGTGATGAAACTCACATCGGAAGCGAAGGTTTCTAAAAATAGAGAAACAGGTTCATCCCTCCATCAATCAGGGCAAAAAAAGAGGGCGTGTTGTTTCCAACACGCCCTCTTTTGAGTGAATATTACGCGTTAAGCTTACTTGACGTGCTTCGAGACGAGCTTGGTCATCTCAAACATCGAAACCTGCTTCTTGCCGTTGAAGATCACTTTCAGCGCGTCATCCGCGTTGATCATGGTGCGCTTCTTGGCGTCCTGCAGTTTGTTCTTTTTGATGTATTCCCACAGTTTCTTCGTGAGCGGGCCGCGTGCGAGCGGCTTGGAGCCCACGATGAGTGAGAGCGCGGCGTCCGGCTGGACGGGCTTCATCAAAGCGGGATTCGCTTTACGTTTGGTTTTTGTGGCGGGTTTTTTTGCTTTGGATTTTTTGGGTGTAGGCATAGCGACGTGACTTCTACATCGCAGCGCGATGGTGTGTCGAATCTTTAGAGCACTTTTTTAAAGATTTTTTATTGGCTCAAAACCGACCTCAAAGCCGGCTTGTTGTGCAGCGAATGCTACATCTTCTCCATCCGCCATTGTGCAATTTTCATCACTCCATTTTCGCGACGAAAATTGACGCTGAGTTTTGTCTTTGGGCGCTTTTTACATTCCACGATGTAAACGAGCATTCCGAAGTCTGGGTCGGACGACGATTCCGCGCTGCTTAATGTTTTTGAAAGCACATCGCCAAACTCGTCGTGATAAATACCAATGAAGAGATTCTTAAAAACACGCGAGTCCATCGGTGGTTCGGCCTGTTTGGAGAAGTGAGCGGTAAAACGTGATTCGTCCTTCGCATTGTAATCAGCGAGAGCGTCGGCGAGCACTGCCTCCATTTCGTGGATTGCGCCATGTGTGGCGGCGTCCGTTTGTGTCGGAGTTGCTGCCGATTGTTGCTCCTGTTTTCCGCTCCGCGGCCAGAGGACGATGGCAATGAGCACGATGTTGGCAGCGGCGATACACAAAAATAAATCGCTGACTTTACGCGCCAGTTTCTTTGCCTCGGGCGTGTTGGGCTGAATGTCTGACATCGCGTGCGGTGTAGCCATTTATAGTGAGGCGTAAAGTTCCGCGTAGCGCGGGGCGAGCACGTTCCAGTCGTAATTAGCGAGCGCCCATTCGGCAAGTGACATGCGTTGCGCAGGCGACGGGCGTGTTTGAAAAAAAGCGCTGAGAACCGTGCGAACACTTTCGACGAGTGGCTCGCAGATGAAGCCGCGTTGTGCGAGTGGGCTGGCCCAAGGGGTGGCTGTCGTAGTGAGCACGGTGGTGCCGCACTGGCAGGCTTCAAGCACGGCGAGACCGAAATTTTCAGAGTGTGTCGGCAGGCAAAATAAATCTGCTCCTTGTAAATAGGCCCAGCGATCGTCGCCCCATATCGCACCACGCCATTGGATTTGTGGGAGGCTCGCAGCGTTTTGATTCGCGAAGTTACGGCACTGCGCTGCGTAGGCAGGGTGCTCCTCGGGGCCGACAATGACGAGGCGGGTGCGCACGGGCAGCGGGATTTTCGTGAGCGCCTTGAGCAGTAGATCGAGTCCCTTCTTTTTGTGAATGCGCGAGAGGAAGAGCAGCACCGTTTCGTCGTCGGACCAGCCGAGCTTCGCGCGGGCTGCGGCGTAATCGGGTCGCGCGTCACCCGTGAGGCCGAGCGGCAGAGCGGCGATTCGTGTTCGCGGGAAAAAGCGCAACAGACGATCCGCCTCGGTCTTCGCCGTGGCGAGTATGCAGGAAGTGCGACGCGTCCATCGCTTCTCGATGAGGTGCCAGTATGGAAGTTTCTTCCAACGTTTGTGCATCCACGCCCACGGCTCCAGCATTCCGTGCGGACTGACGACACACGGCACGCCAAGCGCGCGGTATCGGCGTGCGAGCGATGGGAACCCCGGTTGCCACATTCCGTGGAAATGCGCTGCGTCTGCAACTCCGGCGGGGGGATTCACTTCGACTGTGTGGCCGAGTGTTTCCATCGCTCGTTGCATACTGCGGATTGCTGCGTCGAGTCCGCCGAATTTTTGCGCCGCTGGTGGTTCGTGAAAGTGCAGCTTCATTTTCGCGCCTCTACGTAGAGCGTTTCGTAGCGGGTTGCCATCGTGTCGAAAGAAAAGCAGCTCTCCGCAAGCTGGCGTGCGTTTCTGCCGAGTGAGTTCAGTCGTGCCGGGTCTGTAAGAACTTCAGCCCATGCTCCATCATCGCCGATGGAAATGGAATTTGTCGCATCGAGAAAAGGCATCTCCGCCAGAAGATTGGGTGTGATTGCGCAGGGAAGTCCGGCGCTGAGTGCTTCGAGAATCGCGAGCGGCAGGCCCTCGAATTCCGCTGTGTGAAGAAACACGTCTGCCGCGAATAAAAATTCAGAGACACTACGCTGCCAGCCGACGCGACGGACGTAGCCAAGTGGCGCGGCACGCGCGTCCCATTCTTTGGAAAGCGCACCATCGCCGACCCATATAAAGCGCGCGTGCGGTAGGTGGGCGTGAATTCTTGCAGCGAGATCGAGAAAGACGAAGGGGCGCTTTTGCGGAACGAGTCGGCCCACGGCGGCGATGAGCAATTCATTTGCGGCGATGCCAAGCTCTGCTCGTTTTGCGATGCGGGCCGCAGGCTTTTTTCCGAGGTCGTAAAGTTCGACGCCGTTGGCGATCGCATGGATTCGCTCATTGCGTTCGAGAAAACTGCGCAGGTCATTCGCACGCTCATCGAGCACGCAGACCATTGCGCCCTTGTAGGCTTCCAGCGCGTGGTGTGCGATCCTGTCGCGCAGCCACGCGAGCGATGCTTTGAGGTAGGCGGCGGTCTGGCTGAGGTGAATCGTGCAGATGCTCGGGCATTTCGACAGCGTCGCTGCGCGTAGTAAATCGAGACCGTCTTCGAGGTTCTGTTTATTGACGTGGATGACATCCGGATGCAGCGCCATCCACTCGGCTGCGATGCGTCTGGCTCCGCTGTAATTTAGAAAACTGGCGAGGCTGCGGGTGCGGTGGTCGTAGGTGTTTGTGTATTCGGAACGGACAACAGCGCCCACTTCCGTGAAGAGCGCAGCGAGTTCGTCCATACGGGGATGCGATGAGGCCCAGAGCGTGACTTCATGGCTGCGTCGCACGAGCGAGCGGGCCAGGTAGAGGAGGTAAATTTCCCCTCCACCGCGCGAACCGCTGCTGCTGCTGACGAGAAGGATTTTCATTTGCAGACAGTCTTCAGAGCGCTTGCCCATCGCTCTGCTCCTTTGGCTGGATGCCACTGCGCAGCGAGGGCGCGGGAACTGGCGGACATTTTCTCGCAGAGTGAAGGCATGGCGATGAAGCGGTGCATCGTTTCGCCGAGAGCGTTGGTATTTCCGGCAGAAAAACGAAAGCCGTTTTCATTTTCGAGGACGAGGTCGTGCGCTGCGCCGACCTGATCACTGACGATGATCGGCAAGCCCGCGCCGAGCGCTTGATTCACGACGACGCCCCAACCGTCGTAGCGGCTCGGCAGGACGAAGACATCCGTCTGTGCAAAATATTTTGGCAGTGCATCAGGCGATTGGAAACCTTCGTAGCGAATACGTGAGCGCACGTTTTCTGGAAGTGTAGCGAGCAAATGAGGCAATTCGGCCTCGCGTCCGATGAGCATGAGGCGCGAGTTTTCCGGCAGAGTTGCAAATGCGGAGAGTAACTGATCGAGACCTTTGCGTGCGATCATCTGCCCGCAAAAAAGGAATGTTGTCGTGCCGGGATCGCGCGGGGGGCGCGGGGCGTCGAGGAAGGGCTGAATCGCGCAGTGGTAAGGGATGTTGAATACGGGCGTGTTTGGAAAACGTATTGCGTAGTCGCGTTCGGCCCAGGTGCCAATGGCAGCGATGCCGGAAGCACGATGAAGCGGTTTGGTGAGCATGTCGTGTTTGCGCGAACGTGGGCCGAGTTTTTCGCCCCAAAACATCCAGCGTGCATTGCGGAGTTTTGCGCGCATGAGCCACTGGCCGGTGACGGACATGATGGTGTTACAGACAATCACATCGTAGTTGCGTGGGCAGGGGAGTCGCCAGTTCACATGCACGCGCGCATGGCCGAAGCGGAAATGGAAACCGGGGATGTAGCTTTCGTGAGCGGTCAGCGGGCGCTCGGGCCATGGCGAATCAGCGGCGCCTTTCTCCATGTAAAAAATGTGCGGCTCAACGTCATCACGCGCAGCAAGAGCAGCGAAAAGATCGCGTTGATAAGGCGAAGGGAGAACGCTGACGAATGCGACGCGGATGGGCTTGCTCACAAATTACGTGGGGCTGGGCGGGCGTTGCGCTGGCGGCGGGCGAAATTGCGGACGAGGTGGAGGGCGGCGTGCGAGAACTTTGCGCGCACCCTTGAGCAGAAAGTGCCCCGCGAGGATGCCGGCAGCGGGAGTCAGCAGGGCGGTGGTGAGAACGAATGTAGAGCGCATTGTGATCACGACGGCAAAGAAGCCGGACGAGTAAATGAGGATGCCCAGTTCGGAATTTTGTGCGGAGGCGAGTCGGCTCCACCAGCCTGCGAGCATCCCGAGAACGATGCCCTGAATGAGCACGGCGAGCATACCACCAGACATATATCCTTCGCCAACGAACGTGCATGAAATGGTAAGCCCTTTGAGTTGGAAGAGGCTTTGCTCCAGATTCACCGAAAGTCCCGCAGGCTTGCCGGGCCAGATTGCGCGCGGGATGGGACGGATGACGGCGAGATAGGGGATTTCAAAGCCGAGATATTTTCCACCATTTTGCTCCGGGAAAAAACCAACGATCTTTGTAATCGAGAGAAGGTTGTCGTCTACGAACACGGACTGTGTCTGGCGGTTGACGTAAGTCTTGTATTCTCCCTTCCACCAATTCGTGAAGCCGACGCTTCTCATTTCGAGCATGGCTTTTGTCGAGAGCGCCATTGCAGCTGCGCAGATTGTGAAAATGAGCACGGTTTGCTTTCGCTTTTGCGCGGGGCAGGCGAAGGCAAATGCGATCATGAAGGTGACCAAGTATGCGCCGAAGAGACTGCGGGTGCCGCTTACGAAACCGTAGAACAGCACGAACGCAAATCCGCTAAGTGCAAACAAGAAGTTCACCGCCGAGTATCGCTCGCGCCGTGCGAGCATGAGGCCCATGAGTGGCGGTATGAAATAGAGGAGCAGGGCGAGTTCGTTGAGCAGCGCTTTCCAGTCGCCGAACTTGCCGCGTCCCCACGGCTGGTTGAAGCGCGGCTTCATCATGTCCTCGAACATCTTGGAGATATTGAAACCTTCCGCGAGGAGCATGTGGAAAATGCCTAGGAAAAATGACGCCCAAAAAAGTGTGACGATCCAATTCGCCGGAACATCGCGGGTCATGATTGCTTGGAACGGCTGCTTTCCGCGCGGTGCGAGATGGCGCCCGATCATGATGCCGGCGATGCCGGTGATCACGGCGTAGAGCGCCAGTTCGGTGAGGCTGAGGAAGCGCATGTCCTTGTCGAAATACGGCTGACGGAAAAGGAACTCGTAAAGCGTGAGATAGTAGAACGCCAGTATGCCGACGAGATCCGCGCGGATGACATTCTTTAGGCCGCTGCGCAGCTCAAATGCAAAGCTGGCTAACAGTGTAAGACCGACTCCAACTGCGGCAAGATGCGCCATTTCGCTCGGGAGTTTTGATGTTCCGCTGGAGATAAAGAATGCGGTGATGATGAAACCGACAATGCCAACGAACGTGGCATCCAAGCGGGGCCATGGCTGGTAGGTTTCTGTGT
The DNA here is from genome assembly GCA_947476045.1 of Chthoniobacteraceae bacterium. GTDB lineage: Bacteria > Verrucomicrobiota > Verrucomicrobiia > Chthoniobacterales > Chthoniobacteraceae > SXWH01. Next base: position 14,896 of record CANJNZ010000027.1, read on the forward strand.
CAGTTTGTGCAATTGGATTTTCGTAGCGACGGGCGGGTTGCTGCACTTTTGGTGCAGTTTTGGCGGGTCGGTGCTGGCGGAAAAAATTCATCGGGCTTCCTGACTTTCTGCAATGAGTGTGCGCGCGCCCGGCGTCCATGTGAAGTGCTCGTTGGTGCGGCTAGGGTGTTCGCTCCACCACGTGAGTTCGGCGGCGAGTGCATCCGCACTGCCTGTGGAAAAGGTCGAGCCGTTGTCGCGATGACGGACGCAGTCTTTGCCGCCGGTATTGTCACTCACGATGCATGGCAGTCCGCAATTGAGTGCCTGCGGAACGACGAGACCGAAGCCCTCTTCGAGCGAAGGCAGAACGAGCACGCTGCTGGAGCGCATCCGCTCGGCGAGTTCGGCTTGAGGCATGGTTCCGTGAAAGTGAAGAGGAGTGGCTCCACAATAGGCATCGAAGTCGCGGGCGACTTCCGCTGAGCGCGAGCCGACAAAGTCCACACGCCAGTCTGGGCGGTTCACGAGCGTGAGAGCATCGAGCAAAGTTTTGAGTCCTTTGCGGAGACAGATCTGGCCTGCAAACAGAATGCGAAAATCTCGCGGCGGTTCATCATTATCCCTGCGCTTGAAAACATTTGCAGTCGTATCCGCGCCGTAGGGGACGATCCACACGCGCTCACGCGGGATGCCGAGAATCACGAGTTGATCGCGCACGACGGTGCTGGAGGCGCAGTGATAGTCGGCGAGCTCATACTCTTCGTCTTCGCGCGCGAAATACGCAGCGTCATAGAAGCATTCATCTTCAAGTCGCAGGCCCACGCGTTCGTATTCAGGGCGCATGATGCAGACGAGATTTCGCACCGGGCCGGTGGCGTGATTGAGCACGGTGCGGATGCCGCGTTTCTTCGCAGCGCGGAATGTGGCCAGCGCCTGACCAGGCATCGCATGGATGAAATCGCACTCTTCCAAATCGCGCGCAACAGCGGTGTCGAACCCACGATCCTGCCACACGAAGAGCGTGCGCGGTGCCGGGCGCAGCGATGCGGGAGCATATTTGAGCAGCGCATAGACGATCTTGGTGCGCAGGCTGTGCGTGCGGATGTGCGGGCCTGACGCGGCCAATTTCCACTCGGGATAGCCGGAATAAAAATGCCCCAGCGCGCCTTCGGCGGCGACTGCGCGCGCGAGCGGCCACATGTGGCATGGATTGGTGGCGGAAAATGAGAGCTTCATTGATGGAGGTCGCGCGCCCATTTTTCAGCGTCATCGTGTGGCGCGCGCGCGAGGCGCATCCATGCGAGATAGCTACGCCACGCGAGCGGCGCGCGTGCGTGGACACAGATGCCGAGGCCGCGCAAAAATTGCCACCACCATACAGGCTCGCCGAGCGCCCAGCCGCGACGGAGCGCGTAGAAAAATTGCCGCATCACACGGAATGGTGCGACGACGAGCAGCCACGGCATTGGGCAGCGGAGGACCGCGCTCCACAGTTCATTTCGTGCGTGCCGCTGATGGGTGCGCTTTTCGTTGCGTTGTGCGGACGTCCAATGATGACGGATGATGAGGCATGGCTCGTAACGCACCTGCCAGCCGGCGGCGCAGCAGCGCAGGGCGAAATCCGGCTCTTCATATGCGTGGAAGAAGGGGCCGAAGTAGTCGCCAAGTTTGATGAAAATCTCGCGACGGACGGCAGCTCCGCTGTTCGCGTAGCTTGCTATGAAATGCGCGGGGCCGAATTCTGTTTGCGTGAGCGATGCGGGGCTCTCGTCCGTCCGCTGAGGAAACTCTGCGACTGCGAGGCGCGCGTTGTTTTGAAAAAGCGTGCGGATGCGCGCGATAGCGTCGGTTTCGAGCGGGTAGCTGTCGTCGTCGAGGCTCAGAAAAATGTCGGCGTTTGCGGCACGCGCCATGGCATTTCGCGAAGCGACGGAGCCGTGTGCTTTCGCGTGAATGATGAGCGTGGCGTTAGGGTATTCGGTGCGGACGTAGTCTGCGGTGCCGTCCGTGCAGCCGTCAGCGACGATGAGGATTTCATCGGGTGCAGGATCGAGCAATGCGAGCTGCGCAAGGGTGCGAGCAAGCTCTGCACGGCGGTTGTGCGTAGTGATGCAGATGGCGACACGCATTTGGGCTGAGGCGCGTCTTTAAGCGAAGCGTGTGCCAGAGGGAAGCACGCCCGTGCATCTTCTGCGTTATTCGTTCACGAAATTCACGTCGGGGCAGGTGACGCTGATGGCGGGCGGGAGGCTGGCGGCATCAAGCTGGACTGTGAATGTGTGACGGCCCGGTGCGATGGTGACGTCTGGTTTTGGATTGCTGGCGATGGCGAGAGGCGCGCCGTCGAGGAAGGCTCGCGTGATGCCGGTGAGATTGAGCCGCGTTTTCACCTCAGCGTCGTTGGTGAATGTCGTCTGCGCTAGGATGCTGTTGCCAGGCAGCAGCGTGGTGAGCGTTTCCTTCGTCAGGCGACCGTCGGCATAGGTGAGAGCCTTGATGCCGGGCTGCGTGATTTTTGTGAGATCGCTGCCGGGGAAGAGCGACCACGTGCGGGCGGTGCCGGGCTTGGTGGCGTCGAAGGGGCCGGGGCGTCCGAGCTGTGTGAGGAAGGCGAGGAGGTCTTGTTTTTCCTGATCCTTGAGCGAGTCAATGAGGCCGGGAGGCATGAGGCTGCCTGTGCCTTCGCGCTTCACGATGTTCGCTTTTACGAGGGCGGTCTCGATGCCGGGGCCGGCGCTGATGAATTGCTCGGTGGCGGTTTCGCGCGTGGGGATGCCGACGGTTTGCGTGCCGTCCTTCATGGTGAAAGTGAACGCGATGTAGCCCTCTTTCACCTTCGCAGCGGGATCGAGCACGCTTTCGATAATGTAGTCGAGCGGCGCGCTGGCTCCGAAGCTGGTGAAGTCGGGGCCGAACTTCCCGCCAGCACCGCCGATGGAGTGGCAGGCGGCGCAGCCGATGCGATGGTAAATTGCTTCGCCGTTCGCGGGTTTCCCATTCGCGGGAGCGCTGGCGGTGAGCGCGGCGATGTCGGCTTTCACGTCGCGCGTGGCTGTCGCGCCGGTAAGAGGGGTGAGGGCGGCGATGAGTTTGTCGCCACCGCGTCCGCGTTCGCGCGCGGCGCGGATACCGGCGGCTGCGACGTGTTTTGCGATGTTGGTGTTGTTGGGCACTGCGGCTGCGATGCGATCTGCGCCGTCTTTGACGTTGAGGATCCCGCGCCAGACAGTGAGTGCCGCGTCTTCGTTGGGTTGTGTGTTGAGGGCGCTCATCATGTTTCCGATGTTGAAATCGAGCGGTGCGAGAGCGACTGCTGCCTGACCTGCAATGGCGGGCGACTTCGAATCAGCGAGCAGTTTGCGAAGTGCGTCGCGCGCAGGTTCGTTGCCGATGTTGCGGAGTGCGTCGAATGCGCTGTCTGCGGCCTCGGCGTTGTTGGTGAGCGCGACGAGTCCGTTGACGGCTGCTGGAAGTTTCCATGCTCCCGCTAGGCGTGCGGCTGGCGCTGGTGCGGTGGCGAAAAGATCCAAGATGGAATCCAGCGCGAGGCCGGGGCGTGCGTTGCGCGTCTTTGCGGCACTGGCGAGTGCATCCATCGCGCGGACGAGTGCGGGTGCGTCGAGTTTCTTTTCCGTCACGGCTTTCCATAGCAAATCGAGTTCGCGTGGTGTGCCTGCCTGTCCGATGAGTTCGATCCAGGGGCCGCTGCCATCGCGCGGGATGCCATTTTTCTCGATGGAGGATGAGAGCGATTTGCTCACCATGTCGGCGGGAATATTTGCGAGTCCCCAAGCGAGCTGGCGCTGGCGGTCGGCGATGTCGGCCTTCCATTCGCCGTTGGCGAGCGCGGTGATCCAGACTTCGGCGAGGTCATTGATCGAGAGCCATGCAGCGTAGGTGTAATAGGGATCGCCGCCTTCGGTGTTCACGGCTGCTTCGAGGACGAGACCGGCATTTGCTGCGGTGGGATTTTTGCAAAGCGCACGCATGGCTTCGATGCGGACGCGCGGGTTCGGGTCTTTGATGAGCGCGGCGGCTTCGGCGGGGTTGCGGCCTTTGGGCATCACGGGCGCGGGAATCGGCGAAAAGCTGCCCCATGCGAGTGCGGGTTTTCCTTTCGGCGCGAGACGCCAGATACGGCCGTGGACGTGGTCGCGGCGCGGGTCGCGGAAGTCCACTTCGCCGTGGTTGATGATCGGGTTTGTCCAGTCGGCGATGTAGAGCGCGCCGTCCGGTCCGAGCTTTAGATCGATTGGACGGAACGTGGCGTCGTTGGTGCGGATGAGGTCGGGCATCGCCTTGGTGACGAAGCCGGATTTCGGATTCGCGCCTTGATTGAGATCGTTGATGGCGAAGCGGACGACGCGATGTGCGCGGAAGTCGTTTGTGATCGCGTTGCCCTGCCAGTCGTCGGGGAAGAGCGGGGAGCGGATGAGTTCGAGGCTGGCGAATTTTGGATAATTTCCGGGCGAGATGCTTTGGAGGATTTTCTTCGCGTTTTCGTAGGTGAAATACATCGCGCCGGGAATCGCCCACACGATGCCTTCGCCGCCTGCGCCGTCGGTGAGAAAGGAGTTGCCGTTCGCATCGAACTGGTGGCCCCACGGATTACAGCATCCACGGAACATGACCTCGACTTTCTCCGTGCGCGGGTCCCACGCGAGCACCCCGGCGCTGTTCAACCGCACGACGCCCCACGGCGTTTCGATGTGGCTGTGGATGTATATGCTTTGGTTCATGTAGAGACGCCCATCGGGGCCCCAGCGAAGTGTGTGGAGCGTGTGGTGCGTGTCCTCGGTGCCGAAGCCGGAGAGCACGGCGCGGCGGCTGTCCGCGCGATTGTCGCCGTTGGTGTCGGTGAGTTCGAAAAGGTCTGTGGAAGCGGCGACGTAGGCGGTCTGGGATTTTGGCTTCGTATTTTTCGCAAAGGGTTCTTTATCCAAAACGGGCGCGACGCTGGCGGCGATGAGGAGGTCGGTGGCGAAGGTCGTGGTTTTGTCGGCTTTGCCATCGCGGTCGGTATCTTCGAGGATCACGACTTTGTCGTCGGGATGTGCGCCGGGGGAGATCATCGGATAGACGGGCGAGCAGGCGACCCACAGGCGGCCTTTAGAGTCCCAATTCATGCCGACGGGCTTGGCGAGCAGTGGCGTCTCGGCCCAAAGCGTGAGTTCCATTCCATCGGCGACGGTGAAATTCGGCGGAGGAAGTTTGGCGACTTCGGGCGCGGCCTCGGGCTTCGGAGCTTCGACGACTTTTGGTTTTTCGCCGGGGTTCTTTTTGATGCGGTCAATCTCCGCCTCGGCCTCTGCGATGAGCGGATCGAACTTCGGAATTTCGACGGCGTTTCTGCCCTGCTCGCCTTTACGGAAACCGAAAATGTAAGTGTGGTTCGCCGGGCGCCAGCGGTGGAAAAAGAGGTCGTTCTTTTTGAGGATGGCTGCGCGGAGAGCGGGCAGCGTAGTTTTGCCCCAGCCGAGTTTGACGGAGACATTAGCGGCAAAAAATGAGTGGCCGGGTTCGTTAAAATGGATGCCGTTGTCGGTGCGCTGAAATGTCTGTCCTTCTTGTTGCTCGAAGACATTGACGAATGTGGCACCGCGCTCCTTCGCCAGTTCCTCAATCGCCTTCGTGAATTTTCCGAGCAGCGCGTTGTGCTCGGTGGGGTCGGGAAGTCCGGGGCGTGTCTTGCGCAAATCCTCATGGCGGATTGGCGAGAGCAGGACGAAGCGCACCTTCGTATCTGGCGCGGCTTTCGCGCTGATTTCCTGAATCGAATCCATGAGCGCGCCGAGTTGATTCTTAAACTCCGCCACGCCCGCGTCGCCGCGTGGGATTTGTCCGTAGCGGGTCGCGTCGTCATTTCCATAGAGCGCCTCCAGGCTCGACGCCATGCCGTAGCCGAGGATGCAGACGGTGGGATTCACCGTGGCGATTTGTTCTTTCAAACGCACGAGGCCCTTCGGCGCGGGGTCGAACGAAGCGCGCGACCAGCCGAGCGGATTGTCGGCGGAGTAGGAGAGATTGCGAACGGTGAAGTGGCGGTCGGGGAACTGCTCCTGCATCCGCGTTTCGAGATAGCCGAAGGTTCCTTCACGTTCGAGCAGCGTGTCGCCGAGCAGCAGCACGCGGTCGCCCTCCTTGATTTCAAAAGGCGCGGCGATGGCGGCGGTGACGAACGCGAGGAGAAGAATGATGGTTTTCATGGCGATAGGTATTTGCGAGGGGCGTGGGTTTTCAATGGCCGGATGAAATTCCGCAATGCGCAAATTCACATCCCGCTTGCAATCGTCTGTGCCGTTCTATTAACCAGCGCGCTCAAACCAAATCTCACTATGGCTGACAAAAACAATAAAGTGCCCGAAAACGTCCCCGGCCCTTGGTATGTGGACAATGAACTCTGCACGCCTTGCCGCGTGTGCCTCGATGAAGCTCCAGAGCTTTTGCAATACAACGCCGACGAGTCGAAGGTGTATTTCTACAAGCAGCCCGAGGGCGATGAACTCGCCAAGGCGCAATCCGCCCGCGATGTCTGCCCACAGGCCGCAATCGCCGAAGACGGCGAATAATTTCGCCAGCGAAATTTCAAACGCCCGGCCCGCGCTCACTGCGCAGACCGGGCGTTTTTTATTTATGAAACTTTTGTGATTTCTCCACTTGCAAGAATCCCGCGACTGCGCTCTGTTTCCCGCACTTCGGGAGATTTATAGGATTCCTCCTAGCCCGGAACACATGAATGCGGCCCGCAGCGCGCCCAGTGCTGCGGGCCGTGTTTCATTTTCAGCCCTCGCGTTGCAAGTGAAAGGCTGGCGCTTTTCTCCCGCACTCTGCAAACTCCCGCCATGCTCAACGACATCGAGCGCACTCTCTACCACGAGCAGACGATCCTTCGCAGGCTCGATGAACTCGCCGCGCAAATCACCACCGACTACACGGGGCGCGACCTCACCGTCATCGCCGTGCTCAATGGCAGCCTCTTTTTCATGGCTGATCTCCTGCGCCGCATCCAGCTCCCGCTGCGACTCGATAGCCTGAGCGTCTCCAGCTACCACGGCGGCACGCAAAGCACAGGTCTGGTGACTTTCGACCAGACCTCGCTACCCGACGTGGAAGGCCGCCACGTGCTCATCCTCGACGACATCCTCGACACCGGCCTCACGCTCAACGCCATTCGCGACCGGCTACTCGCCGAGGCCAGCCCGGCAAGCGTCCGCATTTGTGTTTTGCTCCGCAAAGAAAAGCCACGCGCACGCGAACTCGAAGCCGACTACGTGGGCTTCGACATCGGCGACGAATTCGTCGTCGGCTATGGACTCGACTTCGACGAACGCTATCGCAACCTCCCATTCATCGGCGTGCTTAAGCCGGAGGTCTTTTCCACATCCGCACTGCCCGACTAAACCACCGCCATGTTTGACACCATCTCCGACACCAACCGCCCCGAAATCACCAGCCACCGGCCCGAGCCATCCGCCGAAGTCAGCGAGTTGCGCACCGATGTCGAGCGCCTCTACATCATCACCGAGGCCCTCTGGCGCATCTTAAAAGAGAAACACGGCATGGAGGAAAGCGACATCATCCGCCAAGTCACCGCCATAGACATGGAGGACGGCAGGCTCGACGGACGCAAAGCCAAGGCCCCGCCCCAGCCTTGCCCCAAATGCGGGCGAGTCCTCGGCAAGCAGCGCATGAAATGCCTCTACTGCGGCGAACTCATCGCCACCCAGCCTTTCGACCGATAGCCGTTTCGTTGTGTTGAGGAGCAGATTGTTGCACTGACTGAGGGCTTTATTATTTGGTAGTGGCAGCTTGGAGTTTCTTTTCTCGCAATGGCTTGAGCCACTCAGGCGCGGGGCCGTGGCCGGGGAGGGAGGTGTCGGGGCGGCGGTGGAGGCCGATGGTGCGGGCGAGGAGCCATTCGGCGGCGTCCCAAAAGCGGATGGTGTCGAGGAGCGGGTTCACGAGGTTGGTGATGGGGCAGTAGTGGACGTTTTTCGGGTTCGTGTGGTGGATGGCGTGGTGGTGCGGCGTCTGGAGCAGGCGGATGTTTTGGAGGAAGGTGATGACGGGGCCGTTTTCCCTCCGAGTGCGGTGGGACCATTTGTGGATTTCGTTGGCGTTGGCGCTGACGATGGCGAAGAGCCACGTCTGCCAGCCGAGAACGCCGAGCTTCCACGCGATGAGGAGGAGGATGGCGGAGAAGGTGACGAGGTCCCACGAGCTTTGCCACCAGGTGTTGCGCGTCATGTGGCGCGGCAGGTGGTGGTGGATGACGTTGGCGCGGCCAATCGTGGAGCCGATGAGCGGCGTGTCTTCGCGGATGTAGGCGTCTTCGAGCCAGTGGACGATGCCCGCGAGGAAGTCGGCGCTGGCGAGCACGAGGACGATTTGCAACAGGACGATGATGGCGTTTTTCATACGCCCGGCCAGATAGCGCGGTTCGTCGCGCGTGCGTTAATTGATAAAAACGCGGGCGGTATTGGGGAAATCAATCACGGCTATCCGCAGGCAGCCGCCGCGCTCGTGTGGGGCGGGGTGGCTCTCTGTCGGCTGGGGAGATAGGCCCTATGGGCCGGATAGGGTCTATAGGGCCTATGAAAGCGCTCGTGCGGCGCGGAGGGTCGGCAGTGCGGCGCGGATGTTGGCAGTGTGGAGAGGTAGGTCGCTCGTGTGGAGAGGGAGGTCGGTCATGTGGGGAGGGAGGTCGTTCATGTGGGGAGGGAGGTTGGTCATGTGGAGATGGAGGTCGTTCATGTGGAGAGGGAGGTCGTTCATGTGGAGAGGGAGGTCGTTCATGTGGAGAGGGAGGTCGCTCATGTGGAGCGAGAGGTCGTTCATGTGGAGAGGGAGGTCGGTCGTGTGGAGCGAGAGGTCGCTCATGTGGAGAGGGAGGTCGCTCGTGTGGGATAACACCGCTCCTTTCTGCCCCCACTTTCATCGGGTTTGTCCCCACTTTCCCTATCTGTTTCTGCTACGGAGCCTGTTTTCTGACAACTTTGCTGGGAAATATGCCGGAAATGGCCCGGCGATTCCGTGCGGTGGAAATGTTTCCCTCTACATAGGCAAGTCCCGCCGCGACGGAATGGCCGTTCCTGCCATCCCTGCCGGGATTTTTCTCACCACACGCAAGAAAATCCAGTGCTGAAGCGCCGTGCCACTTCCCATGCTACCCTGGCAACCATGCGGACAGGCCTGAGAAAACCCCGGCCTCTTTGAGGCTGGCTACATCTGGTTGTAGAGAATCTCCAGCGACATGACGCCGTAGGTTGTCGTGAGGACGTTGTTGTTTTCCTTCCAGCGGGCGACATCGTTGGCCCAGAAGCCGTCGGGGGTTTGTAGTTTCATCAACTGCAAGCCGAGTTCGTGACGCCAGTCCACTTTCTTGCCGCCGCGATCCAGCTCCGTGAGGCCTGCGGCGGTGAGGCCCTTGGCCATGAGGTGGAGGTAGTAGAAATACCCCTGCTTTTCGAGGCCGGGGTTTTCTTCGAGGGTGTAGTGCCTCTTGAGCCAGTCTATGGCAGCGACGACACGCGGGTCGTCCTTTTTCAAATCGGCGTAGATGAAGCTGAGCAGCCCCGCGTAGCTCATGGAGCCGTAGCTGCGCAGCGCCTTGCCGCCGCCTTCGGTGTCAATTTCGCCGGCGTTGCTGAATCCGGGGTAATAGACGAAGCCGCCTTTGTTGTCGGCGTCCTTGGCGACTTTTTCGCCTTTGTTGTGCGAAGGCAGGTTCTGGCAGCGGGAGATGAAATCAATCGCGGCTGACCAGTTGAGTTGTTTCTCGCCGGGCTTGTCGGCGGCGAGGGATTGCGTGGCGCGCAGGGATTCGAGGGCGATGTAGGTGTTGTCGAGGTCGGGATGGCCGCGCTTGGGGCTTGCGCCGATGGTTCCGTAGCCGATGCCGCCGTCGGTCTCGGGCTTGGCCATGCCGGAAGCCTGTTGTCCGATGACGTAGGCGCGCGCGGCGCGCAAAAGCGTGGTGTCCTTTTCATCGCCGACGAGTGCGAGCGCGAGCAGGCAGACGCTGGTGTTGTAGTTCGCGAGACCGCCTTCCTTATCGTAGATGCCGCCGTCGGGCTGCGCGAATTTGCGCAGATACGCCGCCCCTTTTTTCACGGCGTCGGAGGTTGCGAATTTCCCCGTCGGATCGCGGAGCAGCGCGATGAGCGGCAGTGCGCTGAGCGCGGGATGCGTGTTGTCTTTGCCGAAGCTGCCGTCGGCATTTTGCTGCGTGAGCAGAAAGGCGGTGCCGCGATTCATGGAGTCGCGGAGTTCGTTGCGGAAGGAGAGGTTTTTTTCCTCGCGCGGCAGCGGTTCGTTGGCGGCGTGCGCGAAACTGGCGAGGGCGAGTGTGGCGAGGATGAATTGGCGGCGTTTCATTTGGGTTCGAGTTTGATGGTGAATGTGACGGGCGTGTCTTTCGGCGGGACGGTCTCCTTATTGACATACCACTGGTGGTCGTCGTTCGAGCCACTGCGTGGATTGTTGATGAGCGCACCGGGATATGTGACGAGCGAAGCAAGCGCGCCCTCGGTCTGCGCGATGAAGCGGTTGTCGAAAAAATAACTCCCCGTGTAGAGCCACGGTCCGTCCGCAGCAGGCACGGTCTCCGAGGCTTTTTTGCGCGAGTGGATCATGCGCACAATCCAACGTTCGACGGGTGTCACCTGCTCCTTGCCGTCCTTGTCCTTCCACACCGCAGTGATCGTGATTTTATCCCCCGTAAGCTTCGGAGCCCTGGCGAGGAACTCCGAATCAATACGTCCCTGCGCCGCGCCGTCCTTCGGTTGCTCCATCCCTTTCGCGCCAAGCAGCAGCATGGCCATGTGGACTTCCTTCGGCGGCGCATCCGTCACAAAAAGACTCTCGTGCGCCGAGCCCTGCGGCGTCACAAGCAGATACTCCAGCAGACCATCCACCATGTTCACCTTCGCTGGAAAGGAGACGGTGTTCGCGCCTTTGTCCACGCGCACCACCCCGATCTCAAAAACACCCGGCGCGACCTCCTTCGGCGCATTGAATTTCTCCGGCGCAGGCTTGTTTTCCTCCGCTGGAATTTCTGCGAAAGCCGCCGCCACGTAGGCGAAAAGTAGAATGATGATGCGCATGAAATTCAGCATGGCCGAAGTGCAGTCGCGCGTCTAGCCGCCGTCGTGCCACTTGCGGGACTTTCCCGCACCTCTCTGTAAATACGCCAGCAAGTGCAAAGCTCAGCATTTTGCATGGTTAAAAAATGAGCGGGTCCATGAATGCGAAGGATAGTTAGTGGCCATCATCAAATACCATTCCGCTAAAACTGCGGTGCTCCCGAAAGGCGCGGATGCAGAAGCCATTAGGGAACCGCTGATTTAATCAAGGTTTGGTTTTTGAACCGCTAATCTCCGCTCATCTTCGCTGATTTCTCAGGGAGAAGCTTCCCAATGATTAGCGAAAATCAGCGCTGATTAGCGTTCCCAAAGTGCATCGTGCAATAAATCAGCGTTTCCTTAGTTTCTGGCAGCCGAAGGATGAGTTGGAAGCATGGCTGCAATCCGTTATCCGCAGAGAAAGCGGTGAGAATTATTACGAACAAAAAAGCGCGCTCGCTTCCGGCCATGACGCTGGTGAAATTGCGTGAACAACCAATGATGCTTTCATGAACTTTCCACTGACACGCCGCGACTTCATCAAGGATACGATTGCAGCCGGTGCCGCTGCCACGGCGCTACACGCAAGCAGTGGACTGGCACTCGCGGACGAGCGCGGCGTTATCATTCAAGGACGCAAAGTGAAGGTCGCCGTCATAGGCTGTGGCGATGTGTCGGGCAGTTATTTCCCTACGCTCGCGGCTTCGCCGAATATCGAATTGGTCAGCACGTGTGACATCATCCCCGGGCGCGCGGAGAATGCGGCAAAGAAATTCGGTGCCGCAGCGCATTTCCCTCACATCGAAAAACTGCTGGCAGGCCCGGCGTTCGACTTACTGGTGAATCTCACGGACATCCAGCAGCACTACGCACTCACACGGCAGGCGCTCAATGCGTCGCGCAATGTGTGGAGCGAGAAACCGCTCGGAACCACCTACGCGCAGGCAAAGGAGTTGGTGGAGCTTGCCGCAGCAAAAGGCGTGGAGCTTTTGGGGTCGCCTACGGTCGTTGGAAGTCCGCAGTTCGCGTTTATGGCGCAGACGATCCGCGATGGAAAACTCGGGCGCGTCGCAGCCGCTCATGCTTCTTACGGACACACTGGGCCGTCGTGGTCGTCATTCTTCTACGAGAAGGACGGCGGCAGTCTTTACGACCTCGGCGTCTATAGTATCACCACGCTCACGGGCTTGCTCGGCCCCGCGAAAGCGGTCGTCGCCATGACGGGCATCGTCACGCCGACTCGCACGATCCACAGCAAGGGCGAAATCAAAGTTGCAGCCGAAGATAATGCGATGCTCATCATGGATCACGGCGACGGCGTGCTCTCGCACGTTCAATCCGGCTTCAACTACTACATGGCGAAGGAGCACAGCGACACCGACCCGACACATCACACGATGTCCATCCTCGGAACCAAGGGCGCGATGCATCTCGCCGGTTACGATTGGGGCGCGCATGGCGTGGACTTGGCGACTCGCGAAACAGGCGGGCGTTTGCAACGCATGGCCGTCGGCGCAGAAGGCTATCAATGGCAGGGCGGTGCCGTGGCGATGGCGAAGTTTCTCGCGACGGGAGAGCGCCCGCGCTTCACCGCCGCACACGCTGCACACGTCGCGGAAATCATCGCCGCAGCGCATCAATCGCAAGCCTCCGGTGCCCGCATCGCGCTCGCCTCGACATTCCCGCCGGTGAAACTCTCATGATTGCCGGCAACATAACCGCAACTTTTCTTTAATCCGATGAGGTCGCTCAAAGCTTGCCTGCTGCTGTTCCTCCTGCTGGCCGGGTCCGCATTTCCGGGAAGTTTTTCCAACGTGCCATTCGACACTTACTCCGGCTATTTTGTTTCCAACAAATTCGAGCCCGATGCTCCGGCATCATTCGTGATGATTCACGATCAGGCACAGTTCGATCTCATCTTCGGATCGGCCTTTGTGATGCGTGACAAATCCCAGCGGCTTCCGCCCGGTATTTTCAAATCGCACAAAATCCTGGCTGTCATCCATCGTGGAAATGCCATGTGCGAATACGGGATGGAAGAAGCGACGTTGAAAGACGGAACCGTGGAACTTCACTACCGCGTCACATTCAAAAAGAGCGACACCGCCACCTACGCCTGTCCGCTGATCGTTTCGATTGCCAAGGGCGACTACAAGTCCGTGCGTTTCGTGGAAAATGGAAAGGTCGAAAAGACCATCCACGCGATGAAGTAGGTCAGGAATATCCGCTGACTACTTCGTTACCTTGAGGCGGCCGTAGGTTTCAGACGTTGCATTCGGAATGGTGACCGTCACATGATGGGATGGACTGCCGGGTGTGATCGTCACGTTTCCCGAGGTTGTCGTCGGAATGGTCACAGCAGTCCACGTCACGAGGTCGTTGCTATATTCCACGACCTGTGTGGTGGCCGGAGAAAGCGATTGGTCATGACGGGCGTATTCAAAGACCATGTTGCCGCCGGTCTTTTTCAGCGTCGGCTGGATGGATCGCGAGGCGACCATGGGAGCGCCGCCGAGTGTGAACTCCGCCAGATTGGTGAGGCCATCGAAGTCAGGATCATCCAGGGGACCATCATTTACGCCCGGTGTGAGACCCTGCGCAGGATCGTTCGCCCATGCATCAAATCCGGTGAGTGTGCTGGCAAGCGTGAGCACGCCATTCGCCTCGGAGAAACTCCAGATTTGTGTGCCAGTGGTTTTTGTCCAGACGTTGGAATTCTCCGACCAGCCACCAGTCACGGTGAAGGTCGTCCCGAAAGTCTGCGTCGCTACATTGACCAACGGCCATGTGCCGGAGATGAGAGTGACGGCGGAGGTGTCGATGGTAAAATCACCATTAAGGGTGACGACCCCGCTGCCGGTGATGTTTGTATTTGAAGTATTGGTGACGACAAATTTCAGACCTGCATTGTCAGCGAGAGTCAGAGTTCCTGCGTTTACGACCGTGTTGCCGCTATAGGTGTTCACGCTATTGAGGGATAGCGCGCCGGTGCCGATTTTTGTCAGTGCGCCGCCACCGCTGATGATGCCGGTAAGGGACGATGCGGTGCCATTGGCGGTAATGGTGACCGTGCCGGTCAAAGCGACACCGCCGGCGATGGTGGCGGTGGAGCCGTTGAGGAGCAGCGAGCCGCCGTGGCTGCCGTCGAGGGTGATGGCGCGGGCCATGGTGCTGGTGCCGTAGAGTTCGAGGGCGGTGTAGTTTTTTGCGCTGAGGTTGTTGGCGAAGGTGTAGTTGCTGCCGCCGGTTTCGGTGGAGCTGTCGAGGCGGAAAGTGTTGCCACCCGTCCATGTGAAAATTCCCGCGCCGCTGGCTGCTGCGTTTCCATTGAGGAGGTTCGTGCTCGTGCTGCTCACGCCTTTGTAGGAAAGCGTGCCGCTATTCATCGTGATGGAACTGCCGGCGGCGATGGTGATGGTGGGCGTGGCGGTTTTGAATTGCAGCACGCCGCCGGTCTGCACGGTGACGGTGTTGCCGGTGGCTGTGCCGGTTCCTGCGACGATGCCGGTGTTGATTTCCAACAAACCGCCGCCGCTCACCAGCGCGGTGTTGTTGTTTGCGGCGGCGGTGGAGTTGCCGACCATTAGCCAGTTCAAATTCGAGAGCACTCCGCCGCTGCTGACGGTGAGTGTGTTGCCGGTGCCCGCCGCCGTGCCGCCGCTGCCGGTCGTGGTGCCACCGCTGCCGATGGCGATCTGGCTGTTTGCCAGCGCCCACGTGGACCCTGCGCCGGTGACGGTGATCGAGTTTCCCGTGCAGCCGGTCTGCGCGCCGATGTGGACGAATTGCGCGCCGCCCATGGAGATGGTTCCGCCGTTGCTGACGAGGATGCTGTTGTTCGTGGAGTTGGCGTTCGATGCAAGGTATAGATTGTTGTTGGTGATGAACCACTGCGACCCGCTGCCGGTGACAGTGACGGTGTTGTTGCTACTATTGAGGATGGAGCGATCGTTCGTGCCGCCGCCGGAATAAACGTAGCCGCCATTGGAAATGGTGAGGCTGTTGCCGGTGCCGCCATTGCCGCCCGCGCTGAGCATTCCGAGGTAAAGGCGGTGTGTGCCGGAGCCTGCGCCGGTTCCGCGAAGCAACTTCGAGCCTGCGCCAGTGACGATGACGGAGTTGTTGTTGGTAGTTTCGCCGATGTAGAGGCGCTGTTCGTTGATGATGCCGCCGTTGCTGATGCTGAACGTGGAGCCTCCATCAATCCGCGTGGAGGCTGCAGTGGTGAGACTGCCGCCGTTGATGGCGAGTGCGCCTGCGGTGGTCGCCGCCGCTCCGCTGATGGAACTGCCGATGCCCGTCAAAGTGAGCGTGCCGGGAAACGAAGAAGTGAGGGCACCCGCCCCGGACAGAACACCGGAGAGCGTGACCGATCCCGCGCCGCTTCCGGCGACGGTGGTGCTTGCGGTCAGCGCGAGATTATTTCCGATCACCACCGCTGCCGCGCTGTTTTGATTCAACTGCGGAAGGACGCTTCCATTCGAGGAAAGCGAGAGGCTGTTGCCGGCGAGCGTCGCGGTGGAACCGCCGAAATTGATCTGATTGAGCAGGAAGCCCGCGTTGAGATCGTTCGTGGACGTGTAGGCGCCCGCTGCATTGAAATTGAGGACGAGACTCGCGTTGCCAGTGCTCTCGGGTCTGCCGGGATTCCATTTCGTGGCGTCGCTCCAGTTGCCGTTCACGGCGTTCATCCATGAGGTGTTTGCGGATTCAAGAATGTGCACGGTCGCGGTGTTGGGTGCGCCCAACGTGTAGCCGGCGCCAGCCGCCAGTGTGGCGATGACCGTTTTATCCGGCTCGACGATTCCGTTGGCAGTCTGCGTGACCGTGATCGCAGCCGAAGCCTGCCCTGCGGAAATCGTGACTGGCGACGTGAGTGCAGCGTAGTTCACACCGTTCACGGCAGTCCCGCCGATGGTGTAATTGACGTTCAGCACATTCGTCGTGTCACCGGTGCGTGTAACGGTGAAAATCGCTGTGTCGCCTGCGGTTTCCGTCGCGGTGGCATCGGTCGCCACGATGCTCACCAACACAGCTTCGTCGTCATAAATGACGACCGTGGCATTCGTGTTCGCACCGAGCGTGTAGGTGACCGCCGGGGAAAGTTGCAAAACGACCGTCTCGTTGATTTCGGGAATCGCGTCGTCAATCGGAGTGACTGTCGCAGTCGTGCTGGTCTCGCCCGCCGGGATCGTCGCACTGAGTGCGAGCGGCTGGTAATCGCTGCCATAGGTGGCGCTGCCGATGATATCGAAATAAACGGGCAATGCGTTCGTGGTGTCGCCGGTGCGTGTGATGGTGAAGGTGCCCGTGTCCAGTCCCGCTTCGCTCGCGCTCGCATCCGTGGCGGCGACAGTCACGGTATTCGGCGGTGTCGGGAATGACGTGGTGGAAATCGGATCCAAGTAGCTCGCCTCGATGGGCCGGTGCTGTGCGCCGCCGGGGAAGTCCACGCCGACCGCGAGATTGTCGCCGCCGCCGCCTTCCTTTTGAAGTGCCTCGATGTAGTAGCGCTGGCCCGCAGTGAGCGTGATCGCCGCGGATTTCTGGCTCGTAAATTTCGTCCACTGGCGGGAGCTGGTCCAGCTCGTCACCGAGGCAATTTTCACTTTATTCGCAGGCTGGTCGGTCGTGCTCAGCCACAGTTCCGAGTTGTCGTCGGAGGCGATGTAAAAAGTGTAAGCGCCGGTCGTGGGCGCGCGGAAGTAGCCGCGTGCGCGCTGACCGTAGTTGTCCTCGAAATCCGTGCCCGCTTCAAAGAGCGAGGTGAGCACGTAGCTGTAAGTCGGTGAATTCGGATAGGCCGCGTTGCTTGTGAGGTTGGACACCGATGTGCCGCTGATCCCTTCCCAATGTTCCAGTGTAATACCGCCGACGACAGCCGCCGGCGCGGTCGCGGTGAAGTTCACATTCACAGCGGACGATCCGATGACCACGGGATTCGTGAACTGCGCATCGAGCGTCCATCCACTGTGCAACGCGCTCACCGTGTAGCTGCCCGCGCCGAGCGCGCCGAGTGTGTAGCGCCCATCGGCATCCGTGTAGGTGATGTGGCTGCTAGTGTCTTTGATCAGCACGTCCTGCACTGGCGTGCCGTCGCTTTTCGTCGCGCGTCCGCTGATGGTGAAATTCGTCGGCGTGCCCACACGAACCACGACGTTTTGCACCGCGGTCTTCCCCTTCATGTCGCTCACGGTGCAGCGCACATTGTAATCGCCCGCAGCGCTCCAGCTTTTGGTCTGTGTGGCTGAGTTGTCCACGCTCACATTGCTGCCGTCGCCAAAATCCCACGAGTAGGCCAGCGCGTCGCCATCGGGATCGGATGCCACCGCGGTCAGCGTGACCGATGTATTCACCGCCGGTGAAAAGTTGCTCGCCGTCACCACCGCCACCGGTTGGCTGTCGGCGAGCGTGCTGTTGAAATTCACCACCATGTCCACGTAGTCGTCCGGTGCCGTGCCGCCACGCGCGACTGTGGTGACGGTGATTCCCTGCTCCGCGTCATTGAAACTGCGCCCGACCAGCAACGATGCATCGGAATTTCCCGACGAAGTCAGCGGGTTCATGTCGAGCAGTTCGTCGTCGCCTTGCGACCAGCAAATCATCGCGCCGTTGTCGGTCGCGAATGTGTGCGAAGTGCCGTTCCAGTTCGGGCGATATTCCGTGTAGTAAATG
This sequence comes from Chthoniobacteraceae bacterium, assembly GCA_947476045.1. Classification (GTDB taxonomy): domain Bacteria; phylum Verrucomicrobiota; class Verrucomicrobiia; order Chthoniobacterales; family Chthoniobacteraceae; genus SXWH01. Next base: position 32,676 of record CANJNZ010000027.1, read on the forward strand.
CGGTCGTCCTTTCGGATGCGCAGCGAATACGGATGCCCGGCGGTGAGCGTGACTTTGTCGGCGTTGTAGAGCCGGTAAGTGCCGCTGGTGTTCACCGTCACCACGTCGCTCGATTCGAGCCAGTGGAGTTCGTAACGTTCGAGCGTGTTATACTGATTCAGCCCCGCAGACCCCATCACGCTGTATTTGCTGCCGTATTCCACGTGAGTGCCCGCGCCGATGGGCGAGTCCGAGGTCGCATCCCAAAAGTTCGCGTGCCACAAGCCGAAATTGTGTCCCCATTCGTGCATATAAATACCGGCGCTGAAACATTTGATCCATGTGCCTTTTCCGCCGACGTAGCCGAGACCGCAGTAGTTGCCGAAGAGGCTGCTCGAAAAAACAATCGCATCGAAATCGAAGTTCGCCGTGTCGTAAGGGTGGTTGCCGCTTCCATCCACATACGCAGCGGCGACGGCGCGCCCCGCGCTCATGATCGCGTTGTCCGTGCCGTTTGCGGCATACCATGCTTCCGTCTGCGGCAGCACGAGCGTGGGCGTGAAAGCAAACGTTCCCTCCAGTTTTCCGTAGGACCAGTCCGACCACTGATCCACGACCGTCTGCAACTGCGTCTGCATATTTGAATCCGACGTGGGCTCGGCAGCTTGATCGGAAAAACGGACGCGAATCGCGAGGAAGGTTTTGTTTCCCTGCGTCCATGTCGCAGGCACGACCGGACTCACACCGCCCGAGTTGCCGCCGCCGCCTGCTGCGGCGACGAGTTGTCCTTCCGGAGTTTGTAACCACCGTCCGATGTGTCCGCCGCTGCAAAGCCATACAATCTTCGCGCCGGTATCCACGGCGGTCTCGTCGCCTTTGCTTTCCGTCGCTGCGCCGGAAATCGGGCAGACCGTCTCCACTTCGCCAAGCTGCGCGCGGAGGTCGGCGGCCTCTGCCTTTTCGAGCACCTCGTAACCTTCATCGCGCACCGCGAGCAGGCTTTTGCCATCCACCAGATTCACGCCCACGCCGAGGATGGGCGTTTGCGGACGCGAAATGTCCTTCAGCCGCTTTCCGTAGGTGTAGGCGCGGTATTCTTTCCCCGCGATACTCGCCGTCCGATAAACCGGTTCATCCACCGTGGTTCCCGGCAACGGTCGCACCGCGAGCACCATCAGATCACCGCGCCCGCTCACACGATGCTCGATGCGTTCCGCGATTTCCGGCGGCAACGCCTTGCGCAATTCATACGGCAACAGCGCATCAATCGCCGCCTTCGGATTTTGCCGGATGAGTGTCCCAATTGCTTCGCTCCGCGCTTTGGCGAGCGCGAGTCCCCCCGGGAGCATCGCCGTTTTTTCATCTGCGGACGCGGCCTCATAGCGCTCCGCCCAAGCCCGGAAAGCATCCAGTGCCGGTGCGAGTTGCGCGGGCGGAACTACCACCGCCGGCTTGCTTGCGGCGACGCGATTGGTCGCTCCAGAGCCCGTCGTGCCTTTTCCACCACAGCAATCACCAGCATCATGAGTCTCGCGAGTAGTGTGCGAAACCTTTCCGTCATCCTTCGTTTGCACCGCAGGCGTGCGCTCACTCTCCGTGTGTGCAGATTGCCCGGGCGATGGATTTTCTTTGGTTCGCAGGCACCATTCAGCGAGCCACGCGCACGCCACCATGGTGATGAAAAAAATGATGGAACGAAAACGTGGAGACATGAAGGGTTTTGGGATATTGGGCCGCTTTTCAGCCGCACTTGCTATGCCACGAATCGCAGCTCTCCCGGGTGAAGAAGGGGTTGCTGCGTGGGATTTGCGGGCGCTTTGTGGCGGGGCATCCCTTTCACTAGCAAACATTCACTGCTGCGCCAGAGGCGATTTTCTTAAATTTGCGCACTAGGAATGACATCCAGCCTTGCGCAACGAAGCGCACCTGCTCATTCAAAATCATGCTCACCTTCCATCGCGTTCTCTTCCTGTTCTTCACACTCGTCACTTCCATCGTTGCGCAGGCAGAGGTGGCTTTTCACGAAGGCGACACAGTTCTTTTCTACGGCAACTCGATGGTCGAGCGGCTGTGTGAGCACGGGGAACTCGAAGCGATGGTCCAGCTCGCGCACCCGGCGATGAAATTGCATTTCCGCAGTCTCGCGTGGACGGGCGACGAGGTCGGCTACCGGCTGCGTCCCGAAGGCTACGAGGCTTACATGAAAGAACTGCTCAAGCAGTGGCCGGCGAAGGTCGTGGTCGTGGGCTTCGGGATGAATGAGTCGTTCGCAGGCGCGGCGGGACTGGCGGATTTCCGCAAGCAGCTCGGTATGTATCTCGATCAACTCGCGCGGTTGCATCCGGGTGCGCAGTTCGTGTTGCTCGCGCCGAGTGCGGTAGAGGCAGACGGGCAGGTGAACGATGTTCAATTGCGGAACCGCGATTTAGCTGCCTACGCGAATACCATTGGTGAGGTCGCGAAAGCGCGTGGTGCAGTGTTTGTGGATTTATTCAGGGCCTTTCTCGACTTCGGCACGAGGGACGCGAAGGGGCCGCATCTGACCAACAATGGCCTGCATCTTGGCGACACGGGTAATCGCCTGATGGCGCGAACCATCGCACGTGCGTTGATTGGCGATGCGGCGTTGGAAAAGGCGAACGCTTCTCGTATTGCGGAAGTGACGAAGGCCATCGCGCGAAAGAACTACTACGTCTCCGAGGTTGTCCGCCCGAAGAATGCCGACCTGTATTACGGTATCCGCAAGCGACAGAACGAACACGACGCGGAGATTCCGCGTTACTTCAAGATGATCGAGCTGACGGAGGCCGTTGTGCATGAACTGGCCGCGACGACGGGGAAGAAGTTCGCTGACATTCCTCTGCCGTGGCTGGAGCCGATGCCGCCGATTAAAGGCCACGATGACGGACGAAATACCGGAGTCATCAAGCCGCCAGCCGATGCGCAGGCGGAGTTCAAAGTTGCTGACGGATTCTCGGTGAATCTCTTCGCATCCGAGGTGGAGTTTCCTGATTTAAAAAACCCGGTGCAAATCGCGTTCGACGCGCGCGGTCGCTTGTGGGTCGTGACGATGCCGTCCTTCCCGCACACCGTGCCGGGGCTGCCGCCGCAGGACAAAATCATCGTCCTCGAAGACACCGACCACGACGGCAAAGCGGACAAATGCACGACCTTCGCCGAAGGGCTCGACGCTCTCGATGGCGTCGCTTTCTCCGAGCTTGGCGTCATCGTTTCCGAGCAGCCGAAGCTCTATGTGATGAACGACACGAACGGCGACGGCAAAGCGGACACCAAGCGCGAGCTGCTGCGCGGCATTGACGTGACCGACTCGCACCACGGCGGAATGATCGCGACCGATCCCATCGGCGACGTGCTGTTCTGCGACGGCGTGTTTCATCGCTCGCAAATCGAGACGCCGTTTGGCGTGGTGCGAGGAATTGACGCGACGACCTACCGGCTGAATCCGCGCACCGGTCGCGTCGAGACCGAGTGGCAAAGTGCAACGCCGAACCCATGGAAGATCACCTACGACCGCACGGGGAATCTTTTTCAAATGTATGGCGACGGCATCCCGACCGACGCACTCCCGCTCACGTGGACACCGCTCGGCGTCTATCACCCGCATGGCTACGGCAACACCGGCAGCAACGGCAAAGGCTCCGGCATCGTGAGCATCTCCAGCCCGAACTTCCCCGACGAATATCAGCAGGGCATGGCGAGCGCTTCGCTGCTCGGCAACTACACCGTCTCGCTGTGGAAATACGATTACGACAAGGGCATGGTGAAGGGCTCGCAGAGGCTGGATGTGCTCCGTTCGCCAAACGCGGCCTTTCGTCCGGCGGATCTCGAGTTCGGCTTCGATGGTGCGCTCTACGTCTCGGACTTTTGCAGCCCAATCATCGGCCATGCGCAGCACCCGATGCGCGACCCGCATTGGGATCACGAGCACGGTCGCATCTGGCGCGTGGTGAATAATGCAAAGCCGGTGGTGAAAGACTTTCCGAAAATCGAAGGCGCGAGCGTGGCTGAGTTGCTGAAGCTTTTGCAGAGCGAGCAAAACATCGTGCGTCATCACGCACGAATAGAGCTACGCAAGAAAGGCGCAGCGGTATTGCCGGTTTTGGACAAATGGGTTGCCGCGCTTGACCGCACGAAGCCCGAATTCAACCAGTGTGCTTTGGAAGCGCTCTTTGTCGCTGAAGGTCTAGGACAGACACGTCCCGCTCTGCTTGATGTGCTTTTGAAATGCGAGGCACCGCTCTACCGCGCCGCTGCTGTGAGCATGATCCGCCGCCAAGCTGACCGGTTGCCGAACGTCACCGAGTTTCTCACCCGCATGGCCGCCGACCCGCACCCGCGTGTGCAGATGGAAGTCGTGGATGCCGTCGCGCACCTTCGCCCCACGATGCCCGCCGTCGAGCAGGCACTGAATGCGCTCAAGACCACTAACGGCGACGTGCAGCATATGCTCGCCGATTTGAAACACGGCACCAAACCCGCCAAGGGCCGTAGCGTTCCTGTTCTCGAAGTCGCGCCCGAAACACGCCTCACGCAATGGCTCGACGTGGGCAAAGGCACGCGTCGCACCTTCGTGCAGGCCGATGCCGGGCAACCCGCAGTGCTCGCCGTTCGACACGGCTACCTCGATATCGTCGTCAACGGCGTGCAGCTTCTCTCCTCCGACTCGATGTGGATCAACGACCAGCAAGTGCAGCTCGACCTTCGCCCCGGTCTCAACGTGATAGACATCACCTTCCGCAACGCGCGCGGCATCCCGGCAGTCTTCCTCTACGATCCCATCGGTCAGAAACTCGCCACCGCACGTCCCGCCGAGAATGCGGAAAGACTCAGCGCACTAGCCGCTGAATTTGAAAAAGCCAATGCTGCCCTTGGCGACGCGCTCATCGTGCAAGCCGTGCCGAATCAAATGCAATTCGCGCCCAAGGAACTTCGCGTAAAAGCCGGGGCGAAAGTCCGCCTCATTTTCGAAAACCCAGATCTCATGCTGCACAATTTCGTGCTGCTCTCACCCGGAGCGGAGGACGAAGTCGGCACGCTTGCCGACAAACTCGCAGCCCAGCCCGACGGCCTCGCAAAAAACTACCTCCCCGATTCCAAAAAGATTCTGCAATCCACCCCGCTTGTGCAGCCGAAGCAAAAAGCCGAACTCGCTTTCACCGCCCCCGCAACGCCCGGCAACTACCCATACATTTGCACCTTCCCCGGCCACTGGCGCTCCATGCGCGGAGTGCTTGTCGTCGAATAGCTGATCTGAAAATCTGCGGACATCTGCGTATCTGCAACCGCACGCCTCTTTTTCAAAACACACCATTCATGAAGCCGATCGTCATCAATAAAAGTAAGTTTCTCAAAACCATCGTAGCACGCGCCGCTCTCCTGCTCGTGTTGGCATCGACGGGTATCGCGGAGGATGCCAAGCCGGTTGTCGGCAAGGGGCCGCTGAAAATTTTCCTGCTCGCGGGTCAATCGAACATGGAGGGGCACGCGACCTTACCGACGATTGATTTTCTCGGCGAGGACCCGGACCCGGCACGGGCGGCTTTGCTTAAAAAATTCAAGCCGGACGGCAAAACGCTCGTGACCCGTGATGACGTGTGGGTGGTGAGCAACGGCGCGCCTTTCGACAAACTCCAGCCGGGCCTCGGTGCGCGGAAGGATGCTGCGACGCTCGGCGTGAAGATCGGGCCGGAATACGGATTCGGCTATTTCATGGGTGAGACGTTGGAGGAGCAGGTGCTTTTGATCAAAGTGGCGGAGGGCGGCACGAGCCTGCACCAAAGCTGGCGTCCGCCGAGTGCGGGGTCGCTGCCGAATGTAAAGCCCGAGGAAGTGGGCGAGATGTATCGTGCGCTGGTGCAGAACACACACGACACGGTGCGCGATTTAAAAAAACTCTTCCCCGCCTACGACGAAAAGGCCGGCTATGAAATCGCGGGGCTCGTCTGGTTTCAGGGCTACAACGACATGTTCGACGAAACGGGTCGCAAGGAATACGGCAAAAACCTCGTGATGCTGATCAAGGATCTACGGAAGGAATTCAACGCGCCGAATATGAAAGTGGCCGTCGGTGTGATGGGCGTAAACGGCCCGCTCAACGAAGGTGCCATCAACCCCAAGCAGGCCGACGTGCGAGCAGGACAGCGCTTCGTGAACACGGTCGAGGAGTTCAAAGGAAACGTGAAGGCGTTCGAGAGCGCGCCGCTGCTCCATCCGAAAGTGGTGGAACTGACCGCTGGCGAATGGCTGCATACCCGCGATTTCAAAAAAGACCCGCACACCCCCGAGGAAAAAGCGCTGCTGCAACGCGCCACATCGAACATGGGCTTCCACTACAACGGCGAAGGCCGCTTCTTCATCCTGCTCGGAAAGCAATTCGCCGACACGATGCTGGAATTGATGAAGACGAAATGAGCCTTTTCATAAAATGCAGGGTGGGTTTTTTTGAGACGTTCACTCGTATTTTAACGATGGTGCTGCTGGTAGCGGCGGTTTGTTTCGCTGATGCGGCGCAGCCTGCAGTGCCGCCGGATTTGACGAAGGAGCCGAAGGCGGCGGAGGGGAAGGGGGATTGGAATCTGGGGCCGACGGGGATGCGAGGGTGGATGTTTGTGAAGGACAATTACACGGATGAGGCGCGGCAGATTTTGGTAACGAAAATTGACGCGGGCTCGCCTGCGGACGGGGTGATGGAGGTCGGCGATGTGATCCTCGGCGTGGCGGGGAAACTTTTCAGCGAAGATGCGCGCCGGGTATTTGGCCGGGCGATTGACGGTGCGGAAAAGGATGGCGCGCTGGCGCTGATGGTGTGGCGCAAGGGCGAGCAGAAGGATGTGGTGGTGAAGCTGAAGGTGATGGGTTCCTATGCGGAGACGGCTCCGTATGATTGCGCGAAATCGCGGAAGATTTTGGAGGAAGGCTGCAAGCGCATCGTGGAGAACAAGGATTACGGGCGGTGTCTCGTCGGCTACCTCGCACTGCTGGCGTCGGGCGATCCGCAGTATGCCGAGTTGCTGAAAGCGAAGGCGCATGAGGTGGCTCCGCAGAATCCGCATTTCCCGATTGATAAATGGGTGCCCGGAAATCCCGGCGGCTGGATCACGGGCTACACGTGCGTCTTTCTCTCGGAATACTATCTCGCAACCGGCGACAAGTATGTGCTCCCGGCGATTCAGGAATACGCGCATTTCATCGCGCTGGGGCAAAGCCGCATCGGCACTTGGGGCTCGAACATGGCGTGGACCGATCTGAATGGCGGCGTGATTCACGGCAACATCCCCGGCTACGGCGCGCTGAATCAAGCGGGGCTCGTCTGCCACATGGGGCTGATCCTCGCGACGAAGTGCGGCATCGAGGACAAGGACGGTGAAATCGCGGCAGCGCTGAAACGGGCGAATGATTTTCTGAGTTACTACGTGGGAAAGGGCACGATTCCCTACGGCGATCACAACCCGACGCTGAATTGCCACGACGACAACGGGAAGAATTGTCAGGCGGCGCTCATCTTTGATCTGCAAGGGATGAAAGAAGGCTCGCAGTTTTACACGAAGCTGATCACGGCGTCATACGAAGACCGCGAGGAGGGGCACACGGGGAATCAATTCAGCCACCAATGGTCCGGGATGGGCGTGGCGCGCGGCGGGCCGAAAGCGGCGTCGGCTTTCCTCAAAGAGATGCGCTGGTATTACGATATGGCGCGCACGTGGAAGGGCGATTTTGTTTATCAGGGGCTCGGCGGCGGCGGTGGTGGATATTGGGATTCCACGACCGGCTACATGCTCACTTACGCGCTGTCGTTGCGGAAACTTTTCCTCACCGGCAAGGACGCGAAGTCGGAAACATGGCTGAGTGAAAAGGACGTGAAGGAGGCCATCGAAGCGGGGCGCAACATGCATTACGAAAAGCTGGATGTCCCGGCGCTGATGAAGGAACTGGGAAGCTGGTCGCTAGTCGTGCGCACGCGGGCTGCCGAGGCGATTGCGAAAAAAAAGGAGGACGTGACGCCTGCGCTGCTCCAACTGCTCGAAGGCAACGACGCTCAGGCGCGCATCGGCGCGTGTCAGGCGGTGAAGGAACTCAAGGCGCGCGGTGCCGCAGCCGTGCCCGTTTTGATCAAGCTGCTCGATCACGACGACATCTGGCTCCGCGTCTGCGCCGCCGAAGCACTCGCGGGTATCGGCGAACCCGCACGCCCGGCCATCCCTGCGATGCTCAAAGCCTGTGCGCGTAAGGACCCCAAGGACCCTCGCGGCTTCCAGCGGCGCGGTCTCGCGTTTTCGCTCTTCTACCCGCGTGGCGCACTTGGCGGCGATGGATTGCTGGCCCGTTCCATCGAGGGCGTTGACCGCAGCCTGCTTTATCCCGCCATCCGCAGCGTAGCCACGACCGACGACGGACGCGCTCGCGGCTGCCTCCGCTCCGCCTACCAATTCCTCACGCTCGACGACGTGCGCGCACTAGCACCGGACATCGTGAAATCCATCGCCGAAAAAGCCCCCAGCGGAGAAATGTTCGCCGGTGGCGTCCGCCTCGCAGGCGTGAAATTGCTCACGAAATACCGCATCAAAGAAGGAATCCCGCTCGCCTTCACCGCGATGGACTGGCGCAACTGGGGAGCCGGCGAGCGCATCGCCGTCTGCCTCGACGCGCTCAAGGAATACGGCGCCCACGCACTGCCCGTGCTCCGGGAAATCGAGCGCACATGGACCGTGGACGAGGCCACCAGCCGCGGCCTCACCCCGCAAATCGCCAAGCTCCGCGAAATCATCACCGCCGCCGAAGCCGACAAAAACCCGCCCGCATTGATCAGCCTGAAAGCAGAAGCTCAATAAGCCGGACAAACTGCACCCGCGCCAAATGGCGACTTGTGAGGTGTGAAGACGGCAATTACCAATCGCAGTTACTGTCGCTAACGCACCCGACATCGCCGGGTTTTTATGAAAATCATCGTCCGTATATTTCTCGCATTGTTCTGCGTGCCGTTTGCATTGGTCGCAGCGGAGTCTGCGCCGAAACCGAACATCATCATCGTGCTCGCAGATGACCTCGGGTATGGCGACCTCGGGTGTTACGGGCATCCGAGTATTCGCACGCCGCATCTCGATCGGATGGCGGCGGAAGGATTGCGGTTCACGGATTTTTATTCGCCGGCGGAGGTGTGCACGCCGAGTCGCGCGGCGATGCTGACGGGGCGGTATGCGATTCGTAGCGGGATGAGCACGGGCGGTGGGCGCGTGCTTTTTCCAAACTCGAAAGGCGGTCTGCCTGCGGGTGAGCTGACGATGGCCGAGATGCTGAAGACGCGTGGCTATGCGACGGCGCATGTGGGGAAATGGCACCTCGGCGTGATTGAAGGATCGCGGCCCAATGAGCAGGGGTTCGATGAATCGTTCGGCCTGCCTTACTCGAACGACATGGATGGGCGCAGCAAAGTGCCAGCGGGTTCGCCGAATCCGCCGGTGGATGGATGGAACGTGCCGCTGATACGCAACGGGAAAATCACCGAGCGCCCGGCAGTGCAGTCCACGCTCACACAGCGCTACACGGACGAGGCGATAGCCTTTGCGCACGCGCACAAAGCGGAGCCGTTTTTCATTTACCTCGCGCACACGATGCCGCATGTGCCGCTGTTTGCCTCGGCGGAATTTCGTGGAAAGAGCACGCGCGGTTTGTATGGCGATGTGGTCGAGGAACTGGACGCGAACGTGGGGCGACTGCTTACCGCGTTGCGCGAGGAGGGGCTGGCGGAAAAGACGCTGGTGATTTTCGCGAGCGACAACGGCCCGTGGCTGCTGACCAAAGCGATGGGTGGCAATGGACAGGGCGGCAGCGCGGGGCTGTTGCGAGAAGGGAAGGGGAGCACTTGGGAAGGCGGGATGCGCGTGCCGGGAATTGCTTGGTGGCCGGGACGCATCAAGCCGGGCGTGACGAGCGAAATGGTGAGCGCGATGGATCTCTTCACGACGTCGCTTGCGCTCGCAGGAGCGGAGATGCCGAAGGATCGTGCCATTGATGGCGCGGATATCTCTACGCTACTCTTCGAGAGAAAGGCTCTGCCGGAGCGACCATTCTTTTACTATCGCGGCGATATGCTCATGGCCTGCCGACTCGGCCCGTGGAAGGCGCATTTCTGGACTCAGGCGGGCTACGGGCAGCCGAAGCCGGACGCTCACAATCCGCCGTTGCTCTTTCATCTTCCCAGTGACCCCTCGGAAAAATTCGACGTGGCGGCGGAGCATCCCGATGTGCTGGAAAAAATTCGGGAAGCGGTGCGCGTGCATAACGCCACGATGGTGCGCGGCGAGCCGCAGTTGAAGTAACGTCATTTTCAAGTGGAGAGCAGGGTCAAGGAGCGGCGACATTCCTGTCGCCGACTTCAATCTGCGAAGCGCCAAATTTCTTCGTGGTGCCGTGGATGAGGATGGCGCTACGCGTAGCGAGAACGGCGACAGGAATGTCGCCGCTCCTTGCGCAAGCGCCGATTCGTCTGCGAATCAGGATCAATGCACAGGCGCGGCGAGTTGGGCTTTCTTTTCAGGCGTAAATTTCCCCTCTTCCGGCGGGGCTAGCACATACCAGAGCAGGTCGCGAAGCGCGTCGTCCGCCATCGCTCCAAAGCCGGTGGGCATCACGCTTTGGTGCGTGTTTTCCATCTTGGTGATGTCGCCGCGCGCGACGACTTCGCGACGTCCGCCGATTCCGAGCAGCGTGACTTGCGTGGGCGTGTCCTCCACGACGCGGCCCGAGAGCGTGCGCTGATCCTTCGTCTGCACGATGATGTTTTCGTAGCCGTTACCGATGATTTGGTCGGGCGCGATGACGTTGGCGAGCAATGCATCGAGGTTGCTGCGCCCGCTGCCGGTGAGGTCGGGGCCGACCTCCTGTCCGCTGCCGAGGAATTTGTGGCAGGTCGCGCACGTCGCGGCGAAGAGCTGTTTGCCTTTGGCTAAATCCGGCTCGCCCGCGAGGACGATGGCGCGCTTGGCGGCGATGAGCGCCTTGGTGTCGGCGTTGGGTTCGTTCCATGTGCCGAGCAGTTGCGTGGCGCGTGCTTTGAGTGCCGCGTTCGTGGCGAAGTAGCGGCGCGCAGTTGCTGGGATGTTGTTCGCTGGAATTTGTTTCGCCTCCACTGCATCGAGCAGCTTCACGGCCCAGTCGGCGCGGGAAATCATCACTTCCGCAGCGGCGGACTTCACGATGGGACTGGCGCTGTTCCATCTGGCGATGATGAGATTTGCGAAATCCTTGCCGCCCATCTCTCCAGCCGCACGGAGGACTTCGATGGATAGCGCGTCTGAATTTGTGACGCCCAGCAAAGTGAGGATCGTCTCGCGGGCTTGCTGGTGTTTGAGTTTGCGCACGGTCTGAATGGCGGCGATGCGCTTGTCGTCCTCCCTGTTGTGATCCAAAGCCAGAGCCATCTGCATATTTTCGGCTTGGACATTCCCCCACAACGTCGCGAGTCGCGCCGATTGATCGCGCACGGCGTTGTTCGCACTCTTGGCCCAAAACTCGAAGAACGGTGAGGCATCCGTTTCCTTCGGCAAAACTGCGCCGGCCTGCTGCGCCTTCAACATTCCTTCGAGCGCGCGGGCGACGAGCGCATCGTCGGTTTTGATTTTGTCGAGGAAAGCGAGCAGCCGATCCATGTTTTCAGGATTGCGCGTGTCGGTGATGCGGCGCGCGGCTTTGTAGGTGAGAGTTTCCGAGAGGGGCTTGGTGTCGGGAGCGAGTTTGGCGAGCCACGGGAGCCAGTTGTCCGGACTGCTGCTCAACCACGGTTCGAGCGCCATCCAGATGGAAAACGCGAGCTGCTTGTCGGCGGACTTACTTGCGCGAAGCAGCGCGGTCATCGCTTTGCGCCAGCCATCATCATCGGCTTCAGTCACGCGTCCCTTGTCTATGGTCAAATACGGCACCGCGCATTTCCGCAGACTCACAGCCACCGCCAGTCGAACCATCGGCTCTTCGTCGCCAGCTAATTGAATCATCGGCTCAGAGCCGTGGTCTGTTGTCCCTGCTATATGTCGTGCGAAAATTTCCGCCGATAGCGCGCGCATCTCCGGTTGCTTGGATTTGGCCAGTTCGCTGATGAACTTCGGCAGTGTCTCTCGATCCCCTTCAGGATCGTAGAGCGTTTTTTCCGCCGCCAACGTCGCCAGCGCTCGTCGCGTTGCGACTGGCCCTTCCTTTTTAGCGCGCGCGAAAATATCGGACGGCAGTTTCACATCGTTTTTTTCCAAAAGAATCTGCAACGCGTGGCGCTGCTGCCAACTGTTCTTGTCGTAAAGCCGCTCAATCAGTTCCTTCGTCGTCAGCTTCGCCAAATCCATGTCCTTCCTCGGGCGCGAGCCGAGTGGCGCGGTGCCATCCTTCGCGTCGCGGTGGACGATCCGCCAGATTCTTCCCTTCTCGCGATCCACGCCTTCGGGATTCGCCATCGCGTTTTGATAGCACGGATATTTGTCGCACCAGTCCATCACCCACAGGAAACCATCGGGCCCGGTTTGGATGCTGACGGGGCGGAACCACCCGTCATTTGCCCGCAGGAAATCGCGCACCGGGCTGGCCTTGAACGTCGCACCCGCAGGCTCCACCTTCTCCTCGTGGATGGAGTTGTCGTGGATGTTGCCGAAGAACAAATGCCCGTGCGTGTCCGCCGGATAACGCCCGCCCTGGTAAATCTGAAAGCCCGCATACGCAGCGCGGAAATGTTTGTGATTCACGATGCTCGGCAGCAGCTCGTATGCGTAGGGATTTTCGGGCGCGCCGCCCTGTCGCTGGTAAATACCGCCGGGCGCGAGATGAAAGAGATGATCTATCACACACGCCTCCACGAACCAGTTCCCCGCCGCGTCATAGTCGCAGCCCCACGGATTGCTCGTCCCGTCGGCATAGACCTCGTGCTCGGTTGCACTCACTTCATAGGAACCTTGAGTGACGCCCGGCTGTCCCGGCACTTCCTTACCGTTTAGGCCAATCCTCACCCGATAAAGCCCCGCATTCAGCGTGTTCCCTTTCTCCCTCGGCTCCGTCGGGCGATGCACCTTCGAGTTGGTGAAAACCCCGTGCGTGAAATACATCCAGCCATCCGGCCCCCACATAAAACTGTTCAGCAACTCATGCCTGTCCTCCAGCCCGAAGCCCGTCAGCACCGCCTTGTATTCATCCGCCTTGTCGTCGCCATTCGTATCGCGGAAGAAAAAAAGATTCGGCGCCTGCCCGATGAACACCCCGCTGTGCCCGCACAGAATCCCCGTTGCCAGATTCAGCCCCTCCACGAACACCGTCCGCTTGTCCGCCACGCCGTCATTATCCGTATCCTCCAAAATCACCACCCGGTCGCGCGGCGAATCCGCACCCGCCGCCACCACCGGATGCCACTCCTCATCCGTCGCCGTCTTGCTGTAATCATTCGGATGCTTGCTCCCCATCGGATACTCGTAAGCCTCCACCACCCACAGCCGCCCGCGATGATCCCAGGCCATCGCCACCGGATTCACAATCATCGGCTCGCTCGCAAAAATCCGCACTTCATAGCCCTCCGGCACCGTCATCTTCTTAATGGCCTCCTCCACCGTCGGGCACGGAGTAGTCGCCGGGGCGTGATTTCCCGTCAGTTCCTTCGCGTGGGAAAAAGCGGCGCTCGCAGCGAGTGCCATGCAGTAAAAAAGGGGCGACAATTTCATCGCGCGCAAATCGCACTTCACCGCAGAGCCGTCAACGCGCAAACGAAATTGCGGCGAGCTGCGAAAGGTGATCCGTGATCGGTGTTCCCTGCCCGCGCACACCGATCACCGATCACGCCCCGCTCACCACTTGATCCTCTTCTTTGCGCCATTGCGCGAAGAAAAAACCGCGCTTGCCGCGGCAACGCACCATCCCGCCCATCCCCAAAAACCTAAAAATTCCGTCTCTCTTTTTGGACAGGATGAGGATTTGCATGATTAACAGGACGGTCCTCGCGCCAAGGCGCAAAGGCGCATCACGTCGGCAGATTAAGAAAGTGGCATATCAGCCCCACACGCCAACGCGTCCCCAATACGCCAAGATGAAAAGCAAAACCTTTCCGCTCGACAGAAAACTCACACTCCATTGCCGTCGGCATTCGTAAATACCACAACCATGACATCCTTCATTCACCAAAAATCCCCGTCTCTTGCCAGTATAGTTGGATGCTAGGCGACTAACACAGGTTTTTTATGAACTCACAGATTCAATCCATCTATAAGACGCGCAAAGTCACCGGAAAAAGCGGAGTCGAGATTACACTTCACTCCGAAATCGATCCTGACGAAGGGGCATTTATCCATCGCATTATTTCCCAAGACGCAAACATCTCAAAAACGCTGGAAGTTGGATGCGCTTACGGACTGTCATCGCTCCACATTTGCGATGCACTGAGTTCAAGGTCGAATCCGCAACATATAATCGTCGACCCATTTCAATATTCCAAATGGGATGGGGTGGGCATCAGGAATCTGGAGGAGGCGGGAATTGACTTCTTCAGGTTGATCGAAAAAAATCAGAGTTTGCTTTGCCCGAGTTGCTTAGCCTGGGTGAGGGGACGTTTGATCTGATATTTATCGACGGCTGGCACACCTTTGACCACACGCTGCTCGATTGTTTCTATGCAACTCGCCTCCTCAAGACTGGCGGTTACCTATTGATTGATGACGCCGCCATGACCCCGGTCGGTCGCGCGACAGATTATTTCTCTCTTTATCCATGTTATGAGGTCTATGCCGCATTGAGTTCCCCTCGCCCGATGACACTCAAGCGTAGTGCAGCAAGAGCGCTTCTTGAAATTTTACCTTTATCCAAAAGGAAACGAATATTTCATCCCGCATTTTTGAACAGAGTTTTTGGCGTTAACTCTACACGCATGTTTGCGTTTAAGAAAATTGCTGAGGATAAGCGCAATTGGGACTGGTTTCCAGATGGTTTCTAATTTAACGGTGCCTAACCTGCGCTGCAGCGAACGGCTCCACCTGTCACAGGTTCTGCTGGGTATTTGTAGTTCCTTCGGAAGAAGGTATGCAGGAGAGGGTTATTTCGATTTCTTGGGTGTCGTTGTCCACGACTATGGACTCGACGATGCTTTCGACGACACGGCGCTTTTCCTCGGTGTCGAGGGTTGGCCACCGCTTCTGTAGGTCGAGGGCTTCGCTGACGACGGCTTCGGTGGACAGGCTGTTAATGCGGCTGAAGTCGAGTTCGGCTTGGATGCGGACGGCGTTCTCTTGGAGTTGGCGGAGGCGTTCCTGCTGCGGGGTGTAGAGTTCTTTGAACCCGGCGGAGTCAATCGCTTGGTCAAGATAGAGTTGGTGTGTGCGTGTGGTCTGCTCTTTGACTTTGGTGATTTCGGTTTGGTTCACAGCGAGCAGTTGCTCTTTGTCGGCGACTGTGGCGCTAGCTTTTTTGATGTGCCCGGCGATGCGTTTTGGATCGGCAAAGAACGTCTTCAACTGATCAAGGAAGATGGCCTCCAAATCCACGATGGGGATGCGTGTGCGGCAGCCTTCGCAGAAATACTTTGGCGTTGCGGAAAGGACATACATGGAGCGTCCGCATTTGCAGCGGAGTTTGCCGGCGAAGATGTGCTTGGGGCGTTTGCCGGGTTTGGTCATCGCCTTGCGCTGTTCTTCAACGATGCGGTTCACTTCATCCCACACCGCTTCGGAAACAATCGGCTCCACTGGCACGATGCCCCATTCGCTTTCGGGCTTGGGTTCGGACTTCCAGTTGCCGGTGTTCTTGGTGCGGTTGTGGATATAGACACCCTTGGCACTGGTGTCCTCAAGGATGCGGGTCACGTAGGAATCGAGCCATTGCGCGCCTGTGCGAGTGCGGTAGCCGCGCTTGTTGAGTTCGCGGGCGACGGCACCCTTGCGGCGGAGTTTTAGAAAAAGCTCGTAGGCTTCCCGGCGGATTGGCGCTTCGGCGGGATGCTGCACGAGCTTCTTGTCTTTCCACATGAAGCCGTAGGGGCGTGATCCGCTGATGGGCTTGCCGAGCTTCGCGCGGATGCCGATGGATGAGCGGACACGCGCACCGATTTCCTCGCGCTCCCATTGCGCCATTGCGGCGATGAGTGTGTAAAAGAGCCGCCCCGCCGGTGTGCTGGTATCAATGGATTCGTCGAGCGAAACGAGCGATGCGCCGTATTGTTGAAAGTGGTCGGCGAAATCCAGAAGCTCCTGTGTATTGCGCGCGAACCGCGCGAGCTTTGAAAAGACGAGTCCTTTGATGTGGCCGCGTTTGATGTCGGCGAGCATCCGTTTCGCTTC
>CANJNZ010000028.1 GCA_947476045.1 Chthoniobacteraceae bacterium
ACTCCGGCATCGAATGAGGGACACCCTGCAACGTTACTGGGAGGACGCCAAATCCGTCCTCCAACTCATCGGTCGCGACTGGCTGCTGGTTCAACTAAACGCTATGCGGAAAACTCGAATGTCTGTTTAATTTGAGCAGATGGTATGAGAGGGTCAGCTGCGAATGCAGCGGACGTGAAAAGCGCAAGTAACGCGATGTAAATGTAGTGTCGAAGTGTCATAGCGAGAGACTGTGCACGGCGGCGGAGCGATTCTGGAATGTTGACGTTTAGTAAGCTCATAATGACCAAACTATACGCAGAAAATCATTCGGTCACATCCGCGTGATGGTCTCGTGGAGATTGAGGATGACGCGGGCGATGCTGGTGTAGGCGGCGGTTTCGCTCTTTGCGCCGTCGCGGCCTTGCGGGGCGAGGCCGATGTTGAGCAGGGCGTCGGCGCTGGTGTTGTCGGCGGTGAAAGTGGCGAGGTGTTTGTCGTAGAGGGCGCTGAGGGTGGCGATCTCGGCGGGCTTTGCGGGGCGGGCGGTGGCGGTTTTCCATGCCCAAGCGATGCGGTCGGCGGGCGTGTTGCCGCCTTCTTTGACCATGCGGGCTGCGAGGGCGCGCGCGGCTTCCACGTATTCGGGGTCGTTGAGCAGGGTGAGGGCTTGCTGGGGGATGTTGGAGCGGGTGCGGTCGGCGGCGCATTCTTCGCGGGTGGGGGCGTCGAGCGCGAGCATGGCGGGCTGGAGATAGCTGCGCTGCCACCATGTGTAGAGGCCGCGGCGCCATTGGTCGGGGCCTTTGTCGTTTGCCCATTCACGGACGGGGAAGTTCAGATTTTCCCAGTAGCCGGCGGGCTGGTAGGGCTTGACGCTGGGGCCGCCGATTTTGTCCACGAGGAGGCCGGAGATGGTGAGGGCGTTATCGCGGACGAATTCCGCATCGAGCCTCCAGCGGCTCTGGCGTGCGAGGTCGCGGTTAAATGGATCGCGGTCTGCGCCGGGTGCGTTGCTGGTCTGGCGGTAGGTGCCGGAGGTGACGAGTGTGCGGACGAGGTGTTTGATGTCCCATCCGCTGTCCATGAAATCCACGGCGAGCCAGTCGAGCAGCGGTTGCATTTGCGGGACTTCGCCCTGCGTGCCCATGTCCTCGAGGGTCTTGCTGAGGCCGGTGCCGTAGAATTGTTTCCAAAGGCGGTTGGCGAAGACGCGCGCGGTGAGCGGGTTTTCGCGTTTGACGAGCCATTGCGCGAGGTCGAGGCGCGTGAGGCGTTTACCATCCACGGGTTGCGCGGTCGCACCGGGCAGGTAGTGCGGCGTGGCGGGCTGCATGACGTCACCTTTGTCGTTTTGCCAGTCACCGCGCGGCAGGACACGGACGGTGCGGCTGGCTCCGCTCTCGGTGATGAGGCACTGGGCGAAAGTCTTTTCAAATGCGGCGCGCTCTTTTTGCACGGCGGCGATCTCTTTTTTCACTGCCTCTAAAATGGGGGCGATGGTGCGATAGTGACCGGCGAGTTTCTGCTTTTGATCGGGCGTGCGTGCGGGAGTTTTGATGATGGCGAGGATGTCCGCGGGCAGGGTGCTCTTGGGCACCATGACGGGACGCTTGTCGTCGGTGGAGAAGAGGCGGAATTTTCCGATGGTGTGGTTCGTGCCGTTGGTCTGGTGGAGGGTGACGGTGATGGCTTCGTCCGCAGGGAGCGCGCCGCCGAAGTCGAGGTAAAGCGCGGCTTCCTTGCCGGTGTTGCCGATGATGCCCCAGCCGTTTTTCGGATCGTTGAGTTTGCCGTCCACGGCGCTCTTTGCGAGAAAGCCGGGTTGCTCAAATGTGGCGGTGGCGCTGAGTCGCATGGGCTGACCTTCGCGTTCGAGGGCGATTTCGTTGAGGACGAAGCTGCCGTCCGCCGCGCGACCGGGGCCGCTCGCGGGGAGCGAGGGATCGGGGAGGACTTCAAGCTTCACGCCGGTGGTTCCTTTTTTCATCGGCACGGTGAGCTTGTAGGAATCCGCCTCGGGATTTTCCGCAACCGCGACGCTGATGGAGGCGTCATCGTTTTGCGTGAACTTCGACGCGCCGGCGATGCCGCCCGGCTTGAGTGCGATCCACGGGTAGTCTTTCATGCTTTCGGCGATTGTTTTTTCCCACGCGGCCTGCGCGGTTTCCAACTCAGGCGAGGAGGTGACCAGCTTCTCCTGCAAGCCGGTGATTTTGGCGTCAAATTCCTTGATTTTTACCTCCTGCTCTGGCGTGGGGATGCGCGCTCCGGCTTCGCGGGCACCGATGGCGTTTTCCTTGATGTCGGTGAAGAACGCGCCGAGTGCGTAGAAGTCGCGCGTGGTGACGGGATCAAATTTGTGGTCGTGGCATTCGCAGCACATGAAGGTCTGCGCGAGCCATGTGGTGCCGATGCTTTTCACGCGGTCGGTCACGGCTTTGGCCTCGTATTCCTTGGCCTGCGCGCCGCCTTCCTCGGTGGTGAGGATAAGGCGGTTGTAGGCGCTGGCGACGCGTGTTTCGTTAGAAACATCGGGCAGCATATCGCCGGCGATTTGTTCGATGGTGAATCGGTCGAAGCGTTTGTTCGCGTTGAAAGAACGGATGACGTAGTCGCGATACGGCGAGACGTTTCGGGGGTTGTCGGAGTGATAGCCGGTGGTGTCGGCGTAGCGGACGAGATCCAGCCACCACACAGCCATGCGCTCGCCAAAATGCGGAGAGGCGAGGAGTTTCTCGACGAGCTTTTCGTAGGCGTCGGGAGCGTTGTCGTTCACGAAAGCGTCGAGTTCCTGGGGCTTTGGAGGGAGGCCGGTGACGTCGAGATAAACACGGCGGCAGAGTGTAGCGCGGTCGGCCTCCGGGGCGTGTTTGATGCCGAGCGATGCGTGGCGTGCGAGGACAAAAGTATCAATCGCATTGCGCGCGAAGGCGGGCTCGCTCGCTGCGGGCGGCGTCGGTTTTTCCGCCGGGATGTATGCCCAGTGCGGCTGATACTCCGCGCCTTGCTGGATCCATTTCCGCAGGATTTGTTTGTCGCGCCCGCTGAGCTGGCGGTTCTGCTTTTTCGGCGGCATCACGTCGTCCTCGTCCTTGGTCGTGATGCGTTTCCACACTTCGCTGTCGTCGGGCTTGCCGGGGATGATGGGAAAAACGTCGTCGAGCTTTGCGATGGCATTTTCGCGGATGTCCAGACGAAGATCGGCCTCGCGGGATTTTGGGTCAAAGCCGTGACACTTGAAACAATTGTCCGCGAGAATCGGGCGGACATCACGGTTGTATTCCACTTTCGCCGGGATCGGCGCTTCGGCGGCAAACGAATGCGCGGCGAGGAGCAGGGTTGAAAAACAGAGTTTCACGATGGGAATGTAACGCATGGCGGCAAGATGTCTAAATCCACTGTGGGCTTCCTGCTTAGTGACGGCGGTCACTCTTTCTTCACGTCTTTCGCGCGCAGCACGCCCTTGTCGGCGACTTCCACTTTGAAAAGGAACCGCTGCCCCTTGCGCATATCGAGGTGATTGAACTCCGCAGGCACCAGCAGGCTCACGGGCTCGTTCGCGACTTCCACTGCGAAAAGGCGCGCGGTGGCGGTGTATTGCAGTTGGTCGCCGATGACACCATCGAGCTTGTAGGTGTTTCCGCGTAGCGAATTGGAATTTTGCATATAATCCGCAATCGGAAACACAGGCAGCGTGCGGAAAGGATCGGACACTTTCCCTTTCAACATCATACCGCCAACGATGGCTGCGACAACGACGATGCCAACGACGAGAAACCAAATGGGATTGATGGATGAACTGGCGCGACGGGCCATAAAGCGCGGGAAGCTAGTGGAGGCACGCGGCGGGTGTCGAGTGGCGAGTATCGCGCACTCGTCACTCGACACCCGCTGTGTTGCGGCTATCTTCTGCGCGTGCGGGAATCGGCATCCAATTCGCTTCAACTGGCGGGCAACATCCTCATCGCCCACCCCTCCCTGCTCGACCCGAACTTCCACAAAAGCGTCATCCTCCTCGCCGACCACAGCGCCACGGCGGGCGGCTTCGGCCTCATCGTGAACCGGCCGACCGGCAAAGTCGTGGGTGATTTACTCAAGGAAAGCGAACTCGGGCATCTCGCGCGTGTGCCGGTCCTCGCAGGCGGCCCGGTGCAAACGGACCAACTGATGCTCGTCGCATTCCGCTGGCATCCGCAAACGCACCGGCTCGAATGCCGCCACCACATTTCGCTCGAAGAAGCCGAGCAACTCACCACCGCGCAACACCACACCGTGCGCGGCTTCATCGGCTACTCAGGCTGGAGCACCGGCCAGCTCGAGGCGGAGATCACGCAGCGCTCGTGGCTCGTGCACAAGTCGGATCAGGAGGAATTGCTCGAAACAGAACGCGCCCCGAGCCTCTGGTGTGACCTCACAAGCACGTTCGGCCCGTGGTTCAAGTTGGTCGCCGAAGCGCCGGATGATCCGTCCACGAATTGAACGGCCAGTCTTTTTTTCCCTCTAACCCCCTATGAAAATCGGCGTTCCCAAGGAAATCAAAGCGCAGGAAGACCGGGTCGCGCTGCTGCCCAGTGCGGCGTATCAACTCATTGGGCGCGGACACACAGTCATCGTCGAGGAGGGAGCAGGAGCAGGGAGCGGCTTTGCAGATGAACAATACAAGCAGGCGGGCGCGGTGTTGGTGCCGAAACACGAGGAAGTCTTCGAACGTGCAGACATGATCGTAAAAGTGAAAGAACCGCTCGAAAGCGAGTGGCCATTGCTGCGCGCTGGGCAGATTCTTTTCACCTACCTCCATATCGCCGCGAGCAAGCGACTCACGGAGGCATTGATGGCGGCGAAGGTGACCGGCATAGCCTATGAGACGGTGGAGGTGAATCGCCGCCTGCCCCTGCTGGAACCGATGAGCGAAATCGCGGGGCGCATGAGCGTGCTGGTGGGCGGTTACTTTCTACAAAAACACACGGGCGGCTGCGGCGTGCTGCTGGGCGGCGTCCCGGGAGTCCTGCCGGGGAAAGTGGTCGTCATCGGCGGCGGCACGGCGGGTGTGAATGCAGCCCGCATGGCACAGGGCCTCGGCGCGGATGTGACGATTCTCGAAGTGGACGTTGAGCGGATGCGCTATCTCGACATCACGCTGCACACGGCACACACACTCTATTCCAGCCCTGCGCACATCCTGGAAATGCTTCCGGAGGTGGATTTGTTGATCGGTGCAGTGCTGGTGCCGGGAGCGCGTGCGCCAAAGCTGATTAACCGCGAAATGTTGCGCGTCATGAAACCGGGGAGCGTGTTTGTGGACATCGCAATCGATCAGGGCGGCTGTGCGGAAACCTCGCGCGCCACAACTCACCACAACCCCGTTTTCGTGGAGGAGGAAGTGACACACTACTGCGTGGCAAACATGCCCGCCGCCTACGCGCGAACAGCGACTCAGGCGCTAACGAATGTAACCTACAGATACATCGAATTGATCGCTGACTACGGAGTGCCCGGTGCTTTCATTAAGGATGGGAATCTACTGGGTGGAGTGAATTTGCACGAAGGAAAGGTAACTTGTCGCGCAGTTGCAGAAGCTCACGCCTTGGAATTGCACTCACCGTTTACCAGATAGTCACACCCCGACTACCACTCGAGCACGTAGATGTATTTGTTGCCCGACGTCTGCCGGAACGCACCGGTGGTAAGTATCCCGTCGTCGAAAATCGCATCCACACCCTGCATGCGCGTCGGATCGTTGTAGGCACCAGTAAGATTGACGGCGATTGCCGCTTTCACGCCGCCGACGTTGTATTCCCAGTCCCAAGCTCCGCCTACTGGTGTCGCATTGAAAGCAATCCGATTGCCTAAAAATAATTCCATGCCGGGCGGTATCGTGCTGGGGCCAGCCTCAGCCGGCCAGCGGTTACGCTCTGCCGCATACTGCTCGAAAGCACCACTAATCACACGGATATCATTCGCGAACTGAGTGTTCTGCTCCCGGAGCCGCGCACGTGCAAAAGAAGGTAGAACCATGACTGCCAAATCGGCAATGATCGCGACGACGATCAGTATCTCGACCAGAGTAAAGCCGTTGTTTCTTAACTTGCGCATGGCTCCCAAAAAGCAGGTCATGGGCCACGTCCAAAATAGTTTTATGGTGCAGCCGGCGGGGGTCGAACCCACAACCTTCGGCTTCGGAGACCAACGCTCTATCCAGTTGAGCTACGGCTGCATTTGAAACCGCAGAAATCTTGTGCGAGGCAGGCAGACTGTCGAGGGAAAGTTTTTCCGACGGACGATAACTGACATTTTACCAGCACAGACGTTGCACATGGCATTGCAGCCGCTAGGCTTTGCGGAAATCTTCAGACCGAAATGCATACCCAGACTTTAATAGCCGCTGCGATTTTCTGCGTGAGCACCGCTCTCGCGCAAGTGCCGGACGCAGCACCCGCTCCGCAGTCTCAGGGATCACCCGCGCCTGTGGGTCAGGCTCCTGTCGGGCAAAAGCCCGCGCCCCAAGCCGGCGCTCCGAAGCAGCAAAACTCTCCATTCGGACAGGAAGTCCCAGTTCTCGATCCGGGGACGGAGGTGGTCGCTTTCAACGGGAAAAATTACTCCGTTTCAAACAATCCCGTCTTCCAAGCCCGATTCGAGAAATTCCTGAACGCCCCCGAGGCGACGAACAAGGAGGACGCCGATTACCGCACGATCCTAGACCGCATTCTCGCGTGCCTTGCTCCGGGAAATGCCACGGTTCAAAACATAGATATCGCTTTCAAACTCCTGCCCTACGCGGCGCGCTACGACATTGATGCTCATCTCTGCGATTCGCTTGCCGACGCCGTTTATGCGGTGTGGCAGGCACAGCGAAATCAAGCGCGCCTCAGCAACGCAAACGTGGCTCTCGAAGAGGAACTGCGGCGGCTGGAATGGAACCTACAGACCGTATCAGAAGGGAAAAAGATCCAGGCACCTGCTGCTGGGGCAGGTGGCAGGGCCAATGGTGGCGGCGGCAATGGGGGAGCGAGACAGGGCGGTGGAGCCGTGAACCCCGCAAACGGCACCGACTACCAGACTGCGAGCTACACCCGCCGCCACGCCGAGCGCCTTGTTGCGATAAAGGGCAACGAGGTAAAAAAGGCGCTCTCGGAATTGCAGGCGAAGGTCGAGTTTCAAACCATGATGGTGCAGTTCCTCCTCCAGCGCCGCTTCCAGCACGTCATCATGTCCACGCGTTTCTATCGTGCGCTTTTCACCGACGGCGACTCGAAGCTCAACCTCGGCAAGGACGCGACCGATCTTTTTGCAAAAAGCACCGGGATGCCGCCGACGGTCAGCGTCATTGATTCCGTCGCCAATGAAGCCATCCGTGACGTGCGCGAGGGCGTAAAGGCTTTCGATTTCCTGCTCACAAAAAACGAAATGGAGGGAGCAACAAAACAGCTCCGGCAGGCATTCCTCATCGGCGAATATATGCCCGAAGTGCGCCTCGTGCAGCGCGACAAAAAACGGCAGTGCCTCGATTTTGCGCACAAAAGCTTTCAGCTCATCTCGGCGATCAATGTGCGCGATTACGGTCGTGCTGAATCGCTGGTGAAAGACTTGAAAAAAGTCGCCAACGACTTCGACGACTCACAACCAACAGCCGCCATCGAAGGCGCGAGAATCAAAGCGCGCGCACTGATCGGCAAAGCGAGACAGGCCGCGCTGAGCAGCGATCAAGTCACTCTCGAACGCGTAATGACCGAGGCCGGCGAAATCTGGCCAGGCAACCCGGAGTTCAAGGAGGCAATGGAAAAACTCTTCACGCAGGGCGACGTGGTGCAGAAGGCGTTGCTCGATTTTGACCAACTGCTGAGCCAGAAAAACTACCGCCAAATCTGGGCCGATAAAGTCCGCTTCATCGCCGCCGTCGCCGTGAACCCCGAACGCAAACCTGCGCTCGAAAAAGTGATGAACGACATGCAAACCATCGAAGCCGCGCTCATGCGCGCCGAGGAAATGGCCCGCCAGGGAGTCTATGCCGGCGCGTGGGAAACCCTAGAACGCTCGTGGGCGCAGTTCCCCGACGACGCCAAACTCAATCAGCAGCGCGCCGACATGACCACGCGCGCCAGCGATTTTGTGAAAGTAGTCCGCAACGCCGAGGAGTTGGAAAAGAAAGAGCAATTCGGCAGTTCGCTCGCCCATTTTCTGAAAGCGCAAAAACTATATCCCGCCAGCGACTTCGCCCGCGACGGCATCTCCCGCCTCGTCAAACAAGTCCTGCCCGAGAGTTAGTCGTGGCCTGCGCTCACCGCCGCGTCGCCTTCGCGGACGTGTTTCAGATCAGCGACGATGATGAACGTCACGATGACCAGCAGCGACCACGAACTGATCTTGCTGGCATCCACTGCGCTCCATCCAGTGCGCTGATTGGGATACACCCACGCGCCGAGGAATGTGGCCATATTTTCTGCTACCCACACAAAGAAACCGATGAGCACAAAACTGAGCACCATTGGCATTGCGCGCTCTCGTTCCAGCACGGTGAAATGCACACGCGTCCGGGCAAAAACGACGACCACTGCAGCAACGAGCCACCAGCGGAAGTCACCGATGAAATGGTGCGTGAAGAAGTTCACGTAAATCGCAGCGCTGATGGAGATGCTCAGCGCGTGCGCGGGGTATCCGGTGAGTCGCAACTTCATAATACGCCATGACTGGCACATGTAGCTGGCGACTGCCGCATACATGAATCCGCTGAAAAGCGGCACCAATCCGATTTTCAAAATGCCGGGCTCCGGGTAGCTCCACGAATGGATTCCGGGTTGGGTTTTGAAAAGCTCAAGCCCCAGCCCGAGCGCGTGAAAAACTGCGAGCACTGCGGCTTCTGCCAGCGTCTCAATGCGCGCGGCCAGAAGTGCGAACTGGATGAGCATCGTGGCCACGAGGATGAAATCGTAGCGTGCCAACCCGACGAAATGGACGTGCCTCGAGAAGAGCAGAACGAGAAAAAACAGCCCGGCAAAAACACAGGCGCGTGCCTGCTTGAATCCAAACACGAAAAACTCATGAAGGAATTCGCGCATCACGCCGCTGGACGTTCGTTAAACCTCGTCCTTCTCAACGACACGGGGCAATCGGCGCGGGTGGCTTTGCACCAAGCGATGCGCAGCAGGATCTTCCGCCATGCCGAGATTCGACCAGTCGGTCGCGTGCTCTCCGTATTTCGCGCGGAAAGCGCGCATATTTTCCCCGGATATAAATTCCGGGTGATCCACGAGGACATCGTAAGGGCCGGGGCGGGAGAAAATTTTGGCCATAATCGGGACGAGATCCAAAACGAACAGCGTGCCGAAAATGACGAGGAACTGGAACACACCAGCGATCCACTTGCCCTTGTTCTCCGCACGTTCCTCGGCAGTTGCGTCAGGGGCCGGCTCGAAGATCACTTTATACAGCCCGATGGTTTCCTCCATCGGATCAAACACGCCGCCCTGCTTGTTTTTGAGTAAGGTGAGCTGGGGGAGATATTTGTCGTCGTGCCGCTTGGCCGCGATGGAATGATCGGTCTCAAGCGCGGCAGTGTGTTGGGCGAGCTTACCGACGCGCGCGGTGTGATCCGCTTCCAACTCCGCAATCTGCGCAGTGACCTTTTGGAGTTTATCTTTGCGCATGCGCTCTTTCTCGTTGCCCTCGGCGACAAAGGCATCGCGCTTCGCTGAGAGGCCATCCAGATAGGCGTTGCGATCCACGAGACGCGCTGCGGCGAGTTGTTTGTCGCTCGCGATGAGCGCGGCTTGCTGGACGGTGGAGGCGGTTTCCAGTCGCCGGACATCCACGACCACAGCGCGGTCGCGTGCCTGCATATCCTTCAAACGCGGACCGTCGCCCGGCTTCTTTTTTTCGGGGTAAAATTCGTTCGGCTGCCCAAGCGCTTCGCGAGCGATGGCCTCCACGAGTCGGCGGTGAAGGTCCTCCTTGCCCTCCAGCTCCGTGTTGGTTTTGGAAAGTGTCTCCTTCTGCGCTTCGATCTGCGAAATGACGGTGCGTGTCGCGCCGCTCGCCGGGGCGACAAACTCGGGATCGCTCGCCCTTTTGCGCTCAGCCTCCATGCGCTCATCGGCGTAGTCCTCGGGATTCAGGATCACTTTTTGCAATTCGGGCAGCTGTGCAGTGAGCGCGTCGTTCTGCGTGCTAAAATCATCGTTGAGTTGCTTGCGCGCGGCCTCGTTGTCTTCGCGGATTTTTTCCAGCGTCGTGGTGAGTTCGCGGCGTCCTGTGGATTCCTGCTCGCTGAGAATGTCGAGTTTAGCCTGATATTTCTGCTGATAGTAATACGTGATCGCAGGCCGGTATTGATCGAGGCAGAATGGGAACGAAATCGCCACGCTCACCACACCAGCGAGCGCGAAACGAAATGATACCTGCATGAGTTTCCGCCACCACGGCTGAAAGGGCCGGTAGGTTGCGAGCAGGATGCGATCGGTGTTCAGGATCACAAACGCCCATGCGAGCGCGATGCCGGTCACGGCCAGCCAGGGCGGCTCGTGAAAGCGGCTCTTTGCGTAAAAGATCATGCCGAGAAAAGACATGATCGTAGGGATGAGCACGGTGCTGCCGAGCACGGCGATACGCTCACGCTCGGTGGCGGGGCAATGTTTCAGTGTTTCCCAGCGCGCACCGGCCAGCCAGTAAAGCGGACGCATCCAGCGATCCCATCGTGGGGGAGCGTCGGCTTCGAGTGGAAGTTCGTGATCGGGTTGCCAGTGCATGGGCTATTTATTGAGTAGAAGCTAAAGGACGGGGGCAAAGAACAAATGCTTTTCTTCGGGTTTCCTTAGTGAATTAGCCATGTCGGTAGGGGAGCTTGGATTAAGGCTCACTCTCCGCTGCAATTTTTTTGCTTCCGAGTTCCAAAATACGGCGCTCATCCCGTGTGAGGCTGGCGATTCCCTCACGGCTGATTTTTTCGAGAATCGGATCCATTTCCTGGTTTACGAACTCCTCCGCGCTCATGTGCAGCCATCGCACTTCCGTATTTCGTTTTTCGATGCGGCGGAGCTGAAAATGGAATGGACGGCCAAACCCAAGTGCACGCGCCCACGCCCAGCCAATCGCGCACCCCGCCAGCACACCCGGCGCACCATAAATCCCGCCGACTTGAACAATCGTGCCGAACAAAGCCAGCGCAGCCAGTGCCCATACGATGTGTTTCGCACGGAAACGCCCCAGCAGCCCGAAAAGAAACGCATCCATTTCGGGCAGGATCACCGCGTAGGCCGTGAGCACGGCTGCGGCTGCGGCAGACGCTCCGAAAACAGTGAGATCCGGCAGCGCGAGCCAGCAGGCGATGCCGCCGAAGAAATTTGCGGCGAGACACAGACCGAGGAAATGTCGCCGCCCGATGATGGGTTCAATTTCTCGGCCCACAAAAATGAGCACGAGGATGTTCGCCGCAAGGTGGACAAGGTTCGTGTGGAGAAGTTGGAAGGTCAGCAGCCGCCAATACTCACCAGCGCGCATTCCTAGTCCATCGAGCACCAGTGTGTCCCGCAGCGCACCGACGCCAAACGCCCAAAAGACCATCTGCGCCGCGCCCCAGCTTCCCATCATCGTAGTAAACAGCATGACGCCCGATGGACGCGCTGGTGTCCACACGCTGGGAGTAGCCGATGTTTGTCTGCGACGGAGGCTCATGGCACCCAGAAGTTGGGCAGACGCGCAGGACAGTGCAAGGGCTTATTGAGCCGGAACTCCGCCCGCTCCGGGCACGCACACACGCATCCGCCCTGCCATGCGAAAGTCCACCGGAGCCACACCGGAAAGTTCGCCATCCACTTCCACCGGGACTTCGTCCTTGCTATGAACCCGGACCTCACGTGTTTGAAAATACTCCACGTCGGCGAGCTTCGTGTGCGCTCCAATGATTACGCCGCCGAGATAGCGCGCGATGTCGATGTAGCCGAGTTTTTTGAAAACGAGCACGTCCAGCAAACCGTCATCGGTCTTGGCATCGGGAAAAAGGACGATCCTCGCGCCGTAGTATCGCCCGTTGCCCACAAGCACGAACGAGCCCTCGTGGACCGCCCCCCCCGATTCGACAACCAGCTTCGGTGGCGTGCGGGAGACGACCTGCGCTGCGCTGATGAGATAGCTCAGCGCCCCAAAGCGTTTCTTGGATTCCCAATTCGTCTCCATCACCACCTGCGCATCGAGCCCCACGCCCGCGAGCTGGATAAAATGCGCATCATTCGCAATCGCGAGGTCGATCTCCCGTGTCGTTCCCGCGCGTATTACAGCGAGAGCAGCTTCAAGCTGCGACGGAATCGCGTGCTCCTTGGCAAAAACATTCATCGTCCCCATCGGCAAGACGCCAAGCGCGGCAGCGCTGCCTGCAAGACCGCTCGCCACTTCATTCACAGTGCCGTCTCCGCCCGCCGCCACGACTACGCGAAATCCATCGCTCGCCGCTTGTGCTGCAAGTCTTCGCGCATCACCCGCAGCCTCCGTGAGCAACAACTCCGCATCGGGAACAAGCCGCCTCAACTCATCAACGAGACTCAGCGCACGTTCACTCCGGGCGCGTGGATTTAAAATGACTGCGATGTCTGGCACAGGCGCGAAATGACGAGTGCGAAATGAAAAATGTCGAATGAAATCACCCGGCCGGTGTCAAAGAGAACGCCTGTTCACCATTCGTCATTCCATTTTCAACCGCCGTCGCTAGCTTCCCGCGCGTGAAACGCCTCGCAAAAATTCTGATCATCACTGCCATCGTGCTGGTGCTGGCGCTTGCCGTGGGCGTTTGGGGGCTGAACCGCTGGCTGAAATCCCCCGAGATGCATGCCCACGTGGAGCGGGAACTGAGCAAGGCGCTGCGTGTTCCGTTGAAATTCGAAAGCCTCGAACTTTCACTCTGGGGCGGATTGGATGCGAAGGGAATCACCGTCCCGGATCAAAAGGGCAATTTTTTTGAGGTAGCCGGATTCTCCGCAAAACACAGCATTCTATCACTGCTGCGCGGACAGCTCGTCTTTAGGGACGTCGTCCTGGACAGCCCTAAATTCATCATCACCCAACGCAAGGACGGAAGCTGGCAGACACCGGAGCTTCCCGCCGACCTGCAGGCTGAGCTTGATGCGAAAAAGAAAAACAAAACCGCATCAAAGAACGACCAGCCGAAATCCCCGAAACCCGAGGTAACAGCCACGCCAAAACCAAAAAAAGGCCCCGAGGTCAGCTTCGCAAAAATCGGTGTCACAAATGGAATCGTCGAGCTGATTGACAAAGATGGAAAACCCTACGTAAGCGCCACAGGGCTGCGCACGATGTTGACGAACGTGAACGGCGAAAACATCGAGGGATGGGTGAGCGTTGCGCGACTATTGCTGCACGGTCAATTCATGCTCACCGATCTCAGGGGAATCGTGAGCAATACGCAGAAAGGTTTCATCATCCCCGAGATGAAAGCGAATCTCGGCGGGGGCACTTGCGTCGTGGGTTTTTCCAGCAAACCCGACCAGACCGGCACGCCTTTCACCACGAAGATCAAGCTCGATAACGTGAATCTTTCGCAAGCTGCAAGCGACGCCGATGCAGAGCCTCCAAATCTCGAAGGCACGCTGAATGCCTCACTGGAAATGAAGGGTATCGGCGATAATCGAAAAACTTTTACAGGCAAAGGAAGCCTCACGCTTCGGAATGGAAGATGCCGCGAGATGGATGCCATCCGCGACGTAGGGGAGGTTTTTCAGATGGAGCAGATAGCAAACTTCGCAATCAGCGAAGCAAAGTCGGACTTCGAAATTGGCATGGACCGCGTCTTCATCCGCAAGCTTTCGATCGAAGCTGCGCCGCTTGGCATCACCGCCCAGGGCAGTGTGCGTCTGGACGGAAACAAGCTGAACCTGACCGCCATGTTCAATGCGGATGAAAAACTCATCGCCAAGCAAATACCCGAACTCCAGAAACAGTTCCTCCCGCCCGATGAAAAACATCAGCGCGGCGTCGCCTTTGAAATCGAAGGCTCGCTCACAAAGCCGAAGAACAATCTGATTCAAAAAATTACCGGGACGAAGGATCGAAAGAAACAAAAGGTTCTTGCGGTCGAGTCACTCATTTTGAGCACGCGCCCGGATAAACAGCCGGACAAGCCCGACGAGGATAAACCCGAACCGGCGCCCTCGGAAAAACCATGAGAGTCATCGCAGGAACCGCAGGTGGAATCCCCCTCCACGTCCCGCGCAGCGAACTGCGCCCCACGATGGACATGGTGAAAAACGCTATCTTCAACGTGTTGATGGAATCCATCCCCGGCGCACGAGTGCTCGATCTTTTCGCAGGCACCGGCGGCCTAGGGATCGAGGCGCTCAGTCGCGGCGCAGCCACGTGTGTGTTTGTCGAAAGTGATCGTCGCGCCTGCGAAAGCATCCGCAAGAACCTCGATAAAACACGGCTCGCTGGCGGCGAAATCGCCCCGGCAGACGTGTTCAGTTGGTTGGATCGCATGTCCCGTCCCGGCGAATTCGCGCTCATTTTCGCCGATCCTCCCTACGCAAAGCGGCAGGGCGAACGCGACTTCACTCCCGAACTGCTCGCCAGCGACAGCCTGCGCCTCGCGCTGGCTCCAAGCGGACTTTTCATCCTCGAATACCTGCCCGGCGCGAAACTCCCGCTCGGCAAAACATGGCAGTGCCTACGGCAAAAACGCTACGGCGCAACCGAGGTGGCGATCCTGCGCGTTGCTGGATAAGACAAAGGCCGCACTTGCGCAACGGCTCTCCCCTTCCCTACACCGCCCGCGTGAACAAACAGCAGCACGCCGCATTTATCGCCGCCTCAGAGCGCGCACTATGGACGCCAAAAGATCATTTCCAACGCGCTGAACTGGGTGAGATTTTCGAGCGCACAGCACCGCTGGAAGTTGACCTCGGCTGCGGTGACGGCGCTTTTCTCCTCGCAATGGCGAAGCGTTATCCGGAGCGAAATTTCCTCGGCACAGAGCGACTGTTGGGACGCATCGAAAAAGTCTCCCGCGCCATCGGTCGCGCTGGATACGATAATGCCCGAATCCTACGACTCGAAAGTCTATACGCAGCACAGTGGCTACTGCCCGTCGGCTGTGCAGAAGTGGTTCACATTGGCTTTCCTGATCCCTGGCCAAAGCGCCACCACCACGAACGACGTTTGTTTCAAGACGCGTTCATGATCGCGCTACATCAACTCGTCGCGCCCGGCGGCGAAGCGCGGCTAAAAACCGACGACCTCCCGTATTTTCAGTGGATCGAAAAAGTGCTCGCGCGCGCGAAAGGTTTTGAGCGCATCGAGTGGCCCGAGGAGCCGGACTACCCCCGCACCGATTTCGAGCAGCACTTCCTCGCACAAGGCCTCCCCATCCACCGCGCGCGGCTGAGGAAAATATAGCCGTTCACCGAACGACTGGCGCGACACTCACCTCTCCAGCGGCGCGTAGTTCGATTTGCACGGCTCCGCATTGTTGCTGTGGAAAAACTCGCACCCCTTTTTGTTCGAGCGCGGTTGACCACACGGCAAATTTGTCTGGAGTCGTGCCAAATGGTGGCTCGGAGCAGACGACTGCACGCGGCTGCACCTTTGAGAGAAAATCCGGTGTGCCGCTGAAGTCCTTGTCGTGCCAGCCCATGATGAGCACATCCGCATGCAAGTCCGGCTCATTGGCGAGCAGCCATTGCTCTGTGAAAAAACCTGCGTCCGACATGAGCAGCACGCGAAGTCCTTCGGCTTCGACGGAGCAAACCAGCGCCTTGTCATCTGAAGAGTTTCGCAGGATTTCCGGCGGCGGATAGAGCACGCGTAACTTCGCACTTGGCGAAAGCGCTACTTCGTCGCCACGTTTGAAAATACGGCGTCCGCTTTTGCGTGCTGCAATTTCCACGTGCAAATCCCTCCGTGAAGACGAGCGATCCATAAATGGCGTGTCCGCAATCCACATGGGAGAAAAGTCCGTGATCAATGGAATCGCTCCGCCGATATGCGAGCTGTCGCCGTGACTCAGGATAAGACCGTCGAGACGATTCACTCCACGGGAGCGGAGATAAGGCAGGACCGTGCGTTCGTAGTCGCGCAGATGCCCGCAATCGAACATCCAGTCGCCACGTCCAGCGCGCAAATGAATGGCCGCGCCCTGACCGACATCCAGCGCTGTAATTTCGCAAAGCGGTGTAGGCCCGATTCGCGGATACTCAACGTAAATATGACCGCCGGGCACACGGGCAAAGAACGCCACAACCAACAGCAGTAACTTTGCACACGCCCAGTTCGCGCAGTTCACAACAGTCAGCAGCGGCACACTCAAAAAACTCACGATCAGTGACATCAACCCGAGCGCTAGAACGAAGAACGCCAGCGGCACTGCAATCGAATTGGCGACAATGGCCACGGGCGAGATGAGATGAAAATACCCCGCCATAAAAAACAGCGAGCCCAGCCACGCTGCGATGGTCACGCCCGTCGCCTGCGACAGTATTTTCCAAAGCGTCATGCGTGTTTTCTGCGAAGCAGTCCATAATTCCACGGGGATAAAGTCGTCGGGCTTTGCGATGCGCTCAACGCGCCGCGAGATTGGCTCCGCAAGCAGCATGATCATCAGCACGAGCACGAACGAAAGCTGGAAACCCGGCGAGAATAGTTCGTTGGTTTCCCATGCGAGAATCGCCAGTGCTGCTGCGGCGATGCTGTTCAGTGGCACCGCCGGACGGCCCGCGATCGGTGCAGCCAGAAAGAACCCGGCCATCACCGTCGCGCGCACGCAACTCGCACCAAGGCCCGTCGCGATTGCGTAAGCGATGAGTAGAGGCATGATCACAAAAAACGCCCCCGCCCGCGAAAAGCGCAGCGGCTTCAATAAATACCACGCAATGGCTGCGAGCATCGCCACGTTCAGTCCGCTCACGGCGAAAAGATGCAGCGTGCCAGTCTTTTGAAACATCGCCTTCATCTCGGCGGGAGTTTCACCGCGCATCCCGAGCACCATGCTCTCGATCAGCGCCGTCTCATTTGGCGCATCAGCGAGACCGATTTCCAATCGCTCCTTCACCCACGCTCTCGCTGCAATGGCAAATACTTGAATT
This sequence comes from Chthoniobacteraceae bacterium, assembly GCA_947476045.1. Lineage (GTDB taxonomy): Bacteria > Verrucomicrobiota > Verrucomicrobiia > Chthoniobacterales > Chthoniobacteraceae > SXWH01. The sequence continues at coordinate 17,061 of CANJNZ010000028.1, forward strand.
GGACTCCCCTCGCCTTTGCCGACAATTTCGCAATCGCTCTCGTTGCGCGTTGCGATCTCAAAATTAACCCCATGCCGACGAAGCCACGCGGCATTGTCGAATTCCCCCGGATTTCGCAACCCCGCGAGCGGACGCGCAGCACCCTTAAGCGAAACCACATCCCCGTATTTCGGAGCCAATCCGCTCCATCGCACGAGACATAGAGCGCCCGCACAAACATCTTCCGCACCCGCGTGCAGCGTTCGCAATTTAAGTTCAAACCGTGCGTGCTTCTCTCCACGCCCGCCCACAAAACTTTCCGGTTCCGACCAGACCACGCCTGTCGCCACAGCCGTCTGCGACCCTGACTCCAGCGTGCGCGCAAAATCAATCTCACCCCCCTGCTGCCTTAGTGAATGGAGCGCAAAAAACACAGCGCCCGTGAACACACGACAAATCCACGTGTTTCTCCAAATCAAAAGCAGCGCGCCCACTGCGCCCGTTCCGCAAATCACGAACCACGCAGGCTGCGGCCATCGCTCCGCCAGCGCGATCCCGGCCAGCGCAAAGAGCGCGAGGCCGACGAATGGTTTACGAGGTCGGAGGGAGCATGGACTCATGTGCGGAGCAACAGCAGTCGAATGAATCATCGTGCACTCGACAAGACGGAAACCACATTCTGCGGTGGAAAATTGTGATGTGCTGCTTCACGTTCGCTCCATGCAGCCAGTGCATGACGAACATTTCGTGAGTTGGAACCAGTCGCCCGAGCAGATGGATGCGTTGTGGCTTACAGGCTGGCGTCATTTCGGGCCGATCTTTTACCGCTATCGCGAAGCGGTGACGACGGACGGGCTGCGGCACGTCATGCCGCTGCGGATTGATGTGGAACGCTTCATCGCCAGCAAAAGCCAGCGCCGTGTGCTGCGCAAAAACGAGGATCTGGTCGTGAAAGTAAAACGCGCGGTGATTGACGATGAGCGGCAGCGGCTCTTCGACGCACACAAGATGCGTTTCAAAGACAACATTCCGAATTCGCTCGAAGATTTCCTCGGCCCGGCTCCACATGCCGTGCCGTGCATCACTCTCGAAATCGGCACCTATGTCGCTGACCGTCTGATTGCCGCCAGCTACATGGACGTAGGCGCGACCGGCGTCTCTGGTCTCTACGCTTTCTTTGATCCCAATGAATCACGCCGCTCGCTCGGCACCGCGACGATGCTCTGGGAACTCACCGTCGCTCGACGCGCCGGCAAACGCTGGCACTACCCCGGCTACTGCTACCGCGAGCCTTCTATCTACGATTACAAAAAACATTTCGGCCCGATGGAGTGCTACGATTGGGAACATTGGAAGCCGCTGATAATATCGCCTGCAGAAAATCCATGAGCCTTCGCGTTTACACCTACGAAAAATGCAGCACCTGCCGGAAAGCCGTGAGCTTTCTGAATGCACACAACATCCCATATGAAGTCATCCCGATCCGCGAGCACCCGCCGACCATAGCGGAGCTTCGTGCGATGCTTGGCCACGTCGGCGAACTCCGTCGTTTGTTCAATACAAGCGGCCTCGACTACCGCGCGATGAAACTCAGTGAGCGCCTTCCAGCCATGAGCCTCGACGAAGCGCTCGCACTGCTTGCGAAGAACGGCAACCTCGTGAAACGACCCTTTGCGCTCACCGCAAAAAGTGGGGCCGTCGGCTTCAATGAAGCAGATTGGGCGCGGCTTTTTGCGTAGGCCTACTTCACCGGAGTCTCAGCAATCTCGTAGGCGTAGCGGTGACGGGTTTTGATGTTCACTTTTACCGTCTCGCCGTCGCGATCTATTTTTCCGCCGGATTCCGCTTCGATTTTCACCTGTAATTTCACCCGACTCGACACTGCCGCGGGGTCCACGGGAATTTCTGTGTCGTCGCTCGCTTCCATCGAGAAATGCTTCGTTTTGATCTCATCGGGATTGCGCGGCATTTTCATCTTGGCACTGCTGACTTTGAGCACGCCACGAAATCTCAACGCCGACTGGCCGTCGAGCGTAGTGGTTTCCACGAACTTGGTCGTGCCCTTGATGTCGCCAGCTTTCATTCCTTCAAAGCCCTCCTCGCTCCAACTCTTGGCCGCGAGCTCCGAGTTCATCGGCCACTCAGCGCCAGGTGCGACTTTTTCCTTCGTGCCATACACCTCGTCGTCGGTCGGCTCGGTATCGCTCGCGACCGAAAGCAAATCGTCAATCACCGCGCCCTGTAATTCATCGGGCTCGTCGCCATTCACCTCCACCACTTTTTCTTCACGATCGTAGCGCAGATGAATCACATCGCCGGATTTGAAAAAATCTGCCTTGGCACTATCGTTCACGCACTCGACATCGGAGATCTTGAGCTTCAATTCACTCACGAGTCCCTTCGGTGTCACGGCCACCACACCCAGTTCGCCGGTGAGTTTGCAGGCTGCGTTCATCTTCTCCACATCTGCATCCTCATTGTCAAAAGTGGTGGAAGTCTCGCTCTCAATGGCGATCTTAGCGGCGATACGAAAGCGGTCGCCTGCTTTTGCCGGACGATGCAGCCGAACCTCGTATGTTTCCTCCGCCCTCACGGACAAAAGCGTGGAGAAAAATATCGCGATGAGCAGTCGGAGCGAAGTCATAGTTGTTGTTACCAAAGCAAGTCAGGTGCAAGCGAGCCCAACCATTGTCACCCGCTACTGCTTCCTTCCGAGCCCGAACTGGTCGCCGACCGCCACGACCTTTCCGTCTTTGAACACCACCTCGATGAACTTCGAGCTGCATACCGGCTTCCCGCTTTCGTCCTTTAGCGTAGCGACGATCTTTTTTGTCTTCGCATCAATCACGTCCGCCGTGTGGCACCACGCGTAGCGACCATCGAGGCTGAACGTCACCCAGCCGTGCCCGCCCGTGCTCAAGTCCACATGGCCAGTCTGCACCGGCGGTGATTGCGTCGCGTCGAATACATAAAGCCGCTTGCCGTCCTGATCACTCATCCACAATTCACTCTCGTCCGGCGTGAGCGCGCAGCCGTGTGTGCGATGGGTGATTTCCTTGCCCGTGTCGTCTTTGGCCATGATGCGCGTGATGATTTTCCCGCTCTCCAAATCCGCGATGTCCACGCCGACGTGGCCGCCGAGACAGATGTAGGCGCGGGTGTTTGCGTGATTCACCGTGAATGGAAACACGCCCTTTTCCCCGATGGGCGCGATCGTCTTCACCTCCGTGTCATCGCTCGTCTGCCAGACGTGAAAAGTCGTCTCCGAACCACCGAAAACCCATTTCCCATCGAGGCTCGCGATGGTGTTGTGCGCGCCAACATTTGTCGGCAGCTTCTTCAGCACATCGCCCGTCGCCGCATCGGCCACAAACCATCCCGTCCCCTCTCCGCGCTGCCACCATCCGGTCGGCACGTAGATTTTTTTTCCATCGGGCGTGATGGCCGCACGGTCACAGCCTGTCTCGTAGCGCCGCTCCCACACCACCTTTTCACTTTCCAAATCAAACGCACCCATCAGTCGCGTCGTCGTCGTGTAATACGCGCAATGCGTCTTCGCGTTCGCGCAAAACCCGCGCATCCCGCCGTCCTTGAACGACGGCACTTCGATGCGCTTCACGAAGCGGTGCCCGTCATCAATATCGAACACCATGATGCCCGAACCGAACCCGCCTGGCTGCGAACCGTCGGGGCTCGATAGATAGAGCAGATGTTTTTCACCGGACTCAGCAGCGAGGGCGGTCGTGGCGAGGAGGATGAGGAGTAAAGCGCGCATCCCTTTCACATGGCGCAGACGCGCAGTCCAAGTCGAGCAGCCATTGTGCATCGCCAGCTTGACGTCGCTCATTTTGAAAGCTCACCCTCCCCGAATGAAATCACTCCTCACAGCACTCCTTCTCTCCGTCTCCACACTCATCGCCGCCACACCGACTAAAAAACCGCTCACGTCAGAAACCGACTACGCCGGTATCGTCACCGTCGTCAGCGATACGAGCATCAGTATAAAAGGCGAACAAGGCACACGCGTCTTCCAAATCCATCCCGGCACTCTCTACGGCTCGCGCGCCAAAGGAAAACTCACTGACTTCCCCGTCGGGGCCATCGCCATCGTTTCATTCAGCAAAGAAGGCTCCGTGCGAAAAGCCGAGAACATCCACAAGCCTCGCGCCAATAGCAAAGTGGCAAAAGTCTTCGCCGAGAAGCAGGCCAAGCTGCCTTCTCCCCCTCCGCCCAAGTAGCTCTAGACCGATTTTTCAGCACAGTTCAGCAATAACGGCGAACGCGCTTTCGGATTGTCACGAGGCGTGGAGTGTTTGGCATTGCGTCGAAAGGCGGCACGCGCCACGTTCCGCACGAATTTAATGCCACCGAAGAACGCTCCCGCGACAACTCACAAAAACTATCTCCTCGATACGAACGTCCTGATCCACGACCCCGGATCGCCGTTTCAATTTCAGGAAAACACGGTCTGGATACCGGTGGAGGTCTTTGAGGAGCTGGATCGTTTCAAAAGCGAAAGCTCCACGCGTGGCGCGAACGCGCGCGAGGTTCACCGCAGGCTGAGTGAGAAATTTCGCAACGCCGAGGACATGCAGAAGGGCGTGAAGTTGGAGAACGGCGGCAGGCTCCGCGTCTGCGTGAACCCGCTCGCGCAATTCAGAAACGGCGTGTGGAGCCTCGTGAGTGATTCGCCGCGCTTCCACATGCTTCGCGATTTGTTCCCGGATTTGTCGAGCGTGGACAACCGCATCCTCGCCGCTGCGTGCGCCGTGGCGGATGCAGAGAAGGACCCCGTCATCCTCGTGACGAAAGACCTGAACATGATCCTGAAGGCGCGCACGCTCGGACTCGAAGCACAGGACTATCGCACCGATCGCGTGGAGGACACGGACATCCGCCTCACGATGAAGCAGAAGAACGAGGAGTATGAGACGTTCGACGTGTCTGGTCACTCGCTCCAAGCCTTCGCGAGTCAGGAAAGCATGGTGTTTGAAAAAGCCGCGCACTATCCGCCGAACCACTACCTGCTCGTTCGCAACGAAGAGGAGCCGACGCATGCAATCCCCGCGCGGCACGTCGGCGGCGGCTCGCTCCACAAACTGCGACGCGACCGCATCACGATTCGCGGCGGGCGCTGGCTCACGGCGCTGAATCTCGGCCAGCGGTTTTTCCTCGATGCGCTCTACGACCCGGCGATCTCGCTCATCACCGTCTATGGCAAAGCAGGCACGGGCAAAACGCTCATGAGCGTGGGGGCCGCGCTCGAGCTGGTGCAGACGGGCGAGTTCGAGAAGATGCTCATCACTCGCGTTATCATGCCCACGGGAAAAGACATCGGCTTTCTCCCCGGCGGCATCATGGAAAAAATGGCGCCGTGGGTGCAGCCGGCGTTCGATGCGCTGGAACTCCTGCTCACACGCCCACGCAAGCCGGAGGATTTCGAGAACAAAAAACAGAGCCAGCGCAAGAACGACGACAAACGTGATCCGCGCGATCAGCGCGAGACGCCATCACCATTTAGCGGCCCCAAGCCCGCCGGCAGGCCGTGGGAGCCGATGATCGCGAATGGGCAGATCGAAATCGAAGCCATCACGCACATCCGCGGACGCAGCATTCCGAACGCGATCTTCATAGTGGACGAAGCGCAACAGCTCACGCCGCACGAATCGAAGACGCTCATCACGCGCATGGGCAAAGGGAGCAAAATCATCCTCATCGGCGACCTCGGGCAGATTGATAATCCCTACGTGGACGCGCACACCAACGGCCTCGTCTACGCCCGCAACCGCCTGCAAGGCCAGCCGTGGATGGCGCACATCAATCTCTTCAAGGGCGAACGCAGCGAGATGGCGGAAGTGGCGGCCAACCTCATGTAACGATAGACGATGAAGCCCCGCATCCTCGCCATCCGTGGTGGCGCGATAGGCGACTTCATTCTCACGCTCCCCGCGCTGCGCCTGCTGCGCGAGGCATTCCCGCACTGCCACCTCGAAGTCCTCGGCTACCGCCACATCGCCGCGCTCGCGCTGCACGGCGGCCCCGAGCCCGGCACGACCTACGCCGACGCCACGCGTAGCATCGAATACGGACCGCTCGCCGGCTTCTTCGCGCGCAACGGCAACCTCTCGTCCGAACTGTGCGAATACTTCGCGTCATTCCAGCAAGTCGTAAGCTGGCTCTTTGATCCCGACGGCATCTTCGAGACCAACGTGAAGCGGGCCGGAGTAAAAAACTATCTCTCCGCCTACACACCCATCACCGACGAAAACCACGCCAGCACACAACTCGCACGCGGCCTCGAAAGCATGGCCCTCTTCCTCGACGACCCTGCGGCAAAGCTCATCCCCACCCCCGAATCCCACCAAGCCGCCGAAACGTTTCTTTCGTCATCCGCCATCCGAAATTCGTCATTCACCGCCATTCACCCAGGCAGCGGAAGCCCGCGAAAAAACTGGCCCTTGGAAAAATGGCGCGCCCTCGCCGGAGAAATCAAAGATCCGCTACTCATCATCGGCGGCGAAGCCGACACCGCATCGCTCGATTCACTCGCCCCGCACGCCACCCTCATCGCCCGCGACCTGCCACTGCCCACGCTCGCCGCGCTGCTCACGCGCTCCACACGTTATTTCGGCCACGACACCGGCATCTCCCATCTCGCCGCCGCAGTGGGAGCAAAATGCACACTCCTCTTCGGCCCCACCGACCCCGCCGTGTGGGCACCGCAGGGCACTCACGTAAAAATCCTGCGCACACCCGATCTCTCCACGCTCACACCAAAAGATGTGCTGCGGAATTAACCCAAAACAAAACGCCGCCCGGCTCTTGCGAGACGGACGGCGCGGTTTGAAAAATCAGACCCGTTTGGCGGGCTGAAGGTTTACAGCGAGCGGCAGAATTCCTCGAACCGGTCGAGGCCCTTCTTGATGATGTCGAGGCTCGTAGCGTAGCTGAAGCGCACGGTGCGGTCGTCGCCGAATGCAATGCCGGGGACGACGGCGACGTGGTGCTTGCCGAGCAGACGATCTGCAAAGTTGGTCGAACTCAAACCGAAGCCGCTGATATCGGCGAGGACGTAGAACGCGCCCTGCGGGGTGACAACTTTGACTTTCGGGATGCTGGTGAGGCGCTCGACCATGTATTGGCGGCGGATGTCGAATTCCGAACGCATGTCCTCCACGGGACTCTGGTCGCCTTTCAACGCGGCGAGTGCGCCTTTTTGTGCGAAGCTCGTGCAGCCGCTGGTGCTGTGGCTCTGGATGGCGTCCACGGCTTTGGCGATGGCCTCGGGTGCACCGAGGTAGCCGATCCGCCAGCCGGTCATCGCGTAGCTTTTGCTGAAGCCGTTGACGGTGATGGTGAGGTCGTAAAGTTCTTTGCTCAGCGATGCGATGGAGACGTGTTTCACGTCGTCATAAGTGAGTTTCTCGTAGATTTCGTCGGACAAAATGATGATGTCCTCAGCGAGTGCGACTTCGCCGAGCGCTGCGAGTTCCTCGCGGGTGTAAACGGCGCCGGTCGGGTTGCCAGGGCTGTTGATGATGACCATCTTGGTGCGCGGCGACATGGCGGACTCGAATTCCTCGGCGGTCATTTTCCAGCCGTTCTCGGCTTTCGTTTCCACGATGATGGGCTCGCCACCGGCGAGGCGCACCATTTCAGGATAGCTGAGCCAGTAAGGCGCGGGGATGACGACTTCATCGCCTTCGCCGACGCAGGCGAGAATGGCGTTGAGGCATGAGTGCTTCGCGCCGTTGCTCACGACGATCTGGCTGGGCTTGTAGTCGAGTTCGTTGTCTTTTTTGAACTTCTCGCTGATGGCCTGGCGCAGTTCGGGGATGCCGCTGCTCGGGGCGTATTTGGTGAAGCCGGCTTTGAGAGCCTCGATGCAGGCGGCTTTGATGTGCTCGGGCGTGTCGAAGTCCGGCTCTCCTGCGCCGAAACTGCAAACATCAATGCCTTCGGCTTTCATCGCCTTGGCTTTGCTGTCAATGGCGAGCGTGAGCGAGGGGCTGAGAATAGTGGAACGATGGGCGAGTGACATGGTGATATAGGATGTTTTGGATTTTTGTTTTGGTTACTTTTTGGCGAACCAGCCATCCACGAGTGTGCGGAAATTGTTTTCGTTGATCTGGACGATGCCCATCTCGCGCTGCGCATTTTCCGGCGCATCGCTGGCGTGGGCGGCGTTGACCATGATGGTCTCGCCAAACTCGCGGCGGATGGTTCCGTGCGGGGCCTTGGCGGGGTCGGTCGGCCCGAGGACTTCGCGGATTTTGCGCACCGCATCCACGCCCTGATAAATGAGCGCAAGGATTTTTGCCGTGCCGGGTTCGTTACGAAGGTCGGCAGGGCAGGTGCTCGGGCGGCGACCGGACATAAACTCCACGATGTCCTCCCAGTTTTCGCGGCCATTCAGCGGCCCGAGGATGTCGCCGAGTGCTTTCTCCGTCTCGGGGGTAAAAGCGATCTCGAACAGCGGTTCGAGCGCCTTCTTTGCAACGCCTGCCGCACGACCGCGCAGCTTGTCCTGCAACACGGCGAGCACAGGGCCGTAAAACTCCTCGGCCTGCGCGCAGCTCATGTGGTGAACCTTGGCCGCGATGATGTAGAGGCCGGTGCGGCTGAAGAGATCGATCACGCCGCCGGGACGCGCGTTCGGGAAACGGAAGTTGTCCGGCTTGATGAGCACGAGCGTCTTTTCGACATTCGAGCCCTGCGGAAAATCAATCACCTTGTCGAGCAGGCCGCCTTCGCTGTCGGAGTGCTGCGCCCAAATTTTGAGGTCGCGTTCGGCGCTGGCGGCATCCTGCGGAGCGAGCACGCCGGGCTCGAAATAGGAAACGTGTCCGCTGGCGTCGTTGATGTAATCGCCATAGGTGTCGCGGATGGTTTCACCCGCAGTGCGCTCATTGAGAATGTGACCGACGCACTCCTTGATTTTTGCAACCGCATCTTCGCCTTTGAAAACAAACATCAACACACGGGGCTTGGTGCCGCCTGCCTTCGGGGTGAAATTGGCGAGCACGTATTTTTGAATCATCTCCTGAGCCGCGCGATGGCTCACATCGCTATCGGTCACGACGCCTGCAGCATATCTCTCAGCAAGCTCCTTGCTCGGGGCAAACATCCGTGCTGCGACAAGGTCGAGACCGGTGCGAGAGATGAGACGGGAAATAATCCCGCCCGTCCGCGATTTGCGAATCGTGTAAGGTGTAAATAGGACGTAGGAAAGTTCGACTGCCATAAGACTAAAAAACCCGCGTTGCCCGCTGAAATCGCTCAGCAAACAACGTAGGTCGCGTGTTTTTGTTTAAAGTTTCGGTAAGCTAGCGGGCGGGGAAACTAGTTGGTGAGAAAAAAGCGTCAACGATTTTTGCGCTACTTTGGCGCTCCTACGTCAAATAGCAGCCACGTTCCTATTTGACCCCACGGGCGCGCCCAAGCACCCTGCGCCCACATGGGTGCCATCCGCTTTACCAACCTCACCGGAGCCGTTGAAATCGGCTCCAACTGCTATCTCCTCGAACACGGCGGCAAGCGCGTCCTGCTGGATGCGGGCTACCATCCAAAAAAATCCGGCATCGAAGGGCTGCCGCGCCTCGATCTCATTCCGGATGACTCGGTGGATTCGATTATTCTCTCTCACTCCCATCAGGATCATCTCGGCTCACTGCCGGTCGCGATGCGCAAACATCCGCGCGCCACGGTGCTGATGACTGAGGCGACGCGACTGCTCAGCGAGGTGATGCTGCACAATTCGGTCAATGTCATGATGGCCGAAAAGGCTGCGAATGAATCATCCGAACCGGTGCTCTTTACACATCGTGAAATTGACGGCGGGCTCCGTCGCTGGATGGGCCGACCGCTGGGGCAGCGGTTCGACATCACTGGCGAACGCACCAATGAAAGCGACCCTACGCTCTCCGTGGAATTTTTTGACGCCGGGCACATCCTCGGCAGCGCGGGCACGCTTTTGCGCGCGGAAGGGCGCAGCGTTTTCTACGCAGGCGATGTTCAGTTTGACGACCAGACCATTTCCAGCGCGGCCACGTTTCCAGATTTCGCAGACGAACCGTGCGACGTGATGATCATGGAAAGCACGAACGGCGAGCGCGTGACGCCGCCGGGCTTCACGCGACAGAGCGAGCAGGAGCGTTTTGCAAAAGCGATCCAGTCAGCGCTGTTGCGCGGTTGTCTGCTTATCCCGCTGTTTGCGCTGGGGAAAACGCAGGAAGCACTCGGGATGTTTTATACTTTCCGCCGCGACGGCGTGATTCGTCAGGACTGCCCCATCTACATCGGCGGCCTCGGCGCGAAGCTCACCGAAATCTACGACAAACTCGCCCAGCGCGTCCCGCGTCACTTTCCAAAACTCGATCTGCTCGACGACGTGGATCCTTACATCGTCGGCGGTCGCAACGCGGCGGACATCCGCCTCAAGCCCAGTCGCATCTTCGCACTCAGCAGCGGCATGATGACCGAAAAAACCCTCAGCAATTTCGTCGCGCGACAGTTCCTGTGCAGGCCGGAAAACAGCATCTTCTTCATCGGCTACGCGGACCCCGACAGCCCTGCCGGAAAACTGCGTGCCGCCAAGCCGGGCGACTTGGTTTCACTCGGCGTAGATCACGCCCCCGAGCCGCTGAAATGCCACATCGAGACTTTCAACTTCAGCGCGCACAGCAATCGCGAAGGCATCCGCGCATACGTGAACCGGGCGCGTCCCAAGAAACTGATCCTCGTCCACGGCGACCCAAACGCCATCGGCTGGCTTGCGCAGACGTTGCAGGCCGATTTGCCGGAGACTCAGGTCATCATCCCCGCGCCCGGCGTGACGCTGGAACTGTAGCCGCCGCTGCTACGCCTTTTTCGCGGAGCTAAGACGCATCGCGACGAAGTAAAGCACGCACACGACACCGATCGCCACCATGATCCAGAGCGCCTCGTGCTTCACGGCGTTGATGAGCGCGGAGATGTCCACACCCTTGCCGGTCTTGAGTGCTTCCAGTTGTGTGGGTGAAAGCGTTTTTCCCACTTTATCGCCCAGCGCGGCAAGCACCCAGCACCAGATCAACGACCCGGCAATGGTGAGATTGCTGAACTTCAAGAAATCCATGCGGATGATCCCGGCAGGAATCGAGATAAGATGCCGGAGCACCGGCAGCAAGCGCGCGAAGAAAATACCGCCCGCTTCATAACGGTGCATGAAGCGCTCGGCACTCTCCACTTTCGCCGGAGGCATCAAAAAATAGCGCCCATAGCGCATGACGATTGGCCTCCCGATGGCGAGCGCGACCCAGTAGGTGATGGCTGCCCCGATCCACGAGCCGATGGTTCCGGCGATGACGACTCCGGTGAAAGACATATTGCCGCCTTGCGAGGCGAGGATGGCTGCGGGCGGGATGACGAGTTCGCTGGGCACTGGGAAAATGGAGGACTCCATCGCCATCAAAATGATGACGCCGATATAACCCCAGTCGTGAACCCAATGAAACCATGTCACCAGACAAGAATTAAAAATTTCAACGAGCGAATGAAACATGAGCGCGCGGGTTTAGCAGGGAAGCGCGGTGCGGCAAGCGGAAGTGCGTAAAATACGCCGCTATTTCTTTGCGGACGGTGCTCCGTATGGAGCGAGTTCCTCCGCCGTCCACGCTTTCGTGCGATCTTTGTGCTCGGTGCGGATGGCTTTTATGGTCTCGACGGAAACGGGCGAGGCGGTGTGCTCCCACTCGCGGCGGATGTAGGTGACGACACCGGCGATTTGCTCATCGCTCAGTGCTGCGCCGAGCGGCGGCATCTCGAATGCCCACGTTCTGCCGTTCACTTTGATCGGGCCTGCAAGTCCGTGGAGCACGATGCGCGGGAGCACGTCGGGTTTGCCGAGCACCCACTCGCTGTCCGCAAGCGCAGGCGCGAGGCTGTCCATACCCTGCCCGTTCGCCTGATGGCACGCGGTGCAGAGCGTGGAATACACCTGCTTGCCGCTATCAAAAAGCTGCTGCTCGACGGCGGTGAGCGGAATCACGACCGGCGGGGGCGGCACTCCACGTTTGCCGGGCCATGCGATGCGCGCATCGAGAGCAGCGACGAAAGATTTCGTTTTTCCATCGGCGTTGTCGGCGAGTTTGGCGAGTTCGGGTGCCTCGGCATCGAGATAGAGCAGCTTCACCTTCGGCGAACCCTTGGGGGCGTTCTTGCCACTGGCTCCCTGGAGCATCGCGACCTGCGTGGGCGAACCGGCGGGTTGCGCTGCGATCAAAGTGAGCAGCTTTTTCACGCGCGCTGCGCGGCGTTCGTTGAGCACAGCGCTGGCGAGTGCGCTGAGGATTTCCGCGGGCGCGGTCTTGTCTCCGGTCGTGACAAGCGCTTCAAGGATTTCGAGTTCGCGCCCGCGCAGTCCGCTGAGGATCGCATCGCGGACGAGGAGATTTTTTCCAGCCGCGCGGGCGAGAACGAGCACAGCTTCCTGCGCCTCGGGAAATGCGCTTGCGGTGAAGCCGAGGGCGATTTGCACATCCACGCTCGTGTCGCTGGCGAGCTTGAGCAATTCCCCTGCGAGCGAACGGTCGGCGAGGCGGACGGCGGTGGCGCGGACTTTCGCATCAGCGTCTTTCAACGCGATGCTGGTGACATCGGGCGTGAGGGCCGACATGCCGTCGAGCGTCCACAGCGCGTGAATTTTCGCGAGCGGGCTGCCGGCTTTCACGAGCGCGGCGAGGTCGGGCACGATGGCGGCGTCCTTTTTCTCCACGAGCAGGCGCTGCGCGGTGTCGCGCACCCAGCCGTTCGCGTGGTTGAGGAAAGTGACGAGCTTGGCTGGCTCCGTGGGCAGATTCACCGGCGCGGGCTTTGCGCCGTCGGGGACGACACGCCAGATGCGCCCTTGGTTGAGCGGCTGCTCGAGATTGCGGTCCTTGATGTTTGCGATGAGATAATGCGTGAGGAAGGCCTTGTGCTGGATGAGCCCGCGATACATGTCCACGATGTAGAGCGCGCCGTCGGGGCCGGTGTAGGCGTTCACGGGGCGAAAACGCTCGTCGCTCGAAGTGAGGAACTCGGTCTTGTCGTAAACATTCTCAGCGGTGAGCGCGCCGTCCTTCTCGACGATGCGCACGCGCTTCACGAGATTGCCCGCTGTCTCGGGGACGAAAACATTGCCCATGAAATCCGGCGGAAATAGCGCACTGCGATAAACACCCGCGCCGCACGTCGAAGTGGAATACGCAAGCGTGCCGTCTTTCCGCAATTGAGTCGGGTCGTAGCCGCGATTCACGCCGGGCGTCGGGTGCGACGGCCAGCAGGACTGATCTTGCAGCACGGAAACTCCCACGCCGCTTCCGCCGGGGAAATTCGGATTCCGCTTGTAGAGCGGCTCCGAGACGAAATTCGCGCTGAGAAAGTCGCCGCTGTAATTGTAAAACGGACGCCCGTAGTCGTCCTGCGAAAGTCCCCACTGACCGCGCGACAACACCGCATCCGTGATCCATTTCCCGTCTTTAAAACGATAGCGCGAACCGTGGTTGGCGCAGTAAATCCAGTTGTCGAGAAACCACGTCGGCGAATTCGCCATGTGCTCCGCCTGCCCTTGCCGCGAGCCGAACGATCCATCCACCAGCTCCTTCACATCCGCCTTCCCGTCGCCGTCCGTGTCCTTGAGAAACCATAGCGCCGGCGGCTCGCCAACCAGTGCGCCGCCATTCACACACATCACCGCGCGCGCCATCACGAGGCCATCCGCAAAAACTGTGCTCTTGTCCATTTTTCCATCGCCATCCGTGTCCTCCAAAACGCTCACCCGGCAGTTCGGCTGGTCTTCGCCCTTGCCGTCCACATCGTGCATGTAGCCGCGCATCTCGACCACGAAAAGACGCCCCTTTTCATCCCAGCACATCGCCACCGGGCACTCGATCAACGGCTCCGCCGCCACCAGCTCCACGTGAAAACCCTGCGGCACCTTCATCGTCGCCAGCTCATCGGCGGGGGAAAGCGGCGCGGGCGGCGGCAGCTTGAATTTAATCTCAATTTTCTCCGGCCCCGCGTTCGATGGATGCAGCGCCCGCAACGTGGCAGGCACCGCAGCAGCGGCGAAAACGAGAGCGAGGACCGAAAACGACTGGCGATTCATAAAGTAAAAAGAGAATTGCCAAGGAACAACCCGTGACGAGCGCGAAGTTTAGCCGCGAAGCTCCCAGACTTTTCACTCGTCACCCGCGGCTCCCATCGTGAAAGTCCTCGCCATGCGATTCATCGAGACCGTTTACGAAAAACTCAGAAAACACCCCAAGCGCATCGTCTTTCCCGAGGGAACCGAACCCGCCGTCCTCCGCGCCGCTGGACGTTTCGCCCGCATGGGCCTCGGCACGCCCATCCTCATCGGCAACCGCGCCGAAGTCGAAAAAGTCGCCGCCGCCGAACACATCAGACTCACCCACATCGGCATCGTGGACCCCTCCACATCCTCCGAAATGGAAACCTTCATCCCCCGTCTCGAAAAACTCGCCCGCTACCGCAGCCTCGGCCACGACCAAGTGCGCGAAACTTTGCTCATGCCGACTTACTTCGCCGCCATGATGCTCCAATACAACCTCGTGGACGGCCTCGTCGTCGGCGCCGGCCTCACCCCCGCCAACACATTGCGCCCCCTCATCACCCTCATCAAGCCCCTCCCCGGCATCTCCACCATCTCCAGTTGCCAGATGCTCGACCTCAGCAACAAACGCTACGGCGAACGCGGCGTCATCTTCTTTGCCGACTGCGCCGTCATCCCCGAACCCACCGTGGACCAGCTCGCCGGCATCGCCATCGAGACCGGCAAAGTCTGCCGCCAGCTCACCGGCAACAAACCCCGCATCGCCTTCCTCAGCTACTCCAACAAAAGCGGCTCCACCCGCGCCGCCGTCCAGAAAATCTCCGCCGCCACCGCCCTCGCCAAACAACGCGCCGCCGAAGCCGGACTCGAGATGGAAATTGACGGCGAAATGCAGGCCGACACCGCCATCGTCCCCGACCTCGCCAGCATCAAAGGCGGCGACTCCCTCGTCGCCGGAAAAGCCAACGTCCTCATCTTCCCCGACCTCAACAGCGCCAACATCGCCAGCAAACTCGTCAAATACCTCGCCGGCGCCGAAGCATACGGCCAGCTCCTCCTCGGCATCTCCAAACCCTGCGCCGACCTTTCGCGCGGTGCCACCGACGACGAAATCCTCGGCGTCGCCGCCACCATAGGCCTCCAAGCCATCCAATACCGCAGTCTCTACCCCGAGACAGCCGCGTAGCGGCTTACAGATAGCTGGATGTCGCAATACAATTAACCACCTATCATATGCTCTCCAAACAGCAGCCCAGTAAACTTTCCCCTGACTTCGCGAAGTCAGGGGAAAAAGCTAACAACGACTTGGCTGTCGCATTCAAAAGCGTGGATTCGGGACTTATTGCACTCCGAGCCCGGCACGATGCGTTTATCAAAGCTACAAAGGGGAATTTTAATCTTTTCACCGTTCTTCGAGAGGTAGGTGAAGAAGTGGGTTTGCATTCTCGGTGGCTGGCATTTTTGCTCAATCCGAATGCTACGCATGATTGCGGCACCCTATTTCTGAGTTTGTTTTTAAAAACTCTGCGTCAGGGCGTTCAACCACACGAGGATGATGCTGCGCCATGCGAACTCGAAGGCCTTGATTTGTTTGCTTGCGATACGGCAACCGTCCGTATCGAGGTCAACAGCGAGGAAGGGCGAATGGATATAGTAATTGAGAGCCTTAAATGGGGCATTATTGCTATAGAGAATATGGTTTGGGCAGACGAGCAGAAACTACAAATTGAGCGCTATGCAAAAGAACTCGAACGAACCTGCGAGCATTTCCACCGCAAATCGCTGCTAATATATTTAACGACGGACGGTCGAAAATCAGAGCAGGCTGGAACACGTTCAGGCAAATACTACCGTGCCTCATACAGCCACCACATCCTGCATTGGCTCGAAGAGTGCCTGCGAGCAACGTATCGCTTCCCGAATATCAATCTAGCAATCCAACAATACGCTGCTTTGGTGAGACACATCACTGGTAGCGGTGGTGATTACGAGTTTATGAAAGACGTTATCGAACTACTCAAAGTGCACCCCTCGCTTATCGAAAATATGCAGAATCTCCGCAGCGCCTATGAGCAATTGCGGTCAAATTTTTGGAAGGAATTCGTATGCGAATTACAATTGCAGCTTCGTTCTCTCGGAATCGAGTGTGGGGAACCAAAACCCTCGCGATCTCGACATATTCAAATCTATCTGGGGGCGAAACATTTTGTGTCATTTGATACGAACACTGAGCTGCGATTCATGATCGAAAGGCAGGATGGTGTTCCAGGCCTGTGGTTCGGGCTCGCTATCCACCATTACGGCGATGAAACAAAAAAAATTGGGAATCGCATTACGAAAAATGCAGCTCAATTTGTTACGATAACATCACAATGGTTGACGGACTTTCCATCGCGATTCCGTGGCATTGTGAATGAATGGTGGCCGCTTGGTCATTTAGTCATTTCGGATGATTTTCTTTCGGAAAAATATCTAGCTGAAAATGCGACTAACGGCAGCAAACCCGTTGCCGAACAAGTTAAGAAATTTTGCGCGGACATCGTTACTTTCTTAAAACCTGTTGAGACCCTTTGGCCCAAACGCGGAAAAACACTTTAGTAAAACTAGCTTTATGTCCGCCAGATTGGGCGTTGAGCAGCGGGCGCGTCTGTGCGTGTATGGGCGAGTGATGTTTTCCAACCATCAAGTTGCGATGTTGTTTCGGATTCCGGGCTTCGGGCTTCGGGCTTTGCCATGAACTCGGTCACGCCACGCATTTTCATCGCTGCCACGCAGCAGAACGACGGAAAGACGACGGTGGCGCTGGGGCTTTTCAATGCGTTGCGGAAGACACATGGGCGCATCGGGTTCATCAAGCCGGTGGGGCAGCATTTCGTGGAAATCGAGGGGCACAAGATTGACGAGGACACGGTGCTCATTGACCAGACTTACGGGATTTTTGCGCCGCTGGATGCGATCAGCCCGGTCGCGGTGGAGCCGGACTTTACGCGCAAATTCATCCAGCAGGCGAACACGGATATGCTGGTGCGCCGGATTCAGAATTCGTTCGACCGCGCGGCGTGGGAGAAGGATTTCGTCATCATCGAAGGCACGGGGCACGCGGGCGTGGGCTCGGTCTTTGACCTCTCGAATGCGCGGGTGGCGAAGCTGCTCGGCTCGAAGGCGATCATCATCACCGAGGGCGGCATCGGCAGGCCGATTGACGAGGTGGCGCTGAGTCACGCGCTGTTTGAAAAGGAGGGCGTGGAGGTGCTCGGCGTGGTGCTGAACAAGGTGCTGCCGGAGAAATACGATTACGTGGTGGAGTTCGCGGGGCGTGGTTTCAAGCGACTCGGCATCGAGCTGCTCGGGGCGATTCCGAGTGATGTGATGCTTTCACACCCGACGCTGGGGCAGGTGTGCAAGGCGGTGAAGGGAGAGTTCATCAATGCGCGCACCAGTTCGCGGCGTCTCGCGCGACGCGTGCTCATCGGCGACATGGAGACGGGGCATATGCTTTCGCATTTCACGCCCGGCACGCTCGTGATCACGCCCGGCGACCGCGAGGATGTGGTGCTCGCTGCGGTGTCGCTCGTGGGCCAGCACGCACGCGGGCTTTGCGGGCTGGTGCTGAGCAGCGACCTGCGCCCAAACGAGACTGTGATGCAGGTTTTGCACGACAGCGATCTCCCGGCCATCGCTTCGCCGCTCGACAGCTACACCATCGCGAGCCGCATCCATTCGATGACGATCAAAACACTTCCCGGCGACACGGAGAAAATCGAACGCATCCAGGCGCTCACGGAAAAGCACATCAACCTAGAGCGGCTGCTCGGGAAGTTGTAGGCGTTTTCTACGACTGCCGTTACTGCTGCGGCTTTGGCTCGCCCTCGGCTGGCTTCGCTGGCTCGGGAGTCGCAGGTTTTGCGGGCTCTGGAGCAGCAGACTCAACGGGTTTGGCAGCTTCTGGCGCAGCGGGCTTGGCGGGTTCCGCCGCCGGTGTCGGCTTGGCAGCTTCGGGAGTTGCAGGAGGGAGAGGAGCAGCGCCGGGTTCGGGCTTCGGCTGAACGGCAGGTGTGGGTTCCTTTTTGATCAGAGCGTCCTTGATGGCGTCCTCCGTGGATTTCACATCGGCAGGAGCAGGAGTCGCAGGCGTCACTTTTGCAGCGGCTTCCTCGGCAGCCTTCTTAGCTTCTTCCTGTTTGTCGCGTTCGGCTTTCTCGGCATTCGCCTTTGCGATGAACTCAGTCACCTTCCCCTTGGTATCCTTGTCGTGAGTGCCAAGGACGGCGATGAGCAGACAGAGCGCGAGAAAGATGCCGCCAAGCCAGCGCGTGAGAACAGCGAGGACGTTGGTCGTCTGTGCGCCGAAGATGTTGCTCGCGGTGTCGCCGCCGAAAGCCGCGCCAAGGCCCTCGTTTTTCGGGCGCTGAAGCAGCACGACGAAGACGATGACGATGCTCACAATGACTGTGAGAACTTTGAGCAGGCTGATGAGAATACCGATCCAGTTCATAAAAAGGGCGCGGAATATGGGCGGGGGCTTTCAGGAAGGCAAATGGGAATTCCACTCATTTCAGGGCATGAGATGCCTCCCGAAAAGCCCACACCCGGCCCTGGCGGGAGGGCTGACTCCCCACGGGAGTCCGGGTGCGGCTAAATATTTCGCGTATTGTTTACAGTCCCTCTGCTCCGTCCGTGCCGCGGAAGGCAACGATGGTGCGCTTTGAAAGTTCCGTGAGTCGCTGATCTAGAAAGGTAGCGGCTTGAGCGGCTGATTTGCCTAGCTCGGTATCCACTCCGAGTTCTTCTGAGAGCGTGCGAAGAAGCGGCAAGGCCTCGGGGCGCTGTGTATCGGCGAGGGCCTGAATTGCGCTCATGCGAAAGACGACGTGCGTCTTCGTTTCGCGAACCCATTTTGGAAGCATATCGATGGCGACATCGGGATAAAAGCGGGCGATCCCGAAAAGCGCATAGTGTCTTGTGCCGGGGTCGCCATTGAGGAGTTCATGTTTCCAGAAGTCCCATTCCCTTTCCTCGCTGATGCCATAGTAGCGCTTCGCGGCTTCGCGGCTGAGTGGCTCGATCATAGCCTCGATGCGAAGCTGCGGGTCCAGAGTGAGTGCAACCGTTTCCATTTTCACACCGCTGTCGCGAAGCGCAGTAAGCGCTGCGAGCAGGTCTGCGGTTTCAGTGCGAAACGCATCCGTATCGAACTTGCTGGCAACGCCATTGGCGGGAGCAAACTTCGCAAGCGCATTCAGCGGGAGATTTTCCGTGATGGAAAGAACGACGACCTGCGCTGCCGGCGTGGAAAGTTCGGGGTGGTCGGCAAGCCATGTGATGAAGGTTTCGAGTTTGGGTGCGCTTTGGTAGGAGAGTTTGTAGGCGCTGTTTCCGAGTTTGTTCGTGCTGTGAATGGCAGCGGTCGCGATGGAAATCTCGGCGCTCTGCGCAGGCATCAGTTCGAGTTCCATGACGCGAAGTGCGATGACACTATTGCGCCCACTCTCGAGCACCTGCCCGGCAGGAACATGAATGCGGAGCGGTGTGGGTGAGTTATTGCGAAGTTTTGCGGTGATCAGGTCGCGACCATTTCCCACAAGACTCGCCTGCACGATGCCCTGCTGGACACCTGTAATGAGTTCGGAGGTTTCAAATTCAACGGCCGGCGCTGCGGTGGCAGGTTTGATGTCGGCGGCCGTCGCAAAAGCGGCGAACGCGGTTGTCAGCGTGAGTTGGATAAAGGCTTTCATGCCGCCATGCATGTGCATGGGGCGTGCCAGAAGCGGCGCGAAATTGGATGCCCGCCCGGACGCTCAATTCCTGATTCCAGAAAAGAGCTGCTGAAGCTTGGTGCGAAGCTGATCGGGCTTGAATGGCTTTTGCAGAAAACCCGCGAGACCCTTCCCTGTGAAACGGTTGATCGCCTCCTGCTCGTTGAAGCCGCTCATTAATATGACATGCACTCCGGGGTCCAAGGCCCGGAGCTGGCGGAAAGTTTCCTCGCCATCCATATGCGGCATCGTGAGATCCATGAGCACGGCGGAAATTTCAGCGCGCTGCGCCTTGTAGCGCTCGACTCCCTGCAGCCCATCCACAGCAAGAATTGCCTTGAATCCAAACGACTCCGCCATACGCGCGCACACCGTTCGCACCGTCTCCTCGTCATCCACGATCAGGATGGTTCCCGAGCCCTTCCATTTCGCTGCATTCGCGGTATCTTGCTGGATGGTCTGCGCACGTCCATCGGCTACGGGAAAGAGCAGCTTGAACATCGTGCCCTTGCCCGCCTCGCTATAGACTTTCATCGCGCCTTTGTGCCCGCGAACAATCCCCAGCACGGCGCTCAGCCCAAGACCGCGGCCCGTGAATTTCGTGGTGAAAAATGGTTCGAAGATATGGCTCTTCATCTCGGGACTCATCCCGCAGCCATTGTCAGCGACTTCGAGGAAAACATAATCCCCTTCAGCTACCTGATCGGCGAGGACAGCGCTATTGAGGTAATCTTTGTCCACGCGGACAACGCCAGTATTCAGTGAAATGGTCCCGCTCTTTCCTCCAAGTGCTTCGCTGGCGTTGATGACAAGATTCATCACCACCTGCCTGAGTTGAGTCGGGTCGGCCTTAATGGGCGGAAGATCTTTTGCGAGGTTGAACCGGAGCACCGCCCCTTTGGCGATGGAGATGCTGAGAAGCTGGGTGGTCTCCTGCACGATGGTGCTGACATCTAGAAGATGCACGGAGAACCGGCCCTTGCCGGAGTAAGCGAGCATTTGCTTGCAGAGATCGGCTGCGCGAACGGCCACCTCCTCGATCTGGGCAAGATATTTGTGGCCTCATCGCCATGAGGGAGCGTCATCCGGGCGAGACTGGCATTACCCAGAACGCTGGTAAGTAGATTGTTGAAATCGTGGGCAATTCCTCCTGCGAGCACGCCGAGACTTTCAAGCCGCTGGGTTTCCTGAAGTTTGCGTTCAAACGCGGCTTTCTCCTCCTCTGCAAGCTTGCGAGCCGTGATGTCCTCCGTCACACCGCCGACACGCCTGACAGTGCCATCCGGACCGGGGACCGGGAATGATCGGTCGCGCAGCCAGCGAACAGAGCCATCTTTGTGGATGATACGATATTCTGTTTCGCGCGGGCGCTCCCGCTCGCCATCAAAAGCAGCGATGACGCGCTCTTTATCTTCGGGATGAATCGCGTCGCGCCAGACACTGCTCATAGTATGATACGACGTTTGAGAAACTCCGAAAATGCGCTCAAATATCTGATTTACGTAAACAGCACGCCCCAGATCAAAATCGTAGAGCCAAAATATTTCACCCGCATTTTCTGCCATCTGGCGAAACCGCTGCTCGCTCGCGTTAAGTTCGCTGTTCCGCTGCTGAAGTTGCGCGGCCATCGAATCAAAAGCCTCTGCAAGCCGGGCAAGTTCGTCGCCGCCTGCCAGCCTCGCTCTTGCATCAAGATTGCCATTCGCAAGCTGCCGCGCGACCTCCACAATCCTTCGCACGCGGGCAGTCAGCATCCGGTGAAAGATGAATGAAAAAACGAGCGCGAGGCCGAGCAAAACAGCACTGCCAATCTGCAAACGGCGAATCTCCGAAGCGTGCATGATGGCTTTTTGCCAGCTCATATCGAAATCGAGCAACACCACTCCGACTTCACCCGTATTGACCCGGCTGGGGGCGACTATGGAAAACGGAAAGGCTCCAACCATGCCATTGCCGCCCCTCGTGATTTGGATTTTTGAGCAACTTTGTTTTCTCACGCTCTGGATGAGTTCCGCATGATTCGCCCCGAGTGATTCCGCGAGCTTCAAGCCGCGCTGATCGTAGCGCGTGGCAAATTGCACCTCGTCCTTCGCATTAAAAACCAGCGTATGCCGCAGCCCGGGACTTGTGCCGCTGAGACTAATTTCCCGCTGAGCTCCCTCGGGTGAATCCATCTCGACTAAAAAAGCGGTCATGCTCGACAGCTTCGTGCCGAGAAACTGCATACGCTCGGTGGTTGCTCTCTCTATAAATCGCTGATCCTGCCTTTTCTCGTATAAATATGAAATCACCCCAACAATCAGGCCGAACAGGACAAGCACCAGCGGAATACCTATACGAAGTGGCGGGGGAAACTTCACTTGTCTGTCTCCTTAAGAAAGCTGTTTTCGAAAAGCTTCGCCGTCTGCACGGTCGATTGGAGCAACTGACTTGCCTGCATTAACGCGGTCATTTTCTTAACCAGTGCCAGCAGCGACGTTTCCCCTTTGGCCAGCATGCGGATGTTTTCCTGACGGTCTAAAAAGCGCAGCAGCTTGAGCGATTCCAGAAATTGCGCGCTGGTGACCTGCTCGCGCACTGAGACGCGGCTCGCTGCATCCTCCGGCTTTTGCGTGAGATGCTGGATTGCAAGAAACCAACTGTTGATCAGTTTGCGCAACGTCCGCTCGTATTTTTCCAGCGCATCGGCACGCACAATCATGACATCGAGAATTTCGGAGGGAAGTTCCGTGGTGTCAAAAATCTGCCTCGCCCCACGCGACAACAATCGCGAGCGATAGGGCTCATAGGTAACGACCGCATCCAGCGCCCCCTTGTTGAACTGATCCTCCAGCCGGTCCGCTCGAAGAGAAACATTGGTAATCTCGCCTGCTGCGACTCCGTGAATTTCCAGCGCACGACTGAGGATAAATGCACCCAGATTATTCGTTTCGATTCCGACTTTGCGGCCTTTCAAGGCTGCAATATTTTCTATTCCGGGCCGGGCGAGAATCGCATCCGCTCCGTTTGAATAATCCATCAATAAAACGATGCGCAAATCGTGGCCCTCTGCAACCAGACGAAGAACCTCATCAAGCGTGACTGTGATGGAGTCCACCAACCCATTTTTAAAAGAAACCATGGAATCAGCAGCCGAGGGAAACTCCACGAGGTGCACTTCATTTTCAGAAAGCAATCCAAGGCTGCGCGCAATAAAAAGCGGCTCATAGCCTGGCCACACAAAAGTGCCGATGCGCATCGGCGCCAGCGGGGCTTCGCTACATGCGGCAAGCGCGAGCGCCGGGAGTGTAGCTGATAAGAATTGTCGCCGATTCATGCCCGTTTCTTCTTCGGCGCATTGTTCGCGCTGGGACACAGCATGGCAAGTTCACACTCAGAACATTCCGGCTTGCGCGCCTTGCATCGCCGGCGGCCATGCCAGATCAGCCAGTGGCTGAAAAGCGCCCATTGTTCGCAAGCAATCAGGCCCATCAGATCAGTTTCTATTTTCTCCGGCGTCGTTGCTTTGGAAAGCCCGAGCCGCTGACTGAGTCGCGAGACATGAGTGTCCACTACCACTCCCACATTCATTTCATATGCGTTGCCTAGAACGACATTTGCGGTCTTGCGGCCCACTCCGGCGAGCTGCGTCAATTCATCCATCGTGCGCGGCACTTCGCCGCCGTGCCGGGCAACGAGCGCAGTGCAGCAGGCTTTGATGTTTTTCGCCTTGGCGCGGAAAAATCCCGTCGTCTTCACAAGTTCCTCCAGTTGCTCGATGGGAAGTGCGTCAAAGTCTGCGGCGGTCTTGCAGACGCGGAAAAGCTCCATTGTCACAATGTTCACGCGCTTGTCGGTGCATTGCGCGCTGAGGATGGTGGCGATGAGCAGCTCGAGCGGAGTTTTATAATCCAACTCACAGTGCGCATCAGGATAAGCTCCCGCTAGAGCACGGCAAATCGCTGCTGCACGAGTTGCAAGGGCGGGGGAACTCTCGCGGCGCATTACTTTTTCTTCGCTTCGAGCTGGGCGGCTTTTTGAAGTGCCTCTCCAGCGCGTGGGTGTTCCGGAAACTGCTGTGCCAGAATTTTGTAATTTTTTACCGCCTCCGCCCTCTTGGTTTCCCGAATGTCGGCGCGCAGTTCTTCGCTCTTCTGTTCCGCAGTTTTTTCACCGCAACCGGTGAGAAAATACGAAGCACTGATGACGGCAAGGACCGCAAGTTGTCGGGAAATATGAAAAGGATTTAGTTTAAACATAGCTTGGGGCTTTCTGGTTATTTTTGAACCTCGGCGGGTTTAGCACTCTCTTTTTCGGCGGGCTTTCCGGCAGGCTTTTCCACATTGGCTGCATCCGGCTTCGCTGCCGGTTTTACATCCTTGTCCGGAGCTGCTTTTGGATCTTTTGGCCCGCTGGCTTTTGCATCCTTGTCAGCCGGTGCCTTTGGATCTTTCGCCGCTCCGGGCTTCGCATTTTTGTCGGCAGGAGCCTTGGGATCCTTTGGATCCCCTGGTTTAGTTTTTTCGGTTTCTGCCTTCACCTTATCCGCTGCAGCTTTTACTGCTGCCGCAGCTTTGTCGTTTGCGGCTTTTCTCTCAAGCGGAGTCAGGACTTTGATTTCTCCATTGGCTTGTTTTTCGAGGATTTGAGCGCCCTTCCATAGGCCGTCTCCTGCGATTCTCGGCACGGACTGGAACCGGCTGGAGATTTTCAAATAGGCTCCCACCGCGCTGTCATAATCCTTCAATTCCTCGTAGAGCCGGCCCATGAGGAAAAGCGCCTTGGCCTGTAGGTCAAAGGTCTTCGTGTTCGACATTTTTACGATGTCGGCAAGCCTTTGCAGGCGTTCACGGAGAGCGGCTTCTTCCTTTAATGTTCCCCTTTCGAGATCTCCGAGAATGACGCCGTAATCGGCCTCCATTTTCTTTGCGGACTTGGGATATTTCTCTGCCAATTCACTGAACTTGGCACCAGCGGCGGCATTATTTCCCTGTTCCTGCAGTTCCTTACCTTCCCAATAAAGTGCGACCGCTCGCGCCTCAGCCAGGACATTCGCGGGGATGCTCTTGCTGTCTTCCGGATGCTCCGCGTTCATGCGCTTCATAATCTTGGAAACGTCGTCGTGTTTCTTCGCATCAAAAAGCCCGCTGATATAGCGGTCGTAATCCAGCGGTGAAAAAGTTGGCGCAACACTGCCATCCTTGTCTTTGACGGCCTCCGGGACGTTACGAATGGCGTCCTCAATCACGTCGTAGGACCGCTTGGGATCGGCTTCCAAAAGAAACTCTGAAAGTTTTGCCTGGATTCGTCCTTTCACGATCGGGTCAGTGCCATATTTTACGGCGAGATCTTTAAAATACGACTCCACTTGGGCGGCATCCGTCTGCTGCGCCTTCACTCGCGCAATCTGCAACTTCACCAAGCGCTCCAATCCTTCGCCGAGACGCGAACCCTTGGGATAGTTTTTGAGTTGGCGCTCGATGGCGGCGATCACGTTGTCCACTATCTTCTGCCATGTGAGTTTCTGCTCGGGCGTGAGGGCCATGAAGGGCGGCATTTTTCTCAGTTCGTCGAGCCAGCGGTCTGCAATTTTCAGCAAAGCCGAATCGCCGCGCTTCACCTTCAGATCTTTAGCCATCTCATAATCCACAAAGCTATAGAGCTTCAGTGAACCGGCTTCGAGATCCTGAATGCTTGCTTTGCCTGCTGGAACTGTCTTCCCGTTGGCATCGGTCTTGGTGTTCAAGGAGCCCGCAAAGAGAAGCTCCGCCATGTTGCCGTAGGCGTAATATACGTTCTCGTGCGTGGGATACTTCGCAACGAATTCCTCCATCAGCTTCATGCACATCGGGTAATCGGGCTTCTCGTTGTAGATCTCAAAAATCTTGAAAAGCACCCCGGGCGCCGCCTCGCTCTCCGGCCATTTTTCAAGCAGGACGCGATAAGCTTTGATGGCATCCTCTTTGAGTTTGGGATCTTTTTCACCCAATTGCGTAAGGCATCGGGCGAGGAGATATTGTGCCACCGGGATGTTCGCTTTGGTGCTATCGCTCTTGCCGCTGCCATCTCCATATTTTGCGATGAATTGCTCCAGCTCCGTCTTCCCCTTGGCCGGTTCTTTTTCGGCGTGAATTTGCGCCATCGCAAACCACGAGTCCTCCGCCTTTGCATGCGTTGGAAATTTGTCGCGCACTTTCTGGAAAGTGATCAACGCATTATCCACATCCGCCGCAACCCCCTCCTCCTTGCCTTTCTTTTGCAGGATTGTGGCCTTGAGGAAAAGAGTCTCCGCCTCGACTTCGGTGGTGAGAGTGGTGGTGGTGAGCACTTTTTCGACAAGCTCACTCGCCTTTGCGTAATCACCTTTCTTCAGCGCGACCGCGCAGAGGATGCGGAGCGATTCGGGTGCGAAGCGCCAGTCTTTGTAGTCCTCAAATCCTTGGTTGATGATTTCCTCCGCCTTCTCCGGCTTATCCTTGTCCACCAGGACATTTGCCACGATGAGCGCCAGGTTGTCCCCTATCTCGTTACCTTTGTATGCCGTGCGGAAAGCTTCGTAAGTCTCAAGGGCCTTGTCCGCATTTTTTTGATCCGCGTAGGTGAGACAGAGCATGGAAGCCACATTCGCCGCAGCATCCTTGTCCTTCTCAAACACTTCTTTTTGCATCTGCAAAGCGCGCAGCAACACACGGCACTCGTCGTTCTTTTTCAAAAAGAGAAAAATTCGCGCGATGGCGAGACGCGCCGCGAGATACTGATCCTGTCCCTTTTTGTAGCCCTCGATTTTTTCCGTCTCGATACCGATCAGGTTTTCGATGCGGTTCTTCATCGGCATATATTCCGGCGTGCCGGGCGCGATCATCGTCAGGGCTTGTTCGAGCCGTTTGATTTTTTCCTCCTGTGTGCCCACCACCTCTTCGACGCTCCGCACAGAGCGAAAAGCCTGCAGCCCCGCATTCATCAATTCCATCTGTCTCGCCTTGGTCTTTTCCTCGTCTTTGATGTTTACATGCTGGCTTCGCATAAGCTGCATCTGGCCGATGAAGAAAGTGGCATCATTTTGCAGGGCAACATCGCCGCTGCCTTGGTAGGTCGCCACGAGTGCGGATTCTGCGAGATCAAATGCAGCCAGTCCTTTTCTCACTTCCTCCGGTCCCGCCTCCTTGCCCGCCTTTGCCTTCAGCAGTGTGGCTCCCTGGATGAACTGGGCCTTTCCAATCCACATTTGTGAATCCCAGCGCAGCGGGCTGTTGGGATACTTTTGCAGCACGACTCCGAATGCCGGAACTGCCAGATCGTAGCTCTCCATCCCGACGAGAACCTGTCCCTTCAAAAAATTCGCACTGTCGCCGTCCTTCGACTGAGGGAAGCTCGCGATGTAAGCGTCATATTCAGCCAGTGCATTTTCCAGCGCCTTCTTCCGCGCCGCTTTCTGTGTATCCGTGTCAGTCACGGGGAAGCGCTCAAAGGCCAGCATCGTCATTGCCTTGGCGATGGAAAGCTGCGCCATCGCTTTACCATCAAGCCCCACATTTTTGTCTGCAATGAGATCGCGCAACTGCTTGACGCCCTCCTCGTAGGCTTTCGACTGGATGGATACGACCGCGAGCATGAGCTTCGCATCCTTCGAGCGCGGCGAGAATGTTTTGTATTTCTCGACGAAACGCTCGAGCGCGCTTCGGGCCTCCTTCCATTTTTGAGCCTCAAAGAGCGCTCTGGCTTCATTGAATTCTTTTGCGTCACTCGCCGTTACAGGCGGTGCCGCCGGAGCCTGTGCGTAAAGTTGTGGAGCTAGCGCGCAAGCGGTGAGAATATTCGCTAAAGCGAAGAGTGCGTGTTTTGGAAAATTCATGGCTACGGGGTCTTGGTCTTTTTGAAAGCTACAGCAGCGGCATTACGGCGGCAAAGGACAAGCTTGTTAGGCGAAGCAGATACCTGTGCGCAAGAAGAGGCTTCAAAAAAGCATCAGTCCCTTGCGCCTTGCGCCAACCCGTATTACTTACGCCCGCCGCCATGCCCGCCCTGTTACGTATCCTTTTCATCCTTTGCCTGTGCGCTTCCCGCCTCGTCGCGCAGGACGGAATTTTTGCTGATTTCTCGACGTCGCTGGGAAATTTCACCTGCCAACTCGCCTACGATAAAGCACCGCGCACGGTCGCCAATTTCATCTCCCTCGCCACCGGCGAGCGGGCATGGCTCGACATTCCGACCGGTTCCGCGAAACGCACTCCCTTCTATAATGGACTGACTTTTCACCGCGTCGTCAGCGGCTTTGTGATTCAGGGCGGCTCGCCAAAAGGCGACGGCACGGACGGCCCCGGCTACACGTTCAAGGACGAATTCGACCCCACGCTCCGCCACAGCGCGGCGGGCGTGCTCTCGATGGCAAACTCCGGACTGCACTCCAATGGCAGCCAGTTTTTCGTCACGCTCACGGCGACACCCCATCTCGACGACGTCCACTCCGTTTTCGGAAATGTGACCAGCGGCCTGAACGTCGTGCAGGCCATCGGCGCAGTCGCGGTGGATGGAAACAGCAAGCCACTCACACCGGTCGTGATGAACAGCATCACCATCCGCCGCGTCGGCGCTGCCGCAAACGCCTTCAACGCCACCACGCAAGGCCTCCCAACCGTTGGTGGTGCCGCGCCGGTGCTGGTGAAGAGCGGCGCGAACTTCACGCTGCAATTCAGCCGCACGCTCAATAGCGACTACTGGGTTTACTACGGCTCCAACCTCACCACATGGAACCGAGCGCATTTCGGTATCTACACGACCACCGTCCCCGCTGGAAATATTGACGTCACATCCACGACCATCGGCCAGTCACGATATTTTTACCGTGTCCCTCATATTTCCTATCCCTCAACACTCTACACGCCCCAGAGCATCGCGGGGTCCACACTCACGCTGTATATCACAAACGTCGGCACTCTGACTTACGTATTCAATGCTGCAGGCACAGCAGCAACTTGCTCCTTCAATAATGGTGCGCTTGGCAGCGTAACAAGCGGAAGTTGGGTTCAGGAAGCGTATCGCGGACGATTTAACGTAGAGCAGCAAAACTTTGATCCTATTCAGGCAGACTGTGCTTTCTCCAGCGCATCTAGCGGCGTCATCAAAGGAACTCGTTATATCACTCCTGCCCCACCCAATACTACCTACACGCCCGTTCCCATCACCGGCACCTTCACCTACACCACGCCGTAAGCCTACCGCTCCGGCACGAGCACACAGCGGAATCCGAAAATCACATCGCGCTCCGTCCGATCCACCACATCGCGGTAGCCGAGTCGCAGTTCCTCCTGCTTGCTCGTCGCCCACGAGCCGCCGCGCAACACACCCCAATCTTTTCGCTGCGTGCCGCCGTTGTAGCTATCGGCCATCCACTGCCACACGTTGCCGGTCATGTCGAAAATACCGAGCTTGTTCGCTGGGAACGTCCCCACTGGCGACGTGCGCGGAAAGCCGTCGTTGTAACCAACAATGCTTCCCGTGCGACCTGCGCCCGGCGCGAGCTTGTAGGCGGTGTCGGCGAAATTTCCCACGTTCGGCGGAGGCGGCCACGTTTTTCCCCAAGCAAAATCCCGCACGACACCATCGCGCTTTTCCGGCGTCGCCCCGCCTTCGTCAGGAAGTCCTGCGGCGGCGCTCCACTCTGCATCGGTCGGCAAGCGGTAAAGCTGACCGTCATCAAGTTTGCCCGCCTTGAATTCGTGCTGCGTAAGCCATTCGCAAAACGCCGTCGCGTCCTCCCAATTGATGCGGACGATGGGATGATTTTCATCGTGCGCAAAATCCACCGGCAACCGCGGACGCCCCGTCTCTGCCGAATACACCGCATAATCCCGCACACGCACCGGCCAGATGCCCACGAGGATATCACCCACGGGGACAAACTTCATCCCGAGCGAATTCTCCCAAGGCTCGCCACGTCGCGCACCCGGTCTTGCCTCGAAACGCGCTGCCGCAAAAACCTGTTTGCCTGCCTCCACCACAGCGGAAACTTCGGACGGCTTGTAGCCTTCCAGTTTTAAAACATACCGCACTTCTCCGGGTTCGAGTTCTTCGAGCAAAAGCGGTGTGCGACCCAGCGATTTCTCCCCAGCAAAAATCTCCGCACTCTGCGGTGCGCTGGTGATTTTCACACTGCCCGGACTAAACGCGAACGCCACGCCATCGGGGCTGTTGTCCTGAATTGCCCGCGTCTGCTCCGGCCACGAGCGATGCCGCGCAATGAGTTGATGCGCCCCTTCGATCAAAGTGACTTCGCACGGCGCAGCGCCCACGCGCTTGCCATCCGCGAAAATCTCCGCACCCGGTGGCGTGCTGGTGATCGCGAATTTGCGCGAACCAAACTCCAGCTTCACCGGCGTCACTCCCTGGCGCTCGACCACCAGCGGCGCACGCTTTTCGCGCCCATCATTTCGCAAAAAAACCTCGTAAGTCCCCGTCGGCAAATCTGCAAAATCCGCAGGTGTCCTCCCCGTCTTCACCACGGTCTCACCATCGCGCACTTCAAATTCACACCCGTCCGGCTTCGACTCGATCCGCGCCGCGCCCACGAGCCGCTGAAGCACCAGCTTCGGCGGATGCGCCTCGCCGTTCGCGGCGATGGTGAATTTTACATCCACAGCCGCGTAGCCGACCTTCATCACATGGGCGACGTGCTCGCCCGCAGCCACGTCCGCAAGCCGCGCCGGGCTTTGCATCCACCGCCCTTCCAAATCTTCAAAGCGCACCTGCGCCCCCGGCGGCTCCGTCTCGATCACCACGGCCCCCTTCCCCGCCACAACTGGGACCTCCGTTTTCCACCACGCAAACGCACCAGCGCCCGCAACCAGCATCGCAGCGAGCGGCCACCAGCGACGACGCCCCGGCCTGCCCAGCAACGGACGTCCGTCGCGCACACGCACAAGGTCTTCGTGCATCTCCTCCGCCGTCGCGTATCGCTGCTTCGCATCAAAGCAGCACGCGCGCAACAACACCTCGTTCAACCTCAGCAGCAACACGCGGTCGGGCAGTTCATCGAGTCGCGTATTCACCTCGGGAAAATCGAGCCGGTCCTTCCCCATCGCGATTTCGTAAAGCACCTTCCCGAGACTGTAGAGATCGGCCTGCACCGTGCCCGGCCCCTCCGCAGGCACGTAGCCCTCCGTTCCCACAAACGACTGCTGCCCCATTGCGGAAACGAGCCCGATGTCCGCGACCTTCGGAACACCGCCGCAAAAAATAATGTTCGCCGGTTTGATGTCGCGATGCACCAGTCCGTGTCGGTGCAGCGCCGAAAGCGCAGTAGTCAGCGATAGACCAAGCGTGATCACTTCATCCGCAGGCAGCCGCGCGACGCGCTTCAATTCGCTCTTTAACGTCTTCGGCTGATACGCAGCGGGATCAAAAATTGGTCGCTGCACCGCGTCATCCGCCAGCTCCATCACGTAGTAAAAAAACGCATCATCATCGCTGCGCCCCACGTGCAGGATGTCCACGAAGCCCTCGTGCTCGCGCGATAGCGGCTCAAATTTTGCCATCCCCTCAAACTCCCGTTCAAACGCCCGCTCATCCTCGAAGCGCCGACGATCCACAATTTTCACCGCACGCCACGCACCCGTCAGCGAACGCGCCAGCCATATCTCGCCGTAGCTCCCGCGACCAATCGCACGCGCCACCGCATGATGCGGGACATGAGGCGGTTTGCTCGTGGTAGCGCTAGACATATGCACAGGATGACACTGCTATAGTAAAATGTAGAGTTCAGCGAGTAGACGACTCCAATATCTCGGAAGGTAGTGCAATGTAAGCGTCACGCGTGGCACCGTTGAGTAAGCGTGGTCGTAGATTGCGTAGTCGTTACGCTACG
The DNA here is from genome assembly GCA_947476045.1 of Chthoniobacteraceae bacterium. Classification (GTDB taxonomy): domain Bacteria; phylum Verrucomicrobiota; class Verrucomicrobiia; order Chthoniobacterales; family Chthoniobacteraceae; genus SXWH01. The sequence continues at coordinate 48,727 of CANJNZ010000028.1, forward strand.
CAATCTATGAAACGGAAAGCGGAGCAGATATTGAAAGTGGATGTGATCGGGCGAGTGTGGACGCCGCGCGGGCAGCGGGAGGCGG
>CANJNZ010000029.1 GCA_947476045.1 Chthoniobacteraceae bacterium
ACTCCGGCATCGAATGAGGGACACCCTGCAACGTTACTGGGAGGACGCCAAATCCGTCCTCCAACTCATCGGTCGCGACTGGCTGCTGGTTCAACTAAACGCTATGCGGAAAACTCGAATGTCTGTTTAATTTGAGCAGATGGTATTACGTAGCTTAGGCGACTGTCCTGTTGCTCTACTTTGCTGAAAAGCGGTTTGTATAACGTGCTTTATGCAACTCCATTGCCAAACGCATATCGATGCGTAGTCTCCGCGCCCTTTTTATGAGCAAGCCAATAGCGGGACAACGATGGGTGAGTGACAGTGAGCCGGAGCTGGGGCTCGGGATTATTCTGCGCGCGGAGTTCGGGCGCGTGGAGGTGTTTTTCCATGCGGCGGGGGAGCAGCGGCAGTATGCGATGGAGTCGGCACCGTTGCGCCGGGTGCAGTTTGCGGTGGGGGATAAAATCAAATCGCACGAAGGAAAGGAACTGGTCGTGGAGGCGGTGGAGGATTGCAAGGGGCTGCTGCTGTATCGCTGCGGGAAGCGCGATTTGCCGGAGGCGGAGCTTTCGGATTCGATCAGTTTCAGCAAGCCGGAGGATCGGTTGTTTGCGGGGCAGGTGGATGAGCTGGCGACGTTCGATTTGCGCACGGAGGCGCTGCGCAGGCGGAGTGAACTGCGGCGCTCGCGAGTGCGGGGCTTTGTGGGAGGGCGTGTGGATTTGCTGCCGCACCAGATGTTCATCGCGGGGGAGGTGGCGGGACGGCTGGTGCCGCGCGTGTTGCTGGCGGACGAGGTGGGGCTGGGGAAGACGATTGAGGCGGGGTTGATTTTGCACAGGCTGCACATCACGGGCCGTGCGCCGCGAATCCTGATTCTGGTGCCGGAGCCGCTGGTGCATCAGTGGTTCGTGGAGATGTATCGGCGCTTTAATATGCTGTTCAGTCTTTTCGACGAGGAGCGTTGCGGGGCGATTGAATTGCACGACGCGGAGGCGAATCCGTTTCTCGATAGTCAGATCGTGATTTGCAGCATCGGCTTTCTCGCGAAGAGCGAGGCGCGCACGCGGCAGGTGGTGGAGGCGGGCTGGGACTTGCTGGTGGTGGATGAGGCGCATCACATGGAATGGACGCCCGAAGCGGCGAGCCCGCAGTATTCGCTCGTCGAGGCGCTGGCGCAAAAAACGCCGGGGCTTCTCCTGCTCACGGCGACGCCGCAGCAACTCGGGCCGGAGGGGCATTTCGCACGGCTCCGATTGCTCGACGCGAACCGCTACGACGACCTCGGGAAATTTGTGGAGGAGGCGGAGCACTATGAGCAGGTGGCGCTGGCGCTGGATCGTTTGCTCGCGGGTCAGCCGCTGAGCGCGGCGGATCGGAAGCTTTTTGCAAGCCAGTCCCCGCGCATCGCCAAACATTGCGACGCTCTCGCCGATGATGCAGCCGCGCGCACGAGTCTCGTGGGCGAGTTGCTCGATGCTTTCGGAACGGGGCGCGTGATGTTTCGCAATACACGCGCCGCGCTGTCGGGCTTTCCGAAGCGCAAGGCGCGCCTCGTGCCGCTGACGGGCGAAGACGAAACGGATGCGAAGGTGAAATGGCTGGCGGGTTTGCTGCGGGAGTTTGAGGGCGAAAAGATTCTGCTCATTTGCAAGACGCGCGCGCTCGTGGAGGAAATCGCCGAGCGTCTCCAGCGTGTGGTGAATGTGAATGCGGGTGTCTTCCACGAGGGGCTCACGCTGCTTCAACGCGACCGCAACGCGGCGTATTTCTCGGAGCCGGAGGGTGCGCGCATTTTGATCTGCTCGGAGATCGGCAGCGAAGGGCGGAACTTTCAATTTGCTCATCACCTCGCGCTTTTCGATCTGCCGTCAAATCCCGAATTGCTGGAGCAACGCATCGGTCGCCTCGATCGTATAGGGCAGACGGCGACGATTCAAATCCATGTCCCCTACGTGAAGGGCAGCGACTTGGAGGTGCTTGCGCGTTGGTATCACGAGGGCCTCGGTGCGTTTGAAAAAAATCCCCACGGCGCGGCGGAGATCGGTCGAGAGCTAAGCGAGACTCTCGCGGCGCTCTGCGAGGAGTTTGATGCGAAGAAGCTGACCGCCTTTATCAAGAAGACGCGCGACCTCCACGCGAAGGTCGCGAAGAAACTGGAGCGCGGTCATGACCGCCTGCTCGAGCTGAATTCATGCAAGCCCGCGCAGGCTGCGGAATTGATCCAAGCTGTCCGCGCTGCCGATGCGGACGAAGGTTTTGAAAAGTTTTGCATCGAGCTTTTCGATCACTTCGGCGTGCAGGTGGAGGACCACAGCATTCGCACGTTGTTGCTCAAGCCGGGGCATCTGCTCACCGATGCTTTCCCTGCGATTCCTGCCGACGGAATGACGGTGACTTTCGACCGCACGCGCGCGCTCAGCCGTGAGGACATCGGGCTGATGACAGGCGACCATCCGCTCATCACGAGTTCGCTGGATTTGCTGCTCGGCGCGGAATCTGGAAACAGCGCCTTCGGTGTTTGGAAGGGTGGCTCTGAGGCCATCTTCCTCGAAATTCATTCCGTCGTGGAATGTGTCGCGCCCGCCGCGCTGCACGCGGATCGTTTCCTGCCAGCCACGCCGGTGCGCATTGTGGTGGATCACGCGCTCGCGGATCATGGCGATGACGAGGAACTTCGCGAAGCGCGACTTGAGAAAGGCGATATTTTCCGTCTGCTCGACCGCGGCGCAGTGAAGCGAAAATTGCTACCCTCGATGTTGAATAAAGCGCAGGCGCTAGCTGCTGAGAAAATGAAGACGCTCGTCGCTGACGCTGCCACAGCAATGAACACCCAACTCGCCGCAGAAATCGAACGACTGGAAACACTCCGCACGATCAATGACCACGTTCGCCCCGAGGAAATCGCCGCCTTGCAGCAGCAGAAAAACGATTTGAAAAGTGCAATCGAATCCGCGCGTTTGAGACTGGATTCGCTCCGCCTCGTCCTTCGCCTGCCGGCGGGAAAATAGTTTCTGCTGCAAGAAACCGTTGCCTGCCAAGCAACGCGCCCGCTAGTTTACAACCCATGCTGCAAACCAGCCCAGCCACGCGAACCGAAGCGCGGCCCGATGAAAACCAGACGAGCACGCTCACCGCGTATCGCTGGATGATCCTTGCACGCGTGCTCGAGGAAAAGCTCGCGAGTCTTTATCGTGGGGGAAAAATCACCGGCGGTGTGTTTCTCGGGAAAGGGCAGGAAGCGCTGAGCGCGGCCATCGGCACTGCGCTGCGCAAAGGCGACATTTTCGCGCCGCTCATTCGCGATATGGCGGGGCGGCTGGCATTTGGTGAGAGCGTGCTCGAAGCGGCGCGCACATATCTCGGCTCACGATTGGGGCCGATGCGCGGGCGTGATGGAAACATCCACCGTGGAAAACCACGCGATGGTTACTACGCGATGATTTCGCATCTCGGCGCGATGGTTTCGACCGTCACAGGCGGCTTGTTCGCGCGGCGGGCGAGGGGCGAGACGGGTGTCGTCGGTGCAACCTGCATAGGTGATGGCGCGACTTCCACGGGAAGCTTTCATGAGGGGCTGAACATGGCGGCGGTCGAAAAACTGCCGCTCGTCGTGATCGTTGCGAACAACCAATACGCTTACTCGACTCCCACCGCCCGGCAGTATGCGTGCGAGGATCTTGTCCAGCGTGCGGCGGGCTATGGTGTGGCCGGATACAAAATTGACGGCACCGACCCGAGTGCCTGCGTCGAGGTTGTTCACGAAGCTGTCGCACGCGCGCGCGCCGGATCCGGACCGCAGATGGTGGTGGCGGATCTGCTGCGCCTCGTCGGTCACGGCGAACACGATGATTTTCACTATATGAACCACGCGCTGAAGCTCGCGCCCATCGGACGGGATTGTCTGGATGTCGCACGCGAGCAACTCATCGCATCCGGCGACGCAACACGCGCGCAACTCGACACGATGCGCAATCAGGCTGCCGCCGAGGTGGAGAGCGCCTGTGGGACTGCACTGCGCGAGGCGCTGCCAAATCCGAGCGAAGAAGATTGGTGCGCGCTGAGCACTCGCCGACTTTCCGAAGGAGGACAGCAGTGAAAATTTTCACCATCACAGCTTTGCAGCATTTTTTCTCCGCCCAAAACTAGCTTCGACCGTGTTCCAAAATCAAACCGCCACTACTGCTCAAACCGGGACGATTACCTACCTTGAGGCGATCCGTGCAGCGCAGCGTAAATTGCTCGCGGAAGACGAACGCGTTTTCATCTACGGGCAGGACATCGCGGACTTCGGCGGCGCATTCAAAGCGACAAAGGGACTGGCGAAGGAGTTTCCCGGACGCGTGATTGATTCGCCTATTTCCGAGGATGCGCAAGTCGGGCTCGCCATTGGCGCAGCGCTCGAAGGGATGCGCCCGATTGTCGAAATGCAGTTCGCGGATTTTTCCACCTGCGGCCTCACGCAAATTCTCCAGCACGCGGCGACGATGTTTTGGCGGACGGGCGTGCCGTGCCCCATCGTTGTGCGACTTCCCAGCGGTGGCACTGCGGGCGCCGGGCCGTTTCATTCGCAAAGCATGGAGGCTCTCTACGCGCATTATCCCGGCATCGTGGTGATGACTCCCGCTACAGTCGAGGACGCCTACACGATGTTGCTCGAAGCTGTGGAAATTGATGACCCGGTCATCTTCTGCGAGCACAAGTATCTCTATTACCATCTCAAAGCCGACGGTCTTCCCGATGTCGCTTTGCCTACAGGAAAAGCGCGCATCGCTCGCGCGGGTCGCGATGCAACGATCGTTACTTACTCGGCGATGGTTCACGAAAGCATTGCGTGCGCGGAGGAACTCGCTGCCGAGGGTTGGGAAATCGAGGTCGTGGATTTGCGCAGCGTGAAGCCGCTGGATACTGACACCATTCTCGGGAGCGTCGCCCGAACGGGACGCTTGCTCGCTGTGGGTGAAGCTTTCCCGTGGGGCGGTGTGACAGCCGAGGTGCTTGCCCGCATTGCCACGGAGGGTTTCGGACTTCTTGATGCTCCGCCGATGCGTTTGAACGCAAAGGATACGCCAGTGCCTTATCACCCAAACCTCTGGGGCACTCATCGCCCGACCGCACGGACAATCACCAGTGCGATGCGCGATTTGCTCCGTAGTTAAACTCAGACTTTCAGCCATGCCCCGCATACCAATCATCATGCCGCAACTCGGCGAATCCATTGCCGAGGCAACCATCGTTCATTTACCAATCAAAGTCGGCGATCCTGTCGCCGCCGATCAGGACGTGATGGAGGTTGAAACACAAAAGGCGACGATGGGCGTCACGGCACCGTGCAGCGGAACGCTGGCGGAAATTTCAGTCGAACTGCAAAAGAGCTACGCCGTCGGAAGTGTGCTCGGCTATCTTGTTGTGAGCGCTGAGGACGCGCAGCGACTCGGACTGAGCGAGCAAGCTCCGAAGCTGGAGGGAGGCGATACCGATGGCTATAATGCCCCCACTGCCACGGCGAATGTCATGCCGACCGTCCACGGTCTTCCTGTTCCCGCGCACGCGGGCGGGCTCGCATATATGTCGCCACGGATGAAGGCGCGCATGAACGAACTCGGCCTTCACGCTGCTGATTTGGCGGGTATTGCCGGAAGTGGAGCGGCAGGGCGCGTAACCATCGAGGACCTCGAAGATTTTCTCTACCGCCTCGATGAACACGAGCAGACGAAAGCCTCGCCAATGCGTATTGCCGTTGCTGACGCGATGCGCCGTTCGTGGACACGACCGCTCGCGAATGTGGGTCGTCCTGTGCAACTCGACGCATTGCTCGCTCATCGCAAACAGCAAACACCGAAAGCTGGGCCTGCGCTTTACGCATCGCGAGCTCTCGCCATCGCGCTCGGTGAAAATCGCGCAATCGCGGGGCGTCTGGTTGGTGGCAAAATTGTCCACCCAAAGGCGATTGATGTCGGATTTGCAGTCGAGGCAGACGATGGCGTGCTAGTCCCCGTTTTGCGCAACGCGGATCAAGTGTCTCTCTCAAAACTCATCGCCCGCTACGACGAACTCGTCGAACTCGCCCGCGCCCGCCGCCTGCCTGCCAGCGCGCAAGGCGGCAGCATCGCGACAGTGACGAATTTCGGGACATTTGGCCTGACCTGGGCAACGCCCATTCCGCTGCCTGAGCAGACGCTTCTACTCGGTCTCGGCGCAGGACGGGTCGTTCCGAATTGGGACAAGGCGAAAAGCCAGTTTGTTCCTGTGACGGAGGCGGAACTCACGCTGAGCTTCGATCACCGTGTGCTCGATGGCGGTGCGGCTGGACGACTCTTGCAGCGAATCGTTGAACTCCTACAAGCACCCGAGACGCTTTGAGCCGGTGCAGTGCTTGGCGCTATGAGCCAACTTTGAGAGTTTTGCTTTCTACCTTCTCAAAACGATAGCGCGCGTCGTAGCGGCCACGATTGTGTTTTCTGCAACAGCGGATGCAGGCTGCGCCGCGTGAGAGCGGTTTCACCCGCGCAATTTCCACTGCGCACGATGGGCAGCGATATAAAAGTTTGCGTGCGACTGTGCGGCGGGGCAGGGGAAGTTCGTGCGTGCGCTTTTCGTCCTTTAGTCCGAGGTCGAGGCAGGCCCTCTTCCACTCGGCTCCGTGGGGCGAAATGCGGCGGCCTTTTGCCCGATCGTGCGCGAGGAGATGGGCGAGTTCGTGGCGGAGTGTGCGCTGGATTTCTTCCTCACCAAACTCTGCGAGCCGTGGATTTAAAGTTATCAACGAATGACGCCAGTAGGCCATCCCGGCGGTGCTGCGCATTCGCGAGTTCCATCGGACTTTCAGCACGCTGGCGAGATGGTCTGCTTGCTGCGCGATGAGCAGGGCCTTTGCTTCCGCAAGTAGCTTTTCGGAACTCGGAATTGAGGGATTTTCTGCGCTCGCATTCTCGCGTTTCTCGGTGCGGGGAGCCCCCGTCATTTTGACAGGCGCTTTGATGAACAGGCGCTTGAGAAAATCGAACTGCATGAGCGTGAAAATCATTCCGAGATGCGCGCGAAGACACTACGCATCCGCGAAATCACCTCGTCAATTTCCTCGGCGGTTGTCGTTTTTCCGAGGGAAAATCTCGCAGTCGCTTGGGCGATTTCGACAGGCACGCCCATCGCGAGTAACACGTGTGAAGGCTGGATGCTGCCGACCATGCACGCACTACCGCTCGATACGCAGATGCCCGCGAGGTCGAGCGAGATGATCAGGCTTTCGCCATCCATTTCGGGGAAGCTGACGTTCAGCGTGTTGGGTAGGCTGTTCTCGATGGAGCCATTGCGGATGGCTGCCGGAAAAATGGCACGCACGCCTTCCCAAAGTTTTTCACGCAACGCGCTCTGGCGGGCGATTTCATTTTCGAGATCAACAAGTGCAAGTTCAGCGGCGGCGGCGAGGCCGACGATTGCAGCTGTGTTTTCCGTGCCGGGCCGCCGGTCGCCTTCGTGGCTGCCTCCAAATGCGATTCGCTCAATCGGTAATCCGCCGCGCAGCCACAGCAATCCCGCACCTTTTGGTCCGTAAAATTTGTGGGCGGCGAGAGACACAGCATCAAAGCCGCTTGCACCCAAAGGCGGCAGCGACTCCTTACCGAAGCTCTGTATCGCATCGCTATGAAACAGCACGCCACGCTCGCGGCACATCGTGGAGAGTTTTTGCACGGGTTGCTTTACGCCAGTCTCGTTGTTCGCAGTCATCACTGAGACGAGCGTCGTCTCCGGTGTAAATGCGGACGCGAGGCGCGCGGGATTGAGTTGTCCGTTCGTCTCCACGGGCAGGAAGCTGACGCGGAATCCCTCGCTCTTTTCCAAATGCTCAAACGCGTGCAGCACCGCGTGGTGTTCGGTGGCGCAGGTGATGATGTGTTTTCCCCGTTCTGTGTTTTTGCGGGCGAGGCCGATGACGGCGAGATTGTCCGCCTCCGTCCCGCCGCCCGTGAAAATGATCTCGTGAGGACGTGCGCCGAGTAATTTCGCGAGCCGGTCTCGCGCATCGTCTATCGCAGCGCGTGCTTCGCGTCCTGCGGCGTGGATGGACGATGGATTGCCGTGCCAGCGCTCAAGGTAGGGCCGCATCGCTTCGAGCACTGCCGGGGAGAGCGGAGTGGTGGCGTTGTGGTCGAGATAAATCATCACAGCGAGCATCTGATCTTCGTCGCAGCTTGGCGAATCGTTTTGCCGATTGAGTTCAAATGATGGCGAAAAATCGAAATGACTCGCAGAAAAATGCTGTCACTTTGCACACCCATGAATCTGAAGTTTTCCCAACGCCTGATGTGTGATATTTCTATATGCACGCTTGTGCTCACATTTGCTGGCTGTGCATCAAAAGAGGAAAGAGCCGCTCAGCAGCGATGGGAAACGGAGGACGAGCGCGCTGCCCGCCATGTATTCCGTTCTGGCTGGATAAGGCCCTCGGTCACGGAAGAGGACAAAGATTTTTACTACCGTTCGTTTTTGCGCTGAGCGACTGTCGCTAAATCACCCAGTCGTTCCCGTCCATGCCGGCGCGCTTGTCTTTATCCAGAACGCGAACGCCCTGCCCCTCGGCGAGGACGAGACTGCGCGCAGGAACGCCGTGCGTTAGAAATACGCTTGCTCCAATCGTCGATCCTGCACCGATGGTCGTGTCCCCGCCCATGATGGTCGCGTTCGCGTAAATCGTGACGTGGTCCTCGATACTCGGGTGTCGCTTTTGCCCGCGCAGCGCCTGCCCGCCAGCGAGTGATTTCGCGATGAGCGAGACGCCTTGGTAAAGTTTCACGTGTTTGCCGATGACGCTGGTTTCGCCGATGACGACGCCGGTGCCGTGGTCTATGAAGAAGTGGCTGCCGATGTGCGCGCCGGGATGGATGTCTATACCGGTGCGACTGTGCGCCCACTCGGTCATCATGCGTGGGATGAGCGGAACCTCGAGCGCGTGCAATACGTGCGCGCTTCGCTGAATCGCAATCGCCTCAATGAATGGATACGACAAAATCACCTCGTCGCTTCCACCCGCTGCCGGGTCGCCTTGAAAAGCGGCATCCACATCCGTGGCGAGCATCTCGCGCACATGTGGAATGGCTGAGAGAAAATCGTGTGCAAGGGCTGTGGCGCGCGCATTCGGGCAATCGGGCTCATCGAGGCGCAGGCTCTTGCAAATTTCCTCCGCGAGATTCTGCCCGATCGTATATACGCGATGCGCCGTGATGCGCGGCAGATGGCTGCTGTGGACAGGCTCCAAATCGTGAAAACCCGGAAAGAGAAGCTGAAGCAGCTCCTCGCAGATAGTCGCAATGGCCCGTTTGCTGGGCAGATTTGCGCCGTCCACGTGGTTCGTGCCGCCCCCTGTGGAGTAGGAGCTTAGGATGCTTTCGGTGATATTCGCGGGATCTTTTTCCATGCGTCGGCGGCGACTATGGGGTAGAGAGGGCGGGGGATAAAGGAGGAACGCGCAGGCGATTTTCTCAAAAACCCCGCTTGACTCGGGCGGGGCATCCCCTAATTTCCGCGCTCCTTTTCCGCTGCTGCCAATCGGCGGGACACGTTGCCTCGTGAGAGGTGCGTGAATTCACAAAAACAACAACACATATGGTTCCTCGTCGGAACGGTGGCAGCCGTTCTTAATTGGCCTGAAGCCTCGGGCCGCGACGACACCGACAAAAAAACACATACCATGGCAGATATCAGCACAATCGTTGATCAACTCAGCAGCCTCACCGTCCTCGAAGTCGCGGACCTCGTGAAGCAACTCGAAACCAAGTGGGGCGTCAGCGCCGCGGCACCAGTGGCCGCAGTCGCAGCCTCCGGCGGTGGTGGTGGCGGCGCAGCCGCTGCACCAGCGGAAGAAAAGACTGCATTCGATATCGTCCTCAAAGAGGCCGGTGCGAACAAGATCAACGTCATCAAGGAAGTCCGCGCCGCAGTGCCCGGCCTCGGCCTCGCCGAAGCCAAGGCCCTCGTCGAAGGCGCGCCAAAGACCCTCAAGGAAGGCGCGACCAAAGCCGAAGCCGAAGAGATCAAGAAGAAGCTCGAAGCAGCCGGCGCGAAGGTCGAGATCAAGTAATCTCAGACTCTCATTTCAAAGCAAACGCGCAGGGGAAACCCTGCGCGTTTTGCTTTTTCTGAGTCTGGCCTGATTCCTCAGAAAGTTTGCACTCATGCCTGAGTTTGAGACTCGCGGAGTTCCGTAATGATTCGTTTTACGATGGACATGTGCCCTGCATATTTTTCCGCAGTTACAGCAAGCGTCCGCGCTTCATCGTGAGCGCCACGTTTCGCAGCGATTCGGGCAAGGTAGGCGGAGCTGATACCATGGTCTATAGGGGCCGAGCTTTTCGCGATGACCTTCTTTAGTGTCGTTTCGGCTTCGTCAAATCGCCCTGTCTCAAACATCAGCCCGCCCAATGTGCCGTGTAGCGTGATGACATCCGGGAACTCCGCTATGAATGTCTGCAGAAGCTCAATGGCTTGCGGCATCGCTTCTATATCGCACCCATACAAAACGACAGAAGCGAAAGTGTCAGCGGCTTCATAGCGAGTATGTTCGCCCTTTGCGATGCTGGTATCATGGAGGATACGCTCAGCGATTCGGCGGGCGGGTTCCCATAATTCAAGCCCGATGAAGTATCCGGCTAAAGCCTGTTGCTCTTTTAGCGGAAGAGCATCCGCTGGGGTTTCGGTCAGCTTTCGCACCCAATGCGCTGAAACCTGCTGCCTGCCTTGCTCGGCAGCGTAGGTCGCTTCCACAAAAGCATATTGGCGAAAATAAGCGCCAGCCTCTGGCAGTGGCTTCGTGAAAAGCCACCAGATTTGTAGCGTGTCATTTCCAGTATCAATACGAGCCATTTTAACACGAGATGGAATAAGATTAAACAGTATCCTCAGTTCGAGTATGATGCATATGAGGAGCACGTTAAAATAGAGGTCTAGCTTTCCATAGACCGGCCCCGTGGAATTGATCTGGCAAATGAGAAAGGCTAAGTAGGAAAGTGAGAATAGCGGCCCCATTGCCAGGACGATAAATTGCCGCAAGCGATACCACGCCAAGGTTGGCGCAAGAGATATGACGTAGCCTCCATTCGGATATGGCGAAAGGTAGCACCGCGTCGCTCCGATCCACCTCGGCGAGCGCTTTTCAGTCCCGATGGACACCTCGAAGATTCGGCACCGCGCAAGCAGCGCACCAACAATGTGCCCAAGTTCGTGCCATGCAATGCTAAGCCAAAGCCCGATATAAATGGTCACCAACATCACCGCTAGAACGGCGACTGCGTATAGCCACTCTATCGCCGCAAAGATCATGCACTCAGCAACTGCCGCAGCACATACGGCAGGATGCCGCCATGGCGGACGTATTCGACCTCGATGGCGGTATCAATGCGGCTGCGGAGCGTGACTTTCTCCTCGGTGCCGTTCGCGCGGTGGATGACGAGTGTGATGTCGCTCATCGGCTTGATGTCGTCGCTGAGGCCGAGCAGGTCGAACGACTCGGTGCCGTCGAGCTTCAGCGTCTGCGCGGTCATGCCGTCGGGGAATTGCAGCGGAAGGACGCCCATTCCGCAGAGGTTGCTGCGGTGGATGCGCTCGAAGCTCTGCGCGACGACGGCCTTCACGCCGAGGAGCGCGGTGCCTTTCGCGGCCCAGTCGCGCGAACTGCCGGTGCCGTATTCTTGTCCGGAAAAAATCATCAGCGGCGTTTTCGTCTCCGCGTATTTCATTGCAGCGTCGTAGATGGGCATGACTTCGCCGTTGAACTTCGTCACGCCGCCCTCGGTGCCGGGGCACATGAGGTTCTTGATACGAACATTCGCGAAAGTGCCGCGTGTCATGATACGGTCATTGCCGCGGCGGCTGCCGTAGCTGTTGAAATCCTCAAACGCGACGCCGGCTTCCGTGAGGAACTTGCCTGCGGGCGATGCCTTCTTGATCGCGCCTGCGGGAGAAATGTGATCGGTCGTCACGCTGTCGCCGAAGATGCCGAGCGGACGCGCGCCTTTGATCTCGCCGATGCGACCGGCAGACATTCCGAAGTTCGTGAAGAATGGCGGCTCCTGCACGTAGGTGCTCTGCTTGTTCCACTCGAACACGTCGCCGACGGTGCCGGGGATTTCGTTCCACTTCGGATTTTGCGAGGCGAAGTCGGTGTAGAGTTTGCGGAAGATTTCCGGCGACAGCGCGGTGCTCATCACGTCGCGGACTTCCTTCTGGCTCGGCCAGATGTCGCGCAGATAGACAGGCTTGCCGTCCTGGCCGGTGCCGATGGGCTCGCTGCTCAGATCAATATCCACGCGGCCCGCGAGCGCGAATGCGACGACGAGCGGCGGCGACATGAGGAAGTTCGCCTTGATGTTCTGATGCACGCGCGCCTCGAAGTTGCGGTTACCGGAGAGCACCGACGCGGCGACGAGATCGTTCTTCGTCACGGCTTCCTCGATGGCGGGATGCAGCGGACCGCTGTTGCCGATGCACGTCGTGCAGCCGTAGCCGACGGTCTGGAATCCGAGCGTGTCGAGATACTGCGAGAGGCCGGTCTTGTTCAGGTAATCGGTGACGACGCGCGAGCCAGGCCCGAGCGAGGACTTCACCGCGGGGTTCACTTTGAGCCCACGCTCGACGGCCTTCTTCGCAAGCAGGCCCGCGCCGAGCATCACGGACGGATTGCTCGTGTTTGTGCATGAAGTGATCGCCGCGATGAGCACGCTGCCATTGCGAATAGTCGCAGCGCCGGTCTGCGTGGGATTTTCGCCGGTTAGAGAAAGCTCCACCTTCTTCTCCGCCAGATCCGTTGCCGGCTTTCCGTAGCCGCCGTCGGCGACGGGCTTTGAAAACAGCTCGGTGAACTTGCTGCCGAGGTCGTTGAGATTGATGCGGTCCTGCGGGCGTTTCGGGCCGGCGACTCCAGGAACGACAGTCGAGAGATCGAGTTCCAGTTCCACGCTGTAGTTGAGCTGGCCTTTCGTCGGAACGCCCCAGAGGCCCTGCGCCTTGTAGTAGTTCTCGAACGCCGTGCATTGCGCCTCAGTGCGCCCGGTGCCGCGAAGGTAGGCGACGGTCTCTTCGTCGATCGGGAAGAAGCCCATCGTCGCACCGTATTCGGGCGCCATGTTTGCAATGGTCGCGCGATCCACGACGGCGAGCGCCTTCGCACCCGGGCCGTAAAATTCCACAAATTTTCCGACGACCTTCGCCTTGCGGAGCATTTGCGTGATGTGCAGCACCACGTCGGTCGCAGTCACACCCTCAGCCACCGCGCCCGTGAGATTCACACCCACGACTTCCGGCGTGAGGAAATAGACCGGCTGTCCGAGCATTCCCGCTTCTGCCTCGATTCCGCCGACGCCCCAGCCGACGACGCCAAGACCGTTGATCATTGTCGTGTGCGAGTCAGTGCCGACGAGCGTATCGGGGTAATACGTGTCGCCACTGGAGAGCACGCCTTTCGCGAGATACTCGAGGTTCACCTGATGCACGATGCCGATGCCCGGAGGCACGACGCCGAACGTCTTGAACGCCTGCTGGCCCCACTTGAGCAGTTCGTAGCGCTCACGGTTCCGCTTGAATTCGAGATCCAGATTTTTCTGCAGCGCATCGCCGCTGCCGAAAAAGTCCACCTGCACCGAGTGATCCACCACGAGATCCACGGGCACGAGCGGCTCGATCATTTTCGGATCACGTCCGAGACGCGAAACCGTCGAGCGCATTGCTGCGAGGTCCACGAGAAGCGGCACACCGGTGAAGTCCTGCAACACCACGCGCGCGACGACGAAAGGAATTTCCACCTGCGCCGGAGCCTTCGCATTCCAGTTTGCGAGCAACTTCACATCCTCCTCGCGCACGCGCTTGCCGTCGCAATTCCGCAGCACGCTTTCCAGCACGATGCGGATGGATATTGGCAGTTTTGAAATCGGCCCGATGCCCGATTTTTCCAGCGCAGGCAGACTGAAAAGTGTGCCCTGTTTTCCGTGCCCCAGATCGAAGTTTGTCAGCGTCTTGAATGCGTCGTTGCTCATATTTTTAAAATGAAAGAGCGTGGAGAAAAGCGGACACATCCTTTCTGCGCAAGCATAGCCGTATTGCGCAGGCAGTAAAAATCCGCTGGCATTCCGCGCTTCCGCAGCTATGCATCCACCCCTCGAAACGGAAGGGTGGCTGAGTGGTCTAAAGCACTCGACTCGAAATCGAACGTGGGGTAAAACTCACCGTGGGTTCAAATCCCACCCCTTCCGCCACTCTTGCTCAATTTCTCCGACGCTGAAATCGTCCCCGCCATTGAGACTGGGGCTTAGGTGTCGGGTTTTCTTCTTCGAGTTGGGGCGCGTATTCGGCGACGTAGATCATGTGGGCGAAACGCTTGGCGCGTTCGTGCGCCTTGGCGGGGAAGGCTTCCACGTAAAATCCGGAGCGGCTGAGTTTCGCCATGAAAGCGGGTTCCTCACATGCGGACCAGTAGGCGACTTTTGCACGAGGCTTCAGCGCGCGGGCGACGAGTTGAAAGCCGTTGCGATTGTAGAGATGCGAATTGCCCGCCTGGACGAGCGAGGCCGGCGTATGATCGGTGTCGAGCAGGATGGCGTCGTAGTATGCGGGCTTGGAGCGGCGGATGATTTCGAAAACGTCGTCGGTCAAAATCTCGACGCGCGGATCGTTGAGCAGTGTGCCGTTCACTTTGCGAAGCAGTTCGCGATTCCACGTGACGACATCGGGCAGGAACTCGGCGACCTGCACGGTGGCTCCACGGCCCACGAGTTCGAGCGCGCGTTTCATCGTGTATCCGAGGCCGAGGCCGCCGATGAGGATGCGCGGATGCGGTTCGCGATGGAGTCCTTTGCACGAGAGGTCAGCGAGGAGGAGTTCGGAACTCGTGGCGGTGCTGCTCATGAGCTGGCGGCCGTTGATTTTCAAAAAGTAATCACCGTCGTGTTCGTGCAGGCTGAATAGCGAGCCGTCCGGCGTTCGTGTCTGCGCGAGGGTGATGAAAGGCTTCATGGTTGGATTTTCAAATTGCGCGAGATGCGATTCCGCCGAGAGTTTCGCGGATTGCATGGAGCCAGTCGGGGTCGGTGACTTTGTGGCCCTTGATGTCAGTGAGATAAAAGCTGTCGATGGCCGCACCTTTTTCCGTTGCGATGCGCGCGGCTGCGATTTGAAAACCAGCGTCACCGATGGTGCTGAGCAGTTCGTAGAGGAGGCCGAGACGGTCGGGGGTCAGGATATCCACGACAGTATAGAGCGGGTGGGAATCCGTGCTGATGGCGATTCTCGTGGGGAAATCCAGAACCACGGCGTGCTTGCGGGCGAGCGCCTTGGTGAGCAGTGGGGCAAAGTCGTAGCGTTCGCCTTGCAATGCGTCGTTGATGAGGCGTTCGACTTTGGCGATGTCACGCTTGTCTTCCACGGCTTCGTAGCGAGTGGTGCTTACGCGGAATACATCGAGCACAAGGCCGTCGTCGCGGGTGAAAATATCCGCGCTGAGAATATTCAACTCCGTGGCCGAGAGTGCGCCGCAGATGCGCGCGAGGAGTTGCTGGCGGTCCCATGTGACGATGTGAAGTTCGCTGTGGCCGGCATTTTCGCGTGATTCCCAATGGATGACCGGACGAAGGGTATACTCGTCGCTGTTCCAGCGTGTTTCCAGAAACTCACGAAACATCCGGAGATGCGCGGCTATTTGCTCCCCGTTGTTATTCTGAAAATAACGCTCCGGCATTGCTTTGAAATGCGCATCGAGTTCGAGCGCGTAGTCGGCGGGCAGGAGCTTCGATACGCTGGCGAGCAGGTCGTTTCGTTCGATTTGACGCTGTTTGTGAAAGCCAGCGCTGTCGGCAAAAAACTGGGATGCGCTGCGATAGAGCTGCCAGACAAGAGATTGCGTCCAGTCATTCCAGAGTTTGTCGTCGCCGACTCCGAGACCGTCCGCAACGGTGATGAGCATCAGCGCATCGAGCCATTCCTGGTTTTGCACGATGCCTGCAAATTCCTCGATGGTAGATTCGTCCTGAAGGTCCCGCTGACGTGCGGTCTTGGCGAGGATGTCGTGGCTATCCACGAGGAAGGTGAGCATCTGCCGCTGGTCGCTTGAAAAGCGTAGACGCTTGGCGACCTTGCTGGCGTTTTCGGCGCTCACGTCGTTGTGGTGACGGCTGTTTGCGGCCTTGCCAGTGTCGTGAAGCAGCAGCGCGAGATAGAGCACGCTGGTGTCCTCGATCTTTTGAAAAAGCTCCTTGTAGCCTTCGAATTTCTTTTCGTCGGTATCGAGCAGTGTATCGAGCTTCTCGATGCAGACGAGCGTGTGCTCGTCCACCGTGTAGCGGTGAAAAAACTCGTGCTGGACAAGCGCTGTCACGCTGCCGAATTCGGGCATCCATTTCCCGAGAAAGTCCACGCGGTGCATCGCACGCAGCACGTGTCCGACTTCGCCTTTGTGGCGCAGGATTTCGATGAAGACCTCGCGGTTTTCCTGCATGTGCAGGAACGTTGCATCCACATACTTCAGACGCCGGCGCACGAGCTGCCGCAGTTCCGGCGACATGCGCAGGCCGCGTTGTTGGACGTGATGAAACAGTCGCATCATACGCGGCTTGTCCTCACGGAAAATGTGGCGGTGCTGGTAGTGCATCCGGCCATCAAAGGCGACAAATCCATCGAATTCCTCGCGCTTCGCTTTGTGTCTGCGGAAGGGGAGAAATTTGAAAAAGCCACGGGGCTTTGGTTCATCCGGCATCGGCAGTGCGAGACGCTCTGAGACGAGTTCAGTGATTTCGTAAATGGCCCGTGCGTGATTGTAGTAATCGCGCATGAATGCCTCTGTGCGACGCAGCACGTCCGGGAACTTTTCCTTGTATCCAAGACGATCCGCGAGGTCGCGTTGCTGGTTCACCATGATCACATCCGTGTGACGCTGGGTGAGCTGGTGAAGCTCGGTGCGTAGGCGGAAAATCCATTCGTAGGCGCTGTCAATTTCACGCTGCTCTGCCTCGTTGAGATATTTTCTCTCCACCAGTTCGCCTGTCGTGCGCACGCTGTATTTGAAATACGCCATCCACATCAGGTTCTGGAAATCGCGCAGGCCGCCGCATCCGTTTTTGATGTTCGGCTCCTGCATATAAACGGTGTGTCCGTATTTCGCGTGACGCGCTGCCTGATCCTCGACGCGTGCTTTCAAATACCTGTCCGCGTGCCCGCTCACACACTCTTTTTGAAAGCGCTGCCCGAACCTCGCAAACAACTCCTTGTCGCCGAAAAGCAGGCGCGCTTCGAGCATCGCGGTGCGCGACTGCATCTCCTTGTTTGCCTCCGCCATCGTCTCGTCGAGGCTCCGCGTGGGGCAGCTTGGCGTGTAGTCGCACGCGTAGATGATGTGCTGCGATTCCTTCACGATTTGCTCCACGCCCGGTGGAAGCTGCGCGCCACCTGCGTGGAGAAAGGTCAGATCGATGTCGCTTTTGGGATTCAGTTCCCGTCGTCCGTAGCCACCAAGTGCGACCAAAGCGAGACGCGGCACTTTTTTACCCGATGCCGCGAGCGCATCGAACTGCTCCACCATGAGATGACAAAGCCAGTCATCAATCATCTCCGCACGGAGCCGTCCGCCTTCCAGCCCGCCCTGTGTCTTCTGCGCTTCTGCCAGCTTCTCCTCCTCGGCACGCAACACCTTGTTATACTCCTCGACCCGCACTTCGTATGCAAAGTGCCCGTCGGCCTTCAGCCGCGCGGCGATCTCATTGAGTGTTTTTGCAAAACGTCCCATGTCCCGTGGCAAACGTGCGCCTTAAACGAGTGCGAACGTCTGCGCTCCGGGTGCCCCGGCAGATACGCGTTTCACCTTCGCATCGTTCGTCGCGAGATGTGTGAGCGCGTGAAAAACGGACTCCGCATCCTCGCCGGTGCTTGCGGCGATTTGCGCAGCGCGCTGAGGCTGCGCGGTGAGAGCCGCGCGAGTGTTGAGCAGTGTTTTCAGCACGCTCGCGGCGGCTTTCTTACCGGCCTCGACGCCCGGTTGATGGTAGGCGTTGATGTTTACGAGCGACGCGTAGAAACCAACGGCGCGCTCGTAGAGTGCGATGAGCGCGCCGACCGTGTTCGCGTTCACTTCGGGGATGCTCACGGTGATGTTCCCGCGCCCTCCCTCGAAAAGCGCTGTGCGTGTGCCGCGCAGGAAACCTTGCAGATAATCGCCGCATTTCACGCCCGGCTCCACCTCGATGCCCGCCGTGTCGCGCGCCTTGCGCACTTCGATGAGAGTGGCGAAGAAATTGTTCACGCCGTCGCGGAGTTGCTGCACGTAGGCGTGCTGGTCGGTCGAGCCTTTGTTGCCATAAACGGCAATGCCCTGTTCGGCGACTTTACCATCGAGATCGTGCTTTTTGCCGAGGCTCTCCATCACGAGTTGCTGGAGGTATTTCGAGAAAAGACAGAGCCGGTCCTTGTATGGCAGCACGACCATGTCTTTCGCGCCTTTTCCTCCGCCAGCGAAGTGCCACATCAGCGCGAGCAACATCGCGGGATTTTTCCGAGTCTCGCCGACGCGCGTCCACACATCCATCGCAGCCGCGCCTTGCAGGATTCCGCCGACATTCACGCCTTGCAGCGCGAGCGGGACGAGACCCACGGCGCTCATCACACTCGTGCGACCACCGACCCAGTCCCACATCGGGAAACGCGCGAGCCACTTCGCATTGGACGCATATTGATCGAGCTGCGAGCCGACGCCCGTCACGGCGACAGCGTGCTTGTTGAAAGCGATGCCAGCGCGCTTGTAGGCGGCCTCGGCCTCCAGCATTCCGTTGCGCGTTTCCGGTGTGCTGCCGCTTTTTGAAATGACCACGACCAGCGTGTGTTCGAGGCGTGGCGCGAGTGTTTCGAGCACGCGATCCATTCCCTGTGGGTCGGTGTTGTCGAAGAAATGCAGCCGCATTTTATCCGCGCTGGTGCCGAGTGCGTCCGCCACGAATTGCGGCCCGAGCGCCGAGCCGCCGATGCCGATTACGAGCACTTCGGTAAATTTGCCGCTCTTGTGCGCGTCGAGCGCGAACTGCCGGATGGACGCGTAGCAATTCCCGATTTCGTCTCGCAACTCCGGCGTCGGTGCCAGCTCTGCGCAGCGCAGCCAATAGTGGCCGACCATCCGTTTCTCGTCCGGGTTCGCAATCGCCCCGCGCTCCAGCTCGCCCATCGCCGCGAACGCCTTTTGCGCCGCCGGCTCCATGCCCGCCAGCCACTCGTCGGTGAAACTCATGCGGCTGATGTCCAGCGACACACCGAGTTCATCATTGGCCACGTAGTATTTTTGAAAGCGATCCCAGAGCGTTGACATAAGGCGCGGAGTGAAGCTGGCAGGCGGCACGCTGGCAAGCCGCAGGGCAGGGGACTACGTGAGATTCGCCGAATGGTAGAGCTTCGCGTAATGCCCGCCGCGCTCGACGAGTTCCGGCCCGCGCCCTTGTTCGAGCACCGTGCCTTCGCCGAGGACGACGATGCTTTCTACGCGATGCACCGTGGCGATGCGATGCGTGATGATGAGCGTGGTGCGCCCGCGCATCAGTTCTTCGAGCGTGGTCATGATCGCCGCCTCGGTCGTCGGGTCGAGCGCGCTGGTCGGCTCGTCGAGAATGAGCACCGGCGCGTTTTTCAAAAAAGCCCGCGCGATCCCGATGCGCTGCCGCTGCCCCACGCTGAGATGCCCGCCTCGTTCGCCCACTTGCGCCGCGTAGCCGCCCGGCATCGCCATGATGAACTCATGCGCCTGCGCCCGCTTCGCCGCCTCGATGATTTCCTCTTCGGTTGCATCGGGCCGCCCGTAGGCGATGTTCTCCCGGACCGTCGTGGAAAAGAGCAGCGTGTCTTGCAGCACGATGCTGATTTGCGCGCGCAGCGATTTCTTCGTCACGTCACGGAGGTCGTGTCCGTCAATCAACACGCGCCCTGCCGTCGGATCGTAAAAGCGCGGCACCAGCGAAAGCAGCGTGCTCTTTCCCGCACCCGTGCCGCCGACAAACGCCACCGTCTGCCCCGGCAAAATGTGCAGATTCACATCGCGCATGATCAGCCGCTGCGGGTCGTAGCCGAACGCCACGTGCTCGAACACCAGCTCGCCCAGCGAAGTCGGCAGCACCGTCGCCGTCGGCGAATCCGGCACGTCGTCCACGCGGTCGAGCACCTCAAAGCACCGCTGCGCGCCCGCCGCCGCGCTTTGCAGCGCTGACGCCACTTGCGTGAGCGCTTCGAGCGGCTGGTAAAGCATCAGCAGCAGCGTCGAGAGATACCAGATTTGCCCCACCGTCAGCGTCCCCTCCATCACGTGCTTCGCGCCGATGTAAAAGATCATCGCCGAGCTTGCCGCGATGAGCGTGCCCACGAGCAGCGCACTTTTCATCGAGGTCGCGTTCAGCATCATGCTCGCCTCCAGACTCTGGCTCGCGCTCGTGCGGAACTGCGCCACCTCGTGCTCCTCGCGGCCAAACGCCTGCACCATCTTCACCGAGCTGAGCCCCTCCTGCGCCACCGTCAGCACCGCGCTCTCCTTCTCCGCGATCACCGTGCTCTCATTGCGGATGCGCTGCGCGAAAATGCGGATCGCCAGCACCATGAACGGCACCACCACCAGCGACAGCAGCGCGATCTGCCAGTCAAAAATCCACATCGTCGCAAACGTCCCCACGAGCGCGATGGTGCTTTGGAAAATGAAGAACCACTTGCTGTAAATCGCCTGGATGCTCTGCGAGTCGTAGGCCACGCGGAACGAACTGTCCGCACTCCGCCGCTGGTCGTGAAATTTCAGCGGCAGCGAATGCAGCCCCGCGTATAGCTCCGTGCGCAGCCGCAGCAGCGCGTGCAGCCCCACCCGCAGAGTCAGCACATTCACAAAATAGCCGATGCCCCCCGCGAGCAAATGCAGCACCACCATCATCGCGCACACCCCGCCGAGAATCGCAGGCGCGCTCCACGCCCCGAGATCGTGCCCCCAGACCGACAGCCCGTGCGGAGAGTGCGCCGAGGCAGGCAGCAGTTTATCCACGATGAACGCCAGCGGCCACGGACGCAGCAGATTGAAAGCACTCGCCAAAAGCGTCAGCAGCATCGCCGCAAACGTCGGCCCGACATGCGGACGGAAATAAGCAAGCGCTCGGCGGTGAATGGACATCAGCCCCCTCAATAGCCGCACCACCGTAGAATTGGCAACGCTCCGTCTCATGCCCCAATCCGCCATCCGAATCGAAGATGGAGCCGGGGCAGAGGTGGGAGGCTCAAATCCGCAATGCCCGTTGCCGCCGCAACGTCCCTCCGGGCTGCCTGTGGCAGGCGATGTCGTTCCACTCCGTTCCGCAATCCGCAATCTGCAATCCGAAATAGCGAAGCTCGCTTCGCCGCTTGCCCTCCCCGCGTTTTCGTGGTTTTTCGTCCGCGTCCAGTAATGCGAAAACTCTACATAGATACCTCGGTCATCGGAGGCTTTCACGACACGGAGTGGATGGATGACACCCGTCTCCTCTGGCAGCAGGCCGCAGCGGGGCATTGGCAACTTGTCACATCCATCGTCGCCGAGGCGGAACTGCAAAACGCACCTGCCAACGTCCGCCAGCTCTTTGCGGAAACATTCGGCTCTGGCAGCATCCTCGACACCAGCGCCGAGATCGAGGAACTCGCCAACGCCTACATGGCCGCCGCTGTCGTTCCGCCAAAGTTTGCCGATGACGCCCTGCACGTAGCCACGGCCACCGTTCACGGCATCCGCCTCATCGTGAGCTGGAATTTCAAACACCTCGCCAACGTCCGTCGGGAAGATGCCTTCAATGCAGTGAACATCTTGCACGGATGGCCCGCTGTCCGTATCGTCAGCCCCAAGGAGATCATCCATGCCGACCAAGACCAGCAAGACTGAACGAGGCTTCGATGCCGTGGCCGAAAGCCGCCGCTGGAAGGAAATCGTCGCCGGTGCCACCGCAGGCATGAGCATCGCGGAACGCATGGCGTGGTTCCGCAGTCAGTCCTCGGTCGCCGCCATCCGCAACCGCACGCATCCCGCCGCAGAACCGCTGCTCCTCCGCGAAGACCCGCCAGACAAAGACGCCCGCTGATCGTCTCACGGAACGCTGGGCGGAGTTTCAGAGGCAGTTTCTTTCGGAAAACCGATGACACCCGACCTTTAACGCATTTTTCAAAGCAAGCGCAGCTACCGGCAGCGACTCGCAGAGCGCCCCATCGCCGAAAAACTTCGGATGCTCGACGCCATGCGCGAACGCGCCCTACTCATCCGTCCCGCCCCGGAGCACGCGCAGTCAGCCATCCTCCACGAAGACCCGCCCAGCGCAGACAAGCACTGACCAGGCACCAGTTCCTCGTCCCCCATTGCCCGTTGCCGCCGCAACGTCCCTGCGGGCTGCCTATGGCAGGCGATGTCGTTCCACTCCGTTCCGAAATCTGAATCGAAGATGGAGCCGGGGCAGAGGTGGGGGCTCAAATCCCAAATCTAAAATCCGAAATCCGAAATAGCGTTGCCCTCCCAGCGCATTCATGGTTTCTCGCTCGCGTTCAACGTCCGCTCTGCTCGTTATCGCCGGCAATAATGGCGAGGAGCGGCTGATTTCCAACGTCGATGCCCGTATCGCGGACGACGAGGCGCCGGGACTCATCGTCACGCAGTCGGCAAACTCCACGAATGTGATTGAGTCCAGCGATCTGGTCGTGCTGGGCGAGGGCTTCGTGAACAAGGTGCTCACGGGCAGAAAATATCTCGCGATCACGTCGCCCGCGAAGAATGCACCGGCAGGAACTTACAGCATCACGGTGAGCACTCCGCTTGGTGCCGTGCTGGCTACAGCCAGTGTCGCGGCCAGCGGCACGGCATCGATGGATAGCATCGCGGCCCAGCTCGCTACGATTCTGAACGACGATCTGGATGTTACTGCGCAATACGACATCACATCCGACGGCGGCATCTACAGCGCAGTCTTTAATATTGGCGCTGAGAACGGCGCGCAGATCATTGTCGCATACGACACGCTACCATCCGGTGTGACTGCGAAGTTTGTCACACGCTTCACCGGTGACTTCGGCGTAGCCGTTCTGCGCGAAGTCGGTATTCACGATTCCATTTATACGGCGCAGAACATTGATCTCGCACGCTGGAGCGCTGCGTCCAATTCAGACATCGTGAGCTATATGGCCTCGGGGACGCCGAAATGGCATCCGCATCTCACCATTCTGGGCACAGGCGATGGTAATACGGACTTTTACCGCTTCAGCATCACGGATGCGATGCTGCGCGCGCAAAACGGGCCAATCACAGTGACCTTTGATATCGATCACGGTTTTGACTACAGCGACCCGGTATTCTGGCGCAGCGTCATCAAGGTTTACGATCAGGACGGACGTCTCATCGGACAGGGTTCGGGCTTCTCGGATCCGCTGGACTTTGCGCAGAGCGGCACTGGTAGCAGCACCTACTACGATGACTTCCTGACTTACACTTTCTCGCAAAAGGGAACTTACTATATCGAAGTGGACAACGGCTTTGGATTTGGCGGTCTGCCAACCGGAGTGGATTACACGTTGCATGTCAGCATTCCGCAGCACGCCGTTTCGGGCTTTGTATTTGCGCCCGAGGCGCTCAGTGAAGATGAGGACAACAATGACGGAGTCACCAGCACCACCGCTCAGAACGTGGATGCCAAGGCGAACTTCTTCACATTCTTTGATCCGAACATCGGCAACGTCATCTTTGGAGGGGGCATCAACTCAGAAACCCCATACGTGCGCATCCAGGGCAGTGGCGATGGCACCTACGACGTTTATTCATTTGTCGTCACGAATCAGATGCTCAACCCGAACTCCGTCGAGTCCATCACGCCGGCCGGAGGAGATGGGAAGACATACTACAAGGAAGTGGTATTCAAACTTTCTGGCCAGATTCACACGGGAGATGTCTGGACGCTGCCGGACGTGCGTTATCGCAGCTATACCCATACGGTGGTTGACGGCGATACGCTGCAATCCATCGCGCAGGCTCTACTGGACCAGTTGCCAAGCCGGTTCTTTATCCCGCGCGATAATGGAAACGGAACGTTCAGCACCACAAACACCACTGCGGATGGCACCATCACGCTGATTGACGAGGCAGGCTTCACATTTGGCGGCTTGACGCAACTCATCCCGCGCGCAGGCACCGTGACTCGCTCGACCACGCCGAAGGATTCGGCCAATGCCGATGTCACATTCAGCGAGGCGGACATCACGCTAAGCAACATCATCAACACTGCGGAGACGGATGCAGTGAACGCGACCCCGGGCGACATCTGGTGCGTCACCGTCACCGATGCGAAGACAAATACCTCGGTTACAAGGTCTCATCCAGTTCCAACAACAGGCGAGACACTCGCGCAGGTCGCAACCGCTCTTGCGACTGCCATCGGCAGTTCCTTCGGCGCGACGCCTAACGGAGCAGGCATCCACCTCTCGAAAGTAGATGGCTTCCGACTGAGCGTGAGCGTGGCTGGTGAAAACACGCGCGGCTACATGAGCATCGCTGGACGCCCGCTTCTGAAATACACGGCCGTGACGCTCTCGCTGGGTGCCGGCACAAATACGAACGCAGCTGACGGCGATGCATGGACAGTGGCTCTCGACGGAATTGATTACACCGTGGATGTCACCGATTCGGTCACCCCGCTTGATACTGGAGTTGCAGAGTCATTGAAAACCCATGCCGTCACCGCAGGCTATACCGTCACACGCTCGGGCACATCGCTCACAATCAGCCGCGCGACGGCCTTTACGCTCACCAGCTCCGTTACAAGTTCAGTTTCGGCCAGCGCCATCACAGTTTCTGGCGGCACGACTTACCAGCCTCAGTTCACCACGGCGCAGTGGGACAGTGCGGACTATATTCTCGCGGGGCCGGTTCGTGAGGGAGATCGCTGGACGTTGACGCTCAATAGCGAAAGCTTCTTCCGCGTTGTCAGATCCACAGACAATGCGCAGGCCGTTGCGAATAACATCCGCGACTCGATCAACAATGATCCCGACAATCATTTCACCGCGACCGTGCTCGGATCGAATGCGGCTGGATGGCGCATCCATGTCACTCCAAATGACACCGCCAGCAAAGGATTCACATCGAGCTTCAGCATACTCAGTGAAGGCAGGGGAATTACAGTTACCGGCACACTGGAGTCAGCGGTGTTCACATTCAACGGGACACCACACCTGGGTGAAAAATGGCGTATCAAACAGGGAACCACCGAGCTTTACGCGCACGATGTCACAAATCCGGGAGGAGTAATCGAGACTACCGCAACGGTGATTGATGCGCTTGTAAATAGCATCAACAGCAATACCGCAGATGTCTATGTGGCGCGCGCGGAGGAAGGAAACAAACTCGTGCTTACCAGGGTGGATGGAAGTGCGCTGCCGACACCTCTCACCGGGGAAGTCGTGCCAGCAGGCTCCTTCTCCTCGATAGACGCCACCGGGAACAACAGCTCAGCGCTTGAATTCAGCGGGACCCCGCACATCGGGGAAATCTGGCGTATCACCGTGGGGACACTCCCGGCGATTGATTACGCAATCACCAGCACAAGTCTCGAAACCGCAGCGCGCGGTGTCGCAGCTGCGGTCGATGCGCTTACGGGCTATGTTGCAGTTGCAAATCCATCCCCGCAGACGACCGGCAACTGGCGTGTGTCGTTTGTGCGCATCTCGGCAAACATGCCGACCGTCACGGTTGATGTTCTGCCCGGAACGACCGATTCGCCAAGCTCCCTCGCCACACATACGGTCACACTTACACGCACACCGGCTGTCGGCGAGGTGTGGAGGATTGATTTCCCGTCCAATATCTTCGCTTCGGTTACGGTTCTCGACACGGACGCCGGCACGCCGGTGGTTCCGGAAACGCTCGATGCGCTGGCCATTCGTCTGGCTGCTCAAGTGGACGCACTCGCGGGTTACGTGGCACCGCCGCCAGTCGCTGGAGTCATCACAATTACCAGCGCCAACGGCACTGATACGTTTACTGCTGACCTCTCCGTCAATGGTGCAGTAGCCAGTGCTGCACCTACAGCCGATCCTGCCTTCGCCATCGTTAATCTGGGGGTTAACGCGAATGAGGGTGACACATGGTCGTTTGGCCTGCCGCTTTCTCCATCCGGCACGCTCACGGCAAGTGCCACGGTCGGCATAAATGGCTTCCTGGATCTGCTCAACGGCTTTGTTGCGGATATCGACAGCGACGCATCCTACACCGCTGGCTACGAGAACAGTGTTACTTCACACACCCTCGTCATCACGCGTCAGGGCGCTACCTTTTTGCTGACTAACAGCGCTCTTACCGTGACATCGCCTGACACCATTACCGGTGGCACAAAAACCGGAACGGTGATCGGACGCAGCCTCGATTCAAACGGAGCTACGGTTGCAGGCAACGGGACCCCGAATGTAGGCGATACTTGGAGCCTTACTTTTGCCGGAGCGACATACTCCACAATCGTAGTCACCGCCGATACCAATGCGACTGTCGCGACACGTCTCGCGGACTTGGCGAATACAGGCAGCGGTGCCGAACACGCGGTAGTCAATGAGGGTGGGGTTATCTATCTTTCGACATTTGGCTCGGCCTCCACCGCTGCAGGGGATGGCAATGTGGCGGTCACCCTTGCGCCAGTGCACGGTGGTTTCATCGTGGATGGTGTTGCGAAGGCGGCGCAGAAGCAGACGGTGGAACTGTTCCAGACAGATGGAATTGCTGTCGGCGACATCTGGAGGCTCTACATCAAGAATGCATCTGGCGTGTCCACGCTGTATGATTTCCCGGCCAGTTCAGCCGACTATGGCAACGTCACCGACGGTCTCGCTGGTAAATTGCCTACTGCGACCTACGACGCTGCAACGAACACCACGGATGACTTTATCCTTGATGTGTCGCGTGATGATGGAGCGCCTGTTCGCTTTGGAAATGGCAATACGGTCTTTGATTCCGCGCTCTCGCATACTCGTCCGAATGCCTACACAGGTCGCACGAATGTGGATGACACACGCACACACTACCTGCCGTCTTCAACGATCAAGCTGGCGAATGATCCTGACGCGGGCGGATTCCGCTCCGGTGATGTGTGGAGACTCTTCCTGGATAACCAATACTACGAATACGAAGTGCCGAGCGGCCTTGACCGTCCGCGCACACTGAGCACGGTCGCCGCCGGATTGGTTGCCGCACTGCGCGGCGCAGTATCTGTGCGGACGGTGACAGGCGGCAGCTCCGTGGCAAATGAGGTGCAGGAAATTTACCTCAATGTCCCGCCTGCGCCAGCCGTTCAGGGGACCTTCAAGTTGACGTTCCGTGAGGGGTCGAGCGCGACAGCAAATACGCTGACGACCGCAGACATCGCGTGGGGTGCGACCGCTGCGGACGTAGCGCTTGCACTCAATGATCTGACGCTCAGCACAGGGGACAAACTCAACGTGAGTGTGACAGGAAGCGGCACACAGGCCGATCCATGGCGAGTGACCTTCCTGAATCCCGGCAGCTTCAACGTGCCCGTCCTCACGGGTGCTGTGAAATTCGACGGCACTGACGCTGACCTGCTGGCGGATGATGTCGGCAACCCTGCTTACGATGTGACTTACACGACTGGCGAAGTGCAGTTCACCGTCACGGACCGCGATTCGACCGCGGGCAATCAGGATCCATTCATCTTCGACGTGAAGCGTGGCGGCAAAGTTCACGTGGTGCTCGATATCGATAAGAGCAACCTGCTATATGATTACTTATATATCTTCGGCTACACGGCGAGTGTGGCGGTCGAACTGGTAAATGGCAGCGGCACTGTTCTGGCGAAGGATCACTACGGACTTTCCAGCCATCAGAATATCGCGGATCCCGGTAGTGAGACATCGCGCGATGCGTTCCTTGAATACGACATCACGCAAATCAGCGGCACGAGCGAGACGTTCTATGTTCGCGTCAGTTCGTATATCGATTTCGACGAATTCGGATTCTACGGCATCCCAAGCTATTATTACTTCCCTGACGGTCTGGCTGGCGGAGTGGTGCCCGGTCAAAGCTACGAACTGAACATGTCGATTCAGGGTCACCAGACAAACGAATCGGCCATCGGTCTGGTGGGCAAGACGCTCGCCATCGTGGGCGGAACGGGAGTGGGTCAGACCGCGCTCATTCTCGGCTATGATGCGGAGGCGAAGGAATACACGCTGGATCGCGCATGGACGACCACCCCGGATAACACAAGCAAGTTTGAAATCAGCTATCATCTTTCCGAGGAATTCCCCGGCACGTATGCGACGAAAGCGCAAGTTACCGACAGCTACTCGGTCACGCTTACAAAAAACCCGGGCGCACTAGTTTATCTGAGAGCCGTTCCATCACTCACGCGCACCTACAACTCGAACCTTGCGTTTGATTCCTCGCAGAACAACGGACGCAACGAGACGGTTCAAGTCCGCACAGCCACGCAGCAGGCGACAATCGAACTGCGCGGAGTCGTAACCGACGGAGAAATCTGGACGCTCAAGCTCACCGAAGCCGATACATCGACGCCGACCAACGCTGCGAAGAAGCCGCAACCATTCAGCTATGCCGCAGCCAGCGGAGACACGCTGGAACACATCGCATCGGAACTGAGCGCGAAAGTGGATGCCACTGCGCTTTTCGTCGCGACTGCAAATGGCGCAACCATAACTATCACTTCGAAGCGTGCGCCATTCTTCACGCAAGTCCTGCTCAGCCGCGGCGGCGCCGACATCACTCCGACCTACACATCCGGCGCACTCACCAGCGCTGGAGTGAAACTCATCGGAACACCGACCGTGCGCTACCCGGTTTCCGAAGTTTGGAAACTCACACTCAACGGGGAGGACTTGAATTACCACGTCAACGTAGGCGACACGCTTGCCGATATTGCCGCCGGATTGGTTGCGGCATTTAAGCGCGACGGTCTCACCGGGACACCGACTGCCGAGCGATTCGACGGCTTCACAGTGGCAGTGGATGGAGCGGACAACACCAAACTGAATATCACCAGCTCAGCAGCGTTCACTCTGGCCTTTACCGTAACAGGGGATAGGAACGGTGCGTTGCTCACTGGCACTCGCGATACGACGGGAGCCTTCAACAATCTAAATGTAGCACTGACCGGTCATCCGAACGGCGGCGCTGCAACGCCAGAAGTTTGGAAACTCAGGCTTGGGTCTGCGGATTTGAAATACACTGCTCAGGTCAATGATACGCTTTCGACTGTGGCAAACGGGCTGCTTGCCGAGTTCAATCGCCAGGGTCTGGGCACGCTTTACACTTTTTTAGTCACCACCTCCTCGATTGAGGTGGCCCGCATCGGCGGGGCAAGTTTTGCGGCATCATTTATCGTCACTCCAAATTACGAAACACAGTCGATCGTCACGCCATCTGTCATTTTCGCCCCGGATAGCTGGGATGGCGCTGCGACCATCACCCGCGGCAGTGGCACACCTGCGACGCCGGCGACAGATGGCGCGATTTACTATGATGAGACAAACAAGGTTTCGTATCTCGGCGCAGGAACCGAGTGGGTGACGCTTACCAACTGGAATGTCTCCCAGGAAGTGTATGTGGAGGCCATCGACGATAACTTTGTGGATGGTTCAGACGCGCTGGTGTTCCCGTCGCCCGAGCAGCGCGTGAATGGCATACGTGGTCCGCTCACCATCAACGGTGGCATCGGCGTCGCTGAGGATGCGTTCCTCAACGATCCATTCCGTCTGCCCGGCGAGACGAACTTCCCGCTGCCTGACGGACGCGTGTATGGGCCTGTCGCAGCAGGGTCGGTGGGTCGAATCACCGATACATACTCCATTCACACTCTGCCGGAATACGGTGAGCGTCTCGGCTTTGATCCGCGCACCAATCTCTCCCTTTACAACGTAACGCTTCTCGATGGCGGAGCCGAAGGCAGCTTCCTCGATCTGCTGGGCACAAACTCCAACATCCTGACGGTGGCGTTTAAGAATGCCTTCGCCGCGAGCGCAACGCTCAGCGGTTCCGGAAACGTCACCTTCACAGGTGTGCCGCTTGCCTCAGAGGTTGGCTCCATTCAATGGCGCAGCGTGATGGTCAGTCTCTCCGGCGTGGCGAGTCGCAATGAAAAATGGAACGTCAGCCTTGATGGAACAAATTACACGGTGCGCAGCGTCACGCTCTCCGCTGCCGATGTCGCCAATCTTAACGGCGCCATTTCCAAATTGAGCGGCGCGCCGTCCACCGGAACCAGTCCGCTGACCTATCTATGGAGCCTCTTCACCGCCGGCGAGAAGGCGAACCTGCTGGATGGCGCAACAAGCGCAGCGGCCAAACTCAGCATCCTCCTGAGAGTGCTCAATGGCGCAATCACCGACAGCACTGCGCTGAATGTCCATGCGAACTTCCAAAATGTCGTTCTTTCGAGCGACACGATTAATCTCATTACGCAAAATCCGACCGGCGAAGCGCTGCTGCGTTTGAATCGCCTCCTCATCAATGATGCGCTCACCGGTGCCATCGCGCCTGATACTTCGACGCTGCTTGAAATGGTGGACAAGCTCCGCGCTCAGTTGCCTGTTGTAGGCGACGTTCCAGTTTACACGGTGGATTTCTTTGCGAGCGTCTTTGGAAACCGTCTCATTGTTACTCGAAACGGGGTTCCATTCACCTTCGACTTCTCAGTGGATGCAACGAGCACGATCCGCGCGACAGTCCGCGGCACACCCGACACGATGCCCGTGGGCGCGATATGGACACAGGCAGCCTGGGTATTCACCGGTGACATCAGGGCTGGCGACACGGCGGCAATCTCGTTCGCTGGCATGACATTCAATGCGGCAGTTCCATCAGGTGCCACGGCTGACGCGCGTGTCGCGGGCCTCACGGCACTGCTGAAAAATGCGATGATGCTGGATACAGTCGGAGTTCCTGTCGGAATCCCCAGTATCACCCAAGGCACTTTAGCTAGCGCGTTCCAGCCGGGAATCACGGGCGACACGATCCTCTTCCGCAACAACGTCGAGGTCGCCACGCCATTCGAGATTTCCGCAAGCGCAAATCTCACGCTAGTCACCACCCCGGACAGACCCGCCTCCGGCAAGGCCGCACGCGCCGAACTCAAAGTCGCGGTATCGAGCATTTCTGTGAACGACATATTCACGGTCACACTCAATAGCACACCATTCAGCTACGCGGCGAAACGTGGAGACCGCGCAGCGGATGTCCTGCTTGGGCTCCGCGATGTGATTGCTCGCAGCGCCATCGGCGCCACTTTCCTGCCCGCAATTGTGGATGGCGCGCTTACGATCAAGTCGCTGCAAATCGGGGACTCCTATTTCTATGCACCGGTAAATCTCAACACACGTGTCACTGAGAGTGAACAGGTGGACATCCTGAATGTCTTCAATGCCGACAGCCCCGCCGATGACAATGGCACACTCACCGAAAGCACCGTCACGGGCCTCGGCATGGGCGGCGGCGCGGTCGTCGGCGGCCGTGCATTCGACGGTGGAATTACCTACGGCAATCTCGAGGTTGTAAATATCCTACTCGGAACCGGGAACGACCACTTCACCGTGGAGAGCACACACCGCGGTCTCACATTTATCACGACGCAGATCGGCGCGGATGTCGTGGATGTGAAGACCATTATGGGGCACACCATCATCCAGACAGGCGATGGAGTGGACGTGATCAATCTCCGCAGCAACGACCTCGTCCTCGATCAACTCAGCGGCAATCTTGTTCTCGATGGTGGCGATGGACGCGATGTTCTGAATGTCCACGACAACTCCGGCCTCGGCATCCTCACCACCTCACAGCCCGGTGTTCTCGATGTGGATGACGCGCGCACGGTCTTCATCCGCGCAGCAGGTGGTCACTACATCCTGCGCAGCACCGGCTTTGGGCAGGCGCTCACAGACAGCGTCGGGGTCACACGCTTTGCCGGCTACGCGGAGGCAGCGCTTGATTTCAGCATGGGCCAGGCGCAACTCCAGCAGGCGCTCCGCACACTCTTTGCCTCCAATAACATCATCGTCTCCGAGGTCCGCGGTGTCGGTGTGACCACCTTTGCCGTATCGCTCACAGCAACGGGAACGCCGCGGCTGGCTTGGACGATCGTGTGCAAAATTCGCCTGTTCCGTTCGGCAACACTGGCACGCTTACTGCCACCGGCATCACCGGGCTCGACATGTTCACGTTGTCCGAAGTGCAGAAGTTCACCGTTCAGGCGAAGAGCGGTAAATATGTTCTCCGCGTGCCTGGCTACGGAGTGGAAACGACGCTTGCCTCGACTTCCAATGTGACGCGCAGCGCAGGCTACGCTGATGTGGTTCTTGATTATGCGATGACCGCATCGCAAGTCGCCGCTGCCCTGCGTGAGGCATACGGCTCTGCGAATATGGATGTCACCATGGCAGTCACGCCCGGCGATAAGACTTACACAGTCACCTTTGTCCGTGACTTCGCCGGCAGAGACTTCAAGCAACTTGCATGGCTGCCGGGCGTGCTGGCTCCCACTGACCTTACGAATGTCTCCGGCCTTACCGCAGCGCTCGCCGCAAACAACAGCCTGGCCAATTACCTGCGAACACGCCTGCCGGCCAATACGCTGAATAATTTGAGCGACAGCGCGGCACTGCTGGCCGGATTGAATTTCATCATCGGCGATACTGTCCCGCTTTATGATGCAGCGGCCTTTGCTGGTGTTACACTCAGCCAGGCTACGCGCGACGCTCTTGCACGCAACCCGGGCGGCTCGGAGCTGGCACTGCTGCACCGCCTGCTACTCAACGATGCACTGAGCACCTTCATCGCCGCGACACAGCTTACACCAGCGGAAGACGCTTCCGCTTTCGTCGCCCTTTCTACGCTGCGCGATGGCACGACAGTCCCCGGAGTCGGCGTGACGAACCAGCAGGTGATCAACGTCAATGCGACGACAGGCACGTTTACCATCGGTTTCCGCCTAAATGCCGCTGCCGCTGCCGAAGTTCTGCACGGTAAGTTGGTGACAAAAGATGGAGTGCTCGTTGTGCAGTCGCCATATGTGCCTTCGATCAGCGGGACGACGGTTACGACCGGATCGATTCCGCTTGGCGCGACGGCGGACGTGATCGCGCGATTCCTGGATCCGGTTCTCAACCCGAACAACAGCGACCTCGATCTGCCACACACGGACAATTTCGTGGTCACTCGCACGGCAGGAGCCATCGTGTTTACCTTCCAAGGTGCTTATGCGGGTTACTCAATCCAGCCCGACGACATCACGGCTCTGCCGGGGGCGCTCGCGCTGCCGCCGCAGACAATCACAATTAATGCAAATGGCGGCACCTTCCGCATCGGCCTGCGCCTGCCGGGTGGACTCACTTACACACAGCCGATCGTTCATAATGCGAGCGCAGATGCCGTGCTGCGCGCACTGGCACCGCTGGTGGAGCCAGCGAATGCCACCACACCGCGCAGCGAGGCTCCGCTTACGGCAAATGTCGCCGTCACCAAGCAGGGCAATGTGTATGTCATCACTTTCCAGGGAGACGCGGCAGATCTCCGTATCGTGCCGGGAGACATCGATGGAGCCCTGCTCGACTTTGTCACGGACGATGTGAATGCGCGCGGAACTGCGATACTGGGCACGCAGCTTGAGGGAATTGCCTACTATGGCTTCGAGGAAATGAACCTCGACCTCGCTGATGGCAGCGACATCTTGAACATCCGTGGCTCGGCTGACGGAACAGTGACGAATGTTCGCACGCATGGCGGCGACGATCGCATCTACATTTCATCGCAGGCCGATCGCCGTGCCGACAACATCATCGGCTATGACTACCTCAACGGCACGCTCAATGACATCCGCGGTATCCTCAATGTGGACGGCGGCGCGGGTCGTCAAACGTTGATGATTTCGGATGAAGCCGCCGTTCTTGGCGACACCGGCGTGGTCATCACCGATAACTTCACCGGCACCGGCCTGCCATCCGCTGAAATCCTCATCTCTGGTCTAGCGCCCGGAATTATCACGTATGGCGCGCCGAAGGCGAACGGCAACTTTGCGAATGGCATCACGATTTGGAGCGGCTTTGGAGATGACGAGATCGTGATTGATGGAACCCTGCGCCGCGATGGTCTGCGCACCATTACGACACTCAATACCGGACTCGGCGACGACACGGTTACCGTTGCGCTCACTGCGGGTGAGGACGACTTCTTCGTGCTGAATACACAAGGCGCGTATCACAACCAGCCTACGCTGACAGACAAGGACAAGGTCTTCGCGCAGGGGTCCACTCTACCGCTCATCATCTTTGGTGGTCAGGATGCGGATGAAATCCACGGCGGCATGGCTGGAGACCTTCTCTTTGGTGACCGCGGTCAAGTGCTCTACAGTGATGGTGGAAATATCGTCGCCGCTCTCGGACACGCCGGCCCGGGTGACTTCACGGATGGAGTAATTCGTCCGCTGACGCTTGCATTCACAGAATACGCAGACATTGGCGGAGGCGATCACATTTACGGACGCGAAGGGCGCGACCTCATCTTCGGCGGCTTCGGCGGGGACTTCATCTATGGCTTCGATACGAACCTCACCAACTCCGATGTGCAGGCCGATGTGCTCGTCGGTGACAGCGGAATGGGCACGTTCATCGCCGGGGTGCTCATCGAGGTGCGGACGATTGCGCCGTCTGTCGGCGGTATGGATACCATCGTTTCCGGCAAGGGCGCGAATATCGTGCTCGGCGGGGCCGAAGGTGACGATATCACACTCGCAGGCAACGATGCGTTTGATGTGGCGCTGGGAGACAACGGACGGGCGACCTACGACATTGTGAGCGGACTGCTCCTGCGCGCAGAAACAACTGACTCCGCAATCGGCGGAGTGGATACGATCCGTGGCGCTGACAGCGCAAACGTCATCCTTGGTGGCGCAGCCGGCGACTTCATCACCACGACAAATGATACCCGGCGCAACTTCATCCTCGGCGACAACGGTGAAGTAACCTTCGACCTTGCTGGCATGGTGATTCGACTCACCACCACGGACCCGGCGATTGGCGGCAGCGACACCATCGTGAGCGGTGCCGCGAGCGATCTCATCGCGGGCGGCGCGGGCGGCGACAATATTTCCAGCGGAGCAGGGGACGACTTCGTGCTCGGCGACAATGGTATCTTCGCATTTGCACCGGCGGGCACGCTCGCGACGATGACTTCAAGTGATCCTGCCATAGGCGGCAGCGATACAATCCTTGGCGGCGACGAAGAAGACATTATCTTCGGCGGCACCGGAGGAGATGCGCTGCTCAGCGGCGGCAATGGACACGACATCATTCTTGGCGATGCCGGCTTCTACGACGCCTCGCTGCCGCTGAATCAAAACTTCCTCTCCATCTTTACCGGCGCAAACAATGGCGGCGGGGACGACAATATTTACGGCGATGCAGGCGATGACTTTATCCTTGGTCAGCAGGGTGCGGATCAGATTTTCGGCGGCGCTGGAAATGATGACATCACCGGCGGTCACAACGTCCTCGGTGGCGCGGATGGAGGCGACTTCATCGATGGTGGAGCGGATGCTGATGTCGTGCTTGGCGACAACGGACTCATTTCGCGTCAGATCATCGCTGGCTATCCATCAGCATGGCGCACGTATCCCGCCCCATTTGACGATGTCGTAATCCGCACGGTCGTTCGTTTTGATGACATTGATTTGGTGGCGGGCAACGACAACATTAACGGCGGTGACGGACAGGACACGCTGCACGGCCAGCGCGGCAATGACGTAATCGACGGTGGCAATGGTGATGACGAAGTCTATGGCGAGACAGGCGCCGACATCGTCAGCGGTGGCGACGGCAACGACGTGGTGCTTGGCGATAACGGCTTTGCGCAGCGCGCATTTAACTCCGATGGCACGCCTCGCCTGAATGCCAACGGCTCGTGGCATCGCGATATCTTCCTCGAAGACGTGGGTCGTTTGACAGGCGTTGTGAAGATGGACGTGCATCCGTTGCGCCTCGACGACCCTGCGCTCGCGAGCAAGTTGCTCAATGCCGACCTTGCCATCCTTGGCGGAACTTATCTGCCCGGCGGCGCAAGACTCATCAACAGCGACAGCGGAGCATGGGATACCGAGTTGCTGCTCGTGGACTTGCTGCCAGCCGACAATGACACCGTCAACGGCGATGCTGGCGATGACTTGCTCTTTGGTCAGCGCGGAAACGACACCATCAACGGTGGTAGTGGAAGCGACGTCATCTTCGCCGATGGAGCCTTCAATTCACTGCCATTCGGAACGAATCTCCCGCAAATCGTCAGCGGAATCCGAATCATCGGGGTTGATGCCGGTGTGCCTTATACGGTCGCGGCTGGCGGCAGCGTCCTCGTTCCAAACATGGCGCTCCAGCCGCTGGAACTGAATGGCACTGCTCCGCAAATCAACTTTGTGCCGAACTTTGCATTTGGCGACCTCGCGGCAGCGGACACGCTCCGCCGCAACGATGGTGCGGTCAGCCTGCCGCTCATTTCGCTCGTGCCGGATCTCATCCATCACACGGACAACCTGCCGGGCAATGATGTGATCGACGGCGGCAGTGGCGGCGATACGATTTTCGCAGACGATGTGCTGGTTGGCACGCTGCCGTTCCAGGGCATCGCAGCGATCGACAGCGCCATCGAAAACGTCCGGAGCACTGCCTTCTCTGTCCTCACGGCGTTGCATGCGCTCTCGCTGGATTATGACTTGCAGCAGGGCGGCGTCGGAGCGCCTCGCAACATCCTCATTGGAAATGACACCATTGCTGGCGGTGACGGCGATGACTACATCTATGGCGACAACGCGCTCCTTGCTGTGCCGTTCGCGACAGGCAGCCCCGCTTCCACGTCGAACTTCACCATAGCTGCGCTGCGCTACCATAATTTCCTGCGCGACCTCGAATACGTGGCCACTGACTTCCTCAACATGGCGCAGGAAGCTCACGTGGGTGTGCTCCGAAATCTTGTGGACACTGCGCTCCTCACAAATCCGACGCGCTCGCCGGCGCTCCGTCCGAAGCCGCTTGCTCCTAACTTCCATCATCTGTTCATCGGCAACGACATCATTGATGGAGGCGCTGGCAACGATGTCATCACCGGCGATGCCGGCGTGGTGCTCGCGCCGGTGCTGTCGGGTCGCAGCTTCTTGAAAGTCACCGATGCGCTCGGTATCACACCACAGGTGCTTAAGGACACGCAAACAGCGCTCGCTACGCAGCAGAAGGTGCGCGCCGCAGAACTGGCATATCATCTCGTTACAAACGTCGCCAACTGGTCGGTGCGCCAGCCTTCCTCGGCAGACCTCCGCCTCATCCCCGCCGTATTTGAATACAACCTCTATATCGGCAATGACACGTTGCGCGGCGGCAACGACAACGACCTGCTCATCGGCGACCGCAGTATTCTGATCATCCCAATCATCGCCGATGTAACGAAGACCGCGAAGGTGGCGCAGGCCGAAATCGCACGCTTGCTTGCAGACTTCCAGGTATTGCTCGGTGGCAATGCCTACGCCTCCAACTATCGCTATACGGCAGCAGCTATCGGCCATGCCGGTGGCGCGAAGGGTGTCGCGCTCGTGGCAAGCTATGACGTGATGAATGGCGACGCAGGAGACGACATTGCGTTCGGTCGTGACGCTGCTTTCGTCCTGCCATTTGTCAGCGCCACGCCGACGACACTTCTCAAGCTCGACTTTGCATTTAGCAACAGCGGCACAGGGTTGATGTTTGTTTCCTCGCGA
This sequence comes from Chthoniobacteraceae bacterium, assembly GCA_947476045.1. Lineage (GTDB taxonomy): Bacteria > Verrucomicrobiota > Verrucomicrobiia > Chthoniobacterales > Chthoniobacteraceae > SXWH01. The sequence goes on from CANJNZ010000029.1 coordinate 37,773, forward strand.
TTCTCCAACGGTCGCACGGTGGCACCGGGCAGGGACTTCATGGACGACAGAATCGGCAAAAACACCCAGCTCGCCCAGACAGGCAACGTCAGCCGCACCGTCACTGAGCAGATGCGCAATCTCGCATTCAATTCTCTCACGACAAACCTGCGTGAGTTGCTGGGCGACATTGGCGCGACGGGCGGTGTAATTATGCCAGGAGGCGATGTAAGCGTCCTGCCTCCAGGTGCGACAACTGTGCGTGAGGCGACCCTTTCGATCAGTGTCGCTGTCCAGCAGAAAGGCAGGAACGCCTTTATCCTGAATGCACTGCTAGAGGGTCTGGCGCTACCATCCCGCTTTGCCTCTGTCTGGCAGTTGGTCGATGTTGCCACTGGAAAGATTATCGTTAGCGGCACTGGGTCCGAGTTCACCTTCGCACTGCTGAAGGCCGGCGACTACCGGGTGAATCTGATCGTTGCGGATGTGAGCAGCGGAACCTTTGGCATCACCAGCGCCACCATCCATTTCAATACTGGCCGCACCGTCATCCATGCTGGTGTTACAGGCGCACTCAGCGGCTACATTAATCAGCCCGTGAAATTTGTTGCGCTGCTGGATGACGTCGCGCTCACCGGGCCATACAGGGCGGACTGGCAGGTCTTTGACTCCCTGGGCGCCGTGGTGGATGGCACCAGTGCAGCGCGCACGTTCACGTTCACTCCCGGCGCGGACGGGGTATTCACTGTGCAGCTAACACTCACGGATACTCTGACAAACCTCACTGCCACCGTGACGCAGGTTCTTACAATCAGTTCAAATGCACGGACGCTGCCTCTGGCTATTGCAGGTCCTTCGACCGGCGTGCGTGGAAAGGTGCTCACATATACAGGTCAACTCCTTGCTGGTCAGTTAGGCGCTCCTGACTTTGGCGCAAACTACGCGGCCACCTGGACCGTGTTTGATCACAAGAACAGCATTGTCGCGACAGGCAGTGGCTCGCAATTCCTCTACCTGCCTGTATTGCCCGGTCAGTATCGCGTTCAGCTTCAACTCGTGAACTCCGTAAGCGGTGAATTTGGCGTAGCCGTTCAAACGCTGAACGTCACAGCGCCAGCACCGACATTCTCGACAGGCATTAATGGTCCGACCATCAGCACACGCGGTCAGGCAGCGGTCTTCGACGCCCTGGCCAATGGCGCAGCACTGCCGGATGGCTATACGGCTTCTTGGAAAGTAACGAACTCAGAGGGTGGCGTTTTGGCCACCGGAATCGGAGCGCGTTTCACCTATGCAGCAACAATGCCGGGCGAGTTTAGCGTAGCCCTTGCGATTGTTGACACCAAGTCTGGCGATGCCGGTTCCGCGCTGGCGACCCTTCGGATTGTGCAGCCCGACGTTTCACTCACTGTCGGCATCACCGGGCCGACTGTAGCGCAGACTGGAACCACGCTGAACTTTGGCGGTCTGCTCGACGGCGCGGCGTTCAACGGAAACTATACCGTTTCATGGCGCGTCTTTGACTCCGCAAACACAGAACTCCCCGCAAGTGCTCTGGGTGCAACGAACGCGCGCGAATTCGCCTTCGCGCCGACGGACGCAGGCGCGCACACGGTGCTCTTTACACTCACCGATCCGGTGACTGGTGCGGTGGGTCTTGCATCTCTCGTTCTGAATGTGGACACCACAATTCCGACGGACACGCTCACTCATACCATCACTCTCATAGGTCCCGTGTCTGCGCAAGCAGGGCAGCGTCTTGTTTACGCAGGCCTGCTCGACGGAACGGCTGTGCCGCCGAATTTCCAGATTACATGGAGCGTCATTGATCTGGCTGCAACTAGTGGAAGCCCGGTGGACACCGGCACCGGCGCCGACTTCATCCACACACCTGCCGCAGGCGACTATTCGGTGCAGCTAATCTTGAAAGACGCCAGTTCGACAGTCATCGGATCGGCTGTCACCACATTGCACGTCGAAGCTGCTGCGCCGGTATTTGATGCCGGAATCACAGGACCGCTGACAGGTTTCGTCGGACAAATTCGCAGCTTCAACGCACTCACCGCAACGCCCGCCGGATACACAGCAACCTGGACTTTGGTAAATGGCGCGAATGCCACAATCGCCAGCGCCAGCGGTGATCAGTTCGTCTTCGCGGCACCAGCGGGCGGTTTGTATCGCATCAATTTCACCGTCACCTCGCCGGACGGTTCGGAGCGTAGCGCGACCACCTACTTCACATCAACAGACGCCACGCCAGTGCTGCCTGTCACAATCACTGGCCCGGCGAACGGCGTGCTCAACGCGCCGTTCACCTTCACGGCGCTGCTGGAGGGCGCGGGTATTTATGCTGGCTTTGTGAAGACGTGGACTTTGCTTGATGGTGCGAGCGTGGTGCAGACTGGCAATGGCGACAGTTTCACGATTACGCCGACAACAGCAGGGCAGTTCACCGTCCGTTTTGATGTCGCTGATGCTGTCACCGGCGCAATCGGCCACGCCACCACACCGTTCAATGTCAGCCCCGCTTCTTCAGCATTGAATGTCACGTTCAACGGCCCGGCGCTTGGTGTCGTCGGACAAGCGCTCGTGTTCGACGGATTGCTCGATGGTGCTGCGTTCGGTGAAAACATCGTCGCGACGTGGAGTGTCACCGATCAAAGCAACGCCGTTGTTGCGCAGGGAAGTGGTGCGCAGTTCACATTTGCTCCGACCAGCGTGGGTCAGTTCAGCATTCGCTTCAGCCTGCAGGATACGACAGCCGGATCTTTCGGAACGGTGAGCGCACCGCTCAGCGTTGCTCTCATTGGCGGTCTTGATGTCGCACCAGTCGCACCGAGCAGCCTTGGCATTGACGGGCCGGATAATGCCGTCCGCGCGCAGGCACTCACATTCCACGCGCTCCTCGATGGTGCGCAGATCGTCGGCAGCGGCTACGAAACCGCATGGCAGGTGATTGATGCCGCGAACCTCGTCGTCGCCACCGGCCTGGGTAATCAATTCACCTTCACGCCGACGGACGCCGGAGTCTTCAGCGTGCGCGCATCGCTCACAAACAGCGTCACCGGCGCACTCCTCACCGCAAACACCAGCGTGAACGTTTCCGTCTATCTGCTCACGCCGGATCTCGACCCTGCGAATGTCGGAAAGTCCATTCTGCTCGTTGGCGGCAGCATCGGAGCGGACGTGATTCGCTTCACCAAGTCGCGTATCGCGGACACGATCACGCTCAATCTCGATGAGCGCGAAACCGGCGCGGAGAAGCTCAAGCAGGACTTCATGCTTATCAGTCGCATCGCAGTGTTCGCCGGCTCCGGCGATGACTCGGTCTCCATCGCACCGGTGCTTGAAATCCCGATGCACATCGAGGGCGGCGCCGGACGCGATTCGCTCACCGGTGGCAAGCTGGGGGATACGCTCCTTGGCGGATTCGGCGATGACACGCTCATCGGCGGCGACGGTGCGGATGTTCTCGATGGCGGACGTGACAACGACACCCTGCGCGGCGGACTTGGTGATGATGCTCTCATATCCACGGATACCGGCGACGACATGCTCTTTGGCGATGGCGGAAACGACACCTTCCACCTCGCGCCTCGCAAAGTGGAATCACACATCAGCGCCGACGGCGGGGCAGGGGATGACACATTCAATATTCCAGCCAGCGCGCGCGACAGCCGCATCACCATCATCACCGGCCTTGGCAGAAACACCGTAAACATCGGCAGCGCAGCAGGCGTGCTTCCGGCAACAGGCGGCATCACCGATGATGTCCTCGGCAGCATCGAAATCACCGCCACTCGCAAAGACACACTCAACGTGGACGACACCGCCACACTCCGCGCGAAAGTATGGACGCTTGGCGCGAACACACTCACCGATGGCTCGTTTACCCTCACACATCGCGGCCTCGGTGCGTTGAATCTCTTCCTCGGCTCCGGCAGTGATTCCATCATCATCGGCGGCACCTCATCCGCCCTCACTGATGTCTTTGTAAACGCTGGCGACGACATCTTCGACCTCCAGACCACAGGCGCAACTACCTTCACACGTCTGGAAGGCGGCAGCGGCGTCAACACTCTGAACGCCGGTGTCAGCATCAACAAGCTCAGCGGTTTTAAAGGCGGCGTCTTCTACTTCGGCAGCGGCGCGGATGCCTTCAACGCCGACGACAGTGGTCGCCGCGCAATCAACACCGGCGCACTGAGTGCGGGCGACGCAACACAAAGCGAACCCATCAATCTCTCCGGCTTTGGAATGAACATCGCTGGCATCAGCGCCACCGGCATCGCTGGTGTGAACATCAAACTCGGTGGAGGCGCAGACACGCTCACCATCAACAACACACCGTCCGTCCCCGTCAGCATTGATACCGGCGCGGGCAACGACATCGTCAAAATCCACGCCACACGCGGCGCGCTCAATATCGCACTGGGCGAGGGCAATGACATCGTCAAATTCGGCAGCAGCCTCGCCATCACAGGCAACTCCCCGATCTTCGTCCGCGGCCCCGTCACACTCGATGGCGGCACCAACTTGAAAGACCGCGACATCCTCGACGTAAATGCCAGCGGTCTCCTCGGCATCGGCGAACTCACCACCACCACACTCACCGGCATCGGCTTCATTCAGCCCGTGAACTACAGCGCCTTCGAGTCCGTGAAAATCCTCCTCGGAGCGGGAGACGACACATTCACCCTCGGAGCCGGCACCAGCGCCTACACCACCCTCAACGCCGGTCGCGGCAACAACACCATCATCCGTCTGTAGTCCTCGCGCGTTGCTTTATTTGAGCTGCCGCTCGATGGCCTTGCTGCGGACGTTGAAGAAGTCGCGGATGCGTTTGACCTCGTTGGGATAATTGGCTCCGGCGGCGGCATCCACTTTGGCGATTTCGGGCTGGAGTCGCGCTTGAAGTTCGTCGAGGCGCTTGTTCCATTTTTCGGGATCCATCAGCGTCCCGTTGATCTCGGTGAGGCGCTTTACATACCGCGCCTTGCCCTCCGGCGTGGAATAGACGCCTTGCGCGACGAGGCCCTGCGGGGTTCTCGGGCCGGCCCATGGATTGGGGCCGATGGGTGGTAAAGCCGTGACCTGGTCGGCGCTGGCTGCGTGACCGCGCACGGGGAAAAACTCCTGGTCCATGCCCGAGGGAATGATGGTGATCTTGTCACGCTTGGGGTCGTGATAGACGCGGTAATTGTTCCGGTTGTAAATGTATCCGTCCCAATCTCCGATGATGGTGAGCACGACGAACACGTTGATGAAGGCGTCCATATCGAGCAGCTTTTCCAGCCGCTCAAAACGTTTTTGCGGGTCGGGCTCGCGGGCGGCGGCGGTGAGCGCTTTCAAGTCGGCCCAGTCCTTCACATCCTCCTTGGTGCTTGTCAGTTCAAGCTGCTGATCCACGTCGCGCAGAAATCCACCGTCGTAGAAATTGCCGTCCGCATTTTTGAAATGCCGCTTCAGAAACTGCGAGTCGTAGCCTTCTTTCAAATAGTAGAAGCCACGCACCTGACCGTTGACGCTCACGATTGCGTGTTGGATGCGAGCGGCAGGTGCGCCCGCAGCGCCCATCAATTCGCCGCAGACGAGTTCCGAGAGGTAGCTGCCGTCCTGCGCGGAGTTGGCGAGATGCCATTTCGACATGCCGTGAAACTTCTCCTTCCCGCCAAATTTTCCCATGCTGATGGTGAAACCGGCCTTCTCGGTGATCTGCCGGAAACTGCCGGAGCCGCCGCGGAGATGGATACCGACATCGGGATACACTTTGCCGTCCACGGTGAGCGTGGCCTTGATGTATTTGCGCGGCTCGGCGAGCAGCGGGCCGACGGGTTTCACGAAGCCGGGCGTCAGTCCAATCGTGATATCCACGCGCGGAATTTTCGCGCTGTTAAAAAAAGCATCGCTATCCGCAGCGGATTTGTCCGGCGATTTTCCTGCGGCAAAACCGACTGTGCAAATCAATGTGAGCAATAGGATGACGGCCCTAACCGCCGCAGATTTCTGATTCATGCTTTTAAGCTTTTTGGGACGCTATGCCATGCGCCATGGATGAGCCAGCTTCATACAAAGCAATCGACCGCGAGGATGAAGATAATGGCGACGATGGCTATGCCGGTTTCTACAACGGTCCATGTCTTCAAGGTCTGCCCGATGCTCATGCCGAGATATTCTTTCACGAACCAAAAGCCGGCGTCGTTGACGTGCGAGAGGATGAGCGAGCCGGCACCCATGGCGAGAATGAGCAGCTCTTTGTTCACGCTGGGATCGCCCGCGATGATGGGGGCCATCAACCCAGCCGCAGTCGTCACGGAGACTGTGGCGCTGCCGATGGCGTGCGCAGCAGGCCCGCAATGCACCAGCCGAGCAGCAGCGGAGAAATCGGAAGCGTTTTGCCCCATGCGCCGATAGCAGCGCCAACGCCCGAGCTATTGAGCACCATACTAAAGCCGCCGCCGGCGCCGATGAGCAGCAGCAGACCGGCGACCGGCGCGAAGCAGGTGTCGCTGAATTTCAGGATCTGCGTGCGCGTGAACCCGCACGCGACGCCAAAAGTGTAAAACGAAACGAGCACCGCGACGAGCATGGCCACGGTGGGCGCGCCGATGAACTCCGCCCACAGCCGCACCCCGTTCCCGGCGGGCAGCGCGACCTTCGCCGCAGTGCCGATCAGCATAAGCAGCACGGGCAGCAGCATGGTGAAAACGCTGACTCCAAAACCCGGCGGACGCGGCGCGGTGGAGCGTCCGCTGAGTTCCGCAAGCAACCCGCCCATTTCCACCGGCACGCGCGGCACCACCCAGCGCGCGAGCAGCGGGCCGGTGATGAGCGCGGTCGGTGCGCCCACCAGGATCGAGTAGAGGATCGTCTTGCCCGTATCGGCCTGGATGAGAGCGATGGCCGCGAGCGGGCCGGGGTGCGGCGGGATGAGTCCGTGCGCGACGGAAAGCCCCGCTGCCAGCGGCAGAGCGAGCCGCAGGATGGGCGTGCCGGTCTGCCGCGCGAGCATGAAGGCAATGGGGCCGAGCAGGACGATGCCGACATTAAAAAAAATCGAGATGCCGATGACGAAGGCCACGATCATGATCGCATAGTCCAGCCGGGCCGGGCCCAGCCAGCGGACCATGGTCATGGCGATGACTTCCGCCGCGCCGGACTCGGAGAGGAGCTTCCCGAGGATCGTGCCGAGCCCGATGATCATGACCAGTCCGCCGAGAGTCTTCGCCACGCCGCCCTCGAAACTGGTGACGATATCGCCCAGCGGCATCCCGCTGCCCAGCCCCACTCCGAGCGCGGCGATGACGATGGCGACGACGGCGTTGCACTTGAATCGCGCTATCAGGACGACGAGTCCGACGATTGCGGTGGCGGCGAGGGCGAGGAGTCCATTTGGAGGCAGAACGGCAAGCATGAGGGGCGCGACTATAGGCAGCCGGCTGCCGCTAGGAAGATCGCGCGCAGAAAATTTTCCGTCTTCGAGTGCCGTTGCCGCACAGCCGCTATGAAGTTTCGTGGTGCCTCCGATGTCAGGAACCCCGGAGTTGGTGAAAAGCAGTTGCACCGCAACGCAGGCAGTTATACGCCATCTCCTCACTGAATGAGGCCGCCCAGCCTCCACTTTTCTATAACCCAATATGTCTGCCATTCAATTTACCGCGCCAAAGGAAATCAAAACGATCGACTGCGCTGATGCGGACACTTGCGGGCCGGATGAAGCCATTGTGCGCACCCACCGCATGGGCATCTGCGGCACCGACCTCTCGGGCTATCTCGGAAAAATGCCATTCTTCTCCTACCCGCGCATTCCCGGACACGAACTGGGATTGGAAGTCATTGCCCTCGGAAAAAACGTCCGCCACCTCAAAGTCGGCGACCGCTGTTCGCTGGAGCCCTACATCAACGACCCGCTCTCGCGCACCAGTCGGAAAGGCAACCCCAACTGCTGCCCGGGCGTGCAAGTGCTCGGCGTGCATGCCGATGGCGGTTTGCGGACCAATCCGTGGACTGTTCCAGCGCGCAAACTTCATCCCGGCAATCAACTCAGCTACGATCAGCTAGCCTTGGTCGAGACCCTGGCCATCGGCCTGCATGCCGTCGAACGCGGCAACCCGCAGCCCGGCGAAACAGTTCTCGTGATCGGCGCAGGCCCGATCGGGCTTGCCTGTTTGGAGTTCCTCAAGCTCATGGATATCCAGGTCATCGTCATGGACATGGTGCAAAGCCGCCTGGACTTCTGCAAAAACAACCTGGGCATCACCGGCATCCTCGCCGGCACCGACAGCGCCGCCAACAGCGCCGCATTGCACAACCTTACAGACGGAAATCTCGCGGATGTCATCATTGATGCCACGGGAAGTGCGCAATCCATGTCCACCTGCTTTCAGTTCGCCGCCTTCACCGGACGTGTCGTTTACGTAGGGATTACGACTCAGGAAGTCAGCTTCCCGCACGCGCCCGTCTTTCATCGCCGCGAACTCACGCTGCTGGCATCCCGAAACGCGCACCCGGCCGATTTTCCGAAGATCATCCAGTTGATAGCCGACGGAAAAATCAACACCGGCATCTGGATCACTCACCGCATCAAGTTCAACGAAGTGCCCGAAAAGTTCCCCGCCTTCACCGACCCCAAACTCGGAGCCATCAAAGCGATCATCGAAGTCTAGCACTCTCCAAAATCGCCCCCCGTTCCTCGTCCCCCATTGCCCGTTGCCGACGCAACGTCCCTGCGGGCTGCCTGCGGCAGGCGATGTCGTTCCACTCCGTTCCGCAATCTGCAATTTGCAATTCCCTGTCCCCAATCCGCAATCCGCAATCCGAAATCCCAAATAGCGTTGCCCGCCTCTCGCTTCCGTCATCTTCGTGCGGATGCCTTGCGGCAAAAACACAAAGGCCACCCGCCTTGCGACGGATGGCCTTTTGTGAAAGGACGCCTCTCCCGGTTTACGGGAAGACCACTTTGTAGATGCCGGTGCTGCCGCCAACGAAGGTCGCTTTGTAGAGCAGGTCGCCGGTGCTTTGGCTGAAGTTCCGGCTCTGGCCACCCACACCTGCAGCAGGCATGGCGAGGAAGCTCAGTGCCGTTATCACCTTGCCATCCAGCGTGTCGCCTTTGCGCACGATCAGTTGCAGCGCGCCGGCCGTGTCCACCGCCCAGATGCCGATGTTGTTGGACGGGATAACTCCGCCGGGGCCGGGCAATGCCACGGTTCCGCTATTCAGATTCGCCAGCATCACCACGCCGCCCTGATCCGGCAGCACTGTAGAGGTGAACGTGGAGAACGTCGCCCCAGCAGGGCAGCCGGGGGCTTGTGCTCCTCTGCGCGCCACCAGGTGCAACGTGCCGCCCGTGTTACTCCAGATGCCGATGTTGTTGGCGGTGAGCGCAGGCAGGCTCGTCACTCCGCCCACGCCCGTTTTGAGCGTGCCATTGAAGGCGATTTCCTCGTTGGCGTTATACAAAGGGTCGCTCATCGCGCTGAAGACGGCGCTGGTGGTGCCCACTGCGGTGTCGCCCACGCGGATGATGAGTTGGCGGGTGCCCGTGCTGTCATCTGCCCAGATGCCCTTGGTCTTGCCCATCAATGCGGTTGTCGCGGCGGTGCTGGTGCCGGTCACCGTGGCATAGAATGCCGTGTGGCCATTCCCATTCATCGCGGGGTTGCCAAAGGTCACAAACTTCGCGTTGGTCAGCCCTGCGGCTGCGTCGTCTTTTATAGCTACGATGTTGTCACCGTTCGTCACTTTGCGGATCGTGTGGTTTTGTGTATCCGCCACATAGATATTTCCGCTGTTGTCCACGGCCACGCCAGCGGGCTGCTTAAACTGCGCCAGATTGCCAGTGCCATTCACGCTGCCATAGACTCCGGGGGTGCCAGCTAGGGTAGTCACCACGCCAGCGGGCGTCACTTTACGGATCGTGAAGTTAGAGCTGTCTGCCACATAGAGGTTTCCTGTGCTGTCCAGCGTCACACCTTGGGTATCGCTAAATACCGCCGCGCTGCCAGTGCCATCGGCGTATCCATAGACACCGGGGGTGCCGGCCAGAGTAGTCACCTCACCAGCGGGCGTCACTTTACGGATCGTGAAGTTAGAGCTGTCTGCCACATAGAGATTTCCTGTGCTGTCCACTGCCAAGCCTCTGGGCTCGTTAACCCAAGTTCCGCAGTTCGCAGTCCGCGGGAAAAAACTTTTCTCTGACGGGCTTCGTCCGTGCGTGGGCGGCGTCTCTGTTGGTCTGCGGGTTTGGGCGTTGTAGTGAAGAAGACCCCATTGCGGAACGCGGCGCGTTGGTGGGAT
>CANJNZ010000030.1 GCA_947476045.1 Chthoniobacteraceae bacterium
AAGAATGTAGCGGCCGGAGTTCATGGGCCGGCATCGTCCACGGAGCCACTCCGAAATTCAAATGCGTGACATCCATTTTCATGCGCAACTCACGCAAACTTCGCTGCTAACAAAACACCGACCGCGCATCAACCGGACACCCGTGATTTGCACCCTAATTTCGGGCGCTTTACGCCTGTATTAAAAATACGCTATCGTGCGGAGTGGAGCTTGCTTCTCCTCGCTGACTGACTTCATTCCACTTATCTTTCATGTTTCACCGCCTGGTCGCCACTTGTATCGTCGCCTTCTGGATAGCGATGACTACTTTACTCGTCATCCAGCAGATTTATCCCGAGAGCACGAATATCAACTCGGTTCCTATTTCATTTATTGGCGGCCAGTTTTTCCAGCACCAGCAATCCTCGGATTTGGAAATTTACGACTTAAACAAGCCTGTCGGCTATGTTCACCTCCAGCCTCGTGTGGATGCCGCGAACGACAAGCGCTTTCTCGAATTCAGCGGCAATCTCACCTACGCTCCAGCTGGGCTTGGCAGCCAAAGGATTGCCTGGAGCGGAAATATTGAGTTCGGCCCTTCATTGGCCACGAAGCAAATACATCTCAGCGTTACTATTCAGGGCTCTGCGCAGCAGTTCCTCATGGATATCGCCCCTCCGACCAAGAAAATGCATTGCATTGTGCGAGTGAACGGTGCTGCCATTGATGAAAATACGATCAGCATTGATGAAAGCGGTCTCAACGCTTTGCTCACTCAGGCTGGCTTTAGCCCGGCGATATTTGCGGCGTTTTCCAGCGGCTCCGCATCCCAATTCGCTCCTGAGTTTTCAGCCCAACAGTCCAGCGTGAACCTCAACGGCGAGATTGCTTCGACGTTTCTACTTACGATGAAAGTCGGCGGGCAGTCGCTCATCGAAGCGCATTTGAGCCAGCTTGGTCAGGTGCTAAAAGCCTCGACCCCGCTCTTTGGATATCGTCTCGCGCCTCACAACATGGCCCCGTAATTCCCGCAAGCCTGCGCTTGCACTTACGGCGGCGATTGTCACACCTTGCGCCCCACATGTCCGAAGAAAATCTGCGAGAAGCAATCAAAGCAATGATGGTGGAAAACCTCATGCTCAAAGTTACAAAAGACGATATCCGCGATGATATGCCCCTGTTTGGCCCTGAGGGCCTGGGGCTGGATTCCATTGATGCACTGGAACTGGTTGTGGGCCTGGAGAAGCATTTCGGCGTGACCGTTCCGAACTCGGAAACCGCACGCCAGGCACTGGCAACGGTCAACTCCCTCCACGACTACATCGTGGCGAATCGGAAGTAACCTTACACGTTCACGGCATCAATCACCTGCCGCAGCCTGCCAAAATTTCTGCGGCGAGGCTGGAACACGAGTCGCGGGAGATGCGCGATTTCGGGGTCGCTGTTTTCGCCGGAGACTGCGCTTGGCGCCTGCTCGAATTTCCCGCTCGCGAGGACATCCGCGAATTCGGTGTCCATTTGCTCGATGTGATTTTGCGTGAGCGGCTGCTGCAAGCGCATGACCAGCCGCGATCCAAGCCATCGGTAACTGTGAAAGTTTTTGTAAAACTGTGTAATGTGAGCGACTGCATCATCCACGCTTGTGGCTTGGTGAAGCAGATGAAAGTCCTCCGGCGAAATCAGGTGCAGCTTCAGCAAATGGTCGCGCAGAAAATCAATCCAAGTCTGCCAGTAGTTCCCTCCCGGTTTATCCACGAGCACGATGGGGAAAATGCGCGCCTTACCCGTCTGCATCAGCGTGAGCGCTTCAAAGCCTTCATCGAAAGTGCCGAAGCCACCGGGAAATAATGCGATGGCATGTGTCTCCTTCATAAAATTCAACTTTCGCGTAAAAAAATAGTTGAAGTTGATCAGCTTCGTATCACCGAGGATTGTTTCATTCGCAGACTGTTCAAAGGGCAGTAGAATATTCAGTCCGAAACTCGCATCCCTCCCCGCCCCACGCTGCGCGGCTCCCATGATTCCGTCGCCTCCGCCCGTCACCATCATGTAACCGTGGTCGCGCATTTTCCGGCCAAACTCTTCTGCGGAAATAGCCTCGGGCGCCTCCTCGGGGGTGCGTGCGCTGCCAAATACCGTCACCTTTCGCCGGTCACGATATGGCGAAAACACACGGCTCGCGTAGCGCATCTCCTTGAGTGCGCGGTTGAGCATTTTTAAATCGGCCACACTGGTCTGGTCGCGCGCCATCTTCAGCGCTGTGACAATCATCTCCTCGATTAATTCATGTGGCTTGTCCGTGCCCATATCGTCCACAAGCTGGCGCACTCGTGCATCAATATCCGGGTCGCCGACCGTAATTTGTTTGCGGTATCGAGGGGTGGAGTCAGCAGTGATTGTTCTCATTCAAAAATTCAGTTCTTGTTTCAAAATGGGGCGGCACACTATCGAAGCCAGTCGTATCGGCAACGCCGGATGTGCGGCAGTTTTCAAATATGGTGAAGTAGATTGCGAAGGCACATCTTGACGCGCATGAACCTTCACCCTAATTTGCACGTCACAACTTCCGGCTGACGCTGAAAGTGGGTTTTTCCTAAAGCCCACTTTTTTTGTTCTCCGGGCAACAACGACATACAACTTATACGCCATGAACGCTGAATTCATCGCCATGCTCGAATACCTCGAGAAGGAAAAAGGAATCAAACGGGAGGTTCTCATTGAGGCCGTCCAGAGTGCTCTTTTGAGTGCTGCAAAGAAGTCCGTAGAGGCCGGTCGCAATCTGGAACTCATCATGGACCCCAAGACCGGGGCTGTCGCTGCGCGCGCCCAGCTTATTGTCGTGGATCGGGTGAATAACAAACACGACGAAATCGCACTTTCTAAAGCCAAGCTGGTGAAAACTGACGCTCAACTGGGCGAAGAACTCTGGGTGGATGTGACGCCAAAAGACCTCGGTCGAATCGGCGCGCAGACCGCACGTCAGGCGATCATGCAGCGCATTCGCCAGGCCGAGAAACAGATGATTTACGATGAATTCCGTGATCGAACCGGTGAAATCGTCGGTGGCGTCGTGCGCCGCTTTGAGCGCCAGGATGTGATCGTGGATCTCGGGAAATTCGAAGCTACCATGCCGAACCGCGAGCGCGTGCAGTCGGAAGACTACGCCATCGGTGACCGCATCCGTGCATACGTCGTGGCCGTGGACAACACCTCGCGCGGGCCGGAGATCGTGCTCTCGCGCAGTCATCCGAATTTCGTCCGCAGACTGTTTGAAACAGAAGTCGCAGAAATCGCGGATCGCACCGTGGAAATCAAAGCCATCGCCCGTGAAGCAGGCTTCCGCACGAAGGTAGCCGTCTTTTCCGCCAACGACAAAGTGGACCCGGTAGGAGCCTGCGTCGGCATGAAGGGGGCGCGCGTAAAGAACATCGTGCGCGAACTCAACAACGAGAAGGTGGACATCATCCGCTGGAGCGACAACGTGCGCGAACTCGTTCAGGAAGCCCTGAAGCCCGCGAAGCTCAGGAGCGTGACGCCCAATGAATCGAAGAAGACCGTCGAAGTCCGCGTGGACAACGACCAGCTTTCGCTCGCCATCGGCAAGCGCGGTCAAAACGCCCGCCTCACCGCCCGCCTTTGCGGATGGGAAATCAACATCGAGGAAGACACTTCTGCCAAGGAAGCCTTCGATGCCAGCAAGTCCGGCGCGGCAGGTGCGCTGGAGAAAGCGTTTGGTATTTCCTCGAAATCAGCGAACGCGCTCGTCGAGGCAGGACTCAACACACCTGATATTTTTTCCGGCATGACCACAGAGGACATCGTCGGAGCAGCCAGCATTGATGCGGCGGAGGCGGCGAAGATCGCAGCCAAAGCAAACGAACAAGCCGTGGCCTCCCAATAAGGAGACGCCATGAAACACAGCGCACATTTTCATGCCAACAAAGAGCAGCAAGAGCAGCAAAACCACCGAGAACGAGAAGCCGGCCCGCAAGTCGCTTCTTAAGCCGATCACTGCCAAGCGCAGCACTGCCGCTGAGGCGGAGGATAAAGCCAGGAAAGTCGCTGCCGAAAAGGCCGCACCAAAAAAGGCTGTAAAAGAAAAAGCAAAGCCGGCGGAAACGGTTTCGCTGATTGACGGACCTGAAAAGCCGAAGAAGCCCCGCGAGCGAACACAGTCCACGCTAAACAACCGCATCGCGCTGCCAAAAATCATTGGCAGCATGTCTCCCGCCGAGCCAGTAGCAGCGCCGGAGCCTGTGGCACCGCCGCTGCCTGCGAATACCACGACCGGAGTCAACGAGAGCGGCGAAAAGATTTTGCACATCAAGTCGCCAATCATTGTCAAGGACCTGGCGACGGCGATGCAACTCAAGCCTTTCAACCTCATCAAGGATTTGATGAGCATGGGGATTTTCGCGAACCAGAATCAGACCATCGAGCCCGATGTCGCTGCAAAGGTTTGTGAAAAGAACGGCTGGAAATTTGAAAAGGAGAAGCGCGAAAAAGGAGCGGGAGTCCACAAACCCGACCAGAAAGTAGAGGCCCCGCCACCACCAAAGAAAGAGCAGATCGCCTCGAAGCCTGACGAACTGAAGCACCGCGCACCAATCGTCGTTTTCATGGGCCATGTGGACCACGGCAAGACGACGCTGATGGATACGATCCGCAAAACGCGTGTCGCCCACGGTGAAGCGGGCGGGATTACGCAGCACATCGGCGCCTACTCCGTCAAACACAAGAGTAAGGACGGCAAGGAGCACACGATCACATTCCTCGATACGCCGGGCCATGCCGCATTTACATCCATGCGCGCACGCGGGGCGAACGTCACAGACATCGTCGTGCTCGTCGTGGACAGCGGCGACGGCATCATGCCGCAGACTCTCGAAGCACTCAGCCATGCGAAGGCAGCGAATGTGAAAATCATCGTGGCGATCACAAAGATTGATATGCCGAACGCCAACGTGGATCGCGTCAAGGGCCAGCTTCAGGAGAAAGGTCTCACACCGGAGGACTGGGGAGGCGAAACCATCGTGTGCCCCGTTTCTGCAGTCAAAGGCACCGGCCTCGACGCACTACTCGAAAGCATCCTGCTCGAAACCGAGATGCTTGAATTGCGTGCCAGTGAGAGCGTGCCAGCGCGCTGCACCGTCATCGAAGCGCAAGTCGAACAAGGACGCGGCCCCACCGCAACTGTGATCGTTCGCATGGGCACTTTAAAAATCGGCGACCCATTCATCTGCGGCGACTACTCGGGCAAAGTGAAAGGCCTCGTGGATGAGTTCGGTAAAAACATGAAGCAAGCGGGCCCTGCGACACCGGCAAAAGTGATCGGGTTCAGCGGAATGCCCAATGCCGGCGACGAGCTCCTCGTCATGGAAAACGAGAAGACGGCACAGCAACTCAGTCAAGATCGTCTGGAGGAAAAACGCCTTGGCAAACTTACTCAGCCGAAGCGCGCCACGCTCGAAAATCTTTTTGCGACCATTGCCGATGGTAAGAAGCCCACGCTCAATCTTGTCGTCAAAGGCGACGTGCAGGGCTCAATGGAAGCCATCATCACTTCCGTCGGACAAATTGACAGCCGCAAGGTGGACTTGAATATCGTGCACTCTGCAGTGGGCGCCATTACAGAAAACGACGTCCTCCTCGCAGCGGCGAGCAACGCGGTGGTCATCGGCTTTAATACCAAAACAGAAAATAATGCAGCACATGCAGCGAAGCGTGAAGGCGTGCAGATTAAACTTTTCTCCATCATCTACGAGCTGATCGATCAGGTGAAGGAAGCAATGGCAGGATTGCTCGAACCCGAGAACCGCGAACAGGTCATCGGCCACGCACAAGTGAAACAGGTTTTCGACCTCACCAAGGGAGTCGTCGCAGGTTGCTATGTGAACGACGGACGCATCGCGCGCACCGGTCGCGCCCGTTTACTTCGCAACCGCCAGCCAATTTACGATGGCGGGCTCGCAACACTGCGCCGTTTCCAGGACGATGTGAAAGAAGTCCGTAGCGGTCTCGAGTGCGGTATCAAACTCGGCGACTACAACGACTACGAAGTCGGCGACATCATCGAGTGCTACTTACTGGAAAAAGTGCCACAGACACTGTGACGCACAGTTGATGTCCCGGCATGGTTGACTGAAGTCCCTCGGCTTCCCGTCCAACCGCCAGTCAACAAACAGCAATCATCCTTTCAAATCACTCGCCATGAAAAACCGTCTCGACCGCGTTAATGAACTCATCAAACGCGAGCTTAGCGAACTCGTCCGTCGTGAGATCACTTTCACAGCCAAACTCGTCACAGTGCAGGAAGTGGACATCACCCCAGACCTCAAACATGCCCACGTTTACATTGGCGTTCTCGGCACGCTCGATGAAAAGAAGCAGGCGCTCGCAGCGTTGCACGATCACCGCCAGCGCTTTCAAAAAGAACTCGCAAAACGAGTCGTTATTAAGTGGACGCCTCAACTCCATTTCGCACTCGATACTGCAGGCGAACGCGGCGACCGCGTCCTCAATTTGCTAGACCAACTGGACATCCCAAAGGAAGTGCCACTCGGGGAGGAAAAGCATGACTGAAAATTGTTCGCTCGCGCAAATCGCTGATTTGCTCCGTGAAAAACATCGCTTTGTCGTAGTCTCCCACATTCGCCCCGATGGCGACGCACTCGGCTGCACACTGGCGATGGGACTTTGCCTGCGGCAACTCGGCAAGGACGTTACACTCTGGAACGAAGACGGCTGTCTGGAGAAATTTGAATGGCTCCCCCACTCCTCGCTCGTTCAGCAACCACCGACGGAGCCGCAGAAATTCGATGTCGCGCTGGTGCTTGATACCGCCGTGAAAGATCGCGTCGGCAAGTGTCTCGATGCAATCGGCCACGCCGATGTTTGGGTGAACATTGACCACCACGTCTCCAATCCTCGTTTCGGCGACCTCAATTACATAGACGCCACCTCGCCTGCCACCGGACAAATTTTGTTCGAGCTATTCCGCCAGTGCGAGCTGCCGCTCACTTACGAAATGGCCGACAATCTTTACGTGGCCATCAGCACCGACACGGGAAGCTTTCAGTATCCGAGCACCACGGCGCGCACCTACGAAATCGGCGCGGAACTTGTGAAACTCGGAGTCAACGTCGGCAACCTCTCGCAGCGTCTCTACGAGAGCTATCCCCGCCGCCGAATCGAACTGCTGAAATCCCTGCTCAACGCGCTACAGTTTTCGAGCGGCGACCGCGTGGCCAGCTTTGCACTCACGCAAAAAACCAGCAAATCACTCGGAGTAAAGCCCGACGACAATGAGGGGCTCATCGACACCATTCGTGCTGTCGAAGGTGTCGTCGTCGCCGTGTTTTTTGAAGAGTTGGAGGACGGCAGAGTCCGAGTCTCGCTCCGCTCAAAAGATCCACGTGCCGATGTTTGCAAAGTCGCACTGCAATTTGGAGGCGGCGGCCACACTCTGGCAGCGGGCATCCGCATGAAAGGCCCGCTCGCTGACGCACAGGCAAAAATTCTCCAAGCTATTGATGAACAACTTCCGCGAAATTGACGGTGTCCTGCTCATAGACAAGGCAACTGGCATGACGTCCCACGACGTCGTCGCCATTGCACGCCGGGCTCTTGGCACAAAAAAAATCGGCCACTGTGGCACGCTCGATCCACTCGCCACGGGATTGCTCATCCTCACGCTGGGCCGTGGCACCAAGATTCAGGATTTGATCATGGCCGAGGACAAAGAATACGTCGGCACACTCAAACTCGGCGAAGTGACTGACAGTCAGGATGCCGATGGCGTAGTGACAGAAACCAAGCCTGTGCCCGAGTTGACCCGCGGGCAGATTGACGCGGCGTTTGCTAAATTTCAGGGCGACTTTTACCAGACGCCGCCGATGGTCAGCGCGATCAAAAAGGACGGAGTGCCCCTCTACAAACTCGCCCGCAAAGGACAGACAGTTGTGCGCGAGCCGCGCTTTGTTCACGTCTTCGCGCATCAGATCAATGAAGTGAATTTACCCGAAGTGAACTTTCGCGTTGTTTGCTCGAAGGGATTCTACGTCCGCACCTACGCACACGACATCGGACAGGAACTCGGCTGCGGTGCACATCTTCGCTCACTCCGGCGCACGAAAAGCGGAAAGTTCAGCGTGGATTTGGCCGTGAGCACCGAGGCGCTGAAAAACGGAGACGTAAACGCCGTGCTATCCAAAGTGCTGACGCTGCCACAAGTTTCCATCTTGCGCGGCGCATAGTGGCTGTTCGTGAAAATCCTCCATTCCATCGCAGAACTTTCCGAATTGCCGGGGCCGCTGCTGCTCGCAATCGGCGTGTTTGATGGCGTTCACCTTGGCCATCGCGCCGTCATCGAACGAACCCTATCGGATGCCAGAACTGTTGGTGGTAATGCCGTCGTCGTCACATTCGATCCACATCCAGCCCGCGTGCTACGCCCCGATCAATCCCCTCTTCTGCTCACTTGTATTCAGCACAAGCAGCAACTCATCGCAGCGCTCGGAGTCGAGTATTTGCTCATCGTCCCATTCGACAACAAAGTAGCTGCGACCGAACCGTCTGAATTCATCCGCGAAATCGCCACTGCAGCTAAGCCGCTCAGACAAATCTGTGTTGGTGAAAATTGGGCGTTTGGCAAAGGACGCGCAGGGAACATCCACCTGCTCAAAGCACTTGGCTCAAGCATGGAATTCGAGGCGATAGGCATCCCTGATGTGCAAATGGACGACCTTCCGGTGAGCAGCACTGCGATTCGCAATGCCGTGCAAGTGGGCGACATCACAACAGCGGCAAAACTGCTGGGGCGTAGCTTCAGCATCCTCGGCACAGTCGTTGAGGGGCGAAAAATGGGGCGCACCATTGGATTTCCGACGGCAAATCTCGCAACGAACAACGAGCAACTCCCGCCAAACGGCGTCTATGCGGTGACAATGCTACTGAGAGGGAAAAAGCTGCCGGGTGTGGCGAATATAGGCGTCCGACCGACTTTCGAAGACTCAGGCGCTCGTGTCTGCGAGGTGCATCTCTTCGATTATACGGAGGATTTTTACGCTGAAGCAGTGGAAGTCAGCTTCACATGTTTTATACGTGAAGAGCGTAAATATCAATCTCTTGAAGCTCTGCGCGAGCAGATTAAGCAGGATGTCTCTGTCGCAAAACTGACTACTTCGTAAGGGGCCAGAAAAGCGGGATGAGAATGAGCATTACCACGCCAACAACAAGCGTGAGGCCGCTGCCAGCTTTCACAAAATCGCGGAAGCGGTATTTGCCGGGCGCATAAACCAGCACACACGACGGCTCGAATGGCGTGATGAAGGAAAGACTGGCTGCAAGCATCACGGCGATGGCAAAGCTGTGACCATTCGCTCCCATGCGCTCGGCTGCTTTGAGAGCGATTGGCAGGACGACGAGCGCAGATGCGGCATTCGACATCGGCTGAGTAAGCGCAATGGTGAGGACAAAAAAACCAACCATCACCCAGAACGGTCCTAACCCGCCCGTGAGTTGCAGCACGAGATCCGCAAGAAAGTCGGCGCTCTTGGTTGCAGTCATTGCCTGGCCAAAAGCTGTCATTCCGCCGATGAGGATAATCAGCCGCCAGTCCACGAATTCGTATGCTTTTTCCGCGGTGATGCCGCGCACGAAGATCGTGCAGACCGCCGCGATGAGAAAGGCAACACTGAGCGGCACGGCATCAAACGAACTGGCGATGATCGCAGCCATAAAGATGCCAACGGTGTAGAGACCGCGCTTCGGGTGATAGAGCGTGGGCTTCACCTCATCGAGCATCGATAGGCCGTATTTTTCACGGGCATTCGCGATGTCCTCTGCGGCACCTTGCAGCAGGAGCACGTCGCCGACACGCAGAACCAGGTCGCCGATTCGCTCCACGACTGATTGTCCGTGACGATAGATGGCCAGAACGGTGAGTCCGTATTTTGCGCGGAAATCTGCTTCCTTAAGCGTGCGGCCCGACACCTCACTTTGCAAAGTGACGAGCATCTCCGCGATGCGGATATTTGCGCCCTTGAGCACGACATCACCGAGTTGCACCTCGGCTTTTATCTCGATGCCCTCAATGCGCTTCACCTTCATCAGGTTCTCCACTTTTCCCTCAACAAGCAGCACGTCTCCCTGCTCCAAAATCACACGCGAGTCCGGCAATAACTCCTCTTTGTTGCGGATGATTTTCAAAATGCGGAAATCTAAAATGCTCAGATCGCTTTCGTAGCTGCGCTGACCGATGAGCGGCGAGCCAGGCATCACGACAATCTCGCTGAGATACTCACGTATTCCGTAACCAGCCGTGAGGCTTTCATCGGCGCGTTCAGGAAGTTGGTGGCGGCCGATGAACATCATGTAGGTTATACCCACGATGCACGCGATGATGCCAATCGGCGTGATTTCAAACATCGTCAGCTGCACCATGCCGTGATCCTTGAGATAATTATTCACCGCGATATTGGTCGAGGTGCCGATGAGCGTTATCGTTCCGCCAAGGATGCTGGCGAATGCGAGCGGCATCAGAATCTTCGAGGGGTTCATTTTCACGCGACGCGCCAGAACAACCGTCGCAGGCGTGAACATCGCAGTCACCGTCGTGTTGTTCATGAACGCGGAGACAAACGCCGCGATGCTCATGAGCGCGAAGATGACGTGAGGCTGACTCCCGCCACCGATTTTCATGATGCGTGCACCAACGAGATCCAATACACCCGTTGCCGTGAGCGCAGCACTGATGACGAATATCGCGGCTAGGGAAATGACGGCGTCGCTGCTAAATCCACGATAAGCCTGCTCCGGCGTCAGAATTCCTGAAAGAATGAGCGGAATCAGAACGAGAAAGGTAATGATGTCCACCGACAGCGTCTCCAATGAAAAGAGAACTACGGCGAGCACGAGCAACCCAAGAACGAATGCGATCTTCCAGCCCACAGCCCCCTCAGGGACAGTGAATACGAGTGCGAGTGCGTTGGTGATGAAACCGCTGAACATTTCTGGCGGATATGAGCAAAGGAGTTTGTATGCGTCGCGAAGAAAATGCCGTTACGTCATTTCGACGACGGCTTTGATAACTCCTGTTTCAGGTTTCAACCATGCGGGGAAGTCTTCGATCATTTCCTCAAATTTTACTTTATGGGTAATCTGCGGGCACGTGTCAATTTCACCCGACTCGATGGCTCTCATTTACACGTGTGAGTTTAACCGCGTGTGCACCGTTGGATTGGCAGCGGTCACATTCCGTCCGCAGAGGACGAGCGTGGCAGGAGGATAAGTTTTCATAGAAACCACATAGAGAATGAATCCATCACTCATGGCGAGCAGATCGTTAGGCCGCAGAAAATGGGGTCTCGCTTACCGCGACGCGACACAGCACATTGATGGCATCATGCTACCGAGAAACAACCGGGAGGGACGATGAGCACCGAACACAAGTGTTGTTCATGTCATCACGGCGAAGTCGCGCCGACTGCCGCTGCAAAATATTTTTGCCCGATGTGCCCCGGCGTGGAATCCGACAAACCTGGCGACTGCCCGAAATGCGGCATGGCTCTAGAACGCAATCCCGCTTGGAAACCCGATGCGAAGACCATCTTCACCTGCCCGATGCACCCGGAAATCGAGCAGGACCATCCAGGCGATTGCCCGAAGTGTGGAATGGCATTGGAAGCAAAAGTAACCACTACCAATGAACCTGAGGATGATGGTGAGTTGAGCGATATGACGCGCCGTCTGTGGCTGGGAGCACTCTGCGCGCTACCTGTTTTTGTGCTGGCGATGGGGCATCTCTTTCCCGGCGCGCCGCATTGGTTCATGGGCGGGGTGTCACGCTGGACGCAATTTGCGCTCACCACACCGGTCGTGCTGTGGGCCGCCTGGCCATTTTTTGTGCGTGGAGCCCGTTCGTTGCGCACGGGGCATTTTAATATGTTCACCCTCATCGCGCTCGGAGTCGGCGCGGCTTACACATACAGCGTCGTGGCGATGCTCGCACCGGGCCTATTCCCGCAGACGATGCAGATGCACGGTGGCGTCGGTATCTACTTCGAGGCCGCCGCAGTAATCGTCGTGCTCGTGCTCCTCGGTCAGGTGCTTGAATTGCGCGCTCGCAGCAGAACCGGCAGCGCCATTCGCGCACTGCTGAATCTCGCGCCCGCTACTGCGCGAATCGTTGAAGGCAGCACCGAACGCGAAGTCTCGCTCGCCCAGATTGCCGTCGGAGCAACCCTGCGCGTGCGACCCGGGGAGAAAGTGCCCGTTGATGGTTCTGTGATGGAAGGACAGTCGAGCGTGGATGAATCCATGCTCACAGGCGAGCCGATGCCTGTGGCAAAAAGCGCGGGCGACACCGTCACCGGCGGAACTATCAATGGCACAGGGGCATTTCTCATGCGCGCTGAACGCGTCGGCAGCGAAACCATGCTCGCACGCATCGTGCAAATGGTCGCCGAGGCGCAACGCAGTCGCGCGCCCATTCAGGCCCTCGCCGACCGCGTAGCTGGATGGTTCGTGCCCGCAGTGCTCGGCATTGCCGTTCTTACGTTCTTGTTGTGGTTTTTTGCAGGTCCCGAGCCACGTCTCGCACACGCGCTCGTGAATGCTGTGGCTGTGCTCATCATCGCGTGCCCTTGCGCACTCGGCCTCGCCACACCCATGAGCATCATGGTCGGCGTCGGACGCGGCGCGCAAATTGGAGTGCTCGTAAAAAATGCCGAGGCACTGGAGCGACTGGAAAAAGTGAACACGCTCGTCGTGGACAAAACCGGCACGCTTACCGAAGGCAAACCACGCCTCATGTCCTGCCTCACCATCGGTGGAGTGGAGGAAAACGACCTGCTCGCCATCGCAGCCAGCGTCGAACATTCCAGTGAACATCCGCTCGCAGCAGCAATCGTCAGCGGAGCAAAAGCACGCGGCCTCACATTGCGTGCAGTCTCCGATTTCCAATCTATAACCGGAGGTGGAGTCAGCGCGCGTGTGGATGGGCGCAGCGTGCTCGTTGGAAAACCAGCATTTCTTAGCGAGCGCAGCGTGACCGGGCTCGACACGCTCGTTTCAACATCTGCACCACTGCAAGAGCAGGCACAGACCGTCATCTACGTCGCGCTCGATGGTGCCGCCGCCGGATTCATCGCCGTCGCCGACGCCATCAAGGAATCCACACCCGCCGCTATCCAATCGCTCCACGCGCTCGGTTTGAAAATCGTGATGCTCACGGGCGACAACAAAGCCACCGCCGCACACATCGCAAAGCAACTCGGCATTGATGAAGTCACCGCCGAAGTCAGCGCCGCCGACAAACAGCGCATCATTCAAGAGCTCCTTAGCAAGGGCGCGCGCGTGGCAATGGCTGGCGATGGAATCAATGACGCCCCCGCCCTCGCAGCAGCCGATGTCGGTATCGCGATGGGAACCGGCACTGACGTAGCGATGGAGAGCGCAGGCATCACACTACTCGGCGGCGACCTTCGTAATTTATCCCGCGCTGTGCTGCTCAGCCGCGCGCTCATGCGAAACATCCGCCAGAATCTCCTCTTCGCATTCCTCTACAACGCGCTCGGCATCCCCATCGCAGCCGGATTGCTGTATCCATTCTTCGGCATTCTGCTCAGCCCAATCCTCGCAGGCGCGGCGATGAGTCTCAGCTCCGTCTCCGTCATCACCAACGCACTCCGCCTCCGCTCGGTTCGCCTGTAAGCTACGCGAGCACGCCCTTCACAATTTTCCCGTGGATGTCGGTGAGGCGGAACTGCCGGCCTTGGAAACGGAACGTCAGCTTTTCATGGTCCACACCAAGTAAGTGCATCACGGTCGCCTGAAAGTCATGCACGTGAACCGGGTCGCGCACGACGTTGAAACCGAAGTCGTCGGTCGCGCCGTGCGAAATACCGGGCTTGATGCCACCGCCAGCCATCCAGATGGTGAAACCATAGGGATGATGGTCGCGCCCCCATCGCTTCACATCCTTGATGTCGCCCTGGAGAAATGGCGTGCGACCGAATTCACCACCCCAAATCACCAGCGTATCGTCGAGCAGACCGCGCTGTTTGAGATCCCTCACCAGCGCCGCGCTGGGTTGATCGGTATCGCGGCACTGGATCTTAAATTGCGTCGAGAGATTACTGTGATGATCCCACCCTGCGTGGAAACACTGGATGAAACGCACACCACGTTCGGCAAGGCGGCGGGCCATGAGACAATTGTAGGCGAAGGATCCCTGTCGCATCACGTCCGGCCCATACATCTCCAACGTCTCGGGTTTTTCTTTTGAAAAGTCCGTCAACTCCGGCACCGACGCCTGCATCTTGTAAGCCATCTCATATTGCGCGATGCGCGTGGCGATTTCCGGGTCCGCATACTCCGCCGAGTGCTCCTCGTTCAGCTTCGCTAAATCATCGAGCAACCCGCGCCGCACCTCGCGCGACATACCGTCGGGATTTGAAAGATACAGCACCGGATCGCCACTCCCACGAAAGCGCACGCCTTGATATTTCGACGGCAAAAATCCCGAGCCCCAATAGAAGTCGTAGAATATCTGACCGCACGAAGACTCCTTGTCGCGTGAAGTCATCACGACGAACCCCGGCAGATTCTGCGATTCCGTCCCGAGGCCATAAGTCGCCCACGCGCCCATGCTCGGCCTGCCCGGCTGCTCGCTGCCGCTGAGGAAAAAACTGATCGCAGGAGCATGGTTCACCGCCTCCGTGTGCATGGATTTTACAAAGCAAAGATCGTCCGCGATTCCCGCCATGTGCGGCAGATAGTCACTGACCCATGCGCCGCTTTTTCCGTATTGCTTGAAAGTCGTGATCGCGGGCAGCACGAGCTTCTGCTTCTGCCCCTGCGTCATGGTGGAAAAACGTTTTCCGCCCAGCACCGACGCAGGAATTTCCTGTCCGCGAAACTTTTCCATCTCCGGCTTCCAATCAAATGTATCGAGGTGGGGCGGCGCGCCGTTTTGCAAAAGGTAGATCACTCGCTTCGCCTTCGGCGCGAAGTGCGGGAGCCCTTCCAATCCGCGAATTCCCGTAGGCAAACCGGAAGTCGCCGCCTGGATATCCTGCTCCAGCAAAGACGCGAGCGCCGCACCGCCAATGCCGACTGCGCTCTTCGAGAAAAACTGACGGCGCGTGAGATGTGCCGCGCGGGCTTGTTGCGGAGTCATGGCGATCATTCCTTGGTGAGGGTTTCGTCTAGATTCAACAGCAGCAAAGCGAGGCTCGTGTGCGCGGCGAGTTCGGGAACGGGAAGCGTTGCATCAGGTTTCGATTCACCGGTGGCGATGAGCATGGCTCCCGCGTCCTTGTCGGCGCGGTATTGCTCGCGGAATCGTGCGAGCGATGCGGCAAGCGTCTGAGCCTCGTTTTGATTCGGCACACGTGCGGTGCAAAGTCGGAAGCCGTATGCCAGCCGCGCCGCATCGTCTGTCGTGTTGAATTTCAGCATCCGCTCCGCGAGTGCACGGGCCGCCTCGACGTATGTCACATCGTTCAACGTCACAAGTGCGTGCAATGGTGTGTTGGTGCGTCCGGTTTTCACCACGCAGTTTTGCCGTGAAGCCACGTCGAAGAAGAGCGTCGGCCCGATGATGCGCCGCCAGAAAATGTAGAGGCTCCTTCGATAAAGCGCCTCGCCGTGATCCTGCGAATACTTGATCTGCCCGAACGTGGCGTCCTCCCATACTCCCTTTGGCTGATAGACCTTCACCGGCGCACCGCCCATTTTTTCTACAAACAACCCCGAAACCGCGAGCGCCTGATCGCGCAGCATCCAGCTCGGCAGACGGAAACGCGGGCCGCGTGCGAGCAGTTGATTTTCCGGATCACGCTCGGACATTCCCGGCGGCACTTTCGACTGCTGCCGATACGTCGCGCTCGTGACGATGAGACGATGGATGTGCTTCACATTCCACCTGCTCTCGATGAATTCACGCGCCAGCCAGTCGAGCAATTCCGGGTTCGACGGCTTGTCGCCCTGCACCCCGAAATCCTCCACCGTCTTCACCAGCCCGCGTCCGAAAAACATCTGCCAGTAGCGATTCACCGTCACTCGCGCAGTCAGCGGATTCTCCGGCGAAACAAGCCAGCGCGCCAGCGAGAGACGGTTCTTCGGTGCTTCCGGCGGCAGCGCGGGCAGGACAGCAGGCGTGCCATGTGTGACGCGGTCGCCAAATTTGTCGTATGCGCCTTTCACGAGGATGAAAGTGTCGCGCGGCGTCGCGCGGTCGCGCATCATCATCGTGCGCGCGGCACCGCTGTCTGCCGCTTTGCGCTCGCTCTTCGCAGCGGCGGTCAGTTTTTTGGCGAGGATGAGTCGCGGCTCGCTCGCGAGATAGTAGTCGGTCAGTTTCTTGCGCTGCTTGTCGTCACGCTTGTCCACAGGGACGGCGAGCACAGCATACACTTCCGGAGGAATCGGACGAAGCAGCGCTGCCGGCGAATCGGTCATTGAGATGCGGAATTTTCCAAAGACGCGCTGTTTTTCCTTGGACAGAAATTGCAACCGGAAGGAAACGAGTTTGTCGGCGCGATATCCGAAATCAGTCTGCAATTCGAAGACGGCCTCGTGCGGCTTTCCAAACTGCGGACCCACGCTCCAGCCCGTCTCGTTCCTTCCATCGAGCGCATTTTGCAATGTCGAGCCGGACTGCTCAAAATCCGCGCGCACCGGGGCAAGGTTGATGGGCTTGCTGTCGCCGAGCATCTGAATCTCGCTGAGAATCCATCCCCCATCCTGCGCCCGTCCTGATCCTTTGTCTGGCAGCGAATCATCCGGCAGCACCTCGATG
This sequence comes from Chthoniobacteraceae bacterium, assembly GCA_947476045.1. GTDB lineage: Bacteria > Verrucomicrobiota > Verrucomicrobiia > Chthoniobacterales > Chthoniobacteraceae > SXWH01. Next base: position 16,784 of record CANJNZ010000030.1, read on the forward strand.
CGAATCGCCGAGACTTTCGACATCTGTGTGATGGCGGTCACAACCAGTTCGTCGCTGTCCGGATTTTTCCCACTCAGCAAAATCGAACCATCAGCCTGCTTCGTAAGCGTCGCCCCGTTCTCGCTGATGGCGTCGTCCACCTTGATGATCTGCCATTCCGGCTCGCCGAGTTTGGCTGTGTTTTTGAGGAGCGCGGCCTCCCACTCCGGCTGTGCCTCGCGCAGTTTTTTCTCCAACGCATCACTCGCCGCCGCCGCTTTGTCCTCCTCGACTTTCAGCGCCTCGATTTTCTTGTGCTGCTCGGGAGCGACGAGATTGAGGATGGGATTCGCCAGACCGTTGCTGTCATTGCCACCGGTTTCATCGAGCGAATTAAAATAGGCGCTGAGGCTGTAGTATTCGCTTTGTTTAAAAGGGTCGTATTTGTGATCGTGGCAGCGGCAGCACGTAAATGTGAGGCCCAGCCAGACCGTCGCCGTCGTCTCCACGCGATCCTGCACATACTCGACACGCGACTCCTCGGGGATGCGCCCGCCCTCGCCGTTGATCATGTGGTTTCGATGAAAACCAGTCGCGACAAGCTGCTCTTGAGTCGGTTCCGGCAATAGGTCTCCGGCGATTTGCTCAATGGTAAATTGATCGAACCGCATGTTGTCGTTCAGCGCCTTGATCGCCCAGTCGCGCCAATACCACATCGCGCGCACCGGATCGCCCTGGTAGCCGTTCGTATCCGCGTAGCGCGCAGCTTCCAGCCACTCCCACACCATGCGCTCACCGTAGCGCGGGCTCGCGAGCAATTTATCCACAAGCGCCGTGACTGCGGCGTCTTGTTTCGCAGCATCGCCAGTTCCGCACGCACGCAAAAACTCATCCACTTCCGCAGGCGTCGGCGGCAAACCGGTGAGGTCGAGATAAAGTCGGCGACAAAGTTTTTCCGGCGCAGCCTCCGGTGACGGCGCGAGCCCCTCGCCGAGCTGACGTGTGAGCACAAACGCATCAATCGCGTTCTTCGGCCATTTGCCGAGCGCGGGCAATTTCCCCTCAAGCTCATCCGCCAGTTTCGCGTCACGTTTGCGCAATCCCGCAATTCGCAATTGGAAATCCGAAATTCCCGGCACCGCCGGACGCTTCGGCGCAGTGAACGCCCAGTGCTGCCCCCACTTCGCACCCTCTTCGATCCATCGCTTGAGCGTTTCCTTTTGTGCCTGCGACAGCGTCCGTTTCGATTTCTTCGGCGGCATCACATCATCCTCATCCGTCGTGAAAACGCGCGTCACCAACTCACTTGCCTTGCTGTCTCCCGGCTTGATTGCCGTCACCCCGTCCTCGGTGCGAAATGCCCCGTCTGCGCCCTCCTTTACATCGAGACGCAATTTCGCTTCCCGCTTCTGCGCATCCGGCCCGTGGCAATGGTAGCAGTATTCGGAAAGAATCGGCTGCACATCGCGATTAAAATCCACCTCAGCGCGTAAGAGCCCTGCGGCAGTCGCAAAAACAAAAGCAAGGAACAGTAAGCGCATGAGTCCGAAAAAAGAATCACTGTCGGCACTCCTTCTTAGCGAGTGCAATCATGCGATAACAAATACGCGCTCTCGATTTCGCGACTACTTCCGCGCTTTGACTTTTGCTTTTGGACGCTGGCGGCGGGTGGGTTTGCGGACGTAGCGGGCTTCGCCGAGGGCGAGGGCGATGAATTCGGACTGGCTGTCGCGCTTGGGCTGGCCTTCTGCGCAGGAGACGCGGGTGTAGCTGCCGTCGCTTTCGAGCTGCCATGCCTTGGTGTTGTCGGCGAGCTGCGCGGCGAGGATTTGATTTGCGATGCGGTCGCGTAGCGCGGCGTCCTCGACGGGGAAGACGATTTCGACGCGGCGGATCAAATTGCGCGACATCCAGTCCGCGCTGCCGAGATAGGTCTCTGGTTTTCCGCCGTTTTCAAATTGGAAGATGCGCGCGTGTTCGAGGAAGCGACCGACTATGCTGCGCACTGTGATGTTTTCGCTAACGCCGGGAATGCCGGGCCGCAGGCAGCAGATGCCACGGACGATGAGTTCGATTTTCACCCCGGCCTGCGAGGCGCGGTAGAGCGCACGGATGATGTCGGGATCGCTGAGCGAGTTCATCTTCGCCACGATGCGCGCGGGCTTTTTCTTTTCAGCGTGATCAGCTTCGCGCTCGATAAGTGCGATGAGGCGCTGCTGGAGATCGAATGGCGCGATGAGAAGTTTACGCGGTGTCTGGAAGCGGCTGATGCCGGTGAGGTGGTTGAAAAAGTTGGTGGCGTCCTCGCCGAAATCCTCGTGTGCGGTGAAGAGGCTGAGGTCGGTGTAGATGCGCGAGGTGGTGGGGTTGTAGTTGCCGGTGGCGATGTGAATGTAGCGGCGCAGGCGGTCGTCGTCGCGGCGGACGACGAGTGTGATTTTGCCGTGCACTTTCAGTCCCACGAGGCCGAAGATGACGTGGACGCCGGCTTCCTCGAGACGGCGCGCCCACTCGATGTTGTTGGCTTCGTCGAAGCGCGCCTTCAGTTCGGTGACGGCGGTGACTTGCTTGCCGTTTTCCGCCGCGAGCATGAGCGCGCCGACGATCCGGGCGTCGCCGCCCGTGCGATAGAGGGTTTGCTTAATGGCGAGGACGTTTGGATCGCGCGCGGCCTGTTCGAGAAAATCCACGACGCTGTTAAAGCTCTCATATGGATGGTGAATGAGCACGTCGCGGCGGCGGATGGTGGAGAAGAGCGAGGCGCGGTCGCGCACGATGGCGGCGATGGGCGCGATGAACGGGGTGTCGCGCAATTCCGGCGAGTGGTCGCCTTCGTAAATGGCCATGAGCCGCGTGGCGTTGATGGGACCGTCCACGATGTAGAGATCGTCCTCGGTGAGGCTGAGATTATCGAGCAGCACCTGCCAGACGGGCTGCGGGCAGTCGGCGTCCACTTCGAGACGAACGGCCTCTCCACGGCGGCGGTTTCGCAGTTCCTCCTCGACGGCTTGCAGGAGATTTTCCGCGTCGTCCTCGTCCACGTAAAGCTCGCTGTTTCGCGTGACACGAAATTTCCAGTGCCCGAGGATTTTCGTGCCGGGGAAAAGGTCGGCGAGATAGTGGCCGATGATGTTGCCGAGAAAGAGGAAGTCCATCGCATCATCTTCGCGCGGCAGTCGCACGAGACGCGGCAGCACACGCGGCACCTGCACGACGGCGAGGCGCGAGCGGTTGGTGCCGTCCTGTTCGAGATCGAGGCTGACGACGATGTTCAGCGACTTGTTTTGAATGTGTGGAAATGGATGCGCCGGGTCCACCGCGAGCGGTGTGAGGACGGGGCGGACTTGATGCTGATAGTATTGTTCCAGCCAGGTGCGGTCGCGCTCGTTGAGTTCAGCGAATTCGCGGAAGCGGATTCCCGCCTTGTCCAGCGCGGGGCGCAGTTCACCGCGCCACAGCCGGTTTTGATCCTCCACCATGCGACGCACCCGTTTGCTCACTGCACGCACAGTCTCCGTGGCCGTGCGCCCATCGAGACTGCGCTCGACGATGTCGCTCTCGATCTGCTGCTTCAGGCCCGCGAATCGCACCTCGAAAAACTCATCGAGATTCGAACTGACGATGCAGAAAAACTTCACCCTTTCGAGCAGCGGCGTGCCGGGATTCAGCGCCTCCTCGAAGACGCGTTGATTGAATTCCAACCAGCTCATCTCGCGGCTGAGAAAGTGTTCAGTTGTGAAGTTGCTCATGGTTTTCAGTATGCCACCCATGCGCCCACTTTAGCGGGAGTCATGGCGCTGGCACTCACAAATGCTGCCATTACTCGCGCCCGGCTGGGTGGCGTCGCCGTCACGCTTTGGTCACAGTTTCGCGGCGAAAATGCACGCGGCTTGCGGAAAACAGAGGATGCGTGGTAAAGCCTCCGCCATGACTACACCTCGCGTCCTCTTCAAACTTCGCGAGCCCATTGGCTGGAAAAGCACCCGTCGTCTCGAAACGCTCGAACACAAGCAGCTCAAGTCCGACGATTACAAAAAGCGGCTCAAGGAAGCGCAGCTCCAGCTACTGAGCTGGCAGCGCCGTCTCGTCGAAACGAAGAGCAATGTCGTCATCGTCATCGAAGGCCCGGACGCCGCCGGCAAAGGCGGCGCCATCAAACGCATCGTGGAGAAACTCGACCCGCGTTTGCTGAAAGTTCACTCCATCGTGAAGCCCACAGCGGAGGAATTTGATCATCACTATCTCTGGCGATTCTGGAACAAGCTTCCGCCAAAGGGCCAGATCGTCATCTATGATCGCTCGTGGTATGGGCGCGTCCTCGTCGAGCGCGTGGAGGGCTTTTGCAGCGAGGCCGCTTGGAAGCGCGCCTATCGCGAGATCAATGAATTCGAGCGCCAGCTCATGGACGACGGCACCATCGTGCTGAAATTTTTCCTCTTCATCACCAAGGACGAGCAACTCGCGCGGTTCAAAGCCCGCGAATCCGATCCCTACAAGCACTGGAAAATTTCCGACGAAGACTGGCGCAACCGCAGGCATTGGAAGGAAAACGTCGTCGCCGCCGAGGAAATGCTGCGCCGCACCTCCACCGAACGCGCTCCATGGAATGTCATCGGCGCAAATTTCAAATGGCACACGCGCGTGAAAATGATCCGCACCATCGTGGATGCGCTCGACAGAGCCGAGCTGCGCGACTCCCAGCTATAAAGCCGCTAGCTCTCCCCCGACCCTTCCGACGACGGCCAGCGGCGCGAGAGCATCATCGCTGAAACCAGCGCGTAGCCGGCGGCGCAGACGAGCAGCGCATTGCGCATCCCCAGCCAGTGCTCCAGCCCGGACACCGCAAAACCCGAGAACGGCATCACGCCCACAAAACTGAGCGCAGCCACCGCCGAGACGCGCCCGCGAATTTCATCCGGCGCACGCTCCTGCACGAGCTGATTGCCGATGCCGAAAAGAAAGTTCAGCCCCAGCGTCAGCAGTGAAACGCACAGCGCCGCCTGCCAGAAAAACTGCGCAGCCGACAAGCCGACCAATGCAATGACGCTGATCGCCGCCCCGCTCCGCAGAAAAAGCACGCGTCGGCGCGATGGAATCCCCAGCAGCACCAGCGACGCCAGCAGCGCACCGATGCCCGAGAGCGACATCAGCCAGCCCACCTGCCCCGGCGACAGCCCCAGCGTCCGCCGCCCATACCAAGTCAGCATCACCACAACAAACGGCGAGCAAAACAGCGCGCACGACGCCATGAGCAGCACCATCCTTCGCGTCGGCACATCCGAGCGCACGTGGCGCAGACCGTCGGCAAACCCCGTGCGCCGCGCCGCCTCCTGCTCCGCAGTCCCCACCTTCCTCGGAGCCAGCGTGCAAAGCACCACGAGCGGGCATAGATAGCTGAGCGCATTCGCATAAAATGCCGACTGCGTTCCCAGCCATCCCACGAGCCAGCCCGCCAGCGCAGGGCCGATGATGCGCGCCGAGTGAAACACCGAACGATCAATCGCCACCGCCGCCGCCAGTTTTTCCTTCGGCACCAATTCCGGCACCAGCGCCGAATACGCGGGCATTTCAAAACCACCGCTCACGCCAAGCAACGCCGCTACCGGCAGCAGCAGCCAGAAAGACAGAATGCCGAGATGCAGCCACCAACCCACGAGCAGGGCGAGCAGCGACTGAATCCCCAGCACCACAAAAAGAATCCGCCGCTTGTCCGAGCGATCCGCCAGCGCCCCGCCGAGCGGACTGAACAGCGGCACCAGCAGCATCGTCACTCCGCTAATCACCGCCTGCTCCCACGAACTGCTCGCGTGCTCCTCGATGACAAACTGCTGCGCCTGCGCCTGCATCCACGTCCCGACCATCGAAATAAACTCCGCCACCATGAAACGCGCGAAAACCCCTTCGCGAAACACACCCATCGAATTCCCAAATGTCGTCTCCTTTTCCATGAGCGGCGGAGAAAACTCAGCCACCCCGCAAAAGACAAACGCCAAATCCCCCCGGCGGTTCTTAGCGTCCGATATCGTCGTAGCGACGCGGCTTCCACTCCTGCTTCGCCGGGGGCTGCTTTGCAGCATTCGGGATCACAAAGCCGCCGCTGCCCGCCTCCACTTCCGCGATGGCATTCGCATCGAACGGCGCAAACGTATTAATCGGCACCATCGCCGTCGCCGCACTTGGAACGATCTTGCGGTGCGCCGCGATGAAAGTCGTCGGGTCCCAATACACCCGCTCATCGCGCGGAAAACGATGCCGCGCCATGCCCACGCGCAGCTCCTTCCTCATCTCAAAATGCAGGTGCGCTTCATAAAGTCCGCCACCAGTCCCGATGGTGCCCACCTGCTGACCGCGCCGGACGTGCTGCCCCATCCGGCAAAGGATTCTGTCGAGATGCCCGTAGAGCGAATCCACAAATTTCCGCTGCCCGCGCTCTTCATAAACGTGCCGCACAATCACCACATTCCCCCAGCCGTGCCCGAAATTCTCCGCAAAAACCACCAGCCCATTCGCGCAAGCCCACACCGGGTCGCCGAGATCCGAGTCGCCACCGCGCTTGCCATTCCAGTCCTCGCCGAGATGCCCGTTCGGACGATAGCCGCGCGACTTGTAGTATTCCGACCCCTCCGGCTTCCCCACCGGGAAATCGAATCCGTCCGCCATCAGCGTCGCCGCCTCTTCCGCACGGGAAAGAGCAGCGGACACCAGCAAAGTCAGCAGCAGAAGGAAACGCATCACCGCCCATCCTAGGAAACCCAAAGCGCCTTTGGCAAAGCCTCAAAATACTATCGACACGCCAGCAGCAACACCACCCCCGCGACTATGCGATACAGGCCGAATCCCGTGAATGTGTGTGTGCTCACGTAACGAATCATCCAGCGCACGGCGAAGAACGACGCCACGCTCGCGACGGCGCTCGCCAACAGCATCGGTGCCCATTCGATGACCACGACGTGCTTGTGTGCGTCCCACAGCGTCTTCACCGCCGCAGCACCGAGCGTCGGCACGCCGAGCAAAAACGAAAACTCCGTCGCAGGCCCGCGACCCAGACCCAGCGCGAGAGCGATCAGGATGGTGGCCCCGGAGCGGGACGTTCCGGGAAATGCCACCGCCGCGACTTGTGCAAGACCGATGGCAATGGCGATGGCCCAAGTCACATCAGCGCTCGACTTTCTCCCGCGCAGCCAGCGCTCGATGAGCACAAAAAGGACGCCGCCCACGAGCAGCGCCATCGCCACGGGGAACATCGTCTTTGGCAGCAACTCATCGTGCCCCGTCACCTTTTTCATCACGCCTTTGAAAATGAGCGCGCCCGCCGCGGTGATGCAGAATGCCACGAAAAGCTTCGTCAGATATCCCCTGCCCTTCGGCTCGCGCAGCGTTGCCAGCCGGTCTTTGAAAAGCGGAAGCGCCGCGATCATCGCCCACACCTGGATGAACGAATTAAAAACTTCGCTGCTGAAAAAGTTCTCCGGGGCGATGTGAAGCAAACGCTCCGTAATCAGCAAATGCCCCGTGGATGATACCGGGATGAACTCGGTGATTCCCTCGACGAGGCCGAGGATAATTGCGATGAGCCAGACGGACATGAAACCGGAAAGAAACGTGAAGGCGCAGCGCGCTTAAACTGCCTTCTCTCCGCGCTCCTCGGTGCGAATCCGAATTGCTTCCTCCACATTCAGCACGAAAATCTTTCCGTCCCCAATCTTGCCCGTCTTCGCCGATTTGACGATTGCCGCGACGGCGTCCGCGACGCGGTCGTCGGGCAGCACGAGTTCAAATTTCATCTTCGGCAGAAAATCCACCGTGTATTCCGAGCCACGGTAAATCTCCGTGTGGCCCTTCTGTCGGCCAAAGCCTTTTACCTCCGTCACCGTCATGCCCTCGACGCCGATCTCAGCGAGCGCTTCCTTCACATCTTCGAGTTTGAACGGTTTGATAATGGCTTCGATTTTCTTCATTTCGGACATTGCTTAGCGGCACTCGCGACAATGGCAAGCCCGCGCATTGCATTCGCGCCGACTTTCGGTCACACCACTCGTCATGCAACCCGGCAGGCTCATCGCTTTCACGCTCGCGCTCATCGCGCCAGCCCTCGCCGTCGAGAAAAAGAAACCCTCAAAATCCGAACACGCCGCCGCCGAGTCGCACATCAAAGAAGAGCTGGGCGTGAATCAATTCACCACACCGAGCATCGAGACACTCCTCGCTGCGCTTCGTGAGCTTCGTCCCGTCTCCTTCGACGCCGTCACTCGCGAACTACCCACGCAAAACGCCACCGACCGCGCACGCCTCGCCATGAGCACCGGCGCGGTCATCGCCGATGGCTTCCTCGCCGTCATCGCGGAAAAACAAAGCCGCATCGAACCCATTGGGCGCGTCCTACTGCGACAGGCCAGGGGCCTCGGAGTCGGTGAACACGTCACGCGCCACAGCCGTAGCATCCTCGAAAAAGCAGCGGGGAAAGATTGGGAAGGCGTCCGCACCGAACTCATCGGCACGCAGCGCGACGTCGAGCAGGGAATGCTCGCACTCAAGGACGAGGAAATCGCTCATCTCGTTTCACTCGGCGGCTGGTGGCGCGGACTCGAAATCGCCGCCGGAATCGTCGCCGAGCATTACAGCGCCGAACGCGCCGCACTTCTCATCCAGCCCACCGTCCTCGACTACTTCGCCGACCGCATAAGCACGCTGAACCCGAGTTTCAAAAAAACAAAACTCTGGGCCGTCCTCGACGCGAACCTCCGCGAAGTCCGTCGTATGGCCATCAAAGAAGATCACAGCGCCCCGACAAAAGACGAGATCGCGAAGCTCCACACCCTGGCCAAGTCCACGAACGACGCGCTCGCAACCACAGAAGAGTGAGCAACCGCGCACAGAACGAGCAAAAGTTCAGAAATACAGCCATGCCAATCACCAAACAGACCGTTGCTGAAAAGCTCGCTGCGTATCTGCACCATAAGCTGACTCTCGCGGAACTCGTGGACTGGGCCGAAAGCGCGTTAATGGACGGCGAGCTGGATGAGAACCACATCGAGTCACTCGCCGCCGTGCTCGCCCGCCTCGGCGTGGCTGATGTGCGAGCTTTTGGCCAAACGTGGGAAGACTGCGAAGACACGCTCCAACAACTCGGTTACGCCGCCCACGTTGAAGTGGCAGCCGCCTAAGCTGGGCGCGCGACTTTTCGTAGGCAGTCGCAGTGCAGATCGCGCTCCGCGCTTGCATCGTCGGCCCGTCGCCGCTTCCGTCTCGCGCCCATGCCTACTACCGACGACATTCGCGCCACGCTTGCCACAGTAAAATACCCGGGGTTCAGCCGGGATATTGTCAGCTTTGGAATAGTGAAGGATGTGCGCGTGGACGATGGCGAAGTCTTTGTGCAAATGGCGATGGCCACTACCGACGCTGCGGTGCCTGCGCAAATCAAAGCAAACGCCGAAGCAGCGATCTCGGCGATACCCGGCGTCTCGAGCGCAGTCGTCCGCATAGACATCACCGCACCCGCCCAACAACCGATTGGCGCGCAGACGATGCCACAGACTTCCATCCCCGGCGTGAAGCACGTCATCGCCGTCGCCAGCGGAAAGGGCGGCGTGGGAAAAAGCACCGTCGCCGCGAATCTCGCGTGTGCTTTGCAGGCGCAAGGTGCTGCGGTCGGCCTGTGTGATTGCGACCTCTATGGCCCGAGCATCGGCCTGATGTTTGGAGCAAACGAACGACCCTTTGCCGACGAAGACAACCGCATCATCCCCGTCGAGCGATACGGATTAAAACTGATGAGCATGGGCTTCCTACTCGATGACGACGCGCCGGCGATTCTGCGCGGGCCGATGGTGACGAAATACACGCAGCAATTTTTGCGTCAGGTAAATTGGGGTAACCTCGACTACCTCATCCTCGACCTTCCACCCGGCACCGGCGACATCCAACTCACCATCGTGCAGACCGTCGCGCTCGCAGGCGCAGTCATCGTCACTACGCCGCAGGAAGTCGCGCTCATTGATGCGCGCAAAGCCGTCACGATGTTCCAAAAAGTGAACGTCCCCGTGCTCGGGATCGTAGAAAATATGAGTTACTTCCTCTGCCCGAGCGACGGCGTGCGCTACGACATCTTCGGCAGCGGCGGCGGCCAGCGAGAAGCCGACCGCGTGCAAGTCCCGCTCCTCGGTCAGGTGCCCATTGACATCGCCACTCGCGAATCCGGCGACCGAGGCAAACCCATCACTGCCGCCGATCTCACCAGCCCCATCGCCCAATCCTTCCTCGCCATCGCGAAAAAACTCACAGACACGCTGTCGCGCTAGAATTTTCGCGCAGCGAAAACGCAGTAGCCGCCTGCCGCAAAGCCTCCAAGGCCGGCAAAGCAAAGCATCACACGCTTGGCGGCCCATTTCTTTTTGCCGATGGCCTTTTTCGTCATCCACAGTCCGAAGACGATGAAGAAAACGGCGAGAACGTAAGCGACGATTCTATTGTTCATGGGAGTCAGGCTGCGCTCGCACCGGGGCGCTGGCGGATGTTGCTTTGGGGGCCACCTTCACCACGGGGCTGGCGCACTTTGGTCTCCTTGTCTTCGGGATATGCGACACGCGAGTGCAACATGCTACTGAGCGTGTGACGGAAGCTCTGGGCGATTTCTCCCAACTCGCGGAAAGTGAGATCGCAGTCGTCGAGTTGTCCGTCGGCGACGCGCTTGCGGATGATGTCCGTGATCAGTTGTTCGATTTTGTGAAGGGTGACGCGCTCCAGGCTACGCGCTGCGCTCTCGATGGAGTCGGCGAGCGAAATGATGGCGGATTCGCGCGTTTGCGGTTTCGGCCCGCTGTAGCGGAAGCTGCTTTCGCTCACATCAGGCAGCTCTTCTTCGTGGATGGCGGTGATTTTACCACCGCCCCCCGTGGCCAGGCGCTGGTCTATGGCGCGTTTGTAGAAATAGAAAACAAGCGAGGTGCCATGGTGCTGCTGGATGACATCAATGATGTCCTGATTGAGGCGGTGTTCCAGCGCGAGGGAGATACCTTCTTTCACGTGCGCGATGATGATGAGCGCGCTCATCGTCGGCGCGAGGTCGTCATGCGGGTTGCGGTCGTGCCGCATGTTTTCTGTGAAATATTCGGGCTTCACGAGCTTTCCGATGTCGTGAAAATACGCACACACGCGGGCCATCGTGGCATTCGCGCCGACGGATTCGCACGCGGCTTCGGCGAGATTGGCCACGGCGAGGCTGTGTTGAAAAGTGCCGGGCGCTTCGAGCGTCATGCGCTTGAGCAGCGGGTGGTTGAGATCGGCGAGTTCCAGCCAGCGCACACGCGTGGTGATGCGGAAGAGGCTCTCCACGCACGGCAAGCCGCCCACGATGATCAGCGCCATCACAATCGGCCCGCCCACCGCTGCTGCGCTCTGCATCCACAGCGCGTGGTAATTCATCGCCGCGCCCTGCGCCCAAATGTGGAGCAGGTTGATCTCTTTAAAAGCCACCGCGAGCACCCACGTGGTAAGGCCAACGAAAAGGCCCGCACGCGGAAGGTCGCCCCGCTTGCGCACTTCGCCGGTGAGGAAGATGGCCACGAAACCGCATACGAGGCTCATCGTGACATTGGTGACGATGAATACGAGGTCGTCGTTCACACTGGCGAAAACCGGAATGCTCAGCAGCGTCACAAATACTGCGGAGAAAACACCAACTGTCCGCCCCATCAGAACGCTGGCTAGCACAGGTGCGAACGCGAAGGGGATCGCAAGCCGCCACAGGTCGCGCCGTTCAATCGAACTAAGCTGGCCCGGCAGCAACTCGCCGCTGTGTCGCACCGCATTATCCGCCATGAGCACGCAAAACTTCAGCGCGGCAAGATGTCCGAGCAGGATTAGAAAAAGCAGCAATAAGCGCGAGTTTCGCGACCAAACTTCACGGCGGTTCAGGCAGAGATGAGCGGTGGCGGTTCCGAAAATGAGCAGTGCCACCATCATCGTTTCCATCGGCAGTGAATGCGTGCCGAGCAGGAGCACCCACAGCAACGTCGCCGCAGCTGCAATAACGACGATAATTTTCGCAACGATTCCGCGTTCGAGCGTCTCGACGAGTTCGCTTTCGGTTAGGCGACGCCTCGTTTTTTGGGGTGCGAGACCCTTCTTCACGAGGCGCTGGCGTTCAAAGAAACCAAGCATGTAGGTGAGGCGCAGTCTCCCCGCAGCGCGGGATGCTGGCAATTGGAAAAAACAGAGCCCCTAAACCGGCAGCACCACGACATCGTCCGGCGCGACGCTCGCGAAGAGATCGCGGTCATCGCTCTCGAAGACGAACTTCGGATTCAGTTCGTAGATTTTCAGCCCCACATCTCCGGCGACAAAACGATACTGCGCCATCTCGCCGAGATACACCCGCTCACGGATTCGCCCGGACACGGCATTCGTCGCATTTACATCCGTGCCGAGCAACCACGCCTCCGGACGGATGCTCAAATTCACCCGCTGCCCCGCCTGCGGCGTCCATCCATGCGCAGTGGCGGTGAAAGTCCGCACCGGCGTCTCCACCTGCACCGTGCCTTCCACGGCAGTCACGGTTCCCTCGATGAAATTTGTCTCGCCCATGAAATCCGCCACAAAACGCGAAGCCGGTCGGCGATACACCTCCGCCGGAGCGCCCGCCTGCCGGATATGCCCCGCCTCCATCACTGCGATCCGGTCGCCCACGCTCAGCGCCTCCTTTTGATCGTGCGTCACATAGATCGCAGTCAGCCCCGCCTCCTTGCAAATCCGTCGGATTTCCCCGCGCATCTCTATGCGCAGCTTTGTATCGAGATTGGACAGCGGCTCATCGAGCAGCAGGCAGCGCGGACGAATCACCATCGCCCGCGCCAGCGCCACCCGTTGCTGCTGACCGCCGGAAAGCTGATTAATCTTCCGCCCCGCAAACGCCCCCATCTTCACCGAATCCAGCGCGGCCCCCACCCGTTGCTCGATTTCCTTCGCTTCCACCTTCCGCTCTTCGAGGCCAAACGCCACATTCTGCGCCACTGTCATGTGCGGCCACAGCGCGTAGCTTTGAAACATCATCCCCGTATTGCGCTCATGCGGTGCGAGACGCGTCACATCCTCATCTCCAAATAAAATCCTCCCCTCCTCCGGCTCGTAAAAACCCGCGATACTCCGCAGCAGCGTCGTTTTTCCACATCCGCTCGGCCCGAGCAAAAAGAAAATCTCCCCCGCCCCGATGGTCAGATTCAGCCCGTGCAACGCCACGGCGTCGCCGAATCGCTTGGTGAGATTTTCTATGCGGATAGTGATCATGCTGATATCCCCCTCTCTAAACAGACCGCCTCTCGCGAGGGAAGTAATCTATGGACAGTCACCGTGGTTCAGGTGAAAACAAAGTTGACAAGGGGGAGTTGGCCGCTAGTTTGCGCGCCCTTTCGCCACCCGTCCCGCATAAGCAGGCCGGGTGTTTTACACTAAACTCAGCAACCGCAGGAGGGTCGCGAAAACCCGCCAGCACTGCAACAACACATGGCTCAATATCGTTCAAAACGTTACCGTGCCGCCGCGGAGAAGCGCGACGGCAATAAAGTATATCACCTCGCCGAGGCAATCGCCGCTCTGAAGGCGATGCCCGCTCCGAAGTTTGACCAGACGGTCACTCTCGCATTCCGGCTCGGCGTGGATCCCAAGCAATCCGACCAAATGGTTCGCGGCACCTGCCCGCTGCCTCATGGCTCGGGCAAAAATGTCCGCGTTCTCGTTTTCGCCGAAGGACAGGCCGCAGAAGCAGCACGCGCTGCTGGCGCGGAGTTCGTCGGCTACAAGGACATGATCGAAAAATGCAACGGCGGCTTTCAGGATTTCGACATCGCAGTGGCGACGCCCGCCGCGATGGCTGAAGTTCGCAAGCTCGGTAAAGTCCTCGGACCTCGTGGACTCATGCCGAACCCGAAGACCGGCACCGTCACCGACGACACGGCGAAGGCGGTTCGCGAGGTGAAGGCGGGCCGCGTGGAATTCAAGCTCGATAAGAACGCGAACATCGCGGTTCCAGTCGGCAAGTTCAGCTTCGGCGCGGATCAGCTTCTCGATAACGGCAAGGCGGTTATTGACGCAGTCGTCAAAGCCCGCCCCTCGACGGCGAAGGGCCGCTTCGTGGACAACATCACACTCAGTGCGACGATGACGCCCGGCGTCACCGTGGACGCTTCACCATTTTTGAAACTCGCCTAACCGAGGACACCTACCATGCATCCAGCAAAAGCAACTCTAGTTACCGACCTGAACAGCAAGCTCAACGCTTCGCCGTTCCTATTCGTCACCGATTACGCAGGTCTCGACGTTCTTCAATTCAGCGAACTGCGCAACCGCCTGCACAAGGCCGGTGCGCGCTGCATCGTTGTAAAAAACAGCTTCCTCCGCCTCGCGGTGAAGGAAGCGGGACTGCCGGATCTCGGCACGCTCTCCGGCCAGACTGCCGTCGTCGTTGGCGACAAGGACGCAGCAGCAGCCGCGAAGGTGCTGAAGACATTCACCGCCGAGTTCAAGAAACCCACGCTGAAGACCGGCGTGCTTGACCGCCTCATCGTCTCGTCCGAGCAAATCAACGCCATCGCCGATCTTCCTTCGCGCGACGTCCTGCTCTCTCAACTCCTCGGCGTGCTCAACGCACCCGCCAGCAAACTCGTCCGCCTGCTCAACGAGCCGGCCAGCCAGCTTGCCCGCGTGCTCCAAGCCAAGGCCGATCAAGCACCCGCGGCTCCGGAAGCACCCGCAGCACCGGCTGCTCAGGAAGAAACACCAGCACCGCAGGAAACACCCGCAGCGTAACCAATTATTTTTTAAGACATGGCAACATCCGAATCCGTCAACACACTCCGCCTGCACGAAAAAGACACAGGCAGCTCCGACGTTCAAATCGCGCTCCTCACCGAGCGTATTAATTACCTCACCGACCATTTCAAGATGCACACGAAGGATAACTCCTCGCGTCGCGGCCTTCTCCAGATGGTCGCACGCCGCCGCAGTCTGCTTGATTATCTCAAGCGCACCGCGCCGGATCGCTACAAGGCGATCGTGGAAAAACTGAGCCTGCGTCGTTAATTATTTCACGTCGCCCCGGTGATGAACCGGGGCGATTTGCTTTACCCGGTTCGTTAGTCAAACGAGCTGCGCCACTGCCGAAACCGGGCGGTAGGAGGCGCGGCAAACAACAACAACACAAGCCAAAGGCACGCAGGCGACATCGGCTGTCTTCCGCGACTTCTCCTTTGTCCTTTGTCTTTTGCCCTTCCGTGTGGAGCGCAAAAGAGAAAGGCACAAGGAAGCAGGGGCGGGAGCAGAAGGATCGAACAGGCGCGCTGGTTGGCATTTTCAAAAATGAGCAACATATACAACGCAACCGCGCAAATCGGCGCGACCTCCATCACCATCGAAACCGGCAAACTCGCCAAACTCGCCGACGGCGCAGTCACAGTCCGCTGTGGCGAAACCATCGTCCTCGTCACCGCAGTCTCCGCCACCAAAATCAAAGACGGGCAGGACTGGTTCCCGCTTTCCGTCGAATACCGCGAGAAGGCGGCAGCCGTGGGCAAATTCCCCGGCGGCTACTTCAAGCGCGAAGGACGCCCCTCCGAAAAGGAAGTCCTCACCGCACGCATGACGGACCGCCCGCTGCGCCCGCTCTTCCCGAAGGGCTACCTCTACGACACGCAGATCGTCGGAACGCTCATGAGCGCGGACGGCCAGAATGATCCCGACATGCTCTCCATCAACGGAGCTAGCGCCGCACTCATGGTTTCCGACATTCCGTTCGCGGGTCCTGTCGGTGCCGTGCGCGTCGGTCGCATCAACGGCCAGTTCGTCGCCAACCCCACGTGGGCCGAGCGCGCACACAGCGACCTCGACCTCGTCTATGTCGGCACGGAAAACGACGTCATCATGATCGAAGGCGAAGGCAACCAAATCCCCGAGGCTGACTTCATTAAGGCCATGGAATTCGGCCACGCCGAGGCGAAAAAAATCATCGCCGCGCAAAAGGAACTCGCTGCCAAGGTCAACAAGGCCAAGCGCGAGATGCCGCTCTTCGTCGTGAAGGACGAACTCATGGAAGTCGCCTACGAAGTCGCGGGCAGCCGCATCGAAGCCGCACTTTACCAAAAGAGCAAAGTCGCCCGAGGCAAGGCCGTCGGCGCACTCAAGGACGAAGTCGCAGCCGCGATCACCGCGAAATTCCCGACAGCCACGCCCTTCGAAATCAGTCAGGCATTTGACTATCTGCAAAAGAAAGCCTTCCGCGTCGCCATTCTGGATCGCAAGCAACGCTGCGACGGACGCGGCTTCGGCGACATCCGTCCGCTCAGCGGCGAAATCGGCCTCCTGCCCCGCTCCCACGGCAGCGCGCTCTTCGCACGCGGCGAAACACAGGCACTCTGCCTCGCCACGCTCGCACCGAGCGACGAAGCACAGGATCTCGACGGCTACACCGGCGGCGAGACCAGCAAACGCTTCATCCTGCACTACAACTTCCCGCCATTCAGCGTCGGCGAAACCGGCCGCATGGGCGGAATGAATCGCCGCGAAATCGGCCACGGCGCACTCGCCGAGCGCTCCATCGCGCCCGTCATCCCCGATGCCGCCGACTTCCCATACGCCATCCGTATCAGCAGCGAAGTCTGCGAATCCAACGGCTCCACCTCCATGGCCTCCGTCTGCGGCGGCGTTCTCGCCCTCATGGACGCGGGCGTGCCAATTAAGTCACCCGTCGCCGGCATCAGCGTCGGGCTCGTCACCGAGTTCGAGGGCGACGTCCTCAAGCGCTACACCACGCTCGCCGACATCATCGGCAGCGAGGATCATTTCGGCGACATGGACTTCAAACTTTGCGGCACCCGCGAAGGCGTCACCGGATTCCAGTTGGATCTCAAGCTTCCTGGCGTCTCGCACAAGATTCTGTTCGAGTCCGTCCATCAGGCCCGCGAGCTGCGCATGAAAATCCTCGACGTGATGCACAGCATCATCGCCGCGCCGAAGACTGAAATGTCGCCCTACGCCCCGCGTATCGAGACCCTCAAAATCAACCCCGACAAAATCGGTCTTCTCATCGGGCCCGGCGGCAAAACCATCAAAGGCATCGTCGCTGAAACGGGTTGCGAAATTAACATCGAGGACGACGGCAGCGTCCACATCTACTCGAACAACCCAGACGGCCTGCACCGCGCCAAGCAGATCATCAATGGCATGACCAAAGAGATCACCATCGGCGAGATGTATGAAGGCACCGTCGTCACCATCAAGGAATTCGGCGCCTTCGTCGAATTCATGCCTGGAAAAGACGGTCTCGTTCACATCAGCGAACTCGCAGACCGCCGCGTGAACCGCACCGAGGACGTCGTCAAAGTCGGCGAACGTATCTGGGTGAAATGCATCGGCGTGGACGAGCGTGGAAAAGTGAAACTCTCCCGCAAAGCCGCAATGAAAGATCGCGACGAAGCCGCCCAGGCCGCCGCAGGCGGAGCCCCCGCCCCTGCCCCAGCGAGCAACTAAGCGACCGGCAACCATTCAAACAAACCGCCGCACCTCAAAAGGGTGCGGCGGTTTTGTTTTGACGCCTAGTCATGCTGCGAATCTAGGTTTCTGAAAAGTGTTCCAGATTATTTCCCCTTGGTCTTCTCGATCATCTCGGCGAACTGGCGGAAGAAGTAGGTCGCGTCGTTGGGGCCGGGGGCGGCTTCGGGGTGGTATTGCACGGAGAAAATCGGATCCGACTTGTGTGCGAGGCCCTCGACGGTGTGGTCGTTGAGGTTGATGTGTGAGACTTCCACGTCGCTCGGCAATGAGTCGGCATCCACGGCGAAACCGTGATTTTGCGAAGTGATGGTGACTTTTCCCGTGCGGACATCCTGCACGGGCTGATTGCCACCGCGATGGCCGAACTTGAGTTTGAAAGTCTTTCCGCCGACGGCGTAGCCGAGCATCTGATGACCAAGGCAAATGCCGAAAATTGGCGTGCGGCCCATGAGCTTGCGGATGTTGGCGTGGACGTAGGTGAGCGCGGCGGGATCGCCGGGGCCGTTGGAGAGAAAGACACCGTCGGCTTTCATCGCGAGCACATCTTCGGCGGGGAAATTGGCGGGGACGACGCGCACGGCGAAGCCTTCCTGCCGGAGTCGGCGGAGGATGTTGCGCTTCATGCCGAAATCATACGCGACGATGCGGTGACGCACGGCTGGTAGCTTTTTGAAAACCTCGTTGCCCTCGCGCACCTCGACTTTGCTGCCGTCGCCTTTTACGAGCGTCCACTCGTGCGATTGCGTGCTGTCGGGGTCCCAGTCGAATGCGGCGGCGGGCGTGACTTCTTTCACGAAATCGCTGCCTACCATCGGCGGCGCACTCTTTGCGCGGGCGACGGCTTCCTCGGGTGTGAGTTCGCTGCTGATGCACGCCTGCATGGCTCCGCGCGTGCGGAGGTGTTTGGTGAGTGCGCGAGTGTCGATGCCCTGAATTCCGGGCACGCCCCATTTTTTCAAATACTCGTCGAGTCCGCCGGTCGCGCGCCAGTTGCTGACGACGGGCGAAAGTTCCTCAATGACGAAACCGCGCACGTGGACGGCGGTGCTTTCATCGTCGAGTGGGTTCACGCCGTAGTTGCCGACCTGCGGCACGGTCATCGCCACGATTTGCCCGCGATAGGAAGGGTCCGTGAGCACTTCCTGATACCCGGACATCGAGGTGTTGAAACACGCCTCGCCGACCTTGGTGCCAGTGGCACCAAAGGATTCACCGATGAAAAACCGACCATCTTCGAGAGCAAGAACAGCACGCATGAGCGCGCGGAAGATGCGCAACCTATCGAACACGTGAAGCAAAAAGTGCGAACTTTTGAATTAATCCACGCAACCTGCGAGGACATCGTGGTCTTTTAGCGGCAGTGTGAAAGGCTCCAGCGGCATCGGTTCGTCGTGCGAAAGGAAGCGCGCGCAGACAGCGAAAAACTCTTCGCGAGTGCGCGCCCGCCGGATTGCGTGGAGGAAATCCCCGGTCGGCTCCACGCCAAGGCCGATGAAGTTCAGATACTTTTTCATCTTCTGCACTTGCGCCGCCTCGGGATACTCCGGTGACGAAACCGCTTCGTAGAGCGCCTCGATATAGCTGAGCACATCACGCCCTTGCGGGAGAAACAGTGGCTCGCCTGCGAGGTGTTCGCGGATTTGCCGGAAGATCCACGGATTGCGAATCGCCCCGCGCCCAATCATCAGCCCGCGTGCACCCGTCTCGCGCAAAATGTGCGCAGCTTTCGCGGCGGAGCTGACATTTCCATTCGCCAGCACCGGGCATTTCATCGCGCCCGCCGCGCGTGCGATGGCCGTGTAGTCCACTTCGCTGCGATAGCCACCCGCGACCGTGCGTCCATGCACCGTCAGCAAATCGAGGGAGTGCTTTGCAAAAATCGCGAGCAGTTCGTCAAAGCCCTCCGCATCGCCGAAGCCGAGACGCGTCTTCACCGTGAACTTCACCTGCACCGCATCGCGCAGCGCGCCGAGGATCGCATCCACCCGCGCAGGCTCGCGCAGCAAACCGCCGCCCGCGCATTTGCGATATACGATGGGCGCGGGACAGCCGAGATTTAGATCCACCGCTGCGATGTCGTGCTTTTGCAGCTCCTTCGCCGTGCGAACGAGCGCGGGAATGTCGTTGCCGATCATCTGCGCGACGACCGGGCGGCCCGTTGGATTTTCGGTAATCGAGCGGAGGATCGGCTTGTCCAGCCGTGAGTCGCCGTGGACGCGGAAGTATTCCGTAAAATAAACATCCGCCCCGCCGTAGTCCTTCATCAGCCGCCAGAACGGCAAATCCGTCACCTCCTGCATCGGCGCAAGCGCGAGCACCGGCGCGGGCGCGGAGAAAAATTGATCGAATGTGGCGACAGGATTCAAAGTGAGCGAAGACAGAAACCGCAGATATACGCAGATGCAAAGACAAGGGGATTTAAAAAACACACGAAGGAATGGGATGGCTTAGGAAAGCAGGAAGAGAGGAAAGCGGACCTGCCTTTCCTGCCTTCCTGCCTTCCTTAGCAAAAAATGAAAATCCCTTCGTGATTCATCCGCATCACCCATCTGCGCACATCCGCGTAAATCTGCGGTTTAAAATGCGCCGTCTTGCGCTATTCACCACACGTGCTCGACACCCAAACATCCACAAAACCGCGTTCACTCCACGATTTCACCTTCGTAGAATTGGAGCGCGAACTCGTTGGCGACGGCTTGCGTCCCTCGCATACCCGCGCGCTCTGGCGTGCGTTGCACCGCGAGGCGACGTGTGATTTTTCCCAGCGCCCCGACTTTCTCCCGCCGCTCCGCCGTTGGGTGGATGCGAATGTCGGAAACGAAGCGCGCCTTTTCGCCGACGCGCCCGAAGTCGTCGCCGACACCGCGAGTTCCGACGGACTCACTCGCAAATTTCTCCTCCGCCTCGACGACGCGCAGACCATCGAGACCGTCGTCATGGGCTACACGGGCCGCCACACCGCGTGCGTGAGCACGCAGGCCGGTTGCGCGATGGGCTGCGTGTTTTGCGCCACGGGGCAGATGGGATTCGTCCGCCATCTGCGCCCCGGCGAAATCGTCGCCCAGGTCCTCCTCGCCCAGCGCACCCTGCGCGCAAACGGCGCGGCGCTTCGCAACCTCGTCCTCATGGGCATGGGCGAGCCGCTGCACAACTACGACGCCGTGATGACCGCGCTCGACATCATCACCGATTCACGCGGCATCGGCCTCGGCCCGTCGCGCATCAGCATCAGCACCGTCGGCGTCGTCCCCGGCATCCTCCGCCTCGCGGCGGAAAAGCGCGGCTACCATCTCGCAGTGAGCCTCCACGGAGCGAGCGAGGAGGAACGCTCCGCACTCGTCCCCGCCAGCCGCCGATGGCCGCTCGCGGAACTCATCGCCGCCTGCCGCACCTATTCCGAGCAGACCGGACGCAAAATCTTTTTTGAGTGGACGCTCATCGCCGGAGCCAACGACTCCCCCGCCACCGCCGAGCGCCTCGCCTCGCTGCTCACCGGCATCCGCTCCCACGTCAACCTCATCCCGCTCAACCCCACAAACGCATTCAGCGGCACCGCCACCGCCGCCGCCGCCGCCATCGAATTCCAGCGCACGCTCAAAGCCGCAGGCATCCCCAGCACCATCCGCCAGCGCCGTGGCATAGACGTCGCCGCTGGCTGCGGGATGCTCCGCGCGGAAAAGACACGCGTCAGCCGGTAGCTTTCTTTTCAGCCGCCCCGCTATTAAAACGGTAGTGACGGCGGTAGTGACACCATCGGGTCGAGCAGATGAAGTTGCTCCGGCGTGCTCGCCAGTATCGCAACAGAACTCTCCCGTAAGAATATTGCAAAGCCACCTTTGGGAAAGACCATGCCCCTTTGTCGAAACCAGTCCGCAACATCTGTTTGTTTTCCTTTCGCTTCGGGAAAGGCCTTCGGATTCATGGCATACACACGAGCAACGCATCCGCGCGGAACCGGTGGTAATTCAAAGTAAATCGGAGGGCCTATTTCGATTGATTTCACAAGGCGCGTTTCTCTCAGCGCAGTTGGTTTGGATGTAACGCTACAGCTACATAGCGCAACCGTGAGACAGGCTGAAATGATGAAGCGTGCTGGCGTAAAAGGTCGAATGGCGGGAGAGAGCATCGGCGTGGTTTTTACGCGGACAGTAATAAGGGGCAACGCAATTATCGGGCAAGACGCGCTTTCCCAACTATTCACCAGTCACGGGAGCGGAGCGACCCCTCACAGCCCCGCCGGATGCCGGAGGCTGTAGTGGCTGGCAGGGCGGCTTTTGGCAGTCAGCCCACTCGCGTCTTGCCCTGAGAAGAAAACTGAGCATCCTTTCCGCATGAAGAGGCCAGTCAGAATCGAAGCACTTTCAGGGTTTCGCTTTCGCGTCGCGTATCCCGACGGCGTTGAGGGTGTGATTGACCTTTCCGCCGACGTTGGGCGCGGTGTTTTTACGCCACTGGCGGACGAGGCCTTCTTCCGCACTGTCCACATCGGGCAGTTCGGCCAGATCGCGTGGTCCGAGGACATCGAAATTTGCCCCGACGCCGCTTATCAAGAGATCGTCCACTCAACGGTGCCAGCCCATGCCTGAGGTCAGCCGCTTTTACGGCATCATCGTTCGCTTCTATTACCGCGATCACCCGCCCACTCACTTCCACGCCATTTACGGCGAGCACGAGGCACTCATCGAGATCGAGACTGGTGCGATTTACGAAGGCTACTTACCCGGAACTGCGTATGACCTCGTCAATCGCTGGCGAGCCATTCACATGGAAGAGCTACGGAACGACTGGAACCGCGCGAGGCAGCAAGAGCCACTTTTACCAATCGCGCCGCTTGAGTGAAGCCCAGTGCCTACCCTCACAGCCCCGAGGGATGCCGGATGCTGTAGCGGCTGGCGGGGCGGCTTTTTGTTGTCCAGCGCGGGCCTTCATTCTGGTCGTGCCAGCCGGTGTCGAAGCGCAGTCCGGCGACGACGAGGAAGACGTGGCCGGATTTCGCATACACGCTGATCCATTTCCCAAGCCCACGCGTTCCGTAGTGACGGAAACTCGTGGAAGTTTCGAAGCCGCGCAGCAATCCCGCTTCGCGCAAAACGTAGGACGCCGCGCCGGAGCAATCGTAGCCCGAATCAATCCCATCGCATCGTCCCCCGCCGTAGCAGTAGGGCAGGCCGGCGATGCGATTCCCGGCGGCGATGGCCGCATGGACGACTGCGGGCGCGGATTCCGGCGCGCTGGCGTAACCGCCGCTGAGCGTCGCCGTCCTTCCCCGCACGTAGCGGTATTCGTAGCGGGTGGACGAGCAGCCGCTGAGAAACAGCAGGGCACAAAACGCGAGCAGGGCGATGAATGGGCGAAGCATGGCGGGCCTTGGCTAAAACTTTCTGCGGCGGAGATGCAATGATTCTCTCGCCCAAGGCGGACGGCTCGTCTAACACCTCGCCCCCGATTTTTTAAAATGCTCACAATCCGCGATCTCAAAGTCTCCGCCGGTGGCCGCATGCTCTTCGAGGGCGCGTCCATGACTGTCAACTACGGCGAACGCGTCGCACTCGTCGGCCCGAACGGCGCAGGCAAGTCCACGCTCTTCTCGATCATCCTGCGAGAAAACGATCCCGACTCCGGCGTGATGGAGCGCGATGCGTGGACGATGGTCGGCTACCTCCCGCAGGAGGGCGAAGTCGTCGGCGAAGAAACCGTGATGGACGTGGCGACCGGGCGCGCTGGCGAACTCCCCGCACTCGAAGCGCGGCTGCATGAGTTGGAAAAAACAGGCAGCGTGGATTCGCCCGAATACCTCGAAGCCCACGCCAAGCACGAAGCGCTGAGCAACCCGCAAGTGGAGGCGAAGGCGAAGAAAATCCTGCGCGGCCTCGGCTACCGCGATACGGATTACGATCGCAAGGCGAAGGAACTCAGCGGCGGCTGGGTGATGCGCGCACACCTTTCCCGCCTTCTCGTGATGGAGCCCGACCTCCTCCTGCTCGACGAGCCGACGAACCACCTCGACCTGCTCTCGCTGCTCTGGCTCCAGCAGTATTTGAAAAACTATTCCGGTGCCGTCCTCCTCATCTCGCACGACCGGCAGTTCATGGATGAGATCGTGCAGAGCGTGTATGAAATCGCCGAGAAAAAGCTGCACAGCTTCACCGGCAACTACACCGATTACCTCCGCCAGAAAGAAGAACGCTACGAGCAGCAAAACGCCTCCTACAAAAACCAGCAGAAGGAAATCGAAGCGTTGCAGGAATTCGCAGACCGCTTCCGCAGCGTCGCCTCGAAGGCCTCGCAGGCGATGAGCAAGCTCAAGCAAATCGAGCGCATGGAGCTGATCGAAAAACCCGTGCCGCCGAAGAAACCCTTCCGCTTCCAAATCCCGCAGCCGCCCCGCATCGGCCAGCGCGCCATGACCCTCGAAGGCATCCACATGGCCTACGGCGCGACACAGGTTTATCGCGGCCTCGATCTCACCGTCGAGCGCGACGAACGCACCGTGCTCGTCGGCCCCAACGGCGCAGGCAAATCCACCCTGCTCAAAATCCTCGCAGGCATCCTCGATTTCCAAAAAGGCACACGCACCCCCGGCCTCAACGCCAAGATCGGATACTTCAGCCAGCACCGCTCCGCCACGCTCGACCCGAATAAAAACGTTCTCCAGGAAGTCATGGAAAGCGGCAAGGATCTCAGCGAAAACGAAGCGCGCGGCATCCTCGGCTCCTTCCTCTTCCGCAAAGACGATATCTACAAAAAGACCGACATCCTCAGCGGCGGCGAAAAGACACGCCTCAACCTCATCAAATTCCTCGTGGACCCGCCGAACCTCCTCCTCATGGACGAGCCCACCACGCATCTCGACATCCACAGCGTCGAATCCCTCACCCTCGCACTCAGCTCCTACGGCGGCACCCTCGTCTTCATTTCGCACGACGTGCACTTCATCCGCAAACTCGCCACCAAAGTCCTCCACGTGAATAACGGCCAGGTCACCCCCTACCCCGGCGGCTACGACTACTTCCTCGAAAAAACCGCCGCCGGCGACGAACGCGCCGCCATCACCGCGTAAGCAAAACCGAGCGCGCCCAGTTAAAGAGCGCACCCCGCTGCGCGGAAAAAACATCCGTGGCCATCCGTGACATCCGTGGTCAACGATCCGCGTGCATCCGCAGGAGCCTGAACGCCCGCCGCCGACGGACTGACCACCGCCCACTTCACGCCCATCCCCATCGCCTCATTGTATACGGCGGAGGCAAGCTGGGAGACATCCATGCACTTTGAAGGAACTCTCCCGCGCCTTCCAAGGACTCATCTCCCCCCTCCAAGGACTCATCTCCCACCTCCATGGACTCATCTCCCGCCTCCATGGACTTATCTCCCGCCTCCAAGGACTCATCTCCCAGCTCCATGGGCTCATCTCCCGGCTCCATGGACTCATCTCCTGCCTCCAAGGACTCATCTCTCGGCTCCATGGACTCATCTCTCGGCTCCATGGACTCATCTCCCGCCTCCATGGACTCATCTCTCGCCTCCATGGACTCATCTCCCGCCTCCATGGACTCATCTCCCGCCTCCATGGACTCATCTCCCGCCTCCATGGACTCATCTCCCGCCTCCAGTGACCTTATTCCCGTCTCCGGTAACGTTACTCCGGCTCCCAAACTCGCGCACCCCGCCAATCCGCAATCCGAAATCCACGATCCTCATTCGAAGCGCCCCGCAACTTCGTGCCCTTCGCGTCCCCGTGGTTGACTGCCCCATTCAGCAATGGATGAAAATGACGCGCATCACACACCCCTCCCGTTGACAGGGCTATTTCCATTCGTTAAATACGCGCGAACGATGCCGCACGATGACTCTCGTGCATATTCCGCCTCACCGATTCTCCTGCGCTCTTTCACCATGAAATCCGACACATCTCCAGCGCGACACACGCTGGCGAGCCGTGCCTTTTTCATCCTCGCTGTGCTCGGCGGGCTCTTCCTCGCGGGCGTTTCGCACGCGGCAAATGTCACCGCCACCTTCAACAGCGCAGCCGACATCCCCGTCACCGCCAACGGCTACACCGCCACCGGCAACACGCTCGATGTCACGCTCAACTTCGCCCCCACCCCCGGCACCAATCTCACCGTCGTCCGCAACACCGCGCTCACTTTCATCAACGGCCAGTTCAGCAACGTCGCCAACGGCGCGACGCTCAACCTCACCTACAACGGCACCACCTATCCCTTCGTCGCGTGGTATTACGGCGGCACTGGCAATGATCTCGTGCTTCTGTGGCCTTACACGGGGCTCGCTGCTTGGGGCTATAACGACAACGGTCGGCTTGGTGATAATACGACAATGACCCGTCGCTCTCCAGTTCCTGTAGTTCAGGCAGGAGTCTTAGCTGGCAAAACTATCGTTCAATTGGCGCGAGGCGGAGGGCACACATTAGCACTAACGAGCGAAGGCAAAGTCTACTCTTGGGGTTACAACCAATTCGGAGGACTCGGCGATAGCACATCAATAGATCGCCTTGAACCCGTAGCCGTAAATACAGCCAACGGATCTAGCGCACTTTTTGGGAAAACGGTCATCGCCATTGCAGCCGGAAATGCTCATAGTCTGGCGTTATGCTCTGATGGTTCAATAGCAGCTTGGGGTTACAACGTTTACGGCCAGATTGGCGACGCCACGACGACTGATCGCCTTTCACCTGTAGCTGTAAACACGGCAAGCGGAACCAGTTTTCTTTTCGGTAAATCTGTCACAGCCATCGCTGTAGGCTCGATGCATAATCTCGCCTTGTGTTCGGACGGCACAGTGGCGGCTTGGGGCCTCAATTCAAACAACCATCTCGGGGACACCACATATATCAATCGTAGTTCACCGGTCGCAGTGAACACGGTCGCCGGGACGAGTATATTGTATGGAAAAACGGTTACAGCACTTGCTGCAGGCAACCAACACAGTCTCGCCTTATGCTCCGATGGCACAGTGGCGGCATGGGGTGCCAATAATAACGGTCAACTTGGCGATAACTCTACTTTCCCTCACTCTGTGCCAGTAGCGGTCAACACAACCAGTGGAACCAGCGCAATTTTTGGAAGAGTTGTAACATCTCTCGCTGCTGGCGACTCACACAGCATCGCCCTCTGCTCAGACGGCACAGTTGTGGCTTGGGGTGCCAACAATTACGGCCAGCTGGGTGATAATTCGGGGACGCAGCGAAATGCGCCGGTTAACGTCAACACTGCCAGTGGAGTCAGTGCGCTATTCGGTAAGTTTGTGACGGCCATAGCGACTGGTTACTTCAATAGTCTGGCCCTCTGTTCCGACGGCTCAGTGACAGCTTGGGGCGAGAACGGCAACGGCCAAGTCGGCGACAATACGAATATCTATCGCTCTGCACCAGCGGCAGTGAACACAAACAGCGGAACCAGCGCCCTTGCTGGGAAGCATGTTTCTGGATTGGGAGCATCTGGTTCGTCTAGCAGCCACTTTGTGGCTGCTTACGGAACGACAGCCCCAGAGATTGCAGTCGAGGTGCTAGAGCCTTCTGTCATGCCTTTGGTAGATAATGCGAATACTTTGGACTACGGCATAACACCCTACGGTGTTCGCACATTCCGAATACGCAACGAGGGTGGCCTGCCACTCAACGGCGTGTCTGGAACTTTGTCGGACACTAATGTCGAAGCCTTTTCCATCAGCCAGCCTCCCTCGTCAATACCGCCGGGAGGAACAGCAATAATCCAAGTTGTTTTTGCATCGGAAACGGCAGGGGCCAAAAGTGCAAAACTCGAAATTTCAAGCAACGACAGCGATGAAAATCCTTTCCGAATCGCACTGACAGGCACAAGACCCTCGCTCTCCGACCTTACTGCAACTTTTAGCTCAGCCAGCGACATACCGCTCACTGCTTTTGGCTTCAACGCAAGCGGCATCGCTCTCAATACTACACTGAATTTCGCACCGAATCCCGGGACGAATCTGACAGTCATACGAAACACCGGCACAAACTTCATTCGTGGTCAATTCAGCAATGCGCCCAACGGGGCGACGTTAAATCTGACTTATAACGGCACAATTTATCCCTTCGTCGCGTGGTATTACGGCGGTGCGGGCAGAGACCTCGTGCTGCTATGGCCATACACGGGCCTCACCGCATGGGGTTCAAACAACCGCGGACAACTGGGTGATAATTCGCCGACGCAGCGCAACGCACCGTCGTTTGTAGAGCAAAGCGGGGCACTGAACGGCAAGACCATCGTGCAAGTAGTATGTGGCGGCAGTCACACTTTGGCGCTTACCAGCGAAGGGAAAGTCTATGCGTGGGGGTATAATTTCTATGGCCAGCTTGGAATCAACTCGACAAGCGACAGCTACGCCCCAGTGGCAGTGAACGCAGATGCTGGTTCCAGTGCCCTCTTCGGTAAAACAGTCATAGCCATTGGAGCCGGCTCTATACACAGCCTTGCTATGTGCTCCGATGGCACAATTGTAGGATGGGGTGACAACTCATACGGTCAACTCGGCGACAATACTACCACACAGCGCAATACTCCGGTGGCAGTGAACACAGCCAGTGGAACCAGTGCGCTCTTTGGGAAAACGGTCACTGCTGTCGCGGCAGGAGGTTTTCACAGCTTGGCTGTGTGTTCTGATGGCACTGTAGCAGCGTGGGGTAGCAACAATTACGGCCAACTCGGAGACAACACATCGATGCCTCACTACGCGCCAGTGGCAGTAAACACGACCAGCGGAACCAGTGCTCTCTTTGGAAAAACGGTCACTGCCGTCGCAGGAGGCGGTTCCCACAGCTTGGCCCTATGTTCGGACGGGGCCGTTGTGGCTTGGGGCGATAACAACGGCCAACTCGGCAATAACTCAGGAACGTGGAGTTTTGCACCGGTGGCAGTAAACACCACAAGTGGAACCAGCGCACTTTTTTCAAAAGCAGTCACGGCCATCTCTGCGGGGGGGAAACACAGCGTCGCCCTGTGCTCCGACGGCACGGTGGCAGCCTGGGGTGAGAACTTTTACGGCCAGCTCGGTGATAACACGAATACCTATCCTAACACGCGAAATGTGCCGACAGCAGTAAACACAACCACAGGCATCAGCGCGCTGTATTCCAAAACGGCCATAGCCATCGCTGCTGGCAGTGCCCATAGCCTTACACTTTGTTCCGACGGCACATTGGCAACTTGGGGAGACAACTCTTACGGGCAGCTTGGTGATAACACCACAACACAGCGCAGAGCACCAGTCACAGTCAATACGGCCAACGGAATCAGTGTTCTGAGTGGACGAATTGTGAAGGCTATCAATTCCTCGGGAACGCAATCAGGTCATTCGACTGCGGTCTACGGACTCTTGCCACCCAAGATCGAAATCGAAGTTTTGGAGCCTGTCCTCACAGCGTTGGCGGATAATGCAAACACCCTAGACTACGGCGCAGTATTGAGTGGTGTGCGAACGATCCGAATCCGCAATACAGGTGAGGCTCCGCTTATAGGGATAAGCGCTGCGCTGACTGGTGTGAATTCATCTGACTTCGCAATAGCCAGCCCCACTTCAATGACAATATCAGGGGGGAATTCTACTACATTCCAAGTGGCTTTTAGCCCAGGAAGTGACGGGCTTAAAAATGCCGCGCTTGTCATAGCCAGTAGCGACGCAAGCCAACCCTTATTTCATATCGCTCTGACAGGGATGAAGCAGTCGAGCACAAGCATTGCAGCGACATTAAACACACCCAACGATGTCCCCCTGGCTACGTCTGGACTCAATGCGTCCGGACTGACGCTCGATCTGACGCTCAATTTTACACCATCACCCGGCACTAATCTAACCATCGTGCGCAACACTGGACTTGGTTTTATTAATGGCGCATTCACTAACGCACCCAACGGTGCGACAGTGAACCTCACCTATAACGGAAAAACGTATCCTTTTATTGCATGGTATTACGGAGGTGATGGAAATGACCTCGTTCTGCTCTGGCCTTACACGGGCATCGCTGCATGGGGACAAAATACCTACGGGCAACTCGGCGAGGATGCTACAGTTAATTATTTTACCCCAAAAGCTGTTGATCAAACTGGTGTGCTGGCGGGCAAAACGATCGTGCAATTAGTGTGCGGCGGAAGCCATTCGCTTGCATTGAGCAGCGAAGGAAAAGTTTATTCTTGGGGAGACAATGGCAGCGGTCAACTCGGTGATAATACAACAACGCGCCGTAATAAGCCAGTGGAGGTGAACACAGCAAATGGAACCAGCGCACTCTTTGGAAAAAATGTAATAGCCATCGCAGCGGGCGAAGCTCACAGCCTCGCACTGTGTTCTGACGGCACCGTTGCTGCCTGGGGCTTGAACTACCTAGGTCAAATCGGCGACAATACGACTACCAGCCGCAATACCCCGGTGCTAGTGAACACCCTCGGCGGAACAAGCGCGCTCTTTGGAAAAACAGTCTTAGCCATAGCGGCAGGCTACTCACACAACCTTGCCCTCTGCTCCGATGGAACAATAGCCACCTGGGGAGGGAACGGCCTTGTGCCCGTGTCGGTTAAGGAAACGCTGATTAAAGAGGTGATCGTCTGAAAGTTTTCTGGGCGGCTGTTTTTGTCAGACGAGCGAGGGCGGCGACTGGACTTTTGGATGCAAGAAGTGCGGCGATAGGGCAAATGGCTGTTTGTTTTTGGGCGAACATGATGAT
>CANJNZ010000031.1 GCA_947476045.1 Chthoniobacteraceae bacterium
CTCCGGCATCGAATGAGGGACACCCTGCAACGTTACTGGGAGGACGCCAAATCCGTCCTCCAACTCATCGGTCGCGACTGGCTGCTGGTTCAACTAAACGCTATGCGGAAAACTCGAATGTCTGTTTAATTTGAGCAGATGGTATAACAAAGTCTTTGCGATTATTTTAATAAGCAGCTAAAAATGGTGTTCCAAAATACGTGCCCCGCAAACCTGAACTGAATTAAAAATTATCTGCAATGAAGCGTTCTCTCCTAATTTTATTGGCCTGCTTGATGACCGGTTCATTTGAGGCCGTGGCTC
Organism: Chthoniobacteraceae bacterium; assembly: GCA_947476045.1. GTDB lineage: Bacteria > Verrucomicrobiota > Verrucomicrobiia > Chthoniobacterales > Chthoniobacteraceae > SXWH01. The sequence goes on from CANJNZ010000031.1 coordinate 304, forward strand.
AAGTTCAGATCAATGAAATCATGGCGTCGAACACGCGTTCTGTTCCGGACATTGTGGACTTTGAGGATTACCCGGACTGGTTTGAGTTGAAGAACACAACGAACGGATCTGTCAGCCTTGATGGGTATTTCATCAGCGATAATCCATCGAATCCCTTCAAATGGGCCGTTCCTTCCGGAGCTTCAATTCCAGCCAATGGCTACCTGAAGATCATCGCCGATGGACACGATGCGGCACCGGGGCAGAGTTTCCCGCGCGGCTACTGGCCTTGGTATAATTTTACTACAGAAAAATATCACACCAATTTCAGTCTTGCAGCAACGGGCCAGACTCTCACGCTCACCAAGGCGACTGGAATAAGCACAACGACGCTGGTCAATGCCTCGACGAGTGCTCCTGCGGCGGTGTGGAAATACAAGGATAATGGCAGCGATCAGAGCACTCAGTGGAGGGCGGGCAATTTTGATGATTCGAGTTGGGCATCGGGGCCTGCGCGCCTCGGATATGGGGATCCCGAAAACACGGTCGTTTCCTACGGTCCCAATGCGAGCAATAAATACATTACGACCTATTTCCGTCATCACTTCAACGTGTCCAATCCTGCGGCTTACACGGGCCTGACGATGAATCTTTTGGTGGACGATGGATGCGTCGTTTATCTGAATGGAGTCGAAGTGGTGCGGCGCAATATGCCTGTGGGCGATGTCAGCTACACAACGCTCGCGTCAGTGACTGTGGGCGGTGCGGATGAAACGACGTTTTTCCCCTACACGATTCCAGCCAGTGGATTGGTGACTGGCGACAACGTGCTGGCGGTCGAGGTTCATCAGGCTGCGGTCAACAGTTCGGACATCAGCTTCGATCTCGGCCTCATCGCGACCTTGTCCACCAGCTACACCACCGTTGACACCGTCACCTTTGGCCAGCAGGTCGCTGACATTTCCTACGGGCGGGACAACAGCAATCCCGCGATCTGGCGGCAGTTTGCCGAACCCACGCCCGGTGCGGCAAACACGACAGCCATTGTGGATGATGTTCGCATCACCGGAAATGACGTCACGGTTTCGCTGCCGGCTGGTCTCTATTCGGGCAACCAGACAGTGACGATGACTGTCCCGTCCGGGCAAATCCGCTACACACTCAACGGTAGTGATCCTAAGAGCACATCGTCGCTTTATACTGCGCCGCTAAGCATCACGGGCACAACAGTGCTGCGCGCGCGCTGCTTTGAAACAGGAAAAGCGCCGGGTGCGATTGTCACGCGCACCTATTTGTATGGAGAGACCATCACCAATGTCCCCTACATATCGGTGGTTGCTGATCCGGAGACGCTTTTTGGCAACACGATTGGCATCTACAAAAACCTCCACGAGCCGATCGTTGGGGCTTACAACGCTGTCTTTAAAGGCAAAGATGCGCCTGCGAATTTGGAGTTCTTCGCTCCCGGTGGTGTCACTGCTTTCTCCACTGGCTGCGGCATCCGCATCGGAAGTGAAAACAATTGGCCCCATGCGCAGAAGGCTCTCAATATATACATTGATAGCAAATACGGGAATGATGTGGTCACTTACGATCTCTTTCCGGGCAATCAAACTTCGCATCACACCAGTTTCACCCTCCGTGATGGTGGTGATAACTGGGAAAGAGAGATGATGCGTGACGGCCTCATGCCGAAACTCGGAAAGGGGATACTCAAGGCAGATACCTATGATTACCGGCCCAGTGTCGTTTTCATCAATGGAGTTTACTACGGTATTCACAACATCCGCGAGCGTTGGGATGAGACTTGGTTTTCCGAGTATTATCACCTCGCGGCGGACAAAATTGACCACCTGATTTACGGACACGTCACGGGACCTTCGATCACGCTCGGCGCACAAAAAGGCGACACCACCGACTGGGTCGCTTTGATGACTTTCATGAGCACCGCCGACCTGACCGTTCAGGCGAACTGGGACTACGTCGAATCGAAAATAGACATGGACAGCTTCATGGATTTCATCATCGCAGAGGCCTATAGCAACAACACGAGCTGGCCGTGGAACCGTGAGTTTTGGAGGGATAGGAATCCCGGGGGTAAATGGCACTGGTTCCTTCCGGACATGGATCGCACGTGGGATACCGGCACACTTTCAGGCATTCTGGGGCAATTGATGGGCAGCGAGGACGCGCTCGTGCGATTGAAGGTGAACGCTGGCTTCAAGCAACGCCTCGCCCAGCGTTTTGCCGCACACGCGGCAGGAACTTTTGCGCCAGCGCGTGTCATCGCGACCATCTCTGCCATGGACGCGGAGAATACTGCGCTCGTGGCGCGTCACGCCGCCCTTTGGTCTCCATTGGGCGGAATGAGCGTGGGTGGCCGGGCCGCCAACATCCAAAACGTCAAAGACTACGCCAATGCGAGAGCGACCAATATTCACGGGGAGGTTGCTTCTGAGCTTGGCGTCAGCACGGCGGTGGATCTCACGCTCGCCGCCAACAACGCCGCTGGCGGCACCTTCCTTGTGCAAGGTGTCCCTGTGTCGCCCTCCATTTTCAAAATATTCCCCAATATTCCATTTACGCTCAAGGCCGTGCCTGCGCCCGGCTACGTGTTCAGTTCGTGGACGGGAGTTGCCGCTGCTGGTAGCAACATCAACGTGACCATTACTGGCGCAGCGACGATCACCGCAAACTTCGTCCCGTCCGGCGAAACCACCATCGGCGGCACGCTCGCTTCAAACACCACTCTCACCACCGCGAACGCCAACTACTCGCTGAGCAGCGATCTGATTGTCCCGCCGGGGATCACGCTGACGATTCAGCCCGGTGTGACCATCAATATGCCCACGAAAAGCAACATTCGCGTGCAGGGCATCCTCAACATCGCCGGCACCGCCGCGCAACCCGTCACCATCACCGGGCGAAATGGTGAACGATGGGGCGGCATTAGTTTTGAAGACGGCAGCGGCCCGTCGAATCTCGCCCACCTCGTCATCCGTGGCGCGACGCGAGGCTTCGACCCCGTGCTCTACGACCACGCCATCACAGGGCACTACGCCACCGTCACCGCCGACTTCATAGACATCAAGGATTCCGACCTTACTTTCTATATGTATGGTGGCTCGTGCATCCTGCGCGACAGCGTCTTCTACTCGCCCTACACGGGCGACGGCATCCATGTGAAAAAAGGTGCCGCCTTGGTCCAGCGATGCACCTTGCTTGGCAACAATGCGCCGGACACCGACGCGATCGACTTCGATGGCGTCATCAACGGCGTCATCGAAGACTGCCGCATCTATCGCTTTCAGGGTAGCAACAGCGACGGCATTGATATTGGCGAGGCTTGCAGCAACATCCTGATTCAAGGCAACGCGATCTATTTCAACTCCGACAAGGGCGTCTCCGTGGGGCAGGGCTCCACCGTCACGATACGGAAAAATCTGATCGTCGGCTGTAACCTCGGCGTCGGCATCAAGGATTTCGGCTCCAACGCCACCATTGATCAAAATACTTTCGTCGCCTGCAAAACCTCGGGTGTCGCGATTTACGAGAAGAACTTTGGGAAGGGTGGAGGCAACGCAACCATCTCCAACACCATTTTCTCAAAGGCAGCCGTTGCCCCTGTGACTGTGGACAGTTTTTCCACGGCCATCATCGCCTATAGTCTTAGCGACACCATCGCGCTAAGCGGCTCGTCGAACCTTTTGACTGATCCTATTTTCGTGGATCCGAACGTCTATAACTTCCAACTCCAGCCCACATCGCCTGCCATCAACAACGGCGACCCAGCACACAGTCTGGATGCGGACGGTAGTCGCGTGGATATCGGTGCCGAATACGCCTACAGCCCCGCAGATTATCCCTACACGATTGGCGAGCGGGTGGTGATCAACGAAATCCTCGCTAACTCCGGCACGTCCAGTGACTGGATAGAACTCTACAACCGCACCAACGCTTCCATTGACATCGGCGGCTGGTTCCTCAGCGACGACGGCACCAATCTCCAAAAATATCGCATTCCCGTCGGCACGATCATCCCCGCGCACGGCTACCAGGTCTTCTACGAAAGCAGCAACTTCGGCAGCGTCAGCATTGACCCAAATAAAATAGTCCCGTTCGCACTCAGCGACGTTGGCGAAACGATCTATGTCAGCTCCGCTGTCAACGACCAGCTCACCGACTACCAGAGCAAGGAGGACTTCGGCCCCAGCATCGAAGGCGAGACACTCGGCTTCTACTACAAACCCAGCTCTGACTCGTATAATTTCGTCCCGATGAAAACACCCACGCCCGGCGCTGTGAACAGCGGCCCGCGCATCGGCCCCATCGTGTTTTCCGAAATCATGTATAACCCCGCAGGCTCCGGCACTGGCGACGCAGAATACCTCGAGTTGCTCAATGTCAGCAGCGCACCCGTTACGCTCTACGACGCCGTCAAAGGAAAGCCGTGGAATTTTGCAGACGGCATTGAGTTTGAATTTCCAACCGCTACGCCACTCACCATGGCCCCCGGCGAGCGCGTTGTCCTCACCAAGAATCTCACGCTTTTCAATACCGTCTATGGCTCATTGGTCCCCGCAGGCACGAAGGTGTTTCAGTGGACAACCGGAAGCCTCAACAACAGCGGCGAAACCGTGCAACTGAAACGCCCCGGCGCAGTGGATGCACTCAACGTCCAGCAATACGTGAGGGTGGATAAAGTGGATTTCAGCGACAGCGCACCGTGGGTCACCACACCCGACGGACAGGGCCCTTCGCTCACCAAGATTTCCGAAAAAGACTACGGCAACGACCACATCAATTGGATGGCATCGACCGCATCACCCGGCGCTATAGCTGCGACGAATCGCTTCGCCACATGGGCCTCCGGATACGGGGTTTCTGGCGGAGGGAATGATCCCGATTTGGACGGAGTCAGTAATCTGATGGAATACGCACTTGGAACAAACCCGCAATCGCCATCCACTCCTCGCACGCCTGAAATAGCAATGAATGGAAGTCAGGGGTTGATTTCTTACGAAGTGAGCACAGTGGCTCCGGACGTTGATTACGTTTTGGAAATGTCTTCAGACTTGCTCCAATGGACGAGCGTGGACGCAGCGCCATTTTTCCTGAATGCAGGAGTTCAAAAGCGCTCCTACCAGATTCCCGGAACAATGCCGCCCAAGGTATATTTTCGGCTACGCGTCAGTATGAAGCCGTAGTGCGGGGAGTGGCTAGGGGATCATCCACGTCCACACGCGGGCTTGCAGCCAGACGAGAATGCCGACGAGCGAGGCGAGTGCGAGGCTGTGCCAGAAAACGGCGCGCAGGATGGTGCCCGCGTCGGGCGCTCCGGGTGCGGTGCCGGTTGCGGTTTGGGCGACGACGATGCTTTGGGCGTCAATCATTTTGCCCATCACTCCACCGGAGCTGTTTGCAGCACAAGTGAGAATGGGTGAGATGCCGGTTTGCTCAGCGGTGACTTTTTGGAGATTGCCGAAGAGCACGTTCGACGAAGTATCGCTGCCGGTGAGCGCGACGCCGAGCCAGCCGAGCAGTGGGGAGAAAAATGGAAACCATGAGCCGGTGGAGGCGAAGGCGAGGCCGAGCGTGGTATCGGTGCCCGAGTAGCGCGTGGCGTAGCCCAGCGCGAGCATGAGCGCGATGGTGAGCAGTGAGACGCGCACGCGATGCAGCGTCCGGAAATAGACGCGGGCGAGGTGCATCGGCTTCACGCCGAGGAGCAGCCCTGCGAGCACACCGGCGAAAAGGAGCGCGGTGCCGGTGGAGGCGAGGAGTTGGAAATCGAAGACACCTTTTTCAAACTCGGGCGCTGCGACTATCGGTGGGATGCGCTGCACGCCTTCGAAAATCAGCGGGACATTGAAATTCCAATTCGCGACAGACTTCAGCCACAACTCGACGGGTTTCACTTTCCAAAGCGCAACGAACGCGGCGAGCAAAAGCCACGGTAGCCACGGGCGAATTGAGTAATGAGTTGCGACCTGAGTTTGTAGGGCGGCTTCGTCTTTTGGCTGCCAGAATTTCAGCAGCACGATCAGTGCGAGCATGGCGGCGGTGGCGGAGATGATGTCCACTAACCACGGGCCATGAAAATTACTGACGAGAAATTGCGTGATCCCGAAGACGCTGCCGCAGACGAGGCACGCGGGCCAGATTGCGAGCATTCCGCGCCAGCCGACTTGTGCAGCGATGAGCCAGAAGGGGACGATGAGTGAAAAGAAAGGAAGCTGCCGGCCAACCATCGAACTGAGCGCGTGGAGATCGAGACCGGTGACGCTGCTGATCGTGGTGATTGGGATGCCGACGCTGCCGAAGGCAACGGGTGCGGTGTTGCCGATGAGCGCGAGCTTCGCGGCGTCGAGAGGTTTGAATCCAAGACCGATGAGCATCGCACCGGAAATCGCGACGGGAGCGCCAAAGCCTGCGCAGCCCTCGATGAATGCGCCGAAGCAATATGCGATGAGCAGCGCCTGGATGCGTCTATCGGAGCTAAGCGAGGCGATTTGTTTTTTTAACGCATCGAACACTCCGGTTTCGACGGAGAGTTGGTAGATGAAGATCGCATTCAGAATAATCCAGCCGATAGGAAAAAGACCGAACGCTGCGCCGTAGCCTGCGGCGGCGAATCCAAGCGACGCGGGCATTTTGAAAACAAACACCGCAACTGCGAGCGCTGCTACCAGTGCGACGAGTGCGGCGAGGTGTGCGCGAACGTGGAGAAATGCGAGCAGCGCAAGCAGCAGAACAATCGGAAGCGCGGCAACGAGCGCGGAACCGGCGAGGTTGTGAAGAGGGTCGTAGGTTTGCTGCCAAGGCATGAGAGTGAATGACGGAGGACGAATGAGGGATGCAATGAAGAACGCACTTTAGAGCTTCATTCGTCATTCGGAATTCGTCATTCATCCACGTCACATGCTGCCGCGCCGTTTTCAAATCCTGCTCTTCACGCTCTCGTTTCTGACTTTTGCGTGGTTTCATCAAGGGGGCGGATGGAATCAGAATGCACGCTTTGCAGAGGTGCGGGCGATTGTGGAGCAGGGGACTTTTGCGGTGGATGATTTCATGGTGTATCGGCCGGGTGTGGGGCGGCTCATGGTGCGTGAGTCGGTGAAAAATGCGGAGTTTGCGCGCGACGGAAAAGTTTACCGTCTGTGCTGGGGGAATGATCCATGGGACTACAATATGGCTCCCGTGAACGGGAAGTCGTTGGACGATGGCGCGGTGCCGGTGGTGATCGGATGGGATACTTGCTCGGGCGATGTAGGCATTGCTCCGGACGGGCATTTTCACCCGAACAAGCCGCCGGGTGCGTCACTCCTCGCGGTGCCGGTGTATTTCGTGGCGTCGCACGTGGAGCGGGCGATGGGGCTCAGTCTTGATGATTGGTGGGTGCTCTGCGTGAACGGGTGGTTGTGTTCCGCTTTGACGGTGGGACTTGTATCGGCATTGGGCGTGGTGCTTTTTGCGCGCGTTGCAGCCGGGATGTTTCCCGGAAATAAATGCGCGGTGGTGGGGGCGGCTTTGGTGTTTGGTTTCGGGACGACGTTCTTTCCGTTTGCGACGTTGATGTTTGATCACAATCTGACTGCGGTGCTTTTGCTCGCGGCGTTTGCGGATGTGCGCGCAGGCCGTCCGTCTCGTGCGGGGATGTGGGCAGGCGTGGCTGCGGTGACGAATTATTTGTCGGTAGTCCCGGGCGCGATGTTCGGGCTGTGGGTGTTGATGCGCCGGTGGAACTGGCGTGATGCGGGGCGCTTTACGCTGGGCGTGCTGCCAAGCCTTGTTGCGTTGCTGTGCTACAATTTGGCGGCGTTTGGGTCGCCGTTCGTGGTGAATACGAGTTTTCAAAATCCGGTGTTCAAGGAAACGGCTCCGGCGTTTCTCGGGATGTTCACCGCACCTTCATGGTTCGCTGCGTTGGTGATTACGATTTCGCCGTGGCGTGGTTTGTTCGTGCTTTCGCCAGTGCTGTTGCTTGCTGTCTTTGCCCTGGCGAAGTGGTGTCGTCGCGATGCAATGCGTGCGGAGCGACGGATAGTGATCGGAATCGCGCTTTTCTTTTTCTCGGTGAATATTTGTTTCAACGGTTTTCACGGCGGGTTTGCAGCGGGGCCACGGTATTTGATTCCGATACTGCCGTTCGTATGCCTCTCATTGGTGCCGGCGTTTTCACAATGGCCGCGAATCGGAATCGCTCTCGCTGCGTTCAGTATTTTCCAGCAGTCGTTGCTGACGGTGACGGATGCGCTGAATCCTTTGGGTGTGGGTGCTCACGCCTGGAGAAATCACCCGGGCGAGTGGAAGGAGAAATTATTCGGGAACAGCCTGGTGTGGCGTTATGCATGGCCTTTGTTTGTGAGCGGGCGCGCATGGCCGGTGGTGGAGGATAAATTCGAGGAGTGGATGGAAGGGCAGCAGCGCAAGCTGACGAAGGAGGTGCCGGACGCAGCGGAACGTGAGCGATTGCTCGGAATAATCCGCACGGAAACTTGGACGCGTGTCGAAGCTGGAGAACCCGAGCCACTGTGGATTGCTGCGATGCCGGGACCGGTATCGGTCAACCCTATGGGTATGTGGGACGGGTCATATTTTCAGAAGTTTCCTGCGCACTCGAGTGCAACGAAATGGGGGGCTTTCAATGTGGGCGAGATTTTCTGGCTGCATGGGCGATGGAGTTTGCAGCCACTGGCGCTGATGTGGATTGTGGGTGCAATGGCCCTATGTCGTCTGCGAAAGACGTGATTTTTATAATCCGACGAAGTGCGCGCCGATGCGCAGCCAGAGCGGAATGGTGAGGAGACCGAGGACGGTGGTGGTGATGACAAGCCGGACGGCGGTGCCGGTGTCTGCGCGGTAGAGACGCGTGAGGACGACGGGCACCATTGCGCATGGCATTGCGGCCTGGACGACGAGGACACGTTTTAGGTCGAGGGAGCAGGGGAGCCATCGCGCCGCGAGGATGATGAGCGGCGGGAGGATTCCAAGTTTTACGATGCAACCGGCGAGTGTGCGCCCTTTGTTTTGGGCGAGTCCCCCTTCGTTGACGGAGTCGGCGAGCATGGCGCCGGTGAGAAGGAGCGAGAGCGGGATGGCGCCCTGACCGAGGAAGTGCAGCGAATTCAGCGCGAAGGCCGGCAGCCAGTCGGTGGCGTGAAAAAGGTTGAGCACGAGAGCGGAGAGAATTGCGAAGAAGGGAATATTTAATGCGCGCTGCCATGAGCCTTCACCGGAGAGGAGCCAGACGCCGATGCTCCACAGCGCCAGTTCGAATCCGATGTTATGAATGAAGAGGATGCCGGTGGTGCTGCTAGGAAATATGGCCTGAACGAGCGGAATGGGCAGGTAGCCCCAATTGGGGATGGCGGCTGTGAATGTGAATGTCCTGGCGGGATGCGGCTTCGAAAGGCGCATCATGCGTGAGGCGATCGCTGCGACGCCGAAACTGCACGTGAGAAGTGCGGCTCCGGCGATGGGAGCGAGGAGGACGTTGCCGATTTCGCGTAGCGCGGGGTTTCCAAGCACGGCGTCTGCGATGAAGCAGGGATATAAAAAATTGACCGCGAGCGTGAGCAGGCTTGCATCTGCCGCGGGCTGCAATTTCCCAAGCCGACGCAGTGCAAAACCGCAAGCGATGACGACGAAGGCGGGGGAGATCGCGGTGAGTAGCGATGCGTAGGCGGTGTTCATGTGCGCCTGCGGAGAAAGATGGAGTCGCCTGCGGAGAGCACGTCAGTCCGGCAGGCGTGAAAGTGGTGTTTCCTTGCGCGGTGGTTGTGCGGGCTGCGGTGTGGCTTCGCGTTCGCGGTTGATGCGCCAGTCGGTGATATCTTCCTTCTTTTCTTTTTTCTCCGGCTTTGGTTTTTCCGCCCCGAGTATTTTGAATTGCTGGCGCAGGACGAGCATCTCGATATCGGTGATGCCTCGCGGGACCGAGATGACGCCGTCGTTCACGATGCGGTCAATGATCATATCCGCCACTTGATGCTGCCCTGTTTTCGTCCCGATAAATACGACGAGCGAAGTGCCACGGCTTTCGCTGCTCATGGTTTCCAAACGGATGCGCCCGCTTTCATTGAATTGAAAAGCACAGCCCCAAGAACCATCCGTCGCACGAAAAGGGAAGATGGTCTGGATTTGTTTTTCGCTGAGTGCCGGGATGCGTTCGATGTGTGTGTCGCGTTGCTGATATTGAAGATGCACGGGCATCGAGAAGGTGCCTCCGTCCTGTTTGTTCGCCTCGGTGTGGAAGCGGATGGTGACTTTCGGTTTTTGAGACATGCCGAGCGCACTTGTGGAGGCGAGTGCGAGCAGGGCTAGGAAAGTGCGGATATGCATGGCGCGCAGCTTTGGCCTGAGAATTGGGATTTGCAACCCGGCAGGCGTCGGGCACACATTCTATCCTATGAAGATGCTGTTCGTTCTCACATACCTTTCCACTTTTGCTTTCGCAAAAACACAGCCCGCAATGCCGGACGGCACCCGGCCACCAACGCCTGGATTTTGGGAGCGCACTTGGACAGGAGCAAAGAAAGGGGCTGGCAGTGTGTGGGATTCCACCAAACGCGCAGGCGAGAAAACTTCGGACATTGTGACGTCGCCATTTCATCGTGGTGGAAAAAAAGTGGCCGACGACAAATCGGGCTGGAGGCAAATCGCAATGAGCATGACGATCGAGCCCAGCATGGTAAAACTTCCCGGCACTCGCTCCGTGGCGGTGAGTGTGCAGGTCGTGAATAAAGGCAAGCAGGCCATGCAACTCGAATTTTCCAGTTCGCAGCGGATCGAAGTGCTGCTCAAAAGCGAGGATGGTAAAGTAATCTCGCGCTGGTCGGATGACCAAAAACTGGACAAGGAACAGGGGTTCCTCGTGATCAATCCCGAGGAGAGGCTTGAATATACCGCAAACATCGCCACACGCGATATGGTGCCGGGAAAAGGCTATATTATCGAGGCGTTCTTCCCGAATTTCGACCAACTGCGCACCAGTCGCTCTTTGTTCCCTTCCAAGTAGCATGGCGGTGCAAATTTCAAAAATTCCTGTTAGTTTGCAGATTTCCTGTTGACCAATCCCGAAAACGCTCTGTAAATACACCGTATGCACAAACCCCATAGCTCCCTAGAGAAGGACCCCTCACAAAACCCGCTTGCCTCGGCTAAAAGCCGTCAGGGCTTCAGTATCATAGAGGTCACCCTGGCGATTACAATCATCGCCACGGCTTTCATCGCTCTTTTAGGATTGCTGCCTGCCGGTTTGCAGATTTTCCGCACGACAGTGGATGCGACCAATACGATGCGCATCACTATGCACGCTACTGCGATGTTGCAGGCGATGGAGTTCTCGAAAATCTCCGACACAGCTACCAACTACACTATTTACTTTTACGATGCGGATGGGGGCTTCCTTGACAGCGATACCGAGCCGGTCCCCGCATATGAGCAAGGCCGTGTGTATGCAACTCGTCTGGTTATCGATCAGCAGAATGTCACCGTGGCTGCCGACGAATATTACGACAAGACGAAGTCGGCTGTAAAAGCACTGGTCGTAGTTGGGAAAAACACGCCGCCCTCGCTGGATTTTCTCAAGGGACTGAAGGCATCAGCAGACGTCGCAGCGATGCCCGCCAATGCCAGATACAAAGTTCTTCCCATCTTGATCGCCAAAACAGACGGCATCCTTCCGAAATAATCAGTTCGCATTTCAACAACCTCTCTCAGCTATGAAGAATTACAGCAATTCCCGAAGCGCATTCACCCTCGTTGAGTTAATCGTGTCCTCAGCGCTGATTGTGGCCATTCTTGGCTTGCTTCTCTCTTCGGTGGATCAAACTCGTCGCGTTATAAACAGCACGACTGCAAGAGTTGCTCAATTTCAGGCAGCGCGGGCCGGTTTTGATGCGATGACGCGCAATCTCAGTCAGGCGACGCTCAATACTTATTGGGATCTCGACGTCGATCCAACCAGCGGCAACCCGTCTGGCTATCGTCGGCAAGCGGACTTGCACTTCGTCTCGCGGAAAGCAGCCCAGACCAAGGCGGACGATCAGTTTTTCGGCAGTGCCGACGAGGCGAAATACCCCACGCATTCGATCTTTTTTCAGGCCCCGATTGGTAATACCGAACTGGTGGAGACTGGCTCTACTACAGGGGCACGGCAATATCGTGCGCTCTCCAACCTGCTATCCGTCGTGGGCTACTACATCGTATGGGATGAGGATCGCACCCTGCCAAAATTCATCACGCCCGACCTGACGAATCCTGACAAAAATCTTGTTCCCAGACGCTACCGCTACCGCCTGATGGAGGTGCTCCAGCCCGGGGAGGCGATGATGGTTTACAACAACGTCAACTACACAAATATCAAATTCGACAGCGCTGGAAATGTAATCGGCTCCAGCACCCCTGCGTCTCCCTTCAAACTACCGACAGATTGGGTGCGGGTTGCCACCGGAAAATTGCCGCCGCCTGCGATTTTGACCACGACTTTTCCAACCATCAAACAGCAGGATTATTCGAGGATTCTCGCTGAGAATATTGTGGCCTTGATCATTCTGCCCAAGCTCTCTGAGCGAGACCGCAGCGCGCCGGACGCGCTGAATGATCTCACGGATACTTTTGAGTATGATTCCCGGCCTTTACCCGCGTTTGAAAATCAGGCTTTGGTGACACCGAGTTCGCGAAAGAATCTTTCAGCCGTGCTCAGCCCGAAGCAACTCAAGCAGCTTCATCAGCTCCCGCCGATTCTCCAGGTGACCATGGTGGCGATCGATGAGCCTTCGGCTGTAAAGCTGCACGATTATTCCAAAGGCGTTGCCTATGCGCCGCCGACGTGGAGCAAGGATATGTTTAAGACTGTAAAAAAAGTCGCCGATTTCCAAAAGGAACTCGGAGTTCCAACGGGAACCGACCCCGCTTCACTCATTGGCCGAATTTCCAACGTCGATAAATCTCAGCCAACTCCGGCAATGAACTATCGTGTCTTCACCACGGATGTCATCCTCCGCAACTCGAAATGGAGCAAATAATGAAAAACAAACCCCATCTCCGTTCCCATCTTCCAGAATCCCGCCGCGGCGTCGCGTTGATTATTGTTCTGGCCATCTTGCTTTTGATGTCCGCATTGCTTGTGGCGTTCATGGGCACGGTTTCCAATGAGCGCGAGGCCTCGCGCTCCATGACGGCAGGCTTTGAGGCCAAGCAAGCTTACGAGACAGCCGTGAATCTGGCGATCTCGCAACTACGGGCCGCTACGAGCAGCGATGATGGAACAACGGGATGGGCCAGTCAGCCGGGTGCGGTCCATACATTTGGCTCCGGCTCCAATAGCAACAAGGTTTATAAGCTTTATTCCTCCGATGTGATGCAGCAGGCCATTACACAATGGAAGCCGGGAACGCCGGCGGAATCTGGCTTCGATCCAGCCAGTCCGTCCGTAACGCCCTCCGGTTTTGTGGACCTCAATCTGCCTGCCTTCATGCCCGCTCCGGGAAGCACGACCGGGGAGGTGGAGCCGCACTACCCGATCGCTGACCCCAGGGCTGTCTTGAATGTGGATGGCGGTGTCGAGGCGTTGCCCGCAAAACCGAGGATAGTGGACGGTTTTTACGCATCCAACATTCCCCATGCGACTTTGAAAGAAAAGCGCGGAGGAGCCAGCGTCGCAGTGCTCCAATTGCCCATGCGTGTTCGCTGGCTCTATCAATTGAAGGACGGTTCTCTCGTGGCGCCGGATGCAAGTGGCATTCTCAAGGGCGCCAGCAAGGAAAATCCCACCGTCGCACGTCTGGCATTTTGGACGGATGACGAATCTGCAAAAATCAACGTCAACACCGCAGGCGAAGGCACTTACTGGGATATTCCTCTGGCCAGTTCCCGGAATGAGAGCGGAGAGATTGATTCGACGGGAAAACTAGTTCTCACGGGCGCTAAAACTAATGCACTTTCAGCCTCGCAGCCTTCAGGAAAAGAATATCAACGCTACCCGGGGCATCCTGCGACCACTACCCTTAGTCCGGCGCTGCGTTGGCTGTATCCTCCCGCTGCTGCCACGGATTTTACTGACTATGTTTTCAAGGAGGCATTGTATCATCTGTCGCCACGATTGGCCGGCGGTTATGGATCGAGCATGGCGGCTACCAGCAATGAAGTAGATGGCGATTACCGCCAGTTTGATAGAGACCGCCTGTTTGCCAATCTTGATGAATTTTGGTTCCGTCCAGATCGTTCGCCCCTTTCGACGAATGGTTTTTACCCGGTTTTCACCACCACAAGCGCAACCAATCAGGTCGATCCTAAATTTTTAGATCCAGCCAAAACCATTAAACCTGACGCTGTGGAAAAACTCCGCTTTTTCCTCACCGCTGTCAGTCGTGCTCCTGATTTGAATCTCTATGGGATGCCGCGTATCAGCGTCTGGCCCGTGCATGAAATCGACAATCCGCTGCCGGCAGCCAGCAAGCGAAGTGGCTATGATGACTTGATGGTATTTTGCTCCACGATCGCCACGAAGCCTTACATTTTTTCGAGGGCGAATCCATGGAGCCCTACATACGACTATGAAATATCCGGCGCACAAACTCGCGTCGGTGCTTCTTTGAATACCAACGCGAATCGGAATCGCGATCTCATCGAAAAATATCTCAAACGGATCACCGCGCTGCCCGTCCCCGCGACCGGCACCTCTTTTACCGCAACTGCAAAATACGGCACGGTCGGACCCGGTGGATTTACGGAGATGGATCAAATTCTCATCGAGATGTTCGACTACATCCGCACCACGAACAACGTAGATACGGGTCGTAAAGACAACACTTCGACTGGCTACCCACTGGCATACACTTTGGGCTATAGTCCAAAAGGCGATTTATCAGGGGATACGAAGCCGAACCCTGGCTCAGGCCAAATTACTCCTACCGTTCGCTATGACTCAGGCGGAAAGCCGGCGGTCAAAGGATTCGGACGTTATGATACAGTCTCTGAACTTGGTTTGATTTTCTATGAGGATCGCACCTCTCTGCCTGATTCAAACGGAACCGCTGAAGGACCGGCTTCCATTAATCCGACGGACTATCTCTCATTTCGCTGCGCCATTTTAACCGAGTTTTTTACTCCTTCTCCCGGTTACCTTGGTCTTTCGGAAGCGTTTGCCTACACGATACGCGAAACCACACCATTCGTCATTTCTAGCACTGACCCCGCAGTGCCTTTCACGCAAACATTGTCGCTCGCAGAGGACCGAACGGGAGTCGGAGCGAATATCAATTTTGTCGGAGTGGATGCATGGCGGGGTGATTCAGGGCGTTTCTTCATGCCAACCCGCGGGCTATGTTTCCCTTTCTTGTATGACAAAGGGATCACTTACGCTGGTGATAAAT
This sequence comes from Chthoniobacteraceae bacterium, assembly GCA_947476045.1. Taxonomy (GTDB): domain Bacteria; phylum Verrucomicrobiota; class Verrucomicrobiia; order Chthoniobacterales; family Chthoniobacteraceae; genus SXWH01. The sequence goes on from CANJNZ010000031.1 coordinate 15,663, forward strand.
CGGATCCTGCGAGGAAAGTTTTTGCCAAACCAAACACTGCCAACGCGGGATCAGAAGACGAATACAGCAAGTATCCGTTTTATTCCAAACGCATCGATTTGCCGACAAAAGCAGGGGTGGATCTCACAGAGTTCAAATTGAGCAAAGGAACTCTCACTATAGATATTTACCCGCTCGATGTCGCGCCCGCGCAATTTGGCAACCCGCCAGTTTATTCGAAGGCAAAACTGACCCAGCCTATTCAGACTCTCACTATTACATTCCCCGAAGTAGTCCTGCCGACACCCAAGCGTGGTAAACCCACGTTTCAGACACGCTACCCGGATCCAATTAAAAACGAAAACTCAGGGGGGCTGCGAGGAACAACCACACCTTATACGATTATGTATAACGACTCGGATGTGATTCGCTCCATGGAAGTCAACGGCACTGCAAAGGGTGACTATCGCCACGTTGCCGGTCTCGCAAATCCGCCGGTGGACTATTATGCTCCATCTGGTGGCTCCACGGATTATTTCGATAAATCCAAACGTTTGGTTCACAATTTACGCACCGGTTGGGGGGCAGATTACCCTGAAACAAAAAACTATTACGGCAGGCTCACGGTCAATGCGCCGATTCGTTACAAAAACGCTCTTGAGAAAATGCCGGATGTTCCGAAGAGCATCAACGGCGTCCGCTCGCCCGACGGAACGACTTTTGGTGATGCCGATCGCGGTTTTGCCAAGCAAACGGATGGCCCTTTCATCAATAAACCTGACGAAGGAAACACGCGTAATGATCCTGCAGACGATCTCGCTGGCGGAGGCGGCCTTGCCTATTTCCGCGGCGATAATGGAACTGAAGTGGTGGGTGACAAATACTTTTCACCAAACCGCATCATCCCTTCGCCGGTGATGTTCGGTTCGCTTCCGAGCGGGCTGATTTCAAAACGTCCTTGGGAAACGTTGCTTTTCTGCCCTCCTGTTGCGGCTAATCACAAGGGGGCTGTTTCACCTGCGGATCATTACCTACTCGATCTATTTTCGATGCCGGTCGTTGAGCCTTTCGCGATCAGCGAGCCGCTTTCCACGATGGGAAGGATAAACCTGAACAGCCGCCTCGCACCATTCGGCTATTCCAAGGATACGACAGGGCGCAGCTACATTGAGCGCAACACAGGGCTCTACGCGGTTTTGAAGGGCGTGAAACAGTTTGTTGCGGCCAATGACACACCTGAAAGCGGTCATGCTGAAAAACCACTTACAGGCGTAACGAAAGCGACCGAGTTTCGTTTCGATATCGATCCTGCTCTTACCGTTGATAAGGCCATCACTCCTCGTTTCGACACAGGTGGCAACGGCTTCTTCAAGTGCGCATCCGAGATTTGCGAAGTGGATCTTCTGATGTCTTCCGGTGTTAGCTTCACCACGCCCACACCTGCTGCCCGCAAGACATTTTGGGAGGCGAACAGTATGACCGGGGATAACGCCCGTGAGAGGCCGTATGCACTCATCTACCCACGACTGACTACGAAATCGAACGTCTTTACCGTTCACGTGTGGTCGCAGTCTGTAAGCAAGAACCCAAATTCCACCAGCGATGAATGGAAGAAATTCGATGAAAATCGGGATCGGATCACTGGTGAGTATCGCGGCTCTACAACCATTGAGCGCTTCCTCGACACGAACGATCCGGCTCTCGTGCCTACGAGCGGTGCGGTTTACGATGCTGTGAACGCCAACGCGAAGGGCCTCGACCCTTATTACCGCTTCCGTATTCTGAGTTCAAAGCGCTTTACGCTTCAGTAGGCGCACAGGACAGCCTTCTCAAAAGCCCGCTCCATCGGTTTCTGATGGGAGCAGGTTTTTGCATTTCTCATCCTCAGCACCTTGCCAAGTTGCCGCAGTAAGCCTACGTTCCGCGCCTTTTCCATGAGCACCAAACGAGTTACAATCTACGACACCACCCTGCGCGACGGCACGCAAGGGACGGGCATTTCGTTTTCGGTTCTCGATAAAATCCGCGTGGCGGAAAAGCTGGACGACTTTGGCGTGGACTACATCGAGGGCGGCTGGCCGGGCTCCAATCCGAAGGACGCGGCGTTTTTTGAAGAGGCTGCGAAGCGCAAATGGAATCACGCGAAGCTGACGGCGTTTGGCATGACGCGCCGTGGAAAGCTGCGTGTAGAGGACGATGCGCAGGTGCAGATGCTCCTCGATGCGAAGACGCCTGCGGTGTGCATTGTGGGAAAGACGTGGCCGCTGCATGTGACGGAGGTTTTCCAAGTCTCGCTCGAAGAAAATCTGGCGATGATCCGCGATACGGTGGCGCATTTGAAAAAGAACGGGCGTGAGGTGCTCTACGATGCGGAGCATTTCTTCGACGCCTACAAGGAAGCGCCGGAATACGCGCTCGCTACGATCAAGGCCGCGAGCGATGCAGGCGCGGATCTCGTCGTCCTTTGCGAGACGAATGGTGGAAATCTTCCGGGCTTCATCGCGGACGTGACGCGCAAGGCCATCGCGCATCTTGGCAAGTCTGTGGGCATTCATACGCACAACGACTGCGGGCTTGGCGTCGCCAACGCGCTCGCAGCTGTAGAGGCCGGCGCGGTGCAGGTGCAGGGGACGATCAATGGCTACGGCGAGCGCGTGGGGAACTGCAACCTCATCACCGCCATCGCGAATCTCCAACTCAAGCTCGGTATCAACGTGGTGCCAGACCTCACGCGCCTGCGCGAACTGGCGACGTTTGTCGCGGAACTTGCCAACGTCGCGCCTGACATCCGCGCGGCATTCGTAGGCGATGCTGCTTTCACGCACAAAGGCGGGCTCCATGTCCATGCCGTGCAAAAACTCGCACGCACCTACGAGCATGTGGATCCCGCGCTCGTCGGTAATTCACGTATCATCAGCGTGAGCGACATGAGCGGACAGTCGAACATCCTCGCGAAGGCGGAGGGGCTTGGGTTTGAGTTGAAAAAGGGCGCGCCCGAAGTGCAGGCGGTGCTCACTACGATGAAGCAGCTTGAGAGCGAAGGCTACGAGTTCGAGGCTGCGGAGGCTTCGTTTGAACTGCTGATGCGCAAGGCGACTGGAAAATATAAACCGCTTTTTGAACTGCTCGAATACCACTGCACATATCGTCGTGCCGGCGATGCGCGATGGGACAAATGCGAGGCGACTGTAAAACTCAAAGTCGGCGGGGAGCAGAGCTACACCGTCGCAGAGGGCGATGGTCCCGTGAACGCGCTCGACGCCGCGCTTCGTAAGGCGCTCGCACCTTTTCATCCCGGCATCCACGACATCCGGCTCGAAGACTATAAAGTGCGCATCATCAACAGCCAGCAAGGCACAGCTGCGCGCACGCGCGTGCTCATCACGAGCACCGATGGTAAGAAATCGTGGGGCACGGTAGGCGTCAGCGATAACATCATCCAGGCAAGCTGGCTCGCGCTTGTGGACAGTTTTGAATACCGCCTCGGCGTGTAAATTCACCAGCCTTGCACGCTGCGCCATGGATGCTCTACTCGCCTGCACTTTCCAATGACCACCGACACGCCTCCGCCACCACCCGTCGAGAATACCGAGCCCAAGGAAAAGTCCGTGCAGTTTCAGGAGGACGACATTCAGGCCATCACGTATTTCAAAGAAGCGCATGGAATGCTCAGGCACCAAATCGGGAAGGTGATCGTCGGGCAGGAGAGGGTAATTGATGAACTGCTGATCAGCATTTTCACACGCTCGCACGCGCTGCTCGTCGGCGTGCCGGGCCTTGCGAAGACGCTGCTGATTTCCACGCTCGCGCAGGCGATGAATCTGCAATTCAAGCGTATCCAGTTCACCCCCGACCTCATGCCGAGTGACATCACGGGCACGGAGGTCATTTACCAAAATCCGCAAACCAACGAGCGCGAGTTCAAGTTTTTGCCGGGGCCGATTTTTGCAAATGTCATCCTCGCCGACGAAATCAACCGCACTCCGCCGAAGACTCAGGCCGCGATGCTTGAGGCGATGCAGGAGCGCAAAATTACAGCGGGCGGCATTGAACACAAACTACCCGATCCATTCTTCGTCCTCGCGACACAAAATCCCGTCGAGCAGGAGGGAACCTACCCGCTGCCCGAGGCGCAGCTCGACCGTTTCATGTTCATGATCTACGTGGACTACCCAAGCGCCGACGAGGAACTCGAAGTCATGCGCAGAGGCACGGGCGGAAAAACCGCGACGCCGCGTCAGGTGCTGGGGCTGGAGCACATCCTGTATTTGCAAGGCACAGTCCGTCGGATGCCTGTCGCCGAGCACGTCCTTCGCTATGCGCAGAAAATTGTCGCATCCACGCGCGCAAAAAGCCCACAGTCGCTCGACTTCTGCAAGAAGTGGCTGAGTTGGGGGGCAGGGCCGCGCGCTTCGCTGAATCTCATTCTCGCCGCGAAAGCGCACGCTATTTTGCGCGGGCAAATCTACGTGAGTTGTGACGACGTAGCCGCAGTGGCGCCGAGCATCATGCGGCATCGCATCATCCCGAATTTCGCGGCGCAGAGCGAAGGCATCAGCAGCGACGACATCACGCGAATGATTTTGGAGAAGGTGCCGAAGGACGAGTAGGGTAGACTTTCCTCAAAAAGGAGAAGGTGGATGAAGCCTATGGGACTCCATCCACCTTTTTCCCCAACCAACAATAAGAAATTATTTACCGGCGCAGCGATGCGGTGCGGATGCCGTAGCCGTTGCGATCGGGCTCGAGAACAAACGCGATGCGTTCAGCAGCATTGCGGTAGTCAAAGATAGGAGCGTAGCCAGCACCGGGTGTGCGCTCGTCGCCAGCACCGTGGGTGAGGCGGCTGCCGCCGGCCACGTCGAATTCATAAACTGTGTTCCCGCTTCCGCCTTTGCCGTCGTGGCTGGCGCTGTGGTCTGTATCGGTTATCCGGACGTGAACGAGGATTCCGCTGCGGCCGATGCCGAGGCGTCCCAAGAGCGTGCGGGCCACAGGGCAACCGGCGTCCACAACTTGCAATTCACCCTCGACGAGCCAGCCGCCGTCGTCGGTTTCATCATCTGCGAGAACTGTGCTGGGTGCGATTTTCGAGAGTTCGCCTTTGAGAATTTGTGCGAATTCAATTCCTGCTTGCGACTGGAGGATTGCCTTCATTGCCTCGCCGCCGTGAGCGCCCCGGAATTCACCGACGCCGAATGGGCGGATGAATATTTTCTTTGGAGCCATGGCTCCAGTGGCGACCTGTGTATGTGTGACTCGTGTGCCAGCGCATGAGCAGAGGCTGATGGCGGCGGTGATGGCTAGAAAGATGTGTTTCATAGGGCTGTATAGGGTCGGGCAAAATGCAGGAAGCGTGCCCGGGCCTCGGGAAGCTGATTCTTTTCTGAAAGCCTAGCGGTAGTGGCTGTGGCTGAGGAGACCGACTGCGTGCATCAATTTCGAAATCACAGCCCCTGCGGTATGGTAAAAAGAGAGAAAACTGGTGGTGAGCGCGTCCCAATAGCTTGCTAGAGTCACCTCCGGCGCGAGAGGGATGATGGCGAGGCCGAGCAGCAAAACATTCGCAAGATAGATGAGCGTGAAGGAGAAAACACGGCCTGGTCCGTGAAAATCTGTCTGCCCTTTTGGCAGCATCCAGAGCGTGAATGTGAGGTGAAACATCCAGGTGAACCCGAGTGCACCGAGGAACCACTCCCTATAGTAAAGCGCCTCTTGGGACCAGCCGACAAAGGCCCATATCATTAAGACGACGGCGCTGTAGATCGGCCAGAGATAGGGGGCCAGGGCGATGTAGAAATTGTATTTGTCTGTGACGATGTAGCCACCATCCCGGCTGACGTGGATATCTTTCACCGTTCCATTGAAGAGCATGGCGGCGATGGCATGTGTCCATTCGTGCCCCCATACATAGAGGCGGACTGGCCGTGGTTCGTGCCAGATGCAGAGGCTGATGACCGTCCATGCGAGCCATATGGCGCCGCCGACGCCGAACATGAGAAATTCATGCGTCATCCAAAATGGAATAGCCTGTTCCTGTTTGGTTGCATTTGAGAGCGCGTGGAAAAGTGCCGACGTGAGAATGCACGCGAAAGGCAGCAGGCTGAGTCCCACGATGAAATTCCAGAACCCGTGCCACCAACGCCGTCGTTCGGGGCGGGCCAGATTCTCTTCTTCGTCGAACTCAGCATCCGTCGCATCCGCCGTGTTTGCATGGATGCGGTGCAGCGACTTGTTGAACAAATCTTCCTGCTCTTCGTCCTTTTTTGGAGGGCGACGGTGTTTGGACTTTGGCCGTTTGGGCGCGCTCACGGGTGAGGAATGTCGCTGCGAAAAGCCGCCATGTCGAGAACGGCGTCCGCGTTAGCCGAGGCACTCATCCAGCGCCGTGAGCAGTTCGCGCATCGTCGCCGGCGTCTCGTCGCCCATGTTGGAGAGACGGAAGGTTTTCCCCTTCAGTTTGCCGTAGCCGCCATCAATGATGAAGCCGCGCTCCTTCGCCTTCTTCGCCATCTCCGCGACATCAATGCCCTTGTTATTCGCGATGCACGTGAGCGATTTCGAGCGAAAGCCCTCAGGTGCGAAGAAATCCAAGCCATGCTTCCTCACCCACTCGTGGACAATACTGTTGTTTTCCGCATGACGCGCATGACGTGCTGCGACACCCTCGGTGAAAATATCGTCGAGCTTCGATTCCAGTGCGTAGATGTGGCTGATGCTCGGCGTGCTTGGTGTCATATCCTCCGCCTGATTTTTCGCGAACTCCACAAAATCAAAATAGTAGCCGCGTCCCTTCACGGTCGCTGCGCGCTCCATAGCACTCTTGCTCGCGGCAAAAAGTGCGAGCCCCGGAGGCATCGCGAGCGCCTTCTGCGAGCCGGTGAGCAGAACATCAATGCCGAGTTCATCCATCGGCAGCGGCACCACGCTGAATGACGACACGCTATCCACGACGAGCAGTGTATCGGGGAAATCCTTCATCACCGCAGTGATCTCACGGATGTCGCTCATCACGCCCGTCGAGGTTTCATTGTGTATCAAAGTCACCGCATCAAATCCGCCCGCACTCAGCGCCGTGCGGAGTTGCTCGCCTCGGATGGGCTGTCCCCATTCTACTTGCAGCGCCACCGCGTCCTTCCCGCATTTTTTGGAAACATCCAGCCACTTGTCGGAAAATGCGCCGCACATGCAGTTGAGAACCTTGCCTGACGCCACGAGATTCCGAACCGCGCCCTCCATCACGCCCCACGCGCTGCTTGTGGAAAGCATCACCGGCTGCGTTGTGCCGAACAATTCCTTCAGGCGCGGCTGAATCCCGCCATACAGTTTTTTGAAATCATTGCTGCGATGCCCGATCATCGGGCGACACATGGCACGAAAGGTTTTCTCGGATACTTGGACGGGACCTGGAATGAAGAGTTTTGGCATGGTGATGTGATTAATGAAGTCCCAAGGGGAGCGCGGAGATAATTGGAAATCCGGCCCGTGGAAACTGAAAACTCAAGCAAGCTCAGTCCCAGAGGAAATGTTCGAGGCGCAGAGTTTTCACGCGCTGCTTCGCCTGTTCTGTGTGCGGGCCGGGGAGTTTGGTCATCTTTTCATAAACGCCGATGGCGTTCTTCCATTGCTGCCGGGCTTCGAGGATTCCGGCGGCGTCGAAGCCAGCTTTGGCATACCAGAATGTTTCGCGTGGGCCAGTGGTGCTGCGGTCCAGAATATCGTAGAAAAGTGCGAGTGCCTCGTCGTTGCGGTCGAGTTGCTGGAGGGCCTTGCCTTTTTTGTATGCGGCCTGATTGCGCCATGTGGGGGTGGCATCGGGGATGGCGAGGAGTTGGTCGTAGGAAGCGAGGGCTGCCTCGGTTTGCTTTGGGTCTTTTTTGCCGAGCAAGACGAGATTGTCTCCTTTGCCGACGAGTGCTGCGTAGCGCACGTCGGGTTCCGGGGTTTTTGGTGCGCTGAGGAGACTGTCGTAGATTTTCACGGCGTCATCCTCCGCACCGAGCTTGTTTTTGATGATCGCTTGTTGCAGGCGCGCGTGGATTTCGAGGGGACCTTTTCGCTCTGCGACTTTCCCGAAAAGTTCGAGCGCGCGGCTCAGAGCGTCGCTATTGATGAGCTTCATCGCGCACTGGCCTGCAAGGAAAAGAGCCGTCTCTGCAAAAGCATTTTCGGAGCGGGCTACAGTTTCAAACTGCTCCTGTGCGTTCAAGAAGTCTTCGCGGTGAAAATACACCTGGCCTAGTTTCATGCGCACATCAGCCAGTAATTGGGACTGGGGATACTCGGCTGCAAATGTGCGTGCCAGTGCAATCACCTTTTCGTCATCTCGCGGCTGTTTTGCATCTTCTATAAAAATGGCAAGATACTCGGTTTGCGCATCCAACTCCGGAGTGGAAGTGCTGTCTGTGACAGTTCGTATCAAAGATTGTGCATCCGGCATCCTTCCTTGCTGAAAGGCGATTTCGGCAAGTGCGATTTGTGCCTCTCTCCTGCGCGGATGGGACGGGAAATCCTTCAGGAAAGTGTGGAGTGTAATCTGTGCTTCCTTGTCAATGGCGCGCGACTGAACGAGACCCGCTTCGATGAGGAGCTGTCCGGCGAGTTGACGGTCGGTGAACGTTGCGATGTCTTCACGAAAACGTGAATAATTTTTCTGCATGAGCCATGCGAGAGCACTGTCATAGGCAGCGTTCTGGCGAAGGCGGTGCGAATGCTTGGCGGTTTCCAAGTGTGTTGTAGCGCTGACGAATTCCCCCTGCTGCAAATTGACCAGTGCTGTTCGCAGCGCGAATTCGGAGCGCTGTTCGTCATCGCGCGCAGATCGCGATGCGGCTATCAATGCGACTTCGGCCTCTGCGAGCGCTTTTTTTGAGTCGCCAGTTGTGGCGGAGGCGATTGCGAGTTCAGCCTGCATCGCGTGTATTTCAGGTGTAAGTGCGTGCTCGGGGAATTGCTTCAGGAAGAGCTTTATTGCGCCATCGGCTCGCTCATAACGTTTTTCCCTCAGTTGGAGGCGTGCGACATAAAATTGTGCAAGCGCAGCAGCCCTCGGTGGCAGGTCGCGATACATTTTGTGCAATGCGCCCTCCGTGGGTGTTTTGTCCAAGGCGTAAAGTTGATCCAGTCTGCGAAAAATGAGTTCTAGATGCGGGCTTTCCGGATTCTTTTGTATGAAAGCCTCCAGAGACCTTTCTGCCGCATCCGGGCCGCTCTGTAACAAGCGCGCTTCGGCTTCGGCGAGAGCAACAGCAGCATATAGATTTCCGGAAAATCCCTCTATACGCTGCCCTTCACTTGTTTTCAAAATTTGTTCGAGCGCAGCTATTGCCGCCTGAGGTTGATTTTCCAAAAGAAGAATGCGCGCGCCGATGTAAGCACGCCATTTTTCGTCAGTCCGCGATACTGGCGATGTTTCTCTTAGCAATTTGCGAGCTTCGCTCAACTGTCCAAGTTCTACTCGTAAGCTGGCCAGTCGCAGTCGGGCCGCAGTTGTGGCCCTGGCAGATTTTACAAAGTGTTCGAGTGCGTCGGCTGCTTCAGCGGTGTGTCCGAGTGCTTGCAGGCTCTCCGCCTCACCGAGTATCGCGCTAGGTGATGGATTCGGTTGATTGCGGAGCGATTTGTAAATTGGCAGCGATTCACTCCAGCGTCCTGCACCGGCGAAAGCGTGGGCGCGCAAGAGTGCGGCTGCGGAATCCGTGAGGTCGGAAATTTGCGCGAGGGCCTTGAGGGCCTGCTCATATTGTCCAGTCGAGATATGGGCTTCGGCGAGCAGGCGATGGGCTGTGGTGCGTTCGTTTGGTGCAAGGGAGGGGGAGGCTAGCGCGGTGTCTAATTTACAGACCGCAACTTGGGGGATGTTTTCCGAAATGGCCTGACGGGATTGCGTAATTAGGAGGGGCTCGGCGAATGACGAATGTGAGACGACGAGTGTCGAGACGATGAGCGCGATGCTCCCAGCAAGTAGGCGTGGTGATTTGCAATTCGGCAATCGGCGTTCGGAATTCGTCATAGCATCCTCCGTAGATAGCGTCCTGTGTGGCTCGCGTCCACTCTCGCAACTTCCTCCGGCGTGCCCTCGGCCACGATGCGTCCTCCGGCGTTTCCGCCTTCGGGGCCCATGTCCACGAGCCAGTCGGCGCACTTTATCACTTCGAGATTGTGCTCGATGATGATGAGTGTGTTTCCAGAGTCGCGGAGTTTCATCAGCACTTCGAGCAGCTTTTGGATGTCGGCGAAATGAAGCCCCGTTGTTGGTTCGTCCAAAATATACGCGGTGCGTCCCGTTGCTTTTTTGGAAAGCTCGGCAGCGAGTTTGATGCGCTGTGCTTCGCCTCCGCTGAGGGTGGTGCCGTTTTGTCCGAGGTGGAGATAGCCGAGTCCCACGTCTTCCAGCGCGACGAGTTTGTCGTGGACGCCCGGGATGTTCCGGAAAAATCGCGCGGCCTCGTCCACGGTCATATCGAGCACGTCGGCGATGTTTTTGCCTTTGTAAGTAATTTCCAAAGTCTCGCGATTGTAGCGGCGACCACGGCAGATTTCGCACTCCACATATACGTCGGCGAGGAAGTGCATTTCGATTTTCTTCACGCCATCTCCTTCGCACGCTTCGCAGCGTCCGCCCTTGACGTTGAAAGAAAACCGCCCGCTTTCGTATCCGCGCACACGCGATGCTGGCAGGCCAGAAAAAAGATCGCGGATGCCGCCAAACGCGCCGGTGTAAGTCACGGGATTGCTGCGCGGCGTGCGCCCGATGGGTGCCTGATCGATCACGATGGCCTTGTCTATTTGATCGAGTCCGAGGATGGAGCGGTGCTTGCCCGGCTTGTCTTTGCTCCGATAGAAATGGCGGAAGAGCGCGCGCCGCAGGATATCGTCCACGAGCGTGGATTTGCCGCTGCCGCTCACGCCGGTGACGCACGTCAGGCAGCCGAGAGGAAAGTGCGCGGTGACGTTCGTGAGATTATTTTCCTCCGCGCCGACGACGGTGAGCCAACCGGGGGATTGCGGATTGCGGATTGCGGATTGCGGATTTGTTTGGGGTGCAACGCGTTTCTTTGGGACGGGAATGTTCGCGGTGCCTGCGAGGTATTGGCCGGTGAGGGAAGCTTCCACTTTCTCCACCTCGGCGGGCGTGCCTTGTGCGATGAGGTGTCCGCCGCGATGACCGGCTCCGGGGCCGAGATCGAGGACGTGGTCGGCAGCGCGTATAGTGTCTTCATCGTGCTCGACGACGATGACCGAGTTACCGAGATCACGAAGGCGTCGGAGCGTCGTGATGAGTCGGTCGTTGTCGCGCTGGTGGAGGCCGATGCTCGGCTCATCCAGCACGTAGAGGCAGCCTGCGAGTCCGCTGCCAATCTGCGTCGCGAGGCGGATACGCTGCGCTTCGCCGCCGCTGAGTGTGCCGCTCTCCCGGTCTAGGGAGAGGTAGCCGAGGCCGACTTCTTCCATGAAAGAAAGACGCGCGCGGACTTCGCGCACGACTTCGGCTGCGATGATCTTTTGTTCTTCGCCTAGGACGAGGTGCTCGATGAACCATCGCGCATCCGTTACGCTCAACTGGCAGAAAGCGCGGATACTTTTCTCGCTCTCCGCGCTTGCAAGTGTGATGCCGAGAATTTCCGGGCGCAATCGCGCTCCATTGCAAACGGAACAAGTGCGGCGGCCCATGTAGGCGCGCAATCGTTGGCGCGAAAGCTCGCTGTCAGTTGTTTCGTAAAGGTGCTGCATTTGCGCGACGACTCCCTCGAAGGGCTTCTTCACCGCTTCGCGCTTGCTGCCTTCGCCCCACGCGATTTCGATTTCGCGCTCGCCGGTTCCATGTAGCACGGCTTGCTGAAGTGCCTCGGGTAAATCGCACCACGGCACATCGGCCTTTGTTTTGAATGCCTTGCACAGCGAGGCAAGCAGGCCCGTGTAGTAGCCTTTCATACGCGGGTTCGCTTTTGCCCACGGCGCGATGGCTCCATCAGCGAGGGACAATTCGACATCGGGCACGAGCAGGTCGCCATCAATATACTGTTCGCTGCCGAGGCCCTGACACGCGGGGCAAGCGCCGTGGTGGCTGTTGAAAGAAAAGTGTTTTGGTGTGAGCGCAGGCAGCGTGAAGCCGGAGTCGGGATCGGCGAAATGGGTGGAGTAATTGATCGGTGTCCACACATCGCCGGATTGCTGGAGCACGATAAGTTTGCCTTCGCCCCACTTGAGCGCCGTGGCGGTGCTGTCGCTCAGTCGCTGGCGGATGCCGTCGCGCATGACGAGGCGATCCACCACGGCTTCGATGCGGTGTTTTTTTACTTTCTCCAAGCGAACGGGCGCTGTGCCGCTGAGTTCGACAATTTCACCATCGAGCCGCACACGCACGAAACCCTCACGCCGCAGTTTCTCCAGCACGTCGCGAAATTCGCCCGCTTCGCCACTCACTATGGGAGCGAGTAGAACAATCTTTGATTCCGGAGGTAATGCGAGAATGGCGTCTACGATTTGTTGTGGTGTCATGCGGCGGATGACGCGGCCTGATTTCGGATCGTGAGGGACACCTATGGCTGCATAGAGCACGCGGAGATAGTCGTAGATTTCTGTCGTTGTCGCTATGGTCGAACGCGGGTTTCCACCACTGCCGCGCTGCTCAATGGCGATGGCCGGGGAAAGACCTTCGATGTGATCCACGTCCGGCTTTTGCATCTGGTCGAGGAACTGCCGCGCGTATGCCGAAAGACTTTCGACGTAGCGCCGCTGCCCCTCGGCGTAGAGTGTGTCGAAGGCGAGCGAGGATTTTCCAGAGCCGCTCAGCCCGGTGATGACGACGAGTTTCTCACGCGGGATTTCCAGCGTGAGGTTTTTCAAATTGTGCTGGCGCGCGCCAACGATGCGGATGAAGTCGGAGGCCATCTCGACGTGAAAGTTGTGACCCGCCACCAAAGCAGGCGTGACCCTCTGTGGGGAAGCGTAATATCTTTGTCAGTGGTCTATGGAGCGATGCGATAAACCTCAAGCCCCGGATGGAGGTAGAGAACGGTGCCGCGTGGCCAGACGCGGACTGGATCGAAATCACGCCGCAGAGTTGCGTAGAAAAGTTTCCGGCTTTCGTATTTGGCGACTTCACCCGGTTTCGGCTTAAGGCCAGCGCGTTCGAACTTTTTATAGGTGCTTTCGGTGATCAGAACATGCGTCACGCCTTTAGCGCGAAGCTCGGGAATGGTGCCGATGTCGGCGGCGTAGTCCTCGCTGAGAATTTGGTTTGGAAGCGGGGAGGTGTTGAGATCGCTACCGTGCCGTTCGGCGTCCGGCAGGCGGACTTTTTCGTCTTTGGCGAATATATCGGCAGGATCTGTTTTTTCGCGCAGCCATGCAGTGAGTTCAGCAGTGTCGTCGCGCTGAAAGGCCTGCCAGTATTTGATTAGGCCGCCTCGATCCGCCGTCCAGCTCGGCAGTTGTGCAAGGACAAGCAGCGAGCCGATGATGACTTCCACCATTCGCTCGCGTCCGCCGAAATGTCGTGCGATTTCGCCAACGCCGACGGCTGCGAGCAGCGTGAAGATCGCTGTGGCGGGTAGAAAATAGCGGTCATTGTCCTTTGGGGAAAAGGAGAGCGCGATGGCGAAGGCGAAAGGGAATAAGAGGATGATCCAATGAAGAGTGAGCCATTCGCTCCGGCGTTTGAATGCAGACCAGAAAACGACGAGGAGAAGAACCCAAATGACGGGAGTCGTGTTGGTGAGAAATATACTCCAGTAGCGGGTGTGCGGCACACTCTGTGTCATCTGCCCTTGTCCCTCGACGACCAGTCGCGTCTCACGCGAAAAGCTTTGAGCGAAGGTATTCAAATCGCGCAGCATCGGAAAATTCACGGCGACAAAAACGAGCAGCAAAGTGATGAGTGCAGTCAGCCATGGCCGCCCTTTCACGCTCTGTTTGCACAGCACAGGCACGGCGATGATGAGCATGATGACGCCGAGGTATTTCCCCGAAATCGCTAGTCCGCATCCTGCTCCGAGCAACATGGTCGTCGAAGTGCCGGGCTTTTTGGAAAAGACGTATGCACCGAGAAATGAAACAGCGACGCCGAAGAGCAGTGCGGTGTCTTCTTTCATGTAGTGCGAAAGCTCGAAAAGCTGGTGATGCAGCATGAGTGTGAGACCTGCGAGGATCGCTACTACCCATCCGCGCCACATGTATCCGAGCAACGAGAGGGCAACCACCGCGCTTGCTGTGAACATGGCGGAAATCCAGCGGCCAGTTTCGACGACGGTCTGCTCGGTGCGTGCATTGGAAGTTGCAAGTTTTGTTGTCGAGAGCAGGAGCAGCGGATGATGGAAATTCCACGGGCGCATCCCGAGCACCTGCTCGACTTTTCCGGGTTCGTCCGGGTGGTAGTAAAATGGGAACGTGTTGTGCCGCGTGTGCAGGGCAAGCGTGGCGACGAAGAGCGCGAGAGACCAGAGCCAGAGCCGTGCGGCGTTCATGTTTTGCGATGGCGCACTAGCGCGGAGAGAGCGAGGTCGATCGGAAGAAAGAGAATCGGTAGAAAAATGATCCACGCAGGAGCGAAGTAGCGTCCGCTCAGCAGTGATACGAGGAACACGCCCGCAAGATAGCCGAGTGCCACGACCATCCACACACCTAGTGTGCGCCATCGCACAAAGGCCAGAGTGATGCTTGCCATAAGCCAGCAGCCGAGCAGGGTCGGACGTGCGCGCGTGATGGCCTTATCTAAAGGTGGAGCGTCCTTCGGAACACGTGGCAACGAGACGACATTGCTCATCGTGTCGAAGCGATGAGCCCATGCGGTCAAGCTGCGCTCGGCCCAGCAATCCGGCGACGGAGCGAGTCGTTTTTGAAAGTCGGCGTAGGGCGGAAGCGGGCCGTTTTTTGGAAAGCCATACGCCATGGGGATGCTTGTCTTTTTCCCAGCGGCGAGAAGTTTACTGGCTTCTTCGTAAAGTCCTTCGAGTTTCTTGGGGTAGTAGTTGGAGGAAAAATGTTCTTCGTCAAAAGTGGAGAAATTCGCCGATGGTATCAGCCGTTGCGCGCCAAGATAGGCAAAGCTGAGCGGACGGGCTTTAATGCCTTCGATGGCGAGATCCATGTAGAGCGCACGCTTTTTCGCGGGGTCCTTGTCTAATGCAGACCAAAGTGGAGGAGCTTTTTCTTCGCTGGGCGAATCCAGAAAGTCGAAAGGCGATGCATTACCATCTTTGTCTCGTTTGTCGTGGAGATAATATGCATCTATGTCGCGAATGTAGGGTTCCGCATAGGATCGCAGCTCGCTTTTGTAGTCGGCGTGTTTCGGGGAATCTAATTGTGTGAGTGGAAATGACGCTACGTAGAGCAGCCATGCGGCTTGTTTTTTGGAGCCGACAGTAAGTGCGACCGCGGCCAGCACGGCGAGTGCAGTCCATCTCCGCCAGTCGAGCACGCGCCACGCGCGAATTGCAGCAAGCCCGCAGACGATTCCAGGCACGACGAAACGTCCCGATGGTTTGGTGAGAAGAAAGACGGCGAGTGGAATGAAGAACCACCAAAAGAGGCGACGAGAAGGAGTGATATTTTTTTCCGAAACCCAGGCGACCCAGCCGGCGAATGTCCACGCGAGCGCGCTGAAGAACAGCACTTCACCGAGAAGTTCGTGTTCATACCAAAGGAAGATAGGTATCGTAACGTAGAGAGCCGTGACGGGGATGATCCACCATTTCCAAAAACTCATGGTTTTCCGCACGACGTAGGCGAGCGGGAGCATCGAGCAGAGGCCGAGTGCGTGCTGGAGCCACGCGAGCCATTTCAGCGGAGCGCCGGGCAGCGCTGCGACAGGGACCATGAAAATCGGGTAGAGATAGCGGCGTTTTTCATCGAGGGAAACGTAACCCTCACCGAGCAGCATGTGTGCGAAACTGAAGTAGCTCTTCGAGTCGCTGCCCCAGTATGCGTAGGGGGAATAGCTCAGGAGCATCAGACGTAAAAGAGCACCGATGATAATCGCAGGCACCGACCACACGAGCGTCTGCCGCAGCAACGGGTGCTGTTGGAAGAATATGCGGAGTCGGGCTGACATCGCGCGGCTTCTATTGCTGAATGCTCTGTGCGGCAATACCGCTCTTCACGTCACTTGACTGTCGTCGTCTCTCCGCTTCCTCTCTCGGCGATGAGGAAACCTGCCGCAACGATACTTTTTAAGACGATCCTCGTCGCACGGACGAAGCAGTTTATACAGAATGATGCTTCTTTGTTCTGCTGTCACTCTGATGCCGCTTGTTGATACCACCGCATTTTAATGAAACCACGCATTCACGCCCTGCTCCTTCTAGTCATCTCGCTAGGCGTGAGCTTTCTCTACCTTTCGCCGCCGCGGTTTGGAGATGATTTTACCTATTGGTGTTATGGATTCGATATCCACGAACGTGGTCTCGATGCATGGACACGCTCGGGTTTTCATCAGCTCCGCTGGCCGGTGTGGGGACTGTGCTGGCTGATGCAGGGAATTTTCGGAATCGGTCTCGCAAGCTATTACTTCGCGCCGTTTCTGTTTCTCGCGCTGGGCGCTCTTGTTTCGTTTGCCGTGGGTTGGAAGATTTTCCAGAAATCGGCTTATGCATGGGCGTGCGGAACCGCATTTTTGTTTCATCCGCTGCTCGATTCAAACATCAGCCGGCCAATGCCGGACATTAATGAAGGTGTCATAGGAGCAGGTGCAGTTTTCGCTTGGTGGATATTGATGCACGCGGAAACGCGGGGTCGCATCTTGCGCGCTTCCGTCGTGTGTGGTGCGTGTCTTTTTCTTGCTGAAGAAAATCGGCTCACTGGAGTTTTCTTCGCTCCGCTACTTGGCTGCTTAACGCTCTTATTTTTTCGAAAACAATGGAGCAGGCTGTTGCTGCCGTATGGAGTTTTTGCCGTGCTGCTAGGTGGCCAGATGGCGTTTTACCAAGTGCGTTTCGGTGACTGGTTGCATTTTATCCATGCGAACGCCGGTGCAAAAGGCAAGGTTGGGACGGAAGTGATGATGCCCTGGCTCGCACCGTTTCGCTTTTTGGATACGCTTGTGAAGGGGAGCTTCCTCATGCCCGTCTACGCCATGCTGGGCGCATTAGGTATGTGGTTTGGATGGAGGAGTCATGGTCGTGTTGGGCGGGTAGTAGTCGCGTGGTTTTGGCTGCTGTATCTCGCCTACGCATGTGCGCCGCAGCAGATATGGCCCTATCGCCCGATGCTACGTGATGCAGCGCGCTTTCTCTCATCACTTGCCATTCCCTACAGCGTGCTGGTGGTGCTTGGCGTTCTTGGTCTCATCGAGTTGCTCGGAAAACGTGTTTGGTTCAGTCGTGCAGACATCGCTGGCAAAATCAGTCGTCATCCAGTGCGAACGGGGATTTTCGCGAGTGTCGTGCTGGCTGTCTGCTCAGGAGCACCTGTTGGTGTCCGTGATTTTTACTCACTCGATCACATTCCTGCCCTTAGTGCCGCAATGCGTGCACTGCCACCCGATGCAAAAGTTTTTACGCACCGACATATGCGGATGCTCGCGTATCTCGCCGATGCTCAGGCTGCGGAGAAAGTTCACTGGATTGCCGAGGATAAATGGATCACCGATAATGACCCGGAACTCATCGCTGATGCAGCGAACGCCACCGACTTTTGGTATATTCGAAAGCTCGCGTTGATGAAGTTGTCGAAGGGCATTTCGAACGAGGAAAATAAGCTCAAAAAACAACCACCTCTCGCTCCCTGGTTCGATACGCCGGAGCGTGACTGGCAGCTCGTAAATATTTTCGCACGCGGCGACACGCCAGACATTGTTCTCTATCATCGTAGAGAAGCGACTACACCTCCAGCGCTCGTCCTGACTTCGGAATCGCCCGAATTTAAAGGAATGATTCCTCCGCTTCCTCATGAATGGAAGAAGGGGCAGACGGCGGATGTTCTTAATTTAGAAAGCCCGCTTCCTGCCACCCTGCGTGGAAAGCTCATTCGCGTGGAAATGGAGGCTGCCAGTGATGCGCGCGAAGCTTTTGTCGTTCAAGTAGCCTTCAAGGTAGCGGGGAAATTTGAGTCGCCATACATGATGAAGCCCTATTTTTACGCGGAAGGAGGAAAGGAATTCGTCTGTCTTCCCGTGCCTGCCGATGCCGACGCCTGTCGCATCCGTATGCGTTTCCATAAATCGGCGAAACAAGTGCGCGTAACTTCGTTCCGTATCGTCGCAGAGGGAAAATAGCCTTTTACTACAAATAGTCGGACATCTCGTATAGCGCTGGATCGCGGGAGATGCGTGGTTTGCGGCGCAGCTTGCGTTTCATCTCGTCGAGCGGGGATTCATCGGGTGCTGCGTCCATCGCGTCGAAAACATCGCCGTAGTCCGCCTCCAGCTTTTCCGGGTCTTCGCCTTTTTCGAGCCGTGCGATAACTTCGTTCATCTGAGGGGGCATTTTTTCACCGGTGAGTTCGCCCATGCGCCGCATCATCGCGGCGAGTGCGCGAGGATCGGGATTGTCGCTCTCGGCCACGCCGCCGAACTCCCGCTCCATCGCCTCCATCGCGGCTTCCATTTTGGAATCATCCATGTCTCCCGTCGGCTCTGCGGATGGCTCTTTCGCACGACCAGTCACCGCGAAATTGCTCAGCAGTCTTTCGAGTTTCCACTTCGGGTTGTCCGGGCATTTCGGGACTTTGTCCGCGTAGGAAATGCTACGCGCAAAGAACGAATAGATGCGCTGGTTCTTGGGGCAGATGAACTCGTAGATGGGCATGGCTCACTTACCGAGTCCGAACGCCTCATGCACCACATTTGCGCCCTCGGCGATTTTGGCTTCGTCCACGATGACTGCGGTTTTGATTTCAGAAGTGGAGATCATCTGGATGTTGATCCCCGCTTTGCTCAGCGCCTCAAACATCTTCGCGGCCACACCGCTGTGGCTCTTCATGCCGACGCCGATGACGCTCAGCTTTGCAATTCCGCTGCGGCTTTCGAGGCCCACGGCACCGACGGATTTTACAACGGGCGCGAGTGCGGCTTCGACTTTCGCCAGTTCGTCTTTGCTGAGCGTGAAGGAAATGTCGGTGGTGCCTTCGTGCGAGACGTTCTGCACGATCATATCAATGCTGATGCCTGCCGCTGCGATGGCGCTGAAAACTTGAGCCGCTGTGCCGGGCCGGTCGGGTGCGCGGCAGACGGTGACTTTGGCTTGGTTCTTTTCGATGCTGACGCCGCGGACAACCACGGCCTCCATGCTTTTGGTTTCTTCTTTCACGATGGTGCCTGGGTTTTGGTTGAATGAACTACGGACTTCAAAAACGACGCCGAACTTTTTTGCGAATTCGACGGAGCGCGACTGCATCACTTTGCTGCCGCTCGAAGCCATTTCGAGCATTTCATCGAAACTGATTTCGTCGAGTTTCTTCGCGGTAGGGACGACGCGCGGGTCGCAAGTATAAACGCCGTCCACGTCAGTGAAAATCTGGCACAAGTCGGCCTTCACCGCTGCTGCGATGGCGATGGCGGTGAGGTCGCTGCCGCCGCGTCCGAGGGTGGTGATGCGGTGATCTTTTGTCTGCCCCTGAAAGCCGGCGACGATGCAGATGTATCCGTCGTCGAGGTATTGCTTGAGTTGCTTCGGCGTGAGGTCGGCGATTTTTGCCTTCGTGTGCACACCGTCCGTGACGATGCCCGCCTGGGCGCCGGTGAGCGAAACTGCCTTCTTTCCCATCGCGTTGATGGCCATTGCCGTGAGGGCGATAGTGGTCTGTTCGCCGGTCGCGAGCAGCACGTCCATCTCGCGCTCTTCAGGGGCAGGGGAGCACTCGCGGGCGAGCTTGATGAGTGAATCCGTGACGCCGCTCATGGCGGAGACGACTGCGACGACGCGATGGCCTTCCTCCTGTGTGGCGATGATTCGGCGCGCGACGTTCTTGATGCGCTCGGGATTCCCCACGCTGGTGCCGCCGTATTTCTGGACGATGAGACTCATTGAAAAAGGGCGCGGAGATTTGCGGCCCGCTCCGTTCTTGTCAATGCCGTCCCCATCTACCTAGCGCTACGAGCGCGTCGAGCAGGGCGTAAAGCGCGACGCCTGCTGCTGCGATGCTCTCCTGCGGCGGATGCAGAAGCTGCTCACGTGTTTGGATGAAATGCGCGGTGCCAGCTTCGTCGAGCGACGCTGCGGCGAGATCCTCGATTCCCACTTTCTCCAGCTCAATGTGAAACTGAAGCCCGACCACGCGGTCGCCATGGATGAATGCCTGATTCGCACACGCCTCGCTCTCCGCCACGCGTCGTGCGCCGTCGGGAATCGTGAATGTATCGCCGTGCCAGTGCATCACCATCAGTCGTTCCGGGAATGTGTCGAACGGTGCGCTGCGATCCAGCATCCGCACCGGAAACCAGCCAATCTCTTTCACTGGATTCTGAAACACTTTCCCGCCCAGCACATCCGCAAGAAGCTGCGCGCCGAGACAGATGCCGAGGATCGGCTTTCGCGCTCGTATGGCCTCTGAGAGAAAATTTTTCTCCATCGGCAGCCACGTGTGATTTCTGTGCTCATGGATGCTCATCGGCCCGCCCATGATTACGAGCAAATCAAATGCATCCAGCGCGGGCGGCTTTTCCCCGTCATGCAGTGCAGTTCGTGAAAGCGTGTGCCCACGCTCCGTCGCCCAAGTCGCAATGCGTCCGGGCCCCTCGAATGGCGCGTGTTCAAGCGAGTGGATTCTCACGCCCATGCTCTCACTTGAACTTCAATCCAGTCGCACATAGGAGGCGAGGCCGTGGATGCCGCCTTCGCGACCGAAGCCGCTTTCCTTGTATCCACCGAAGGGCGAGGTGGGGTCGAATTTGTTGTAGGTGTTTGCCCACACGACTCCGGCGCGCAGCTTGGAGATCGTTTTGAAAATCTTGCTACCCTTGTCGGTCCAAACACCTGCACTGAGGCCGTAGGGCGTGTTGTTGGCGCGCTCGACGGCTTCATCGGGTGTGCGGAAGGTGAGCACGCTCAGCACGGGCCCGAAAATTTCCTCCTGTGCGATGCGATGGCTCGCGGTGACGCCGGTGATGACGCTTGGTGCGAACCAATATCCGCGCTCGGGCAGTGTGCAACGAGGCTGTAAAAGTTCGCCGCCCTCGGCGACTCCCGCGTCCACGAGCGAACGGATCTTTTCGAGCTGAGCGAGGGAGTTAATCGCCCCGATGTCGGTGTTTTTGTCGAGCGGGTCGCCGACACGGAGCGTGCTGATGCGGTCACGCAGTTTCTTGATGATAGTGCGATACACGCCTTCCTGCACAAACAGCCGCGAGCCAGCGCAGCAGACGTGACCCTGGTTGAAAAAGATTCCGCCGATGATTCCCTCGACGGCTTGATCGAGCGGTGCGTCGTCGAAAATGATGTGCGCGGCTTTTCCGCCGAGTTCGAGTGTGAGTTTTTTGTCGGTGCCTGCCGTGGCCTTGGCGATGAGCTTGCCGACTTCGGTGCTTCCGGTGAACGCGATCTTGTTCACGTCTGCGTGTTCGACGAGTGCTCGTCCTGTTTCACCTGCGCCGGTGAGGATGTTTACAACGCCATCGGGAAGTTCCGCCTCCTGTAAAATGCGCGCGAGGTGCATCGCTGTGATACTCGTGGTTTCGGCGGGCTTGAGGACGACAGTGTTGCCGCACGCGAGGGCGGGCGCGATTTTCCACGCGGCCATGAGTAGGGGAAAATTCCACGGAATGATTTGCGCGCACACGCCGACAGGACGCGGTTTTTTTCCGGGGAATGCGTAGTCGAGTTTGTCCGCCCAGCCCGCATGGTAGAAGAAATGCGCGGCGACCTGCGGGAGGTCGAAGTCACGTGATTCTTTGATCGGTTTTCCACCGTCGAGCGACTCCAGCACGGCCAGTTCGCGCGCCTTTTCCTGGATGATGCGCGCGATACGGAAGAGATATTTGCCGCGCTCGCGTCCCGGCATTTTTCCCCACACATTATCGTAGGCGCGGCGCGCGGCGGCGACTGCGGCGTTCACGTCAGCCTGCTCCGCGAGCGCGATTTCGGAAAGTTGCTTTTCGTTGGCGGGATTGAGCGTGGGGAAATACTGGCCGCTCTTTGGCTTCACGAATTTCCCGCCGATGAACAGCTCGTAGCGCGTGTCGGGTTTTACGACGACGGACTCGGGCGCTGGTGCATACGGCCACTTGGTGCCGAAACTCAGCGTGCGTTTCGACGCAGGAATGACAGCGGGTGAATGGGCGACGACGGCGAGGGCTTTGGCTTTGCGCGGCATGGGCGGAGACTGTCGGGCATTCGACGGCGCTGCAAGCCGGAGGTGCAGTCTTTCATTCCGCAAATTTTGTGGATTGTTTTTCAAGCGGCAAATAAGCAACTTTTAACTCCCGTGAACGAATCTAACCAAATCCGAATCGCCAGCGTCGCTGAGCTTGATGCGCTGATCGGTGTTCATGTTACGGGTGAAACGCCCGAGGTGATGTGGGAAGATTCGCACGGCCATTTTCAATTCGAGACAGAGGCCGAGGCGCTCATCGCGATTGCCGATCCCTATTACCAGCAGTTCCTGCCCGACGTGGATTGGTCAATGACAGTCGTGCGGCAGGTGCGAATTTACCGTCGATATAGCAGCGACCCATTCGTCCTTTGGTCTGTTGTAGAAAAGGCTACAGCAGCGCATGGCGTGCTTCAGGTATGGCGAGAAATGGGACTCTGGTGCGCTACATTTGGGAGCAATCCCTCAGCAACGGCCCGCAATCCTGCCGTGGCGATCTGCCTGGCTGCGCTCCATGCGTGCAAGCTGAAGTTCGATGTGAATCAGGACCGCATTGATTCGCAGATCAATCAAATCGCCGCCATGCCGTCGCTTGGCGTGTCTCCCTCGAACTGACGTTACTTCGCCGCAGCGAGCAGGGTGTCAATTCCATCAATGCAGAACTGGCTCCACGTCTCCAGCGCGTCGCGTCGCTGGCGCAATTCCGCTATCGGCACAAAGCCCGCTTCCGTGATCACGCTCTCGCGTTTGCGTGCGGCGTCAGTTGCGAGCCTGAAAATATGGACGACCCCGAGATGCACTTTGCCCACGTCGTTCGAGTCGTCGTTGAGCAGCGCGACGACGTGATTTGTGTAGGGCGTCTCGATGAACATTTCCTCTGCCACTTCGCGCTGCACGGCGGTGTTGTAGGCGTCGTAGTCGAGGGAAAAGAGACCTTCGTCTCCGTCATTCATGTGTCCGCCGATGCCCACGCTTCCCTTCGCCACGAGGCGTTGCTCGCCGGATTTTTTACCGCGCACGTAATGAAACACCGAGTCGCCGTGCACGATGAGCACGTAGGGGATGATTTGTTTCAGCGACGGGTTTGTCTCCGCCGGAGCGCGCGGGGTGAAAAAATTGTTCTCCCTTGCAAGCATCACGGGCAGGTAGCGCTGCACATCGAAGCACAGTCCTTGGAACATACCGATGCGTTCAATCAACTCACGGCGGACGACGAGAATGTTTTCTTCTTTCATGCAGCGCGTTGTGCGTTGGCGGATGCAAAATGCCAAACGGGAAATGCTGCTCGCACAATTTCGCCGTCACTTTCACGGACAACGCATCCGGCAAAAAATGCTACGCATACATAATATCTCGTTGCCTCGCGGGTATTCCTCTGTATCACTCCAAAGCTGATGCCTGCGAATTCCACCGAGCTATTTGACCGTCTCCTGAGCGATGGCGACGAGACCACCGCCGGCAATTACTTCGTCGCCAATTATCCGCCGTTTTCGTTTTGGAAAAAGGAGCGCGCCGGCGATGTCGCGCGCATCCTGCAAGCACCACCGCCCGCAGCCACGCCGCTGGGCGTATATTTTCACATCCCGTTTTGCCGGAAGCGCTGCCACTTTTGCTACTTCCGCGTTTATACGGACAAAAACGCCGAGGAAATCAAAGGCTACATCGAATCCGGGATGCGCGAACTCGAAGCCTACGCTCGCACGCCGCGCATCGCAGTGCGCAAGCCGAAGTTCGTCTATTTCGGCGGCGGCACGCCGAGCTATTTGAGCGTATCGCAACTCACCGCGCTCACCGACCGCATGAAGTCCATCCTGACGTGGGACGAAGCGGAGGAAGTCGCGTTCGAGGCCGAGCCCGGGACGCTCACTGAGGGTAAATTGAGCGCGCTGCGTGAAATCGGCATCACCCGCCTCTCGCTCGGCGTGGAGAATTTCGACAAGCACATCCTCGAAATCAACGGACGCGCCCATCGCGAGGACGAAATCTACCGCGCATACAGCTTCGCGCGCAGTGTCGGCTTTCCGCAGATCAACATAGACCTCATCGCCGGCATGGTGGAGGAGACCGATGAAAACTGGCAGCGCAACATCGCCAAGACCCTAGAACTCCAGCCCGACAGCGTCACGATTTACCAGATGGAAGTGCCGTTCAACACGGGCATCTACGAACAGATGAAAACCGAGGGAAAACTCGTCGCGCCCGTCGCGTGCTGGCACACGAAACGCCGCTGGGTGAACGAGGCTTTCAGCGCGCTGGAGAAAAACGGATACACCGTGACGAGCGCGACGACCGCCGTGCGCGATCCGGCAAAAACGAAATTCGTCTATCGCGACGAGCTGTGGCAGGGCGCGGATTTGCTCGGCCTCGGAGTCGCGAGTTTCAGCCATCTCGGCGGCGTGCATTTTCAAAACTTGCCGGACTTTGAGAGCTACACCGCAGCGGTGGCGGCGGGCGAACTTCCCATCGGTCGCGCGCTGGAAACCACGCCCGAGGAACGCCTCATCCGCGAGTTGATCCTCCAGCTCAAACTCGGACGCGTCTCTCGAAGCTACTTCGTGCAAAAGTTCGGCGTGAATGTGAACGAGCGATTCGATGCGCAATTCACCGAACTCAAACGCCGCGGCCTGCTTGCCGAACAGGGCGACTGGCTCGTGCTCGACCGCTCCGCGCTGCTGAAAGTGGACGTGATCCTCCATGCGTTCTTTTTGCCACAGCACCAAAACGCCCGCTACTCGTGACCGCCGCGCCGCCACTCGAATTACTCCATCCGCTCCCGCTCTTTTACGCAGCGGCTGGCCGCCCGCTTCCAGAGTTTGAAATCATCGAGGCATCCGCGCTTCCACCTTCAGCGTATCGGCTTTTGGTTCACTCGGGAGACATGACATCCAAACTCGAAGACTACTTCAGCGACGAAATGCTTCTCAGCGTCATTCAGCGCGAGCACTCGCCCGCGCACTATCGCCGCGAAGTGTTGCTCCAGTGCGCGAAAACCGCGTTGCCCGTCGAATACGGCGCGATTGAAATTTCCCTCGATGCCTTCGATGAGCCGCTCCGTTCCGAAATCGTCGCCGCACGCCTCCCGCTCGGTGGATTACTGAATCGCTACGAAGTCCGCTACCGCAGCGAACCGCGCGCATTTCTCCGCGTCGCCCCGTGCGCCTATCTCGCCGAATTGTTCCAGATCGCGCTGCCCGTCACGCTCTTCGGTCGCTCGAATCAACTCCTCGACGCCGACAACCGCGTCCTCGCGCAAATCGTCGAAATCCTTCGCCCCGTCTGAGCCATGACCGCGCGCTACGACGTCATCATCATCGGGGCCGGGCCGGCTGGCACCACCGCTGCGGCACTGCTCGCCGAGCGCGGGCGGCGCGTGCTCGTTTTGGAAAAGGAAAAGTTTCCGCGCTACCACATCGGCGAATCGCTCATGCCGTATTGCTGGTTCACGCTGAACCGCCTCGGCCTCATCGCGCAGATGCACGAGCGCGCGTTTGTGAAAAAGCACAGCGTCCAGTTTGTCACCGCCGACGGACGCCAGTCATCGCCGTTCTATTTTTCTGAACACTACGATCACCCCAGCGCCGTCACGTGGCAGATCGAACGTGCGGAGTTCGACATGATGCTCCTCGACAACGCCCGTGCAAAGGGCGCTGAAGTCCGCGAGCAGACCGCCGTGCAGAAATTACTGCGCGACGATTCGGGCCGCGTCGTCGGCGTCGAGGCCATCGGAGCGGACGGCAATTCTTTCCACGTCCACGCTCCCGTCACCGTGGACTGCTCGGGTCGAGACCGCGTCGCCGCACTGCGCGACGGCTGGTATCAGCGCGACCCGAAGCTCAACAAACTCGCCATCTGGAGCTACTGGCGCGGCGCGAAGCGCGACCCCGGCATTGACGAGGGAAACACCACCGTCGCCTACGTTGGCGGGCGCGGCTGGTTTTGGTATATCCCGTTGAAAAACGACATCGTCAGCCTCGGCATCGTCGCGGAAAAAGACTACCTCTTCAGTGCGAGCAAGGACCCTGCCGCCATCATGGCGCGCGAAATCGAACGCAACGTCTGGATTCGCGACCACATCGCGGGCGGCACGCAATTCGGCGAGTATTGGGTCACCAGCGAATTCAGCTACCGCTGCCGCCATCCCGCCGCCGACGGACTCCTCCTCGCGGGCGACGCCTTCGCATTTCTCGATCCCGTATTTTCCAGCGGCGTCTTCCTCGCATTGAAAAGCGGCGAACTCGCCGCCGACGCCGTGGACGCCGCACTCACCGCCGGCGACACCAGCGGCGCACGTTTTTCCGAATACGGCGCGACGCTCTGCCGTGGCATCGAAAACATGCGCAAACTCGTCTATGCATTTTACGACGAAGACTTCTCCTTCGGCAAAATGATCAAAGCCCATCCGGCCCAGCGCGGCGCACTTACCGACAGCCTCATCGGCGACCTCTTCGAGCGCGACTTCACCGCCCTCCACGCCGCCATGCGCGACTTCGCCGAACTCCCGCCCGTGTTGGAATACGGCAGCACCCCCGCGTAGCGCCGCACATTCTTGATGAAAGTTTGGACATTGAAAACATAGGAGTTATCGTCCTGATAATGATATGCCTAAATTACGGAATATTGAAAAGAGAGATAGAAATAGCGGACCTCTAGAAACACACCGTAAGGCTGCTATCCCGGAATCAGTGACACATCTTCTCAAAATATCCCAATATGCGTTTAACGGTATTTTGTGACAAAAATTGAAACGCGCAGATGAAATCATCAAAGCCCATTGGAATTGTCACAAGCTTCATTGCATCTCTCCTCCTGGTTTTACAGTCCGCCTCAGCTAGCACTGCCTACGAACAATGGGCTCTGATTAAAAATCTAACTGGACCTCCCGGTTCCACCACGGATCCTGCCTTTGACGCGGACCCCGACAATGACGGAATCAAGAACGGCCTCGAGTGGGTCCTAGGAGGCAACCCCGCCCAGAACGACGCTGCAACCATACTGCCGCACGTCTCAATAGGCGAAAGCAGTTATATCCTGACGTTCACCCGAGAGGAGGCTGCGAATAACGAAACTGTCCTTAGTATCGAATATGGAAGCGACCTCACCTGGTCAAAATCCGTCGCTATTGGTGCCAACTCTGCTCCGGCGGACGCCAGCGGCATTGTTGTGACTATAAACACACAAGCGACCCCAGATGAAATCAACGTAAATATCCCGTTGTCCAATGCGCTTGGCGGAAAACTTTTTACCCGAATGAAAGTGATTCGGATACCTCCACCGACTTCCATTGCAATTACCGGCGGAGAACAACAAAACGGAACCGTCTCGCAACCGCTTCCCGCACCGCTGAGTGTCACTGTGAAAAATGAGTTTGGGAATCCAGCCTCCAACGTGATTGTCCAATGGGTGATTGTTTCAGGTAACGGAGCACTGAGCACGACTTCGAGCACAACCAACTCGCAAGGCATTGCAATGTGTGAACTGACCTTGGGACCAGAGCCGGGCGCGAATGTCGTTACGGCCAGCGTTTTGGGGCAGGTCCTGACTGCGAGTTTCACCTCGACCGCCTACTGGGATGTTGACGCCAATTCATACTTTTCCCGTGTTATGGCCATTAGTGGTGGGAGCGATCCCATCAGCACTCCGGAGAAGAAAAATATAAACAACTTTATTGTCGGCCTAAAGAACCTCAGTCTTTGGACCTCTCTGGCAGATGGTTGGAGCTTTCGTAGTTTGCAAAACATTGGGACTGGCACCGCAGTCGCCGCCCTGAAGAGCAACGCTGCGAATGCCACTTATTTCAACAGTCCACTGTGGTCTCCCGAAGGCGTGGTCGTGGACGGCACCGATAAATATGTAAACGTCCCTCCAATCAATCCGCTCGTCACAAATTTTTCCGTCATTCAAATTCTGAAAAACCGTGCCTTTCCGTCCAACGCCTCCAGCTTTAGCTGGGCCGCAAGAGACTCTTTGACGGGAATAAGTTACAAATCGCAATGTCTGGGACTTTCGACGTGGTCATATATCCCGACAGATCCGAAGTGGCAAATTTTCCGCTGTGGCTGGGACTTATTGATCGGAACTTATAATCGTCCTCCGACCCAGAATACTTTTTATGACCTCGCTGTGACGGCTGACCAGAGCACCCCGACCACAGTAAAACTTTATATCGGCGGAAGTTCCAACGGAGCAACAGTCATCCCAACCACTATATCGAGCCCCAGCGGAAATTTTGCTCCTTCGACTTATGGGTATCGCATCGGCGGATACAGCGCTCAGGGAAATCATGACGGCATGGATGGCACTGTCTCCATGAGTTTTATTTTCAACACCCAGCTTTTAGATACTCAAATCGCCTCCGTGCATAACCTGATCCGCTCTACGATTGGGCAGGGATTGGGACTGACTGTAGCGGCGCCACAGCCCCCGAGAGCCGGCACTCCCGCAGAACTGATTGCCCAAACAGGCCTCGATCAGTCCGCATCCACCGGTCAGGCATTGCCTCTGCCTCTGACTGTCCTTTTGAAGGACTCTCTCGGAAACCCCATTCCGAACGCCTTGATCAACTGGAGCGTCAACGTCGCGGGCGCCACACTATCGGCTGCTTCGGGCGTGACTTCCGCTCAAGGATTGGCGTCAACCGCATTGACTCTGGGTTCTTCGCCCGGCGCATACGTCGTGACTGCACAATTGAACGCCAGTTCCCTTTCGGCAACCTTCAATGCGACCGGATTGGTTCCGGCAAACGCCACCCTCACGATCGAGTCGGGCAACGCGCAAACCGGAATTGTTTCGATTTCACTGGCCTCAATCGGAGGTCCCGCGATGAACCCCATGGTCGTTCTGCTTAAAGACGCCTCAGGAAATCCGATCCCGCGCGTGCAAATCAACTGGCAGGTCACCCAGGGCGAGGGAACTCTGATTTCTTCTAACGTGGGGCGACAGGGCGAGCTGACTCCCAGTTACGCCTCCTCCGTCACGGACGCTGCAGGCAAAGCCTCCATGGGATTGATAATGGGAGATATTCCCGGTCCGCAGGCGGTTCTAGCTGCAGTTGCAGGCGGTAGTCAGAGCATTTCATTCAGTGCAAACGCGGTTTTAGCGGCCGATGATCACATCGTTTTGGTGCAGAATTTTGGCGCAATAGGCGACGGCGTCACAGATGACCAACCAGCGCTCCAAGCCGCCCTAGATTACGCCAGACAATTCACACGTTCGAGAGTGGTTTTTGAGAAAAATAAAATCTATCGGCTGTTTCTCAGACCCGACTCGGTCAGACATTTAACTGTGGATTGTGGCGGCCCTGCTGCCCCGATTTCCGCTGTGAGTCTCATTGGCAATGGGGCGACATTGAGATCAGACGTGACTGTGCCAGGCATCAACGGAACGGGCATCATCGCCGGCAGCGGAAAATGGCAGGGCATAAGCACTGCCGATCCTGTGATAATACACGGGCTTACTTTCGAAAGCACTCATGGAATCACTGACAGAACCACTGACGCACTTGGTATGAACAGTAGAAATCAAGCCGATGCCATCAAGCACATCAGAATCTTTGGAAACACCTTTAAGAATTTTTCCCGGCATGTAGATATTGGCGGGAGTCAGGATGTGACCATCACGCAAAATAATTTCCTGATGGAAAAAGGCTACGATAGCGGAGCCGGAGGGGTCAACGTCGGCGTCTGGATGTATGCTGAAACTGGAAGCGGGGAGTTCGGGATTTTCACGAGGGATACTTACGTGACCAACAACTTCTATGACGGCCTCAGCACCCTCAACAGTATGTCGGAAGTAGCAGGACCTATCAAGGCCTGTGGCGACGGACTTATCTTCGGAGCATCTATCAATTATGTTGTCACCGGTAATCGAATCATCAACTTTTCCTATGAAGGTATTTACATCAATTACGCTGATTACCGTGGAATCATCCCTTTGGCGGAACAAACCGCCATCGTCACCGGTAATTTTTTGGATGGAGGAAAAGGCGGGGGCTGGGGAATCCGAACGGCTTACAATAATACTTTAATTGAAGACAACGTGATGATCAATATTGACGCCAATGGCATTGCCGTCGGGAGAGAAACCACTAATCCACCTGAGATTTGGAACGTGCAGGTCCTCAATAACGACATTACGATGCGTGTAAACGCGGGAGCGGCAATCGGCGTTAGCAATTCGCATTCCGCAAGAATTATAGGCAATACAGTTCGCGTTCCCGCGCCCAGTGCCGGTATTACTGTTTATGGAATTTCCGCAGGCGGTGTCGGATGGCATCTCGGAGACGGAAGCATTTATTACGCGGCGGCCGATATGAAACTTGAAGACAACTTGGTGCAGATGAAACCCAACGGCGATGGTTCGTCTGCGGGAACTTCGATTGGAATCCAAATCTGGCATCTTACCACGCCATTTTCCGTGGCGGGAAATCTGGTAATGGACGCTGACCAAGGCCTCTTCCTACAAGAGCTGGGCGTCTGGTCATCTCCGTATACCCGCGCCGACTACGAAGCGGGTAATCAGTTTTTGCGGTGCATCAAAAATATACATCAATAGCAGTCGATAGTAGGCATGCCACGGGAATGTTTATCTAGGAGAAAACACGGGTGTCCGGTTGATGCGCGGTCGGTGTTTTGTTAGCCCAAGTTCCGCAGTTCGCGGAGGCTGATCTCGCATTCATGCGGGTTCCGAGGCGGCGGGCTCGGTTTTTCTGCACTACATTTGCACGGTTTGGGCGGTCCCTGATACTGTGGGGGCGGCTAGGATTCGGTTGCGCATGGGCAG
>CANJNZ010000032.1 GCA_947476045.1 Chthoniobacteraceae bacterium
AAGATCATCATGTTCGCCCAAAAACAAACAGCCATTTGCCCTATCGCCGCACTTCTTGCATCCAAAAGTCCAGTCGCCGCCCTCGCTCGTCTGACAAAAACAGCCGCCCAGAAAACTTTCAGACGATCACCTCTTTAATCAGCGTTTCCCTAATTCGTCTCGTTGCGTTTGAGCACGAGCGAGATCATCTGCACTAGCTCATCCGTCGGCACTGGTTTGAAGATGGCCAGTCCGTCTGTTTTGTGCAGGAACTCAATGACGCGGGGATCCTGCCCCTTGCCAGTCACAAAAAGGAAGCGTTTGCAGAGATGCGGCTTCACCTTCTGCACCGCGAGGTAAAACATGTCGCCCGGCATTGTCGGCATCAGCAAGTCGCACACGATCACATCGAAATCCATCTCCATGACTTCACGCAGTCCTGCCACGCCATTTTTCGCCGTCGTCACCACATAGTTGCGCGATTCCAGCAGGAGCTTCAGTGTATCCGCCAGTTCGATATCGTCATCGAGCAGAAGGATGCTTTTGATTTCATGCTCGGTTGCGTTTGGGTTGTTCAGTTCTGTGCTGGATGCCGTCATGAACGTGATATTAGCAGTTGCTGTGCTTGAATGAGTTTTCTGTGGAAATTTCAGGCCGTTTTTACTGACTTAGCTTAGCCATCAGGAGCATGCGGGTATGAAGTGTCTTGCCAGAAACTTGAGTCAGCATGACATTGAGCTTCCACATTGAGGTATGAATGCGAAATTTCTTTCACCTGAACCTTTAGAATCCCGCATTGCACCGGCAGTTTTCCTACTGAATCCGAGCGGGGTCATGCACCTGAAGGACGGCACGCCGGTGCCTTCTGATGCTACCGATGCTATAGAGGCGGGGAGTGCGGCTGCGTATCATTTCAAGGCAGGGGATAATGTGGTGGGGGATTTGAATGACGACGGCATATGGCAGAAGGGCATCGAGCCTGTGCTGCTCGGAGTGACGAGGGGGGTGGCGATTGCGTTTTTTGCAGCGCCCTCTGGTGATATACCCGTGATGACGGGACTGGCCGTAGGTGATGGATTTTCCGGCGGCGGGCGTGTAGAGGGAACGGTGGCGACGCTGGTGAATGCGGCGGGTAAATTCACGCCTTCAGAATGGCAGAATGCGCGGATTGCGAAGTTGATACTCCATGGTGATGCAGGGGGTGATTTACTTGCTGCGGGCGGTATTCAAAATGTGACGGTGCTTCCGGATGATAGGTCGTCCATGGATGTGAGTTTTGCGAGTGTGCGTGCGGGTTCAGCAGTCGATGCGTCGGTATTTTCACTCAATGGAGGCGGAAAGGTTTTGGATCCGGATTATACGACGCCGACCCGGAAGACGGACGGTGCGGATATTAAAAATCTACGGCTTGCACACGGGGCGAATGAGGTGCTGGCTGGCGATGGTTTTCTAGGCGGCAGTGGAGGGGATTTGGTGGGGCTGAAATTCGGAGATGTTCTCAGCGCCATGGAAATAAGCGCCGGGCGTGGTTCCGAAGGGGATGGCGTGGGTGGGCGCGGTGGAAATGTGGCGGATGTGGACGTAAAGTCGTTGTTCTCCGAGTTGACGATTTCTGCCGGGGATGGAGCTTCCGGCACTGGTGGTAAAAGCGGTGGCGCTGGCGGGAAAGTTACGTTGATTGACTTGAGGAGTTCAGTGGATGGCGATGCAATAAAACTGAATATCACCGGCGGCAAAGGTGGAGACGGCAGCTATGATGACGGGGTGATTATCCGGGGGAAGACGCGAACACTGTGGGGTGGTGGCGGAAATGGCGGGGATATCGGCAAGATATCGATCGATGCCCCGCTAAAATTCTTAAATGTATTACTTGCGGGCGGAATCGGCGGAACGGGTGCTTTTCACGCTGCAGGCGGAGCAGGCGGAGATGTGCTGGGTGTGAAAGTCGCCAAGGGAAAATTTGTGATAATCGATGCCCCGCAAAGTTCTGTGGACTTATTCTCAATAGCATCCGGGCGGGGTGGTGATGGGGATGCAGCGGGTGCATTGGAGGGGGTGGCGAGTTCAGGTGGCGATGGTGGCAGGGTAAGCGGGCTGTTTTTGGCTGGCTATGTGGATGCACTGAATGTCTCTGCGGGGTCCGGCGGAAGCGGCGAGGGTGATGGCCACGGAGGACGCGGCGGAGGAATTCGAGGAGTGGTGGGAAATGTAGGTCAGGTGCTGCTTTCCTCGGGTGAGGGCGGTGAAGGCGCTGCGGGTGGAACTGGCGGGGATATTGTTTACGGGCGTTTTGCTTACACGGACAGGCTGTTTTTGCGTGCGGGCAGCGGAGGTGATGGAGCTGAGTCTGTCGGTGGCAACGGAGGGGACGTTCGAGACATCCGCGGGGATCTTGGTGAAAGTCCTTCAATTTTTGGAGGCGAAGGCGGCGGAGGTGGCAAGCGCGGCGGCGAAGGCGGTGAAGTATCTCACGCAGTGTTTTCTGTGACGAGCACCAACGGTGGCGGGACTGTGGGAGGAATAATTATTGGAGGCAAAGGCGGAGATGCAGGTTCTGGAGGCGTTGCAGGAAGTGGTGGTGCCCTGAGGGATTTGCAGATGAGGCTGAAAGGTTTGATGATGCAGTTTTCAGTGATTGCAGGTGCCGGTGGCGACGCAGGGGATGCAGAAGGGCGGGCTGGCGCAGGCGGAGTGATTGCTGGTCTTCATATGGATATTCAATTTGGGAAATTGGATGTGATTGCAGGCGATGCAGGCACCATCGGAGCCGGTGCTGTTGGTGGCGGCATTGGCGTCTCGACCTTTAAGAGTGCAGCCAGCGGCATGGTGAGCCTGATCGCTGGTGCAGGGACGGATGGCACGCCGGGCCCCATCGGCCCCGGAGTATTTGTGAACGGGCAGCCTTATGCTTGATTAACCGGTGGCGGGCAGTGTTTTCAGCAATCCCGCACGCGTTGAGGGTATCCGATGATGGACGCGCCCAAATGCGACAATCGGCGAAACCTCCGGTTGCGCGATACCCAGCATCCGTGTGAGTTCACGCTCAAAGTGAAGGAGCGCGCGCTGTGTGGCGGGTTTTTGATCGAGATGGCTCAGCGCGCGGGATAGGAGGTCGTAGAGTTCGGGGGAGGGGTGCTCGTGTTCGGTGGCGAGTTCGAGGAGTTCGACGAAATAGGAGCCAAGCCCAAGCCGCGGATAGTCTTTTCGCAGGCCGTCGCGCGCGTCGTGCAGTTCGGCTTCGCGCAGGGAGTGGAGTTCGCTTTTCGTGCTATGCACGAAGCAGATTTCGCATTCAAAAAAAAGATCAAGCACGCCTGCAAAACGGCTCTTTGGGCGGAGTGCACCTTTGGCGACGGTTTTGATTTTGCCGTGATCGAGAGTGAACCAGGTGACGATGAGACTCGTATCGCTGAGTCGCGTTTTACGCAGGAGAATGGCGCGGGTGGATTCCAAATTTTGAGCGATGACGAATGAGTGGACGGGCAGAGGGCGGCCAGTTTATTTTTAAAAAACCATTTGCGCAGGGTGCAAGGCTCGGCTATTGCCACCGCCCCTTTGTGAACCTCACAAAAATTAAACTACAACAAAAACTATGAGCAAAGAAACCAAAAGCGAAGAAACACCAGCACCACAGGCTCAGCAGGCCCAGATCCAAGTGGATACGACCAGCTTGAAGACCTTTTACTCCAATGTTGTCGGCATCGCCGCGAACATCAACGAACTGTATCTCACCTTCGGTGTGAACAGCGATCCTTATAACCCTGCGCCAACCGAGCCCGTGAAGCTCGACAGCCGCGTGATCATGACGCCGGACGCCGCAAAGCGCCTCTGCCTCAATCTCAATGCGACGCTGGCCGCTTTTGAACAGCGCTTCGGCGTGATCGAACTCGATCTCCAAAAGCGCATCAAAGCGTAATTCAGAGCAGTTCAATCTACAAAATTTAACGCTGGAGGCGGAAGTTCTGCCTCCAGCGTTTTTTGTTGACGGGGGTTCTCTAAGAATCGTTGGGGGATGAATTTTCTGTGCATCGGGGAAAAGTGTGGACTTCGCACAGGCAATTTCGCACTAGGAAGTGCTCGTGTGTGTTCAATTAACCGCACGTGCATTTTTGAAACACCCTCATTTTTATTTACCAATTTCGACTCCTGCTGAGTTTCAGTTCTGCAGGGGCGTGAATTCTTTTCTAATAACACGAAAACTCCAACCGTCTTCCCGGTAGTCTGACCCGATGAATATCAAGTCCAACCGTCCCTCTGTCGAGCCACTCGAAAGCCGCATTGTTCCTGCACGCATCATTGATGTGGGTCTTCCGGGCAACCCAAACGATACCGATTACAACGAGTCGCCGTTTGTAAATCTGGAGACCGCTCAACCCACAGATTTGATCGCGGCCGCAGTAGGCAAGGGCATTGCCGGAGTCGCGGATACTTTCTACATCCGCCTGTCTGCGGGTGATACGCTTCAATTATTCCGCTTTGGCGGTGGTGCGTCCACGGAGCCGTTGCTGATTGTCAATTCGGGAAACATTGTTGCTTTTTTCACGGATAAAAACCTCGATAACGAAGTGCAGGAAGGTGAAATCACCGGCATTTCCATGGGCAAGAACGCGTCGTTTGAACTGCGTGCCGCTCTGCCTGGTGACGTCGTCGCGAATCTGGATGAAAAGGGGACGAAGGATCAGGCGGATGACACACTCGTGATGGGCGGTCCCGGCCTTGTGCCTGCGGACTTTGGGATCAAGTCTGTAAAAATCGGCAGCTCTGTTGGTGGTTCTGTGGAAGAAGGCATTCTCTTTCAGACTGCAACTGAAAGCGTCACAGGCGGGGTAGGCGTGCAGGAGGTGCAGGATTTTAGCATCAGCAATGGACTGTCAGATTTGAGCCAGAGCTTCCGAATCTCTTTTGGTGTTTTTACCACGGCATCGCTGGTTCTCGGCTCGTCGGCGCAGGATGTTGAAAATGCTCTCAATGCGTTGAAGTCGGTCAAGGATGCAGGCGAAGTTGCAGTGACCAGTGCCGTGCCCGGGGAGTTTACGGCCACCTTCAAATTGACTGGCCAGCAACTGGGGCTTTTTGAAGTTCGTGCAGATAACGCGATTGAATTTACGGCTTCGGAAGACACGCCCGGCGATCTAGTGACGAGTGAGGTGCAGCTCATGGATATTGGGCTACTGGCTGGGAGGGAGGGGCGATTGACTTTCAGTTTCGGTGCGAGTTCCACAGTGCCGCTTGCTTTCGATGCTGAGGCATCGCAAGTGGAGGCGGCTTTGAACCTTCTAAGCGCTGTCAGGGATGTCGGCGGCGTTTCAGTCTCCGGGCCGGTTGGCGGGCCTTTCACGTTCGCGTTTAATGATTTTGGAGACCAGCAATCCATCGCTGCTCATGCGGAGGAATTCGTTACTGGCACTGTTGGCGGAAGCATTCTTGCAAGCGGCAACATCAGCAATATCAGCGTGGCAGGTGGAGTGCAGAAGATTCTCGCGGGAGGCGCTGCGGATGGTGCGGTGTTCGACTTTTTCCCAAAATATACTGACGCATCGGGAGTGATCGTAAATACACCCGGCGGCGACGGGACATTTTCGTTTCAACCTGCGTCCGGCAAAGCGGGGCCATTGATTTCCAATATCATCGTGGATCGCCTCGGCATTGGTGATGAAAAGGTAGGGCGTATAGAATCCGGCCAGGGCGGCGACGGAGCCAAGGGCGGTTCCATAAACCAAATCGAAATTCGTCGGGACAGCGACGGTTTTAGTCTGATTGCGGGTGACGGCGGCGACTCCAGTGTCCTGAAGAAAAATGGCGGGGCGGGAGGAACCATCAGCAAAATTTACATTGATGGCGCTGCGGATTCCAGCGGCAATGACCCCGTCAACATCATTGCTGGCGATGGCGGATTCTCGTCCACATCCATTGGCGGCGTAGGTGGCTTTATTAATAACCTCTACATTGGCTATCGCTTGCCTCTGGTGAAAGGGAAACCCACCTTCACTGATTCACCATTGCGCGATAACGTTATTGTCCGCGCGGGGGCGGGTGGCGATGGAAAGGTCGGCGCAGCGGGCGGCTTACTGACCAATCTAAACATCACTGTCAGTGCTCCTGACAGCGCGGGCGACGAAGTGCAGATTTATGCCGGTGACGGCGGCGATGGTCAGGCGGTCAAGGGTGGTAAAGGAGGGCTCGGTGGTTCCATTACCAGTTCGATTATTCAAAACGTGGATCTTTCACCACAGCATAGCATGGTCATAGCCGCTGGTAACGCAGGGGCTGCAGGTGCGAACGCCACCGGGGCCATAGGCGGTTCACTTCTTAATCTCACTGTCACGGGACGGCAGTTTGATTTTGAGGCAGGCGACGGCTCAGACGGGAAAACAGGTGGCAACGGCGGCTCGGTCAAATCACTGCTATTTACCTCGGTAAATGGCGTTATCACCGATACCGTCACGCTCAACGCAGGTCGCGGCGGCGATGGACTAGCAGGCAAGGCTGGAAACGGCGGAGTTGTCTCCACTGTCAGCTTGATTGATGCGGATTTGTTCAACTTTATCATCAACGACAGTATGCTGGGCAAAGGCGATGGCGGAGATAGCGCCACTGCCAAAGGCGGCACTGGCGGCAGCATTACCGATGTGAAAGTTACGGATTCGGATTTTGGTATCGCCCTGAATGCGTCAGAATCAAATCTATACAGCGCTCGTGGGGGCAACGGTGGTGATGGAGCAAAAGGGGGCGGAGTTGGAGGTTCTCTCACGAACCTGACTTTTGCCGGAACGGGAATTGAGGTGGAGGTGAATGCGGGCAATGGTGGTGACGCGCTGATCTCCGGTGCTGGCGGTAAAGCCGGCAGTATCACGAAAGGGGAGTTTTCCTCTCAGGCAACTGTGTTCAAGATTGTTTCCGGTGTTCCCACTCAAGTGCCGGCGAATAATTTCGTCCACGCTGGCACAGGCGGTAATGGAGCGGGCTTGCATGGTGTTGGTGGACTTGGCGGAAGTATTTCCTCATTGGATCTGAATGCTCAGGGAACGGCTCTTATCGCTGCAGGCGATGGTGGAGACGGCTCTGGAGCAGCGCCGGGCAAGGGTGGTAATATTTATTTTTCAGGTCTCTTTGCTACGACAGGCGACGGAACCATGACTGCCGGCAATGGAGGTGCGGTCGGCACCAAGCCCGCTGCTGGTGGCAACATTTCCGGAATTTCCGACGATCTCTTATCCGGAGTTTTTGCAGCGCAGAATGTCACTGTCCAGGCAGGTAACGGCACCAATGGTGGTGCGGGTGGCACGATCAAGTTTTTCGGTTATGGCAGCACGGCGTCTGCACTGCTTCCTACGCCATTTGGTGATATCAGCATCCTCGCCGGCAATGGCTCTCAATCTACCGACGGTCACTATGTCGGGGGCGGTGGCTCGATTATTAATGTCAACGGCTCAGTCAGTTTCAACAAAGGAACAACGACACTGATTCAAGCAGGCGCAGGCGGCTTCACACCAAAGAAAGGCGGTGCCGGCGGCAATGTAACGAATCTATCGCTCCAGCGCGGCGGCAATCCCGGAGTGGAGGTCGAGATTCTCGCGGGTGACGCGGGCGATTCTCCGTTGGGCAGCACGGGAGCCAAAGGCGGCAGTGTCAACGGAGTCACGGTTATTGATTTGAGTGGAAGCGCCATCCTCCGCCACATCACAGGCGGCGATGGTGGCGATGCCATCAAAAAAGGCGGTATCGGCGGCAGCGTGACCAACGTAAACGTCGTCAATCACGATATCGGCCTGCGCAATGGTTCACCCTTTGGCTATAATTCGATGGGCGGCATTTTTGCCGGCGACGGCGGCAATGCAGCCACCAAGGGTCTGGCCGGAAACGTCACCAGCATTACTGCGGATGCGATTGGTTCCATTGTCGCGGGGCGCGGTGTGGTGCCTCATCTCGTCAACAAAGTTGAGAGTATTTACCTCAATGACTCCAATATTCTGGTCGAAAACGAAGGGGCTTTTGAGTCCAACGGCATTCCCGGCATTAAAGAAGAACAGCGGTTCACGCCTGCGAGCGGGTATCCATTCCAGCTTATTTTTGGTGGTTACAAAACCATCCTTTTAGATGCCGGCAGCACCCCGTTTGAGGTGGAGTCTGCTCTCAATGACGTAGCATCGATCAATAATATCGGTGGCGTCACAGTAACCCAGGCTGTGGGAAGCAAGAGCTACAAAGTTACATTTAATCAGACGGGAGATCGCCCTCCGCTTCATATCACGAATCGTCTCGATACTTTCGAACTTGTCCGAGGAGCCTTCTCTCCGCCGATTCAAGAAGTGCAGTCCGTCCGGATTGATCCGGCGCAGTTTAAGGGTGTTTACGCCAGTTTTGGCTTTGGGTTCAACAGCTACTTCTTCCCAGACGCATCCCTGCTCACAGCCGCTTCGCTCGAAGCTGGGCTGGATACTTTGACAAGTGGCGTCGCTGTTGTTGCCGAGGTGAACAACACATTCCAGATCACTTTTGACAACCCTCTCAATCAACAACTGATTCACTTTGATGCCGACAGGCTGCCGGATGGACTGGCCGTCGAGGTTCGTGATGGTGCGGATCCCAGCAAGATTGTTTACATCAACGGAACTGAGCGCACAATTCCGCTGCTCAAAGATGCAGCACCGGGCGATGTGGCCAATGCGCTCAACGCCTTGCCCTCGATAATGACCGCAGGTGGCGTCACCGCTACTGCGTTGCTTCCAAACGGATACCGTTTTGAGTTCAACACACCTGGCAACAATCCGCAGATCACCGCCGAGGAAATCGCGGATGCACCGAGCACGGAGGAATTGGCAGGCGAGTTTAATACGGAGCTCAAAGTGATCGGACTCGTGCAAGGCGATGCAGCAAAGCACGTGCAGGAAGTTCAAACGGTGCAAATTGATTCCCGCGTGCTTGGAAGTGTGACTGTGAACTTCGGCGACAGCGCCACATCGTTCACCAATAAGTCGGAGATCACCGCGGCGTCCCTTGAGACACGTTTGAATCTCCTGACCAATATTGCAGCGGTTGGCGGTGTGACGGTAGCCCCGCTGCCTGACAACACTTACCAAATTACCTTTAATCTGCCGGGCGATCAAATTGCGCTCAATTTCGAAGGGAATGATCTGCCGCTTGGCTATGCAGCGCAGACTCAGGATGGAACCGCAATTACGCCTGAAATTCAGAAATTCAGCACTAACCCGAGCGCGAAGATTACCTCGGGCTTCCAGATCACGTTCGGGGCGAACAAGACCAATTTCCTTGTTGCGACCAGCACCGATGTGCAGGTGGAAACTGCGCTGAACAGTCTGCAATCTGTCATTGATGCGGGCGGTGTTACTGTCGTCCAGGATCCGGGAACCAAGAGCTTCACGGTCACCTTCAATCTAAATGGAGATCAACAGCCGCTCTACGTATTGAATAAAGACAGTTTGGATAACAATGTGGCGCTGCCACTTTTCAGCACCTCAGTCAGAGAGGTTGTAGGGTTTTTTGATCCGCAAGATCCCAACGGGCCAAAAGCCAAAGAGGTTCAATTTATCACGGTGGATCCTGTCACAAGCGGATTCTTTTACCTGACTTTTGCTGGCTTTGGAACGACAGGCATACCCGTTCCTGAGGCTACAAATTTGATACCGTTAGCAACCGCTTATCAAATCTCAGCACTTGCGGTTCAGGACTCACTGAACGCGCTCCCGTCTATTGATGCTGCGGGAGGTGTAGATGTCGAAGTTCCCGCTGGTGAAACTTATTTCAAAGTCACCTTCAGAGTGGAGGGAGCCCAGCCTCTCTTTGTGAATACGGCCATTGAGGTCCCGCAGGAATTGACCGAAACAATCCATGGAGTGGATCGTGCGGATGCCAAGGAGGTTCAGTCCATCGATTTCAATCCCGATGGCAGGCTTACCGTTACCTTCCCTGTGAATCTTTCTGCAACGGAAGATATTCAAGGATCTATCGCCAGCAGCGAGGTGCAAGTGCTCGATCTGAAGTCGGTCGAGGCCATTCCTACCGCTGCGTTTACTCTCACGTTTGGCGCTGACACCACCACTCCTCTCGCATATAATGCGACGGACTCTGATATAAAAGCGGCACTCAATTTGTTGCCAAGCGTCATGGCTGCTGGAAACGTCACAGTTGCGCTCGATAGCCCCGGCATCTTTAAAGTGACTTTTGGTGATCTAGCGGATCAGACCGACGTCATCACAGGCACAGTCATTGGGGCCGAACAGACGGTGGCTGTGAATGGCAATGACACGCCTGCGAACGTCGCTCTGGCATTGCAGACGGCGCTGAACAATCTGCCGTCTATTGCTGCAGAAGGCGGTGTGACCGTATCCGCAGCGGACGCGGACACGCTGAATGTAGTTTTCAACACCCTCGGCAAAAAACCGTCTCTGACAGCGGTGAGCAATGTGAATGAAATCCAAAGCATCACTCTGTATAATGGAGGTGAATACGCATTTACTTACGGAGCCGACACAACACCGCGTATGCCTGCGGGATCGACTCCTGCCGATGTCCAGACTGCGCTCAATAATCTCCCCGGATTCCCGGTGGGTGGTGTGACCGTGACCAATGGCTTGAATAACGATTTCACGTTTACCTTCAACGATCCCGACAATTTCGCGCCCATCAAAGCTCAGCAATTCCTGTCCGTAAATGTCAGCACATTACAGGACGGAACGCCGAATCCTGCCGGCATCCGGGAAAAACAGGAAATCACGCAGCCTCAGCGGTATCTCTTTGTGCAGACAAAGGTGGCGGTCGCCAACAACGCGGGTGGCTTCAGTGATGCCACCGATTTCGATCCACAAAAGTTCAGGTGGACGGATAGCAACAGCAACGGAATTTTCGATTTCGGCGAAGTCCCGATTGACGGCATCATCCTCGCCAAAAACTACAATTCAGCCCTCACCAGTTTCATACCCGAGGCACTGTATTCCGGGGGCGAGTTCACCTATACCGAAACCACTGCTGGTAGCATCGGCACGGCAGAGGTGGAGACGTTCACCATCAAGGCTGATAAATACACACTCTTCTTCGACGGCGATCAAACCGCAGTTCTCTCCGGTAAATCGAATGCAACCAGTGTGGCAAAGGCATTGAACGCGCTGCCCTCCATCATCAGCGCGGGAGGAGTCAACGTTACCTCATCAGTGGCCAATACCTTTACCGTCTCCTTCAATTTACCAGGCGCGCGCGATCCGATTCTCGCTCCGTTCTTCTACGACTTTAACAACATTCTTCACTAAGCATCGAAGTCGAACACTCTCCATTTTATGTCCCGGACTAAAACTAAAACTTCCTGCATCGAACCTCTTGAAGCGCGTATTGCTCCAGCAGCAGTCATCGCTCTTCCCAGCCTTGTAGATGCCAAATGGCGCGCCGCCACTGTGGGCTCGCCCATCGAACTTCACGCGGGTGAAGGTCTCAGCACGCTTGGCGACAAGGCGGGCAGCTATCTTCTTTTCGTCGAGAAGGGCAACGCGCTTGTTTTCACCACCGATCTCAACAACAACAACCGGATCGATACGAATGAAATCACGGGCATAGCCGCCGGTGATGGACTACGTTTGATTTCGTTTGTGGATATCCATGGTGACATCGTCACAAACCTTGTGGAGCGGACTGTCGGCAGCACTACATTTCTCTCTCTCACGGACTCGGATCGCAATCCCTCCAACGATGATCCAAGGCTTCAAGGCGACGGGCGCATAGTCCTGCCAAATACCATCGAGAAAGTCGAATTTCGCCCCCTTGCGATCGGGGATATCCCTGATCAAGACAATATTGGTCCCGATGCTGATGGCGACGGCAAGATTGACTCTGCCGATGCGACCGACCTTGCTTTACGGACGGTAAGTTGGAGTTCCTACTCGCTCTTTGGCAGTATCATCGCCGGTGGTGGGTTTGGCGCTGCGGACGGTGGTCTACTGTTTAACGCTCCGGCAGACGCTCGCTATCTTTCCACAGCGGATGCGGTTTATGTCGGCAGCGCGGTTTCCGGAAAATATTTCAGCTTCGGAGCGTCCAGCGAATACGTCGCTGCAGGCGTTCGATTTGGCAACGACACGAACGGCGTGACGGTGCCCTTCGTCCCGGCTCGTGGTCAGGCTGGTGCCAGCATCAACACCGTGAAGGGCAGCGGCCCGTTCAATATCGGTGTGCTACAAGCAGGCAACGGCGGCATTGGGGCTCACGGCGGCAGTGTTTTGAATGTCGCCATGAACCATGACGACACCGGTGGTTACAGCATCATCGCAGGCGATGGCGGTAATGGGCCCAGCGGCGGAGACGGTGGATCGATCTTTAATTTCAGCGATACCGGCTCGACCACCGGCTACGTTTTTGTCAGTTCGGGCACCGGTGGATACGGTGCGACCGGGCGTGGTGGCAGCGGTGGCGACGGTGATTTTGGTGCCATCGATTTGCGAGGCGATGTGCACATTCTTCTTGGGGATGGCGGCACCGGCTTTACCGCAGGTGGCAATGGAGCCAGTCTTGCCAAGGCTGTGCTTACTGAACCGAGGGGGACTATTACTGTGGATCCGCTCACAGGGGTTGAGACTGAGACGTTTATTGATGTCAAAGGCACCAACGGTTTTGGAACGACCCACTACCCGGATTCCTCGGTCCCCGGTGCCTATAATGCGAACTACATCGGCACCCATCTCACACTGGACTTCGACAATGATGGTGTCGGCGATTTTGTTTATATCACTGGCGCAGACTCAACCAGTGATGGTGTTGGTTCAAACTCACAACTCGTAGTCCTTCTCGGAGCGCCAACGACAGATCCGGCCTTCCCGGGTTACCGCACTGTCACTGCACCCGATGGGACACAGGCAGACGGGCTCTATCTCAACGGGCCGCGTAATCCCAAAGCACTGGCTACAGGCGACGTGAACGGAGATGGTCACCCGGATATCGTTACTGGATCCGGCGACACGGGTGGCAGCGGAGATGTGATGGTATTCCTCGCCAAGTTTGAAGATACCAATAACGACGGCGTGCTGACAGCCACTGAAGATATCAATCGCAATGGCGTGGATGATTTCCTCGGTTTCTGGGAACCGCGTCATAGCACTTTGCCGATTATTCCCCACGGTGGGCCCATCGCGGATGAATTGATGAATATTGAAGACATCACCATCGGCGATTTCGACGGTAATGGTCGCCCGGA
Organism: Chthoniobacteraceae bacterium; assembly: GCA_947476045.1. GTDB lineage: Bacteria > Verrucomicrobiota > Verrucomicrobiia > Chthoniobacterales > Chthoniobacteraceae > SXWH01. The sequence goes on from CANJNZ010000032.1 coordinate 13,175, forward strand.
GATTGTTGTTGCGGTCAATACTGACGGCAACAGAGACAGCCGCGCAGTGTTCCTAACTGCGGACATGGAGCGTGATCCCGTGAGCCAGCAGTTTGAATACACGGGGCAGTTTTTCGCCGATTTTGGCACCAAGGCGGTTCTCGCTTCCGTTGGTGGCTTGAACGTCAGCGTGCCAGCGGTGCCTTTCGTGCCCTATTATCCTGAATTTTCGCCGAACCCTCCATACAAAGGATTGGTTTTGGAGGCCAGTTCACTGGATACCGCAGGCTCAACCAATGATGTCCTCTTTTTCGGATGGCAGGGCACCCGCTTTGTTGACGTGATTGAGTGGACATCTCACAGCGAGGCAAATTCGCAGCCTCTTTCCTACGGTATTTATGACATGGGGTTGGATTTTATTCCGCCTGCTACTGTTATCCCTTTTGCCTTACACGACTTCACCGCTGCAGATTTGAACAACGATGGCATAGCTGACCTCGCGGGTATTAGCGTGCCATACCCGCCAAAAAACCAACTCTATTTCCTCAATTGGTCCATCGGTGATAACTTCGGTGGTGGCACCGGAAGTATCTTTGGCACCACCTTCCAATATGCCCTTCATACCATTCGAAGTCTGGATGCGGACGCTGATGGCAACCCGAACGAAATCGTGATGTTGCATGCTCCTGGTCCGGGACAAACCGAACTGGTTTACGGAATCTTCGCGAACGGATTCACTCTCTTTTCAATTTCCGGCTTACCACTCATGGGAACCGTTGGGACTCAGGATAAGGCTGGTTTTGTGGATTCCCGCCCGATCTTTGTCGGTAGTTATACGCCGACGGTTACAGAGTCTGATTCCGTATCCCAAGCTAGAGAATCTTTCTATCTGGATGGAACCCGCACGGAGCCAAAGCACGGGCTTATTAACTTCAGTCTCTCGCTCGAAGCCGGCTCAGGTGGAAGCTCCCTTCAGGGTCGCGGCGGCGTGGGAGGCTTTTTGGGTGGGAGGAGTTCGCTTTCCAATATCATTAATCCCGATACAGGCGAGCCGGTCATAGATATTGCCACGGGCAGACCGTTGCAGGATATCATAGGTGCGATCGATGTAGAAACCACCACGCATTATACCGCGCTTGGCGGAAAAGGCGGCGACGGTTTCTCAAGCGGAGGAGCCGGCGGTTTCGTTTCTGGCGTTGTCGTCCGGGGTGGCTCTGGTCACCAGCTTCTCGCTGGAGATGGCGGGCGCGGGGTTTCCGGTGTTGGCGGGGCAGGCGGCAGCCTCGTTTCCAATTCAGTCGAGTCCATCAGTGTTGATGTGATTTTCGGAACCATTACTCCTCCAACTTTGATTGCAGGCGATGGTGGCCTAGGCCGCATCGGTGGCACTGGCGGATCGGTGATTGGAAATGGCACCGCCTTTTACGACGTCCAGGCTTCAGCGGTGGATGTCTATGCTGGCGCCGGCGGCCTCGGTATCCGGGGCGGCGGCAACGCAGGAAACATCAGCGGTCTTTTAACGTCCATCGTGAACCCGACGCTCCTACTGGCCAGTTATATCAATTTTGTCGGTGGCAAAGGCGGCGACACCGTTTTTGGCAAGGCTGGCAATGGCGGCAGCATCATCAACAGCAGTCCGGCAGCCGGCACCCAACTCGATGGTGACATTAATGTTCAGGGAGGTCAGGGAGGCAAAGGGTTCACGGGTGGTGATGGCGGTTCCATCGTAAACTTTGTCAACCAGCCTGATGGCAGCAACATCGCCTTTAACCCCGCATTCACCAGCTTCCTTGCTGGTAATGGCGGCAAGGGCACCTTCGGCGGTGGCGGCAAAGGAGGGAGCATCAATGGCATTCAGACACCAACCCTTGGCGACACCACAGCCATTCCAGATTACTACCGTTTCGTCTTCTCCCGTGCCATTGCAGGTGCCGGTGGCTCCAGTTCGAGTTCAAAGGGTGGCGACGGAGGCAGTGTTGCCAATATCATCACCAACTCACAGCAGGGTGGATGGGTGTTCGTAGGCGGTGCCGGCGGCAAGGGCCTCCACCTCGGCGGCAAAGGTGGAGCCGTCAATAACGTGAGTATCGCACTCGGCGCTTCCACCTTCTCCAAGGCCCTATTCATTGGCGGCGCGGGTGGCAATGCCGGGGCGTTCATCCCAAACATCGAAGACCCTGAACCAAACCAACAACGCAATCAATTTGGCGGACGAGTGGGACGTGGCGGTGACGGCGGCGGCATCTCCGGCATCACACAGACCAACGCAATTGCCACCCACATCGACCTCATTGCAGGAGATGGTGGCGATACCATCCACTATGGAACTCCGCTGGATAAACCGAAAACCACCTACGTCGGAAAAGGTGGCTCCATCAGCAATATCTCCCTCGCTGGCGAGGCAGGTAATATGGATGCATCCATAGGTATCAAGAGTTACAACAACATCCTTGCGGGTGAAACGGTAGCGGACTTCGTGAAGACCAGACTGGTGGCACCGCTCGGATTGCCCGAGTTTTTGACGGATGGAATCGGCAACGTCGGTGTGGTCGTCGGTGCTGCGGGGCGCAACAAGGGAGTCATCCTCGATCCGTTCGGAGGGCCAATTACCTATCGCAGCCTCTCGGCACGTTACGGCGTCAATGGATCGCTCGAAAACTTCACCGCCCGCAACCTCATGTCCGCCGTGGCAGGCAGCGTGGATCGCATCGCCTCCATCCAATTAGTCAAAGGCCTCAACATCGCTCAAAATGTCGGCGTGGATAAATTAGGTGGCGATTATTTGGATCAAAACGGAGCGCCTACAGTCAGCCACGAACCGGTTCTCGATGGTCGCAACGTCGACGGCGGTATCGTCGCCAAGAAGTATGTGAATGCGCTCGGCTTTTCAGTCCCGCCACCACAGAACGGCTTCATCCGGTAATCCACTACCCGTAACGCAGAGCCTCGATGGGCTCCACGCGACTTGCGCTCCAAGCCGGGTAGATGCCGCTGACGACGCCGATGACTACAGCGAAGCTGAAGCTGGCTAGGACGGCTTGCGTGTGCACGATGGCCATGCTTTCACTATCAGTGGCGAATTCGATGAGTCTCATCAGCGAGAAGGATGCGACGAGACCGAGCAGCCCGCCGAGCACGGCGATGGCTGAGCCTTCGACGATGATCTGAGTGAAAATGTGGCCGGCCTTTGCGCCTACAGCGCGTCGCACTCCGATTTCACGGATGCGCTCGGTGATGCTGGCGAGCATGATGTTTGTGATGCCGATGCCGCCGACAACGAGCGCGATGCTCGCGATGAGGACGCCGACAAATCGGGTTTGCTTCGTCTGTTGCTCAATGGTGTCGCTCCAGTCCTGTCGGGTATCGAAAGTAAAATCCTCAATCCCGCGGTGCGTGCCGAGGAGGATGCGGCGCACTTCGTCGAGGGCCGGTTTCATGTTGGATGGGTCAGCGACTTGCAGCGCGAGTTCGTCAATTTTGTAGTTCGGGCCCGGATCGTCTTTGAGCAGTCCGCTTGGTTTTGGCGAGCCGGCTGTGCTGCTAGAGGATGTGGCACTTGTGCTTGTGCTGCTGGAACTGCTGGAGCCGCCCGCGCTTTTGAAGTCATAGAACATCGTCGTGAACGGGACGAGAAAGGTGAGGTTCTTTTTGTCGTAGGGGTTCCAGTATTTTCCGTATCTCGTTTTCGGAATCGGACGTCCTTCGAGTCGTGCACGCTTGGCCTCATCGCTCTCGTAGTTTTCCAGCACGCCGATGACTTTAAAGGGCCGATTGTTCACCATGATGATTTCGCCGAGTGGCTTGCATGTGGGCCGATCGGGCCAGAGGACCTCGACGATTTTCGTGCCGATGATGCAGACGTGCGCGGCCTCATCGAGGTCGAGCTGGGAGATGTTGCGTCCTGCTTGTAGGTGGTGGTTTTGAATGGTGAGATGATCCGGCCAAACGCCGCGAAAGACGTAGCGATAATCGTGACCTTCGCGGCGAAATAGCGCCGATTGATCATAAACTGGCTCAACGGCGGAGATGAGCTTCGATTGTTTGCGAATCGCCTCTGCGTCGGCAAGCGTCCGGCCAGGTGAAAGTTCGGCACTTGCCACTTGTTCCGCAGGCACCTCCTGCGGGACGACGAGCACGCGCTCAATGCCCCCGAGCATATTCAGGATTTCACGGTTCTTTTTCGCAAGGCCTTCGATGAGCGCAAATGTGGTGAGCAGGCTGGCGACGCCGAGGATGATGCCGAACATCGTGAGAATGCTCCGGAATTTGTGCGAAAGGATTTCGCGGATTCCGATGGTGAGGCTGTTCCAAAAATTCATGGCGCAATTTCGGCGGTGGAATGCGCCGGGCTGTTCACGATTTTTCCATCGCGCATGACGATGCGACGCGGCGCGTTTGCTGCGATTTCGTTGTCGTGAGTGACGAGCACGATGGTGCGTCCCTGCTCGCTGAGTTCGCGGAAGAGCGCGAGAATGCTCTTGCCAGTTGCGGAATCGAGGTTGCCGGTGGGTTCGTCGGCGAAAACGATTTTCGGATTGTTTACGAGCGCGCGCGCGATCGCCACACGCTGCATTTGTCCGCCAGAAAGTTGAAGCGGTGTATTTTTTGCACGGTCGCCGAGTCCGACGCGCTCGATGGCTTCGAGTGCATGAATGCGGCGCTCCATTTTACCGACGCCCGAGTAGATCATCGGCAACTCGACGTTTTCGAGCACGCTCATTTTGGAGAGCAGATTGAACGCTTGGAACACGAAGCCGATTTTTTTGTTTCGCATTTCGGCCAGCATTCCATCGCTCGCGCGCGAGACATCGATGCCGTCTATTACGACGCGCCCTGTCGTCGGGATGTCGAGGCAGCCAAGCAGGTGCATCAGTGTGCTTTTGCCGCTGCCGCTCGGTCCGACGATGGCGCAGTATTCGCCTTGCTCGATGCAGAGATCCACGCCGTCGAGAGCGTGGATTTCCTGTTCGCCCACGCGGTAATGTTTGGTCACATCAGTAAGTTCAATCAGCGGCATGATCCAATGTGGCGAGTGTGCGTGGACGCATGGTAGCGCGTCGGATTGATGCGTTACGAGCGCTTCCTCGGCACACGTTCCGGTTCGTTGAGCAGTATTTTTTCGCCTTCGGACAAGCCCTGTAAAATCTGCGCGTGCTCCGTGTTGGAGACGCCGACTTTCACTGCGCGCCTCTCGGTCTTTTCTCCCGCGAGGACATAGACGACGCGCGAATTTCCTTCGCCGCGAAACACGGCGCCAATTGGAACTGCGACGACATCAGCGGCCCTGGCGATGGGGATGTTCATCTGCACCGTCATGCCGGGGCGCAGGCGCGAGCTGGGTTTGTCGATGAGCGCCTGAACGGTGAAGCCCTTCACGTTGTTTTTCAACGTGGCGACCGGCGCGATGAAAAATATCTCCGCGTCCATCTCCTCGTCCTTGATGGATTCGGCGCTGAGTTTCACGTCCTGCTTGAGGGCGAGTTTTCCTACGTCGGCTTGATTTATATGAGTTTCTACGAGCAATCTGGAGAGGTTGGCTATGGTCATCAGTGTGGTGCCGTTGTTCACGCTCGCTGCGGGGATGACGACCTGCCCCTCGACGACCGGCACGGTGAGCACAGTGCCGTTTCCAGGTGCGATGACTTTTGTTTTCGAGAGCTTGTCCTCCACGATTTGCTTCTTTCGCTCCGCCCGTGCGAGTGCGTTTTGCGCGATGAGGAATTCAGACTCCAAATTATCAAACGCTTCCTTGCTCAGGAGTTTTTGCCCAAAGAGATCCTTGGCCCGCTCAAAGTTCTTTTGAGCTTTGTCCATGGATAACTTCATCCCTTCGATTTCCGTCACCGCGCTGTCCTGCTCGGTGAGGATGTCGCGGTCATCAATCTGCACGAGCACCTCCCCGGCCTTCACCTGCACGCCGGGGATCACATTGAGTTTCAAAATGCGCCCGCCCACTTCGGGTTTCACGTCGAGCTGCGAGGCCGGCTGCACATCGCCGCTGACCAAAACGGAGGATTCGATATCATGTTTCTCCACAACAGCAGTCGTGGTGCTCGTTGCCGGTGTAGCAGTTTCTTTGGCCGCAAAATCGAACCAGCGCTGGCTGTTTGCATACCAGCCCCCCGCGCCAAGAGCAGCGATAAAAAGCAGTTGTAAAAGTTTCTTCATGTAAAAGTGAAAGGTCTGTCTTTATACAGCGCCCATCAATCTAGAGTGCCTTGTATTATTTTCCACCCTAGACAATCCAACGCACGCTTGCTGTTTAGCGGAAAAATGCGCCTTTCTAAAAGGAAGGCGGGCCCGGCCTGCGATATGCGCAAAGGCGTTAGACTGCGACGGGTGTTTCGCGGGTGAGAAATTCCTTTGCGAGTGCGCGGTAGGCGGCGGCTCCCAGGCCGCTGGATTCGTAGGCGATGATGGGCTGGCCGTGGCTGGGGGCTTCGGCGAGGCGGATGGTGCGGGGGATGACGCTTTTAAAGATTACTTCGCCGTAGTGTTTCTGGATTTCGGCGATGACCTGGTTTGCGTGATTGGTGCGGAGATACATCGTCATCACGATTCCGCAGAGTTGGAGGTCGGGGTTTGCGCCAGCGTCACGGAGCTGCTCGCAGATGCCGATGATTTTGGCGAGACCCTCCATCGAGTAATACTCGCATTGGAGCGGAACTAGCACCTCGTCGGCGGCGCTCAGTGCATTCGTCATCAGCACGCCGAGCGAAGGCGGGCAGTCGAGGAAGATGTAGTCAAACGCAGCCTCGGCGCGGAGCGGCTCAAATGCCTTGCGAAGTCGCGTGAGGTGGTCGCCGAGGCGGATGAGTTCCACTTCGACGCCGGCGAGATCGAGGTTCGCGGGGATGATGAAAAGATTCTCGCGCGTCGTGGGGAGAATCATATCGGCGAGATTAGCTTCACCGAGCATCGGGCCATAGGCGCTCACGTTTTCGACAGGCTCGATGCCGAGTCCGCTGGTCGCGTTTGCTTGAGGGTCGAGATCCACAAGCAGCACCTTTTTTCCCAGCTCTGCGATGCAGGTGCTGAGGTTCATCGAAGTCGTCGTCTTGCCGACTCCGCCTTTTTGGTTCGCCACGGCGATGATTTTCATCCACGCGCTTTGTAGAAAGACGGGGCGGCGGCGGGAAGGCGGAAGTGTGAAATTCGCAAGCGGGCGAAAATGGCGCTGAGTTGATGGCTCAATTTAATACGGTAGAAGCAGGAAGCCATGAATCCAGGAAGGGGAATTCCTGCTTTCCTGGTTTCCTGCTTCAAATGAGCCGCAATCTGCACTGACATTTCTTTTACAAAACACTCACGCGGCTGTGACACGCCGGGGGGGGGATTTTGGCGAAGATGCGTGCCCCGGGTGCGGCGGGATAACTGAAAATTGCAGTTCAATCTGCAGTGAGACGTGATTTCATCCTGCCGCTTCCTCATTCAACAAGACGCAATCATCCAATCGAACTCCCTATGAAAATCCTGATCCATCTCGCGGCGACCGTTCTTCTTTTTCCGATCACGCTCTTCGCAGCAGGCGGGCGTGATGCGATGTGGAAGGAGGTCGAAGAGGCGGCAAACAAGGGCCTGCCGAAAACAGCCATCGAAAAACTCACGCCGATTGTGGACGCGGCGATGAAGGAAAAGGCGTGGCCCGAGGCGATCAAGGCGATCGCAACGCGCATCAACTACGAGGGCATGGTGCAGGGCGGGAAGCCGGAGGAAAAAATCTTCCGCATGGAGGCGGAGATGGCGAAAGCAACGAAGGAAATGTTGCCGGTGATGGAGGCGATTCTCGCCGACTGGTATTGGCAGTATTTTCAACAGAACCGCCACCGCTTCATGCAGCGCACGCAGACGGCGGCGGCACCGGGAAAGGACATCACGACTTGGGATCTGCCGCGACTGTTTGCGGAGATAGACAAGCATTTTACGAAGGCGCTCGCCGCAGATGCGGAGTTGAAGAAGATCGCGGTGGGGACTTTCGACGCGCTGCTGGAGAAGGGCACGGTGCCGGATGCGTATCGGCCCACGCTCTATGATTTCCTCGCGCACGAGGCGCTGGCTTTTTACGCATCGGGCGAGCAGGCGGCAGCGAAGGCGGAGGATGAATTTGAACTCGATGCGGACGGGCCGGTCTTTGGGACGACGGAGGAATTTTTGAAGTGGGAAGCGAAGGGCGACTCGAACAAGGTGAAGGCGCTTCTGCTTTACCAATCGCTGCTGCGTTTCCATGCGGAGGATGCGGACAAGTCGGCGCTGCTCCACTGCGACCTTGAGCGGATTCGGTTCGGTAAAAATCATGCGGCAGGCGAGGAGAAAAGTGCGCGGCACAAGGCGGCGTTGAAGCGTTTCGCGGAGCAGTGGGCGGACCACGAACTGTCGGCGTGGGCGCGTGCGGAGTGGGCGCAGGTGCTCGTAGGAGAGGATGAATCGGCGGAGGCGCACAAGATTGCAAAACAGGGCGCGGGGGCTTTTCCCGCCAGTATCGGTGGAAGGCTCTGCTTCAATCTCATCCAGGAGATCGAGGCGAAGGCGTCGCAGGTGAGCATCGAGCGTGTGTGGAATGCGCCGCACAGCCCGATCTCGGTGCGCTATCGCAATGTTACGGAGATTCATTTCCGCGTCGTGGGAACGGAGTGGACGGAGCGTTTGAAACGGAACGGGAATTTTCAATGGCTCGAAGATAATGAGCGCAGGGCGCTGCTCGCTGCGAAGCCTGACAAAGCGTGGTCGGCGAAGTTGCCGCCGACGCCGGATTTCCGCGAGCGCGTGGAGGAAGTGGAGGTGCCGAAGGATTTGAAACCGGGGTTCTACTATCTCATCGCGAGCCACGATCCGGCATTTCGTGATGAAAACAACGTCGTCACTTTCACTGACTTTTTGGTGAGCGATCTCGCAATCGTGGTGCGCTCCGCACAGGGGGCCGGGAAAGCCGAGGGTTTTGTGTTGGATGCAAACTCCGGCCAGCCCGTCGAGGGTGCGGATGTGCAACTGTGGATATCGAGGGACAATGGTTCGTTCAGTCCCGGGCAGACGGTGAAGACGGATACGAACGGGCTTTTTTCCGCGGAGGCCGCGCAAAATCGTTCGGTTCTCGCGTTGGTGTCATTCAAGAACCAGCGCCTGGCGACAAGTGACGGGTTTCAACTATGGCGCCAAAACAGGGGGCGTGACGTGCTGGCGCAGACGGTCTTTTTCACCGACCGCACTCTCTACCGTCCGGGGCAGACGATTCGATATAAGGGCATCTGCATTTCCGCCGACCGCGACAATGACAACTACAAGGTGCTCGGCGGGCAGGCTGTGACGGTGGTTTTCAGCGATGCAAACGGAAAGGAAATCGCGAAGGCTGAGCACAAGACAAATGACTACGGATCGTTCAACGGCAGCTTCACCGCGCCGCGCGACCGGCTCATGGGGCAGATGATGATTCGCACGACGGGCGCGCCGCATGGCATGGCGGGCGTGAGCGTGGAGGAATACAAGCGCCCGAAATTTCAAGTGGCGGTGGAAGCGCCAAAGTTGCCCGGCAAGCTGGGCGAGAAGGTAAGCGTCGAGGGCAAGGCAACGGCTTACACGGGCGCGGCCATCGGCGGTGCCAAGGTGCGCTACCGCGTGGTGCGACAGGTGCGGTTTCCGGATTGGTGGGGTCGCTGTTTCTGGTGGCGTCCGATGCCGTCGCAAGCTGCACAGGAAATCGCACACGGCACGACAGAGACGAAGGACGACGGGACTTTTGCCGTGGAGTTTCCAGCGAAGCCGGATCGCTCGGTTTTGGAAAAGGACGAGCCGACTTTTTCATTCACCGTCCACGCCGACGTGACAGACACGACCGGCGAGACGCGCACTGCACAGCGCGGCGTGAACATCGGCTACACCGCACTGAAGGCATCGCTCTCAGCGGACGAATGGCAGACGACGACGAAGCCTGTGGACATTGCGATAGTCACCCAGACCAACGATGGCGAGGGGCAGGCGGCGGAGGGCGTGGTGAAAGTCCACCGGCTAAAGCAGCCCGAACAAGTCGTGCGTCCGAATCTCACCGAGCGCCGCAGCAGGCCGTGGCGTGGAGCAAAGCCGCTCGTGCCGAAGGAGCCGGAGCCTGATCCGGGCAATCCGAATTCGTGGGAATTGGGCGATGTCGCGGCGGAGGGCGCTTTCAAAACTGACGGCTCTGGCAAGGCGACGCTCCCATTCAAACTCGGCGTTGGGCCGTATCGCGCGATGCTCGAAACGAAGGATCGCTTCGGTAAGAAAGTCACCGCGCAGTTGCAGTTCAACGTGCTCAATCTCGACAACAAGCCGCTCGCCGTGCGCGTGCCGAACATCGTCGCTGCGCCGAAGTGGACGATGGAGCCTGGCGCGGAGTTCATGGCGCTGTGGGGCACGGGCTACGCGCAGGCGCGTGCTTTCATCGAGGTCGAGCATCGCGGGAAAATGCTGCAAAGTTTCTGGACGGAAAACGGACTGCCGCAGCAGCAGGTGAAACAGGCGGTGACCGAGGCGATGCGCGGCGGCTTCACGCTGCATGTCACGATGGTGCGGGAAAACCGCGCCTATCTCACTTCGCGACGCGTGGACGTGCCGTGGAGCAACAAGCAACTCACGGTGAAGTGGGAGCATTTCACATCGAAGCTGGAGCCTGCGCAGAAGGAGACATGGACCACTGTCGTCACCGGGCCGGATGCGAAGAAGGCCGTCGCGGAGATGGTGTGCGCTCTCTACGACCAGTCGCTCGACGCATTCAAGCCGCACAACTGGCAGCAGGCTTTCAATGTATTCCGGCAGGATTACTCACGGATGGGCATGCAGTTTCAAAATGTGCTGAAGCCGCTCAATCATCTGCACGGGCAGTGGATGTATGAGACAAAGGATACATCGTTTTCCTACCGCAGATTTCCGAATGCGATTGTTGGAGGCAACTGGGGCTATGATGACGGAATTCCGGGACTCATGATGGGCAGAGCCGGAGGAGGAAGAGCGATGCCGATGGCCGCAATGTCAGCCGCGCCGATGCCGAAACAGGAAATGGAAGGAAATGCAGTGACGCAAGAAGCCGCAGGTTTCGCAGCAGACGCTCCAGCCGGGCCGCCTGCCGATTATGCGAGAAAAAAGAATGGGGGCGATGCGGGCGCTCCTGCTCCTGCTCCCGTGCCACCGCCAGCGATTGACCTCGGCACCGTCACTGCGCGGAAAAACTTGAACGAAACCGCGTTCTTTTTTCCGCAACTCATCGCGCGGGAGGATGGCTCGGTGGCGATGGAGTTCACGATGCCCGAGGCGCTGACGACTTGGCGTTTCATGGGCTTCGCGCACGACCGCGATCTGCTCTCGGGCTACATCGAGGACAAGGTTGTCACGGCGAAGGACATTATGGTGCAGCCGAATCCGCCGCGCTTCTTGCGCGAGGGCGACGTGCTGGAATTTACCGTGAAAGTCTCGAACCAATCCGCCACGCGACAAGCGGGCAAGGTGCGCCTCACGCTTGCGAACGCACGCACGGGCAAGACAGTGGATGCCGACTTTGCGAACGCCGTGACGGATCAGGAGTTCGATTTGCCTTCGCACGAATCGCGCAGTTTTTCGTGGAAGCTCAAGGTGCCCGACGGCGCGGAGCCGCTCAGCTACAAGGCCGTCGGCTCGACGGAAAAACTTTCCGACGGCGAGGAGGACCTGCTGCCCGTGCTCTCTCGCCGCACGCTCGTGACGGAGTCGCTGCCGCTGCCGATTCGGGGCGCGCAGACGAAGAAGTTCGAGTTCACGAAACTCATCGAGTCGGGAAAATCCGACACGTTGAAATCGCAGAGTCTCACGGTGCAGATGGTGTCGAACCCTTCGTGGTATGCGGTGATGGCGCTGCCGTATCTCATGGAGTTCCCGCACGAGTGCAGCGAGCAGACGTTCAACCGCCTCTATGCAAATGCACTCGCGCGCCACATCTCGGCGTCTGATCCGAAAATCCGCGCGGTGTTTGATCAATGGAAGGGCACGCCCGCGCTCGACAGCCCGCTGGAGAAAAATCAGGACATTAAGTCCGTGCTGCTCGACGAAACGCCGTGGGTGCAGCAGGCGAAATCCGAGAGCCAGGCGCGGCGGAATGTCGGAATCCTTTTCGACGACAACCGCCTCAACGACGAAACCGCGCGCCTGTTGCGCAAGCTCGCGGAGATGCAGCTCGGCGATGGTGCGTGGCCGTGGTTCCCCGGTGATCGAGGGGACGACTACATCACGCTCTACATCACCACGGGCTTCGGGCGGCTGCGGCATCTCGGCGTGAAAATTGACACGGCCCCGGCAATCAAATCACTCGCACGGCTCGATGGATGGATCGACCGCATCTACCGCGACATCCCGGTGAATCAACGCGACGGCAATCACCTCAACCCCACGATTGCGTTCTATCTCTACGGACGCAGTTTTTTCCTCGCGGAAAAACCCATCGCGCCCGCGCACAAGGAGGCTGTGGATTATTTCCTCGCGCAGGCGCGCAAGCACTGGCTCGCGCTCGGCGACCGCCAGCCGCAGGGCCATCTCGCCATCGCGCTGAAACGCTTTGGCGACAAGGACGCCGCCGTGGGAATCATGAAGTCGCTGAACGAGCGCTCGGTGAGCAACGAGGAGATGGGGATGTTCTGGCGCGACACGGAGCACTCGTGGTCGTGGTTCCGCGCGCCCATCGAGACGCAGGCGCTGATGATTGAGGCGTTCGACGAAGTGATGAACGACGCAAAGGCCGTCGAGGACTGCAAAGTGTGGCTCTTAAAACAAAAGCAAACGCAGGATTGGAAGACGACTAAGGCGACCGCAGACGCCATCTACGCACTGCTGCTGCGCGGCGACAATCTGCTCGCATCGGACGCGCTCGTGGAAGTATCGCTCGCCGGCACCGCCATCAAGCCGGAGAAAGTCGAGGCTGGCACCGGCTTTTACGAAGAGCGATTCGCGCGCGGCGAAGTGAAGCCGGAGCAGGGGCACATCACTTTGAAGAAAACCGACAAGGGCGTTTCGTGGGGGAGCGTCCACTGGCAGTATCTCGAAGACATGGCAAAGGTCACCGCCTACGACGGCACGCCGCTCAAACTGACGAAGGCGCTTTTCATCAAACAACTCACGAAGAAAGGCCCGGTGCTCGAAGCGGTGAAGGGCGCGGTGAAAGTCGGCGACGAACTCGTCGTCCGCATCACCCTGCACACCGACCGCGACATGGAATACGTGCATTTGAAAGATCACCGTGGCAGCGGCACCGAGCCGGTGAACGTGCTCTCGCAATTCAAATTCCAGGACGGACTCGGCTACTACGAGAGCACCCGCGACACCGCGAGCCACTTCTTCATCTCGTATCTACCAAAGGGAAACTACGTCTTTGAATACACCACGCGCGTCGTGCATCGCGGCCGCTACCAGACGGGCTTCGCGAGCATCGAGTGTATGTATGCGCCGGAATTTGGCGGGCACTCGGAAAGCTTGTGGGTGGAGGCAGAGTAGGGGAGTAAGCTCTCGCTTCGCCGTTGCGGGCTCTGCTAGTGGAGCAGCGTGGCTACGATCCTCACACATCCCGCTGTTCCGCTGACTGTCAGCGTCGTGCTCGGGCGCGGGATAATACCATCGCGCCTGCTGGAGTTCGGAGTGCTCTGCGCGATTCTGCCGGATGTGGATGTGGCGATGTTCAAACTGGGCGTTCCTTACGAATCCATCTTCGGCCATCGCGGTTTTACGCACTCGATCCTTTTCGCGCTGCTGATCGCGATGGCATTCCGCTACGGATCGAAAATCGGACGCGAACGTCCGTGGACGACTTTTCTTTTTCTCCTCTTCGCCACCATCTCGCACGGCCTGCTGGATGCGCTGACGAACGGCGGGCTCGGCGTCGGGTTCTTCGCTCCATTTTCCGGCCAGCGCTATTTCTTCCCCGCGCAGTGGATCGAAGTCTCTCCCATTGGTGCCGGATTTTTCTCAGCGCGCGGCATGGCTGTGCTGAGATCGGAGCTACTTGCCGTGTGGCTCCCGTGTGTGTTCGTGGCTTTGCTGGGGATAGCACTGCGCGTGAATGCCAAGAACGTGCGTGGAAAAAGTGTGAATGATAGTGAGAAGTGATAGACTCGCTGTCTGTGCTGTGGGGAAGTGCCGAGGAGGGGACTCGAACCCCTACTCCTTGCGGAACCAGATCCTAAGTCTGGCGCGTCTGCCAATTTCGCCACCTCGGCGCAGTGGCACGCAACTTCATGGAAAACTTACTGCGTGTCGAGCGTGTTGAGTTACAGCCGGGAGAAATGCCTTTTTGGACGAGGAGCCGTAAAGTTCTCGTATTGCAAGCGGGCCGCGCTCAACTGACTTATTCAAGGTCACGCCGATTGGCGAAAATGGAGAAACATTATGAAGGACAAGCAAACACGTTTGATGAATTCGATGACGGCCATCGCTGCGGTGGCTGTCTTGCTGACAAATATTCTCGGTGCTTCGTCCGATGTCCCGCGCCCGGAGCATCCGAGGCCTGACCAGCAGCGTGAGAACTGGATGACGCTGAACGGCGAGTGGCAGTTCGAGAATGACAAAGCGGCAGACGGTGAATCGCGTGGGCTGACCTATGGAAAGGATCTCAACGCCAAGATCGTTGTGCCGTTTTGTCCGGAGAGTAAATTATCCGGCATCGGCCTGGGCAACTCCGAGAAACTCAAGGATGTGTGGTATCGCCGAATCTTCGAGATACCGCAGGCCATGAAAGGCAAGCGGGTGCGTATTCATTTTGGAGGCGTGGATTACAGGGCATGGGTTTACATCAATGGCCAGCTCGCAGGAACGCACGTTGGCGAGAATGTGGAGTTCAGTTTCGACATATCCAAGTTCCTCAAAGACGGGCCGAACGAAGTGGTCGTGAAGGTGCACGACGACATGTGGAGCGGCCTCCAGCCCTGCGGAAAACAATGCGGGGACAAGAGCTATAGCTGCTTCTACACGCGCACCACCGGCATCTGGCAGCCGGTGTGGCTGGAAGCCGTGGGGTCGTCGTTTGTCGAAAACATTTCGGTGGTTCCTGATCCTGACAATTCGCGGGTGCTCATTGATGTGAAAATCAACGGAGCGGACAAGGATATGTCGCTCACCGCAGAGGCATTTGCCGATGGTCAATCGGTCGGCTCTGACAAAGCCTCCGGGGCATGGCAGGCGCGCCTGGTCATTCCTCTCAAAGTGAAAAAACTTTGGGAGCCCGGCTCGCCATTCCTCTACGATCTCAAGTTCACACTTTTCAGCGGCGACACAAAGGTTGACGAGTTGAAGAGTTATTTCGGACTGCGCAAAATTTCCATCGAGGGGCGCAAGATCCTCATCAACGGGAAGCCGGTTTTCCAACGGCTAATCCTCGACCAGGGGTTCTATCCCGATGGGCTCTGGACTGCGCCGTCGGACGCTGCGCTGAAAGGGGACATCGAAATGAGCATGGCCTGCGGATACAACGGTGCGCGGCTTCACCAGAAAGTTTTCGAGCCGCGCTTTCTCTACTGGGCCGACAAACTTGGCTACATGGTCTGGGGCGAATATCCCAACGCCGGATACGGCAACCAGCGCGAGGGATTTTCCGCTGTCGTGAATGAATGGACGGAGATCCTGCTGCGCGACCGGAACCATCCATCCATCGTCGGCTGGTGCGCGTTTAATGAAAACTTCGAGTCATCCGGCGAACTGCAACAGATGATCTGGAACATCACCAAGGCCATTGACCCGACGCGGCCCGCGCTGGAAGCCAGCGGCTGGACGCACACGCTTCCGCATCCGGAAGTCCGGGATTCGCATGATTACACTCCTGAGCCGGAACACCTCCGCAAGCGATGGATGAATTTTTTCTCCGCACCACCCGAAGGGCCGTATCCGCCCTCGCGCTATTTCAGTCCATCGGCATCCAACGCGGACCGCGGCGTGCCGTTCATGATCAGCGAAATCGGCGGCATTGGCTGGGCCACCGAGGGCGGCTGGAGTTACGGCAAGGGGCCGACGACCCCCGAGGAATTTTACGCCCGCTACAAGGGAACCATGGATGCCATGCTCGATAATCCGAATCTGTTCGGTTTCTGCTACACGCAGCTCACCGACATCGAACAGGAAAGAAACGGCCTTTATTACTACGACCGCAAACCGAAGTTCGATGTGAAGAAACTACACGACTTCACCGCGCGGCAGGCAGCCTACGAGCGCAACGAGCCGATGGCGCCGCAGCCGACCGTGAATACCATCACCGCCAAGTGGAAAGTGCTGATCGGCGCTGTGCAGGATGGCAAGCTCAGCACGCTCTACCGCTACAGCACCGAAACGCCTCCCGATGGCTGGCTCAATGAAGGGTTCGACGACAGTGCTTGGAAGACCGGCCTTGCGCCCTTCGGCAACGGAAACCACACGCGTGCCGAATGGAAAACTCCGGAGATCTATTTCCGCAAAACCTTCGAATACGACGGCGGTGATTTAAAAAACGGCGGCGTGGTGATTCGCCACAACGACAGCACGGAAATCTATATCAACGGGCAGAAGATTCTGAGCGTGAAAGGTTCCAAGGGCTACTACCTGTGCCCCGTCACCGAGCAGATGCAAAAGGCGCTGAAGAAAGGCACCAACACCATCGCCGTCCACTCCCACGAGGGAGGGAAGGGGCAGTGGGTCGATCTGGCCATCCTCGTGGAATAGGCGCGCCTCGTTCGTTGAAGCTCACCGTTTCCCACCGACCATCTCCAGCACTTTGCGCGCGGCGTTGTGGCCGGGGATGCCGCTGACTGCTCCGCCGCGCATCGCGCTGGAGCCGCAGTAAAAGACGTTTTCAAACTCCGTCTCGACGCCCCATGTGCCGGCTTGCTCGCGCTTTTCTGCAAAGGGAAACGTGAGCGCGTTTTGGAAGATGTTGCCGTGGTAAAGGCCGAGCGCTTCTTCGATGTCCACGGGGCTTTTGCCTTCGATGCACGGGCTGCCGTCGCGCGCCGTGGCGAGACAATCCTCCAGCGGTTCATCGAGCCATGTGTTCACGCTCTCCACGAATTTCTTTTGGGCGCGAGCGCGCATGGCTTCGTTGTCGCGCGCGAACAACGTCCACGGCGTATCGAGTCCGAAAAGCGTCATCGTGTGAAAGCCCTGCGCACGAAGTTCCGGCGCGAGGATGCTGTCGTCGGTCAGCGTGTGGCAGTAAATCTCGCACGGCAGCGGATCGGGGAGCCGTCCCAGCGAAGCCTCGCGGTGGCTGGTCTTCATTTGCTCGTAGCCTTCGTGACTGTGGAAGGTGCCGCAGAAAGCATCCGCCGCTGTGTGCCGCGCGGCCTTCAGCTTCGGCAGACGGCGGAGCAGCATGTTGATCTTGAAAACCGAGCCTTCGTCCGTGGCGTCGGGCTGGTGCGAGCAGCGGAGAATCTTCGCCAGCACGTTCGCTCCGAAATTCACGAGCACGAAGCGCGCTTCGACGGCGTGCGCTTTTCCGTCTGCGACAAACTCCACGCTGCGCTTTTTGCCGCCGACATCCAGTGAGCGGATTTCCACGTTCGTGTGCATCTCCGCGCCGCGCGTGCGAGCTGCGCGTTCGAGTTCGCCGGCGACCCGCCCCATGCCACCGACGGGCACTTTCCACTCACCGGTTTTGTTGCCGATGAGGTGGTAGAGAAAGCAGCGGTTTTGCAGCAGCGTGGCGTCGTGCTGATGGGTGGAGATTCCGATTTTTGCGTCGGTGAAAACCACCCCGCGCACCACGTCGTCGCGCAAGTAGCGCTCGACGGCGCATCCGAGCGGCTCCTCCACGAGACTGCGCCAGGCCTCGCGGTGACGCTCGTCCACATCGAACCGCTTTTGAAATTCCTCCTTCGCGAGGAGCGGCTCCAGCATCGTGTCCCAGACCTTTTCCGCGAAGATGCGCGAGAGGCCGTAGAAACTTTGCATCTGCTCAAACTCCCGGTCGCTGCCCGTCAGCTCGCGCATCGAGCGGCGGCTCCGCTCTTCGGAAACATTGCTCAGCAGCAAGCCGTCGTGCGCCCCGTCTTTCACGTAGGGAGTGAAGGAACCCGTGGTGCGCGAACGGAGTTCGATCTCCAGGCCGAGGTCGCGGATGATTTTTTCCGGGAAAAGGCTCACGAGGTAGGCGTAGCGCGAAAGGCGTGCGTCATAGTCGGGGAACACCTGCTGCGAAGTGCTCGCGCCGCCGATGTAATCATTCTTCTCCAGCAACAGCACGCTCAGCCCCGCGCGCGCCAGGTAAGCCGCCGCCACGAGCCCGTTGTGCCCCGCACCGAGAATCACCACGTCGTAGTTGGACTTTATCATTTCTCAGCGCGCAAATTTTAGATGGCGTAGCTTCACGAGAGCTTACTTGCCGGGTGCCACGGTTCCCTTGGCGTTGAGGGCGTAGTTGTTCCAAAGGGTGGCGTAGTCGCGGGTGGGGAGCCACCAGCCTTCGCTGCGTTTTCCGGTGGCGGGGAAAGTGGCGTAGGGGTGGATAGTTTTAGTGGCTTCGTCCTGAATGAAGCCGCTTTGTTCGGGGATGGTGTTGAGTTTTACGGGGCCTTTGGCGGCGTTGGCGGTGGGCGGGAGACGCAGGGCGATGGCGGTTTTGAAAAAGGCGAGCATGAGGTCTTGCTGGCCATCAATCATGTGGTGCGTGCCGCGCACGAGGGCGACGTGGACGAGCGCGCCCTGTTTGCGGGCCTCGGTCATGTTTTTGAGCATGACGGTGCGCTCGTGGTCCTGATCGTAGCCGGGGGATTTGATGCGGTCGTTCATGTCCCAGATGCTGATGCCGAAGATTTGCGCAGTGGCCTTGGGGATCATTTTGGCCTCGCCGTCCTTGAGGATGGGCGAGCTGTATCCGTATTCGGCGGTGGTGGTGGCGGGACCGGTGCCGAGGTCGTTGTTGTGGCCGTAAGCGGATTTGAAAAGGCAGTAGGCGATGATACGCTCGGGGAAATCTTTCAAGCTGCGCTGGATGTAGGCGGCGGCATTCGAGTGCGACCAAAGTAGGAGCGGCGCGTTGGCGAGTTCGGGGTGTTTCTTTTCGGCGGCAGCCGCTGTGAGGGTCCTAGCGATGGAGGGTGTGAAGTGGTCTTCCTTGAAGCTCATTTTGTCCTCGCGAGACAGCAGGGTGGCGATGCCGAGTTGCTCGCCGAGGTTCTTTTGAATGATGCCGACCATGTTCGCACCATCGCCCCAGCGCGGCGCGACGAAAACGGCGATGACGGGTTTTCCGCTCGGCGGAAGCCAGAGTTCCCACTCGGTGGTCGCGGCGGCTGCGGGCGCGCGCGAGGGAGGCGCGGCGTTTGTGAAGCCGACGGTGGCGGCGATGAAGCAAAGGAAGCGGAGTGCGGATTTCATGGGAGAGGAGTAGCCGATGGGAGCTTCGCATTTCCATCACGGAATGATGGAGGGCGGTTCATTGTGGGCACGGCGTGGTTTTCCTCATTGCACCGGTGCATGGCTTGCTCTTCGTGTTTCGTCTGCGCATGATGGGGTGAGATGCCTCATTCCAAGTTTGTCTTTCTCGATCTGCATGGCCGCCGCTGGCCGCGGTTTCGACGCGTGGCGGTTTGGTGCGCTTTGCTTCTGGCGCTGGGGTTGGTGCTTTTTTTGGCTGCGGTGTGGATTCGCCCCGAGGTGCGCTTGCCTGCGGTGGTGCGGGAATTGAAGGGCCGGCTGAAGGCGGATCGTGCGGAAGCGAAGCCGGATCCAAAGGCGGAGAACTGGCAGCACTATGTGGCGCAGTCGAAGGCGGCGCAGGAGCGTCTGGCGAAGCTGCGTGCGAAGCTCGGTCATGCAGCACCTGCCGGGCGTGCGGTGCGGCTGGGCTTTTATGTGGACTGGGATGCCAACGCAGTGGTCTCGCTCCATGCGCACGCGGATCAACTCACACATCTCGCGCCGGAGTGGCTGACGGTGACCGGTGTGAACAGCACGCTGGTCGCGGAGCCGGATCCTGAGTTGCTGAGTTTCTGTCGAGCGAGCGGACTCGCTGTGGTGCCGCTGCTTCGGAATCTCTCGGGCGACATCTGGCAACCGGAGGCGGTGGAGGGTCTGGCGCGCGCGAACGCTGCGAGGCAGAAGGAATGGGCACAGGCGTTGGCGGCCAAACTTGTGGAGTTGGGCGCGGCGGGAGTCTTGCTGGATTTCAATGAACTCGACCCAGCGCTCCAGCCGGAGTTCACGGTATTATTTTCCAACATCGCGGAGGCGCTGCACGCGCGGAAGCTGGAGTTGTGGTTCGCGGTTTCGATGGATGATGAATTTGGAACCTATGATCTGGCGGCGCTGACGGAGGTGGTGGATCGTTTTGTGGCGCTGGTTTTCGACGAGCACACGGGGGGCGATGAGCCGGGCCCTGTGGCTTCGCAAAAGTGGCTGGATGGATGGCTGGAGGTGGTCGCCGGTCTTGGCGAGCCGGAGCAATGGATCATCGCGCTCGGCACGCACGCCTACGATTGGAACCGCACGCGTGGCGAAGTGGAAGGGCTGAGCTTTCGCGATGCGATGAGCCGTGCTAGCTACGCGGGCGTGGACGAGCAGGGAACGCTTTTGCTGGATGCTCCGAGCTACAACGGCCACTACGCCTACGAGGAGGAGCGCGGGCAGCATGAGGTGTGGTTCCTCGATGCTGTCAGTCTGCACAATCAATTCCGTGCAGCAGCCGCGCAGGGTTTTCGTGATTTCGCGCTCTACCGCCTGGGCACGGAAGACCCCGCAGTGTGGCCCACGCTGGCTCGCGGCCCGGCGGAAGCAGACGATGCCTTCCTCGCGTCGCTTTCAAAATTGCCCACGGATCAGACAGTGACGCACGTCGGCAGAGGGGAAATCGTGAGCGTGGATTTGAGCCGTGATGATGGTGCGCGCACGGTGGAGCGGGAGCCCAATGGCAAGCTGCATGCACGCTATACGGACGCTCCGACATATCCCGCGCTCTATCATCAGGGCGCGGCGGACAAGTCGAAGGTGGCGATCACTTTTGATGATGGACCGGATCCGAAGTGGACGCCGATTGTCCTCGATATTTTGAAGTCGCGGGGACTGAAGGCGGTGTTTTTTCTGGTGGGGCACAATGCCGAGCGCAATCAGGGTTTGGTCGAGCGCATCGCTGCCGAGGGGCACGAAATCGGCAACCATACATATTCGCACGGGAATCTCGCAGAGATGTCGGAGTGGCGCTGGCGGCTGGAACTCGATGCGACTGAGCGACTCATCGAAACCATCACCGGACGCTCCACGACTCTATTCCGTCCGCCCTACAATGCGGATGCGATGCCGAGCGATGTGGCGGAACTGGCACCGTTGCGTTTTGCTGAACACGAACTCGGATACACAGTGGTGCTTGAGCGCATTGACCCGCAGGACTGGGCGAGGCCGGGGGCGGACATGATTTTGCAGCGCGTGAAAGAGCAGCGTAAAGAGGGAAACATCATTCTCCTCCACGATGCGGGCGGTGACCGTTCGCAGACGGTCGCTGCGCTGCCACGGATTCTCGACTGGCTCGCCGAGCGCGGGGACCGCGTGGTTTCGCTCAGCGAACTGATCAACATTCCGCGGGATGATCTCATGCCGCCGGTGCGTCCCGGTGAGCAGACGGCCCTGCGCACGGTCGCGGCGACGGGTTTTCGCGCGTGGCACTGGCTCATCGAAACGATGTGGGCCTTCATGATGTTTGCAACGGTGCTGGTGGTGTTGCGTTCACTTTTGCTCGCATGGCTGGCGTGGAGGCAGGGGCGTGCCTACAAAAAGCGTGCGCCGGTGGTCGTGGAGAAATGGCCGGCGGTGAGTGTGCTGATTGCGGCGTTCAACGAAGGGAAAGTGATCTCGCGCACGCTGCACTCGGTGCTCGATACGGACTACGCCGGAGCGATGGAGGTGATCGTGGTGGACGATGGCTCAAAGGATGACACGGCTGCCGAGGCTGCGCGTGTGGCGGAGGGAGATTCGCGAGTGCGGCTGCTACGACAGGCGAATGCGGGGAAATCCGCTGCGCTGCATCGTGCGCTGGATGCGGCGCAGCATGAGATCATTGTCTTTCTCGATGCGGATACGTTGTTCGAGAAAAGCACGATTCGGAAACTCGTGGAGGAACTCGCAGACCCGCACGTGGCTGCCGTTTCTGGAAATGCGCGTGTGGGCAATCGCATGAATTTCGTCACGCACTGTCAGGCGCTGGAATACATCTGCGGCTACAATCTGGATCGCCGCGCCTACACGCACTGGAATTGCGTGACGGTGGTGCCAGGGGCGATCAGCGCATTTCGCAGTTCGGCCATTGCTGAGGCGGGTGGTTTTTCGCCTCAGACACTCGCTGAGGATACAGACATGACGCTCACCTTGCACCGGCTCGGCTACCGCATCGCGTATGCGCCGGAAGCGATCGCGTGGACGGAGGCACCGCAGACATGGCGCACGCTGGCGAAGCAACGGGTGCGATGGGCTTTTGGCACGATGCAATGTCTGTGGAAGCATCGGGACATGACACTGAATCCGCGCTACCGTGCGCTCGGTCTTTTCGCTCTGCCGAGCATCTGGTTTTTTCACGTCCTGCTCGTGGCCATCACACCGATTGCCGATGCGATTCTCGTATGGTCGCTCCTCGCAGGCTACGCTGCGACGCTGTGGAAATACTTCGCCATTTTCATGCTGCTCGATCTCGCTCTCGCGATGCTCGCCTGCGCGCTGGAGCGAATACCCCTGAGACGCGCGCTGCTGATTATACCGATGCGCTTCGCCTACCGCTGGCTGCTGGCGTGGGTCGTTTGGAAATCACTCCGCCGCGTGATTCGCGGGGCGCTGGTGGGTTGGGGGAAACTCGAACGCACTGGCACAGCATCAGCCACATGAAAACGATCCGTCTCGTTTTAATGATGTGTTTCGCATTGCTCGGCGCGTGCGACCGTTCCACGCAGACGGTCATCACTCCACAGCAGCCGAATGGTGTCCGGAAGAAGCTGGTGACGCCGGAGCATGGTCTTTACACCGGCGCATACATGGATTTCGGCGAGCGTGAGGACGAGGTGACGCTGGAGAAAATTGAGGCGTTCGAGCAGGTCGTCGGAAAACGTCAGGCGATTGTGGCGTCGTCTTCTTATTGGGGGGAGCAGACTTTTCCCGATGCAAACGTGCGGATCATTTCGCGGCATGGCGCAGTGCCGCTCGTGTTTTGGTCGCCGTGGGATCGCCCCTACAAGGAAGGGCGCGGGCCGGATCGCTTTTCGCTCACGAGCATCATCGCCGGGGAGCACGATGCCTACATTGATCGCTGGGCCGACGGTGCACGCGAACTCGGCTCGCCGATGATCATTTCTTTTGCCAACGAGGTGAATGGCTCGTGGTTCCCGTGGAGCGGCGTTCATTATGGCGGCGGGACGGTGGTGCCCGGCTCGAATCCGCCGCTTTACCAAGGGCCGGAGACTTTCAAGAAGGCATGGAGGCACATCGTGGATCGCTTCCGCGCACGTGGCGCTAACAACGTGCAGTGGGTGATGCACCTAATGGATTTCTCGATGCCGAATGAAAAGTGGAACCTCGCTGCGCAATACTATCCCGGCCCCGATTACGTGGATTGGTTCGGCTTCAGTCTTTACGGCGCGCAGTTCCCTAGCGACGAAGGCTACGCGGATTTTCCTTCGTGTTTCGACTGGCCCTACACGGAATTGGCGCTGCTGGATCCCAAAAAACCAATCATGCTTTGCGAGTGGGGTGTCGGCGAGTTTCCGCAAAAAGGGGACAAGGGCGCGTGGATTCGCAGTGCGTGGGATATGATGCAAAACACGGCTAAGTATCCGCGTCTCAAGGCTGCGGTTTACTGGCACGAGCGATGGCAGAACAGCGCGTCCGAGGGCAATGCAGACGACGAAAACGCAGGCAAGGTCAGCGACTTGCGGGTGAACTCCTCGAACGGCGCGCTGCGCGCCTACCGCTCCGGAGTCGCCTCTCCATTTTATATTTCAGCGCCGATTTTTGTGCGCTGAATGTGGGCTGACTTTCACACAATCACGTTACGCAGCACGGCGCGGAGGGTATCTATGGTGAAAGGTTTTTGCAGAAAACTGGCCAGGCCTTTGGTGTGAAAATTAACGAGCACATCCTGTTGGTTATATCCGCTCATCAGCACGACCGGCACATCTGGACGTAGCTTCTGCAATTCTTTAAACGTTTCCTCTCCGCCCATGTGCGGCATGGTCAAATCGAGCAACACCAGCGAGAAGCGGTCGGGGTCGGCTTTGAAGATATCCAATGCCTCCCGACCATCGCATGCGAGGACGACATCAAGCCCGCTGAGTGTGAGCATTCGCTCGGAAATTTTACGGACAGGCTCTTCATCATCCACGACGAGAACTGTGCCCCGCCCGGTCCATTTTTCAGCGGCATTCGGGATTTGGACTGGAGCCTCACTGGTTCCAGTCGCAGTCGGAAAGACCAGCCTGAACGTGGTGCCGTGTCCAAGTTTGGATTCGATACTAATCGCGCCTTTGTGACCGCGCACAATGCCGAGCACGGCAGCCAGGCCGAGGCCGCGACCAGTGAATTTGGTGGTAAAAAATGGATCAAAAATCCGGGCCTTGGTTTCATCGCTCATGCCGCCGCCGCTATCGGAAACTTCGACATAGACGTATTCTCCCTCCGGCAAATCAGGAGCGAGCAAGGTGCTGTCGAGATAGACGCGATCCACACGCGTGCGGCCTGTCGAAATAGTGATGAACCCACTTTTTTCGCCGATTGCCTCGGAAGCGTTGATGACAAGGTTCATGATCACCTGTCGGATTTGTGTGGCATCGGCATTCAGCGGGGGCAGGTCTTTTTCGAGTTGGAAACGAAGCACGGCCTTCTTGCTGATCGAGATTTTCAGCATCTGCGTGGTCTCTTCCACGATTTGGCTGAGGTCGAGTCGCTGGACGACAAACCGACCACGTCCTGAATAAGCGAGCATCTGTTTGCAGAGGTCCGCGGCGCGCATGGAGCCTTCATTGATCGATTCGAGGTAGGCGTGCAGCGGCGACTCGGGCGTCAGTTCCATGCTTGCCAGGCTGGCATTGCCGAGGATGCCGGTGAGGAGGTTGTTGAAATCATGTGCAATTCCCCCGGCGAGCACACCGAGACTTTCCAGCTTCTGTGTCTCCTGCATTTTGCGCTCGATATTCTCGCGCTCAATCTGGGCTTGATGACGCTTAGTGATGTCCAATGCAAGGGATGCACCCCCGGTGGCTTTTCCTCCGTCATCAATGAGTAGCGTATTATACCATTCGCAGAGGATTGTTCTCCCGTCCTTGCGCACGTTTTCGTTGGTGCTTTTCAGTCCCCCGGTTTGTTTTAGCAGAGCCTGCCAAATTTCATTCACGTCCCGGATGGAGGACTCCGGGACAATGAAACTGGCATTCTGGCCAAGGGCTTCTTGTTGAGTATATCCGAAAATTTTCTCTGCAGCGGGATTCCAGCGTGTCACCCGGAAGTCCATATCCCACTCGATGGCTGCCATGATTGTTTGGTCGAAGTGGAGCCTCAGTTTTTGGTTCGCATCCTTGAGCGATGCCTCTGCCTGCTTGAGTGCGGTGATGTCCCAATTTGTTCCGAGCATGCGAACTGGTGTTCCATGTTCGTCCCGGAAGACCTTGGCGAGAGCCTTGATGTTGTGAATTTCGCCGTTGGGCCAGACCACGCGGAACTCCATGTCTAATGGCTTTATGCCGGAGATCGCATCATTCACTTCCCGGTTTCCGCGCTCGAAGTCATCCGGGTGCAAAGCAGCGCTCCATGCTTCCTTCGTGCCGCTGAAGTCCTCGCGCCGGATTCGATAAAGCGAGAACATCGAATCATCCCACACCAATTCCTGTGTGATCAGATTCAAGTCCCAAATTCCTATGCCGTTGTGGAGCGTGGCGAGCGCCAGACGCTCTTCCTTTTCCCGCAGTTCCAGCAGCATCGCATGGGTGGCCTCGGGCGACAGCGTTCCTAAATATTCAGCCGGTGAAGCAACTGCTTTTGCCTGTGAGCGTAGGTCTGAGGGGTCTGCTTTCATGCTTTGAATATTTATCTCCAAACAGCCGGCCCTGTCCAGTTCACGGTGTGAGCGGCATCTGGCTTATGCGGGTTTTGCACCTCCGTTGTTTCGCCGTGCCAATTCTTCCATCAACTCGATCTGGAGTTCCTGCAGCGCAAAGAGCCGCTGCGCTTGCTGCTTGAGAAGGAAGTCCATCTTCTCGTGAAGGTGCCGGATTTCGAGTTCGGCCTTGAGGTTCACTTTGTAGTCGTGCTCGGCGCGGGCCCGGTCTTTGGATTCCTGACGATTCTGGCTCATCATGATCACGGGGGCCTGGAGCGCGGCGAGACAGGAGAGGATGAGGTTGAGCAAAATGAACGGATACGGATCGGCGGCGCGGGTGGCCATGATGGCGTTGATCAAAATCCAGATGCCGATGAAGACGCCGAACATGATGATGAAGCGCCAGCTTCCACCGAACTCGGCGATACGATCCGAGAGGCGCTCGCCATAGGTGAGCTTGGTTTCAAATGCCTTGTCCACATCCGCTGCGATGACTTCGTGTTCGCGCAGACTTTTCAGCACATCGTGATCGAGTGTGCTCAGTTGGCCGAGGTCCTCCTCCAACACGCTACGCACATACTCTGCACGGAATGGCGCGAGCGCTGCGGGCGAGATGAGGCTGTCATCCTCCAGTTCCGGGTGTGCGCGGCGGACGAGTTGCGCGACGCTCGGGCGCACTGCGGAGAGCGGGGTGAGTTCTTCGGCGGGGAATTCCTTCTGCAAAATCGAGCAGGTGGTGGCGGACATGTCACGAGTATCGCTGCAAAGTCGCGCGCTGCCAATCTTCTACTGTGACATGGGATCGTCACTCGACACAGCGAATGTGATTTTCTACACAACAGCCATGTCCGAATCGCTTTCACTTTCCACTGCCAGCCAACTCCGCGCAGCCGCTCCACGCCTTGCAAAAATGAAGACCGTCGTCGGCTTCGACGGCTTTGTGGATACGATACTGAAGGTCGTGCAGACACGGCAGTCACCTACGAAATACTCGCCTTACACGAAGATGAGTGAGTGGGGGACGAAGGTCGTCGCGGCGGCGGGCGTGAGTGCGAATTTCGAGTTTGCGCAGCAGATGGTGAAGCTCGGCGGCAACGGCCCGATCATGGCAAACGCGCTCGACGCAGCGGGCCTCGCCGTGACTTACATCGGCTGTCTTGGAAAGCCTGCGCTGCACCACGTGTTCGATGATTTTGCTCAGCGTGCGAAAGTCATTTCCGTCGCGGAACCGGGCTACACAGATGCGCTGGAATTCGACGACGGGAAGCTGATGTTTGGCAAACACGAGACGCTCAAAGAAGTGAACTGGGCGAACATCACCAAGCATCTGCCCGAGTCGAAAATGATCGCGCTTTTCCGCGAAGCGGGCCTGCTCGCGATGGTGAACTGGACGATGCTCACGCAGCTCACATCCGTCCTGCAAAAGCTCCTTACCCGCGTGCTGCCGAAGCTCGGCGGCGAAAAGCGCTGGGTATTCTTCGACCTCGCGGACCCGGCAAAGCGCTCGCGCGAGGACTTGCTGGAAGTGCTGAAATTGATTGCAAAATTTGAGAAGCACTCGCGTGTCATCCTCGGGCTGAATCTCGGCGAAGCGCGGCAGGTGAGCGAAGTGCTCGGCCTCGGCGATGTCGAGGAAACCTACGGCACCGTCACCCACGCCGCATCGCGCATCCGCGCCGCGCTGAAAGTGGACACCGTCGTCGTGCACCCCGTGCAATTTGCAGCGGCGGCGGATGCGAACGGCTCCACCCATGTAGTCGGCCCGTTCACCGCAAAACCGAAAATCACGACCGGAGCAGGGGATCATTTCAACGCCGGCTTTTGCGTAGGGCGGATGCTCGGCCTCGGCCTCGCGGAAAGTCTGCAAACAGGCGTGGCTACGAGCGGCTTCTACGTGCGCTGTGCAAAGAGCCCCAGCGCGGCCGACTTGGTGAAATTCCTCCGCACACTTTAGCACGCCAACGACGTGTGGATGAGTTCGATGCCTGTTGATTTTCCAGCTTGCTTCATGGAGTTCAGAGAAGCGTTTATTCGCATAACATGGCGACCCGAAGTTACTATCAAATTGCGATTCATCATCCCGGCTTGAACAAGCATCGGGTGATTCGTGGAAATGATCGCTATCTCGTTGAAGCGGCGGCTATGACTCAACAGCGCGCTTGGGCAGAGTTATACACAAGAAAAATTTCAACCGAGGTGCGCCGAAGGGAACGCGAGAATAAGCGGCAAGAGTTGGAGGATAACTTGAGGGAGGCTGACGAGCGCACGTTGGAAGCCCAGGCGGCGCTTTCGGAATTGCGCAGCATCCTCGCTGCTACCCTGCGCGTGGATGACCGCGTTGATTGGGCGAGCATGATGCAGCCGCCTTTTTCACAACCAAAGCCGAAGGAGCGACCCTTCGTCCCGCTGCCGCCTGAGCCAACATTCGATCCGAACGACTGGAAGCACCGCCGCAGCTTTGTCACGGCGCTGGTTCCGTTTTTGGCGAAGCGCGCAGAAGCCGCCGCCCGTGCTGAGTTCTATGCCGCGCACGAGAAATGGCGAGAGCGCGAGGATGCAGCAAAGGGAACGAACGAAAAAATCTATGCTGAAAATTTGCGCGAATTCGAGGACTGGCAGCGTCGTGCGGCTGCTTACGAAGAATCTCGAGTGAAGCACAACGCATCCATCGAACAAGCTCGGACCACATATCAGGCTTTAAATCCCGATGCGATTCTCGACTACTGCGATTTGGTGCTCTCGCGCTCGCAGTATGCGGACTGTTTTCCAAAGGAGTTTGAATTGGACTACCAGCCGGCGGCGAAAACGTTCGTTGTGCAATACCAGTTACCCGCGCCCGAGGATTTGCCGCGCCTCGAATCGGTGAAGTTTTCGAAAGTCAAGGGTGACTTTATCGAATCGGAACTCACGAAGCGGGAATTTGAGCAGCTTTACAGCGATGTGGTTTTCCAAGTCGCCCTTCGCACGGTGCATGAGCTTTTCGAGGCGGATGTCGTGCGGGCGCTCAATGCGGTGATTTTCAACGGCAATGTCACCGCGCTGAACGCGGGGACGGGACACAAGGAGGAACGCTGCATCCTTTCCGTCTGCGCCGAGCGGACCGCCTTCGATGTCATCAATCTGCGAAACATCGAGCCGCGCGCGTGCTTTGAATCACTCGGCGGTATCGCGGGTGTAAAGATGCTCGACTGCCGCTCAGTGAAGCCGCTTGGCCTGATTGACCGCAGCGAAGAGAGGTTTGCCGCCGCACAGGACGTTTCCGCCGCCGCCCCGACAGGGTTGGACGAATGGCACGAACTGGCGAAGGCGATTTCCGACCCGCAGGACATTCGTTTTCTCCCGCTCGGAACAGTTGCTTCATTGCTCGGATTTCCCGCGCAGGAAAAATTTTCCGCTGCGCTGAGTCGTGAACTTGCGGAGGCAGTTGCGGCGCGTGGTTGTGCGATTGAGCCGGATGCACGTTTCGGTGCGGCCAGCTACCGCGCGGATGATGAAATCGCGCTGTTTCGCCCGCTGGCAACGCCCGTTACACCGGCATATCCGGGCGCGGCGGCGCTGCTTCAACTGTGCGTGATGATTGCGGCGGCGGACGAGCATCCGACGGAAAAGGAATTGGAGGTTGCGCGCGATTTTATCCGTCGGAACGCTGCGCTTACGTCGCAGGAACAGCAACGGCTTCACGTTTTGGAGCACTACCTTTGCCGCAATCCGGACACGGCGAACCGCTCGCTTGGGCGTCTCGCGAAACGCCTGCCGCCCGCTCAACGCCAGCTTGTCGGCGAAGTGCTTGTGTGCGTCGCGGGCGCGGATGGCGTTATAAGTTCCGCCGAGTGGCAGGCACTTGACCGCGCGTGCAAGGTGCTCGAACTACCGCAAAGCGCGCTTGATGAAATTCTCCGCAAGCTTGGTGCGAATTACGACGAACCG
Organism: Chthoniobacteraceae bacterium; assembly: GCA_947476045.1. Classification (GTDB taxonomy): domain Bacteria; phylum Verrucomicrobiota; class Verrucomicrobiia; order Chthoniobacterales; family Chthoniobacteraceae; genus SXWH01. Next base: position 43,089 of record CANJNZ010000032.1, read on the forward strand.
ACCGTTCAGGAGGCGGAGCCTTCCGCGACCGGAGAGCCGATTCCGAAAGCGGTGGCGGCACCGTCTTTCAGGCTCGACATGACACGCGTGGCCGCGATTGCGCACGAGACAGCGGAAGTCATCGGCCTGCTCTCGGCGGTAATGCACGAGGATGAGCCAAAGCCCGAGCCGAAAGCCGCGCCGCCGCCAGTCGTTGCCGTGGAGGTGCCCGCGTGGCTCGGAACGCTCGATGTGAAGTATCATGCGGTTGCCGCACGCATCGTCGCGCGCCCGTCGTGGCCGCGCGACGAGTTTCAGCAGCTTGCCGCCGAGTTCAAAATGATGCCACTAGGCGTAGTGGACGCGCTCAACGAATGGGCAGATGAAACTCTCGGCGACTTCCTGCTCGAAGGCGACGACCCAGTGAGCGTCAACGAATCCATCTTACCAAAACAGCCATGAGCGAAATCAAACGCCGTGAACGGGACGCCGTTCTTCAATCCCTGCAAGCGGGCCTCGTCCCGCGTCTCGGCCTACATCTTCTCCAAGTCGGGAGGAAAGATGAAGTCGCCGCGTTGCTCAAGGATTTGGAGCGAATAGAACAAGGCGGCGCGGCGTTTCGCATCGTGGTTGGCCGCTTCGGCAGCGGGAAAAGTTTCTTCTTGAATCTCATTCGCACCCTCGCGCTGCAAAAACGGCTCGTCGTCGCGCAGGCGGACTTCACGATGGAGCGGCGCATCCGCTCGACCGGCGGCGAGGCACGCGCGCTTTACTCGGAGCTCATGCGAAACATCGCCACGAAAGCGAAACCCGAAGGGGGCGCGCTGCGCAATCTCTGTGAAAGCTGGATTTCCGATGTGCATCATAAGGTCACAAGTGCGGGCGGCAGCGAGGACGAGGTAAAGCAGCGCATCGTCGAGGATTTACGCGGGCTGCAAGAGCACGTTGGCGGCTTCGCGTTCGCGCAAGTGCTCGGCAAATACTACGAGGGGCACGCCAGCGGTAACGAAGCACTCCAAGGTAACGCGCTCCGCTGGCTGCGCGGCGAATACGCGACTAAAACGGAAGCGCGCCAAGACCTCGGCGTGCGCGACATCATCGAGGACGAAAACATTTACGACAGCCTCAAACTCATGGGCGCGTTTTGCGCGAAAGCCGGATTCGGCGGGCTGCTTGTCGGGCTGGATGAATTGGTAGTGCTTTCGCACCGGCTCCCTAACACCCGCGTTCGTCAGGCGAATTACGAGGCGCTGCTTTCCATCATCAACGATTGCTACCAAGGCGGCGCGGCGAATGTCGGTTTCGTTCTCGCGGGCACGGATGAATGTCTCGAAGACAAGCGGCGTGGACTGCACAGCTACGAGGCGCTTCGTTCGCGGCTGGTGGAGAACAGCTATGCTGGCGAAGGCGTGCGCGATTTATCCGGGCCGGTTGTGCGGCTGCAAAATCTTACGCCGGAAGATTTGTTCGTCCTGCTCCGAAACATCCGTCACGTCCACGCGGGCGGCGACGCGGCGAAGTATCTCGTGCCCGACGACGCGCTCGTTGCCATATTGCAACGCGCGAACGAAACGCTCGGAGCAGAGTATTTCAAAACGCCGCGCGATGTGGTGCGCTCGTTCGTCGGGTTGCTGAATGTTCTCGAACAGAATCCGGGGAAGACATGGCAGGAACTTGTCGGCGCGAACTTCATCAAAAAGGCGGATGTGCCAACCTCAGTGGAAGAAGAGGTCGCGCTTGGCATCGCGCCGCCCGCCGATGACGACGCCGAACTGCAAACCTTCAAACTCTGATGAGCGAGGAAGCCTTCTCGTTGCTGCATCCCGGCGTGCAGAAGGCGATTTTCCGGCGGGGTTGGAATGAACTGCACCCGATTCAGGTTGAGGCAATCCATGCGATGCTCGGCGGATCCGGGCACCTGCTCATTTGCGCGCAGACTGCGGGCGGGAAAACGGAAGCGGCGTTTCTGCCGGTCATTTCAAAACTAGCCGCTCATCCGCGCCCATCGGTTCAGGCACTTTACATCGGGCCGCTCATCGCACTTATCAACGACCAGTTTTCACGACTCGAATCGTTGTGCGGGGATGTGGAGGTTCCTGTGCATCGCTGGCACGGTGCGGCTACGGCGACGGAAAAGCGCAAGCTCCGTGATTCGCCTGGCGGGATTCTGCTCATTACGCCGGAATCGCTAGAATCGAATTTCATCAATTACGGTGTTCATCTTCGACGCATCTACGCGGATCTGGATTTCGTGGTGATAGACGAACTGCATTCGTTCCTTTCTAGCGTGCGCGGCATTCACCTTCGCAGCCTGCTCGCGCGTCTTTCCGCGGCGACAGGTCGCAAGCCCCGTGTAGTCGGGCTCTCAGCGACGCTCGGCGACCCTCTGGGCGCGCGTGCTTTCATCGCGCCGGATGCGCCGGAATCCGTAGGAATCATCAATGGCCAAGGTGGGCAGGCGATAAAGTTCGGAATCAAAGCATATCTGCGCGGCGAGCAAATCTCAGAAAATCGAATCCGCCGGCTCACGCCGGGTGCTGCGTTTGACATGGCTGTGGGACTGACTACAGAACAGACGCAAGCGTTCCATCCGCTCGAAAAGCTCGGCGCGAGTGATGATGGAATCTCGTCCACGATAACGGACGAACTCGACGACATAGCCGCGGACATCCTAGAAAGCTGCGCGGAAGGAACGAATCTCGTGTTCGGTAACGCGAAGCAGGGATTGGAAGTGCTCGCGGACAGACTCCACAGGGAAGTGAAGAAGCGCGGAATTATTCCCGACCCCTTCCACGTTCACCACGGTTCGCTATCGAAGGATGTCCGGGAGGAGACGGAGGCTGCGTTGAAAAGCGGAACGCCCGCGACTGTGCTTTGCTCAAGCACGCTCGAAATGGGGATAGACATCGGCTCCGTAAAGCGTGTTGCGCAACTCGACCCGCCTTGGAGCGTCGCTTCGATGCGACAGCGGCTTGGGCGTTCTGGCCGACGGCCCGGCGACGTTGCGGTGATGCGGGTTTATACGCGCGACGAATCGCCCCACGCCGACAGCACATTCACCGATTTACTTTTTCCGAAGCTGCTCCGCGCTGTGGCGCTCTCGCGGCTCATGCTCGCGAAGTGGCTCGAACCGCACGACGACAACCGGCTCGAACTCAGCACGCTCGTTCATCAAATTCTCAGTTGCCTCCGCGAAACCGGCGGGATGCCCGCTGCCATGCTTTTCGGCGTGCTTGTGAAGGATGGAGCATTTCGCAATGTCGGCGAAGTCATGTTTCGCAACGTGCTGCGTTCCCTCGGCGGCAAACAGCTCATACCACATTCCACAAACAAGCTGACAAAGTATTGGAAAAGAGATAAAAGGGAGGGATGGGAGGAAACACACTTAAACTGGGCAGGCCGGATGCGGCTGCACGAATTGATGAACGCTATGCGAGGGAGCCGGATGGATGGCGCAAG
>CANJNZ010000033.1 GCA_947476045.1 Chthoniobacteraceae bacterium
AAAGAATGTAGCGGCCGGAGTTCATGGGCCGGCATCGTCCACGGAGCCACTCCGAAATTCAAATGCGTGACATCCATTTTCATGCGCAACTCACGCAAACTTCGCTGCTAACAAAACACCGACCGCGCATCAACCGGACACCCGTGAAAATTTTTGGCAAAAAAGAACCTGAAGCTTAGGGATACCCCCCTTGCTTCAAGCTCCCATGTGCCCGCATTTTTAAAACCAGTCACGACCCACCCGGTGACGTGCAGTCGCCGCGATGACGTTGCCGTTACGCGCTGAGATTTTTCTTTTCCTGCGCGTAGGTTTTTGGGAGATTTCGGGGTATGCGAAAGCGGCGTTCTCCCAACGATGATGCGATGGTGGCTCGGGCGGCGTATTGTTATGCGATGAAGTTTTGCGGGCGGCTGCCCAACTGTGTGAGGAAGGTGCGCGAGGCGCGCGGGCTCAGCCGGTATGCGTTGGCGCTGGCTTCGGGAGTGTCGCGGGAGATGATCCGGCGGATCGAGACGGGGGATTCTTTTCCTTCGCTGTTTGTGGCGACGCGGATGGCTTGGGGGATGGGGCTGTCGCTCGCGGAGTTTGCAATGAGGATGGACGGGCTGCGTCGCAGGTAAAAGCGCCCAATATATTGGGCTAACACGTTTCGCGGGGACGGTGCTTTCATTGCCGCCGATGTCAGTGCGCTTTTCCATTTTTGAGTCGGCCAAAGGAACCAGGGGTTCGCTTTTGGATTGGGGGCGGGCGTGCGGTTTCCGGGCTTTGGGCGGGCGGGGTGGAACCACGAAGACGCGAAGGGCACGAAGTTGCGGGGCGGGCGGGAAGCGGGAGGTTGCGGAATGGAGGTGAGCGCGGGTTTGGGAGCCGAGCGGAGCAAGACAGCCTGCCGCAGGCAGCCCGAAGGGACGCTGCGGCGGCAGCGGGCAATGGTTTTCTCGGGGGAAATCGGGTTCTTCTCTGTTGGACACGCTGGGGCGGCTCTTGGAAGCCCTTCCCCGGACGGCGCGGGGCCTTGCTTGCGAGCCGGAAGCAAGTGCTTGGACGGCGGAAGCAACGTCCCAAACGGCGGAAGCAACGTCCCGGACGGCGGAGGCAACGTCCCGGACGGCGGAGGCAACGTCCCGGACGGCGGAGGCAACGTCCCGGACGGCGGAAGCAACGTCCCGGACGGCGGAGGCAACGTCCCGAACGGCGGAAACAACGTCCCGGACGGCGGAAGCAAGTGCTTGGACGGCGGAGGCAACGTCCCAAACAGTGCAATCAACGTCCCAAACAGCGCAATCAACGTCCCGGACGGCGTGGGGAAGCACCCCGAAACGCCCGCACGGCTCCCAGCTTTCCCCTCAAAACAACCACAAAACCAAATACAACAAATCCAAAATACAACTAACCTATGAAGCGACAACACTACTATCCCAGCCGCATCTCCGACCAAGGGGACTGGCTGGAAAACTATGCAAATAAACTGGCCCTCATTGCGCCCAGCCTCTCCATCTCGCCGACGGATACGACTGCGAGCGGGGACGATGCGCGCTGGTGTGCCTATGTGCTCGGCGTGTGGATTCCGGCGGTTCGCGCCTTTTCACCCTCCACCACGGATGCGATGGACCTGGTGCTCGCGGGCGAGGGCAATTCCCCGATGGTGCTGCCCACTTTCACCCCGCCTTCGCTGCCCAACGGTGCCGCGCCGCGAAAGCCGGGTGCGCTCACGCGCATCTTTGCGATGGTGGCGAAGATCAAGCTGGACCCGGCCTACACGGAGATGATGGGGACGGATCTGGGCATCGTCGGCTCGGCGGAAGCCAGCACGCACCCCGTGCCGAAGTTCACCGCCGAGTTGTTGCAAGGCATGGGCTCGCAGATGGTGAAGCTGGTGTTCTTCAAATACACGCACGGCGGTGTGTGGATCGAATGCCGTCGCAACGGCGGCGCGTGGGAGTTCCTCGGCATAGACACCGACAGCCCTTACATGGACGAACGCCCGTTGCTCGCGCCCGGCACGCCGGAGATGCGCGAATACCGGATGCGCTTTTGGGACAAAGGCACGCCCAACGGCGACTGGACGGCGGTGGAAAAGGTGACGGTGAGCCCTTAACGAGTGTCGGGTGACGGGTGGCGGGTGGCGTGTCTGCTAGTGATTTGGAAAGTGAATGAGCAAGCCATGTCCTTTCGGCATCATGCTGCACAAACACGCAGACTCCCACCCGTCGGGACGACACGACACCCGCCTCCCGACACTCGCCACTTTGAAGGGCGCGCTCCGTTTGTGCGTGAGGGAAATTTCACGAGGTGATTGAATTCTGATCTTCACGCGGGCGGGCGGGAGTGCGTAGCGTGGAGGCATGGCAGAAGTTTTACGCACGAAACAATCCGGGGAGCTAACTCAGACGTTTTTGGAGTTTCTCCTCATGCAGACACAGCAGGCGCTTTTTGCGTTGGGGAAGCATCCGAGCCGCCCTACGAATTCGCCGCCGCCGAATCTCCAACTCGGGAAGATGTATGTGGATCATCTGGTGATGCTGCGCTGGAAGACGGACGGGAATTTGAGCGCGGAGGAGCTGGGGGCGCTGGATAATGGCATCACGCTTTTGCAGGGGGCTCTCACCGAGGCGATGAAGGAGAGCGCGAAGTGAGGCCGCAATTTCAAACGGGGAATGTGACGTGGGGTGGCACGGAGCCGGTGTTCATCCTCGGGCCGTGTGTAATCGAGTCGGAGGAGTTTGTGTGGCGGATGGCGCGGGCGATTCACGGCATCTGCCGCGAGGTGGGGGCGCAGTTCATTTTCAAAGCGAGCTATGACAAGGCGAACCGGACGAGTGTGAAGAGCGCACGAGGGCCGGGGCTGCGCGACGGGTGCGGGATGCTGGCGGCAATCGGGAAGGAGCTGAATGTGCCGGTGACGACGGATGTGCATTCGCCGGAGGAGGCGAGGGCGGCGGCGGAGTTTATTGATTTGCTGCAAATCCCGGCGTTCCTGTGCCGGCAGACGGATTTGATCCAGGCGGCGGCGGAGACGGGGCGGGCGGTGAATGTGAAGAAGGGGCAGTTCCTCGCGCCGTGGGATGTGAAGAATATCGCGGTAAAATTGAAGGCGTTCGGTTGCGAGCGGTTTATGTTCACGGAGCGCGGGACGACTTTTGGATACAACAATCTGGTGGCGGATATGCGGTCGCTTTACTGGATGCGGGAACTGGGCTGTCTCGCGGTTTTTGATGCGACGCACAGTGTGCAGCGTCCCGGTGGCGGCGGCGATACGACGAGCGGCGACGGTGTGCTCGCGCCGGTGCTCGCGCGGGCGGCGGTGGCGGCGGGGTGCGACGGGGTATTTATCGAGACTCACGAAGATCCGTCGCGTGCTTTAAGTGACGGGCCAAATCAAATTCCGCTGGCACAATTGCCCGCGCTCTTGAAGACTCTCCTCCAAATCCATGCGCTCGTTCGTTAAGCCAGTCATCTTTGTCCTCGGAGCGGTGATCGGCTTTACGCAGGTCGCTGCGAAGAAGGATGAGCCGAAGAAGGAGCAAAAAAAGGACGCCCCTGCGAAGGAAGCGAAGGCTGGAGCAAAGCCAGACGGAAAAACGGCGAAGGGTTCTAACAAGGACAATAATTTGAATTTACCTGTGCCCCCGGGACAGCCGCAGAAGGGGTTGAAAATTCCCGTCTATGACGGAAACGGCAAGCTCACGATGAACTTTCACATCGGGACTGCGACGTGGATTGATGACGAAAACATCAAGATGCAGGAAATGCGCATCGAGACGTTCAAGGATGACGGCAGCCGCGATACGGATCTGGAGCTGCCTGATTCGGTGCTGAACAACAAGACGCACGAACTGAAATCGAAGGTGCGGGTGAATATTAAGCGGGACGATTTTGAAATCACCGGCAACAGCATGACATACAATCTCGAAACCCGGAATGGGACGCTCGGCGACGGTGTGAAGATGATAATTTACAACCTCGGCGACGAGACCGGGGAGCAGCCGAAGGATAAGAAAGCGAAAGTCGAACTACAGCCAATCAAGGAGGAAAAAAAATGAAGCTAAGCGCAAAGATCGCCATCGTGGCATCACTCACCGCATTCGTCGTATCAGCAGACGCACAGCGTCTGCAATTGGGTGGCGGCAGTTTGGAAGTTAAACCAAGCCAGGCTGAAGCTGCAGCACCAGCGCCGACGAAAGCAGCGCCTGAAACTCCTGATGCCGCTGAGCCCAAACCCGCGAAGGCGCCGACGGAAATTATCGCCCGTGAGGCAAGCCTCGATAACAGAAATCACATCGCGATTTTCACCACGGATGTGGATGTGAAAGATCCGCAGTTCAATTTGGACTGCGACAAGCTGACGGTGCATCTCAAAAAGCCGCAGACAGCTGCAAAGCCGGAGGATGTCAACGCACCCAAGGCTGCCGCCCCCATTGGAACCAAACCGAAAGACCCGGTCGCGCCTAAACCGTCCGACAAAACCGCGAAGAGTGACAACGGCGGCAATATTGAAAAGGCGATTGCCGAGGGAAATGTGGTCATCGTGCAGGATAAACCGGATGCTGACGGAAAAGTGCAGCACTACGTCGGAAAGGGTAAAAAAGCGGTTTACGAACCGGACAAAAAAACCTGCACGCTCACTGGATGGCCGCGCGTGGCGCAGTCGATGAACGGCTCCATCAGCAAAGAGATTATTTCCAAGGAAGAAGGCTGTGTGATCGTGATGAATCAGGAGGGCAGAATTGACGTCCACGGCTACCACATTACGCGTTTGGTTGATACAGGCGCTCTGGACGGGCAGACGCCCAAGCGCGAGCCGAAACCAGAAACATCAGGACTCCGATAAATCATGTCTGTTGCCGCACCAGCATCCGAATCAGAACGAATTCCAGCAACCGGTGAACCGATGTTGCAGACCGAGCAACTCGTAAAAATATACGGCGGGCGCGCCGTGGTGAACGGCGTGGATATTAATTGTCGCAAAGGCGAAATCGTCGGTCTGCTCGGCCCGAACGGTGCTGGAAAGACGACCAGCTTTTATATGATCGTGGGTCTTGTTCGTCCCAATTCCGGCAAGGTGCTTTTCAATGGCAAGGATGTCACAGACCTCGCGATGTATAAACGTGCGCGCATGGGCATGGGCTATCTCCCGCAGGAGGAGAGCATTTTTCGCAAGCTCACGGTGGAGCAAAACATCATGGCCATCCTCGAGACCACGCCGATGAACAAGGCGGCGAGGAAAGCCCGCTGTGAGGAGTTGCTTGAACAATTCGGCATCGCGCACGTCCGCAAGCAACTCGCGCTCACACTTTCCGGCGGTGAAAAGCGCCGTCTCACCATCGCGCGATCTCTCGTCACCGAGCCGAGCCTGCTCATGCTCGACGAGCCGTTCAGCGGCGTGGACCCCATCGCCGTGCAGGACGTGCAGGGTATCGTGAGCGGCCTGCGTAAACTCGGACTCGGCATCCTCATCACCGACCACAACGTCCGCGAGACCCTGAGCATCGTGGACCGCGCCTACCTCATTTTCGAGGGCCGCGTGCTGATGCAGGGCACGAAAGAATTTCTCATCAACAACCCCGAGGCGCGCCGTCTTTATCTCGGCGAAAACTTTTCGATGTGATACCTTTCTTACCCAGAACAAACACAACAAAGGAGAAACAAAATGCAAACAGCCAACGTTAATGTGCCAATCCGAGTCACCGGTCGCCACGTCAGTGTCACTGACGCGATTCGCGACTACGCAAAAAACAAAATTGACCACATCCATCTGGATTACCCGCGCATCATTGAGGTGCACGTCATCCTGGATGTCAGCAAGCACCGACAAAGCGCTGAAATCATCCTGCATTGCGCAAATCACATCACCATCGAAGCCGACATGGAGTGCGACGATATGTATGCGGCGATCGATGGAGTCGTTGCAAAAATCACGCGGCAGATGCGGAAGTATAAAACCAAGATGCTCCGCTCGCATCGTCCGCGCAAACATGAGCCCCAGCATTTCGACGAACAAGTGCTCCACATTGATGAGCACTTTGAAGCCGAGGAGGCCGAACCCAAGCACCTCCACACGGAGCGTTACACGGTCAATTCGCTCTTCGTGGACGAGGCCGTGCTCCAGCTTGAAATGGCTGCGAACCGGCCGTTCATCGTGTTCATGAACTCGAAAACCGAGCGCCTGAATATCCTGCAGCGCAGGAAGAACGGCGGTTTCGGTCTCATCGAGCTGACGCTGCCCACATAAATTCAAAGTCGAGTCGAACTCGTAAGCCAGACGTCGAGAGGCGTCTGGCTTTTCTTTTTTTCACACCCTATGGAACAACGTGCGGGCTGGTAAATGCTGCATGCGTTTGCATACACACTCAGTCATGAAATACTTTTGTCTCGCACTGCTCATCACCTGCTCCGCCAGCGCGGCAACGACCATTGAAGTCGTTGCAAAACTGGCGGACATTCCCGCCGGAATGGAGGTGCCGGCTACCGCTGCAAAGCTGGATCAAATCAAAGGAGTGGATGTTCTCAGCGCGCCAAGTGCGGTTACGTCACCCGGAAAGAGCGCGAACATCGAAGTGACACAGCAGGAGATCGTGCCCGGCGCGGACGCGGTTGCGTTGGGTGTGGCGATCAATGTCACGCCGACCCTCGGAGAGAAGACGATCCATTTCACCGGCAAGGCGACCGACCGTGCATCTCACGGAAAGCGCAGCGATGGCGGCGTGAACACTGTCGAATTCGCCACGAGGGAAGTCTATTTCGAGGGAAACACGACGAGCGGCGGGACGGTCATCATTCACACAGCTCCCGTGACGAGCAAGACGACCAAGGACGACAAGGTGCAAACCAAGTCGCGCGAATTGGTGATCTATCTTACATTCACCAAGCGCACGACAGACGAGACGCCAACGAAGAAACCCGGTGCAACATCACCGAAAAAGTCTGCTCCCACTGCTAAGGCAAAGTCCGCCTCAACCGCAAAAAAGAAACGCTGAGCCGCCTTAGTAGTAATATCCGCGGTGGCGCGGCGCGTAGTAGCCGGGGCCGGGGGTATAAACACGCGGCCCGGGCGCGTAGTAGCCGGGGCGGTGGTGACGGTGTCCGGGATGTAGCGGTGCTCCGTGCGGGAGCGGTGGGTGCGGGACGAAACAGCCGGTGGTGGCGAGTGCGAATACGCTGGCGAGGAGTTTGTATTTCATACGCGGTGAAATTACGGCTGATACACCGCCCAGTGCAAGGGCAGCCTTCCGCTATTCTTTGAACTGAATCTTTTCCCCGTAGCGCGCCTTTTCCCAGTCTTCGGGAAACTTCGCTTTGAAAACGCGCAGCATATAGCCGCCGACGGTCTTGCCGTTTTCGTTGAACATCCAGTCCGCGATTTCACCGGGCGGAAAAGAGACCATGCCGTCGGTAGGAACGCCACTGCCGGGCTGGAAGGTGTTGTCGTCCACTTTGCCACGGAGAAGCGCGCCGTCGTAGGTGACAAAATTGACGAGAAGGATTTGCTGTTTCCCTGCGATTTTTGTGGGGAAGGATTTGCGGACGATGAAGCCGCTCTGCCCCTGCGCTGGCTTTTGCAGCGCGGTTAAAAACTCACCAACAGTCGCGCGTGCCTTTTCCATCGCGGCGGCGAGTTCGGCGTCGCCGGTGTTGCCGTGCATGAAATCACGCAGCGCGACTTTGCGTTCCTCCTTCGCCTTGTCTTTGCACGAGGTGAAAGCAAACACGCACGCAGCGGCGAGCAGGCATCGAGTGAAAGTCATGCGGTGCTACTTCAACGTTTTGAGATACGCGAACATGTCGCTGACTTGTTCGGGCGTCATCGTGTCGAGCAGGCCTTCGGGCATGATCGAACGACGGAGGAATTGCGAAGCGAGGATGTCGCCGCGTGCGATGCGGCGATCCTGTGCGCCGGGCGCACGGAGGATGATGGCGTCCTTGTCTTCGCTGGCGAGGAAGCCCTCGACGAGGTCGCCGCTTTTCATCTCCACACGGAAAAGACGGTAGCCGTTTTCCATCGCGGCATTTGGCGTGATGATGTTGCGCAGCAGCGCTTCGACTCCCATCGCGCCTGCACCGGAAAGATTCGGCGCGAGGTTGCCGCCCTGACCTGCGATGGTGTGGCAGGCTTGGCAAACGAGCGTCACGGTCTTGCCCTTCGTCGCGTCGCCGGGTTTGTCGGCGAGTGCACGGTATTTTGTAAATTTCGCATCGAGTGCGGTGGCTTCAGCGGTGGTGAGGATGGGTGGGAAATCGCTGGTCTTGGCGACCTTCGCACCGCTCTGAAGTTTGCCCCACGGTCCGGCACCTGGTGCGTAAAAGACGAGGCCCGCCGGCTTCGCGACGCCTTCGTAGCTACGGTCGAAATCATTGCGGACTTCGTCAGCGGTGCGCGTGCGGTTCCAGATGCGGAATTCGCTCAGCGCGCCGGCGAGCCCGCCTTTTCCATTCGTGAGTCCGATACGGACGTTCTCGAATTTCTGCGGCAAGGGCTGGCCTTGATCCTGATCGAGCGTGCCGTCTTGATAGATTTTCAGCGCGCCCTTTTCATCGCGCGTAACAGCGAGATGTGTCCAGATACCGGCGACGGCGGGCTTCTTTGCAACGATGGAGTCGCCGGCTCCGTTCCAGATGCGGAAAGTTCCGCCAAAGAAATTCATGCAGAGCTGGCCTGCAACGCCGAGGATGCCGTCGGCGGGGCCGATGGCGCGGTCTTTCGGATTCAGCAACACCCACGTTTCTACGGTGAACGGGCCGTCGAGCGTGATGCCGGTTTCGCACCACGCGTTGTCGCTGCCGTCGAGCATGAGCACGGGGCGGAAAAGTGCGGTCAGTTCGTTCATCAGCGCGGCGAGATCGGCGTTGTCGCCGAGGATGGTCTGGAGCTTGTCGAGCGTCGGCCCGTCGAGATCGGCCTTTGCAATGGTGCCAGCGCGAACGGCGGCGACCACGGCTTGTGCACCGGGTTTCTGAGTCGTGAGGCGATCCAATGCACTGCGGCGCTGTGCGGGAGTCAGACCGCTCCACATTCCGAGCAGGAGTTTTCCAGCTTGTTCGTTTTTTGAAAGCGCGAGTGCATTGAGCGCTTCGTCGCGGATGGCGGCGTCTTTGGATTCTTTGGAGAGCTTGGCGAAAAGCTCGGCTTGTGTGCTGCCCATCTCGCGCAGCGCACGGAGCGCTGCGAGTTGTCGGTCGGCTGGTGAGTTGCCAGTGAGCAACGCGACGAGGTCAGGCTCCAGCGTGGTGAGACGGAAGTCCGTGGCGAGTCGTAGCCCGAGTTCGCGCGCTGCATCGTCTCCGGTGAGAAGGTTTTTCGCGGCGTCGGCGAGCAGTGGCGTGAGCTTCGCGGTGTCGAGGCGGGTGCGGGCGGCGAGCAACGCTGCGAGCACGGCGGGGCGTGTGGTGGGATTCGTCAGTGCGCCGGTGAGCGCTTCGCCTACTCCCGGCTCGGTGACGAATTGCACGAGGCGCATCACTTCCTCCTGCCCGGGAGGACGTGTGAGTTTCGGCAAAAGCTGTGCGACGCGCGTGGCGCTGAGCTTCGGCTCCAGCGCGAGCGAGGCGAGCAGGCGGTTTTCGACGGGCAGTTTTGCAGCAGCGGCAGAATCAAGAAAGCGTGCAACTGCTTCGGGGTGCCTTTCGAGAAAGCGTCGAACGAGAAAACGCTCGAATTCACGGTCGTAGATGTCACCGGTCTTGAACTGAATTTTTTTGTTGGTGCCACCGCCGGCGAGCGAATCGCGGGCAAGCGTTATCATTATTCCGATTGCTTGCTCGGTTCCGGCAGGATTCACCGGAAATTGTCCGGGCTTCATTGCATCAAGGAAGCGTCCAAGCGTTCGAACGACTTCGGAGCGCACTTCCGTGTCGGCGTCATCGGCAAGAGTTTGGAGCATCGGCATTATGATCGAATACTGGCCTTCGCGGAATTCGGGAAGCCCTGCTGCGTTCGTGGTTCTGAGAGTCAGCAAATCCGTGGATATGATTTCACCGCAGACTCGCACCGCCTCGCGGCGAACGTTGCGGTTTTCGTCGGCGAGCAACGGCTTCAACACAGCGCCATCGAGTTTACCGAGTCCCTCCGCTGCCCATAGTGCGGCGATGCGCGTGCTTGCGGACTTTGTTTTATCGCCGATGAGCGCGCGCAACTTCGGCGCTAGGCTTTCATCCTTTCGATCCACAATCGCCTGCCATGCGAGATGGCTCTGCGTCAGCGAATCGCCGCCGAGCTTGGTCAGTAATTGATCGCCCGTTGCTTTGGTGAAATCGGCCATCACGAACGGCGTCTGCCCCGTTGCCTTCACGCGCCAGATGCGACCGCGCGTCTTGTCGCGGTCCTTGTGGTTTCGCGGCACTTCGTTGTGGGAGATGATCTTGTTATACCAATCCACAATGTAGAGGCAGCCGTCGGGACCAAAGTGGATCGAGATCGGGCGGAACCACTCGTCGCTCGACTGGATGAAATCGCCGAGCAGCGTGTATTTGAAATGCGAGCCGTCGGGCGTGATTTTGATCGCCTGCACCTTGCGCGTGATCGGGTTTGCCACATACATCACATCGGCGTAGGCGGCGGGCCATGCGCCCTTTTTGTCCGAAAGCGCGAGGCCGCTCAGACCGGTGCCGCCCATGCGAAACTCTGCGGAAGGAGGAAAGCCGGGCTGGTAGCTTTTGCGAAAACCATCCATGCCGCCGGGGTAATCAGCATACTCGTGGAAAGGCATCACGGGGTAGCCGTAGTCGTTTGCCTCCTGCATCCACGCCTGCCCCTCGCCATCGAGCACGAAGCCCCAGATGTTATTCGGGCCGACGCTGGTGACTTCAAAATCCGATCCGTCTGGTCGCATCTTCGCCATCGAGCATTTAGGCCAGTCCACGACTTTGTCGCTGCCGGGCTTCACCACCTTGCTGCTGTTAAAAAGCCCCTGCGCCATCCAAATCCAGCCACCGGGAGCGCGCGTGAATTGATGCGGAAAAAGATGCGAGTCCTGCACGCCGAAGCCCGTCACCACGATGTCGTGTGCGTCGGCTTTTCCATCGCCATCCGTGTCCTTGAAAAACTTTAGGTCATTGCCGTGCTGCACATACACGCCGTTTTTATAAGGCAGGATGCCGAGCGGAATTGCCAGTCCGTCCACGAAGACGCGCGGCTTTTGCAGGCCGGGAGCCGAGGGCGTATCAAACACAATCACGCGATCTTTTCGCGGGCTGCTGTAAAGAGCCTTTGCCTGTGCCGCGCTTTCGTTGCCGTCCACGGGATATTCAAACGCCGTCATGGACCACATCCGTCCGTGCTGATCCCAGTCCACCGTGATGAACTTTCCAAAACCCTCATCCTCCTGCGCCACCAGCTCGATCTCAAAACCCGGAGGCAGTGTGAACGTCGCCTTTTGCTCCTCGCCCGTCAGCGGTGAAGGCTTCGCGGCCTTGGCGGGCGCGGGTGCGGGTGCAAAAACATCGGCTACAAACGACGATGCGAGTGGACTGAAAACAAGTGCAGCAAGGAGTGGGATGTATTTCATGAAAATGAGAGCGTTCGAGGAAAGCCGCGCAATGTGGCTTGCCTTAGAAAAAAGTCACGCATCCAACAGCGTGATTGCCCCAGAGGAAACTATGTGAACGAAATTTGACGCCGCGAGGTTGCGACGGTCTTTCTCTCGCTACTTCAACTTCGCTTTCGTGGCGTTCAAGGCGGACGTGGCCTTGTAGATTTCCGGTTTGAGATCCTGCACGAGTTTGTCGGCGGCGGCGAATTCGGGGGTGTCCTGTGTCAGCTTGCTTCGGGCTTCGCGGCGCTTTTCGAGTTCTGTGTTCAGGGAATCAATTTTCTTTTGAAGCGATGCAACCTCGGCTTCGCCGGATTTTTTGTCGGGCACCTGGGCGGCGGGTGCTGTTGTCGCAGGTGGCGTCTTCTTTTCATCGGGCTTGGTGACGGGTTTGTTCACCGCTGGCGGCTGGCATTTTTCGGGTGTGCGCTTTGACTGTGTTTCGCGGAGTGCAGCGGCGATTCTCTCGCCGCGCGAGCGGATTTCCTGCTGCAAGCTTCCGGCCTTCCGCGACAGCATTTCGATTTTCCTGGAGAGGGCGTCCTTTTCCGCCTGCGTGCCGTCAATGCCCTTCAGTGCGAGATCCACTTCCGCCTTCGCGAGTTCCATTTTGATACGCTCATACTGCTTGAGCGCGGCGTTTTCATCAATCTGCGACAAGCGCAGATCAATGCTCGCAGCGGGCGCGTTCTCGGCGCGTAGCGGTAGTGCGATTGCGATTGTAAAAATGACGAGGAAGACGGCGGTGAGTTTCATGATGGGTTGGTTTTTATTTTGGTTCTGTGGTGAAAAATGAGGCATCAGCGTTTGTGTCTGGCAGCCCGTCCGGCAGAGATGATTACTTTTTCTCTGCCGCCGGAGCAGGTGCGGCTGCATCGCCTGCCTTCGCCGCTGGCAGTTCCTCGATGGTGATATCCTTCACCTGCACCTGCGCCTTGCCGCCGCCGTGGACCTGGATGCCCATCTTGCCCGTCTGAATAATCTTCGGGTCAGCCTCTATGTATTCCAGGCCCTGCACGCCGTTGATCCAAGTCTTGATGCGGTTTCCCTGCGCCCAAATCACATATTCATTCCAGTCGTCCTTTTTGATCACCGGACGCAGCGCTGCCATGTCCGACTGCATCATCAGCTTGTTGCGGCGCGATTCGTCGTAGATGCAGCCATACCAGTTCGGCTCGCCGTAATCGCACTGATAGCCGGACATCTCGGTGTTGTTTGGCACGCGCTGGCTGCGGATTTGGAAGCCGCTGTTCACAAAGCCCGTGCCCGACAGCTTGATCTTCATCCGCACGATGCAGTCGCCGTAGTCCTTCGTCGTCGCGATGAAAACATTGTGCTTCACCTGCTCCGTCAGCGAGCCGCCGGTGATGCAGCCATCCTCCACGCGCCAGAGCTTCGGGTCGCCCTCCCATCCCGTGAGCGTTGTGCCGTCAAACATCGGAGTCGTCTTCCCAGCCGCTGGCGGCGGCTCGGCGTGGAGCGAAAGTGAAGCGAGGAGCGAGAGGCAGAGGATGAGTTTCATGGTGGAAAAAGAAGTGTGTGCGTTGAAAGAACCCGCACCGTGCGGAAAACTTTGGCAATTGTCAGCCGGGAAAAGGGCATCGAATATTTTGCGAGATAAATCCGCCTTTCCACCGCTCGACATGAAGCCTCCCGCGCGGTATCAAAAGCCACCATGAAAGGTAGGACGCTCAATCTTCAGTTGCCGCGCGGCTGGTATGAGGTCGAGAGCGACCGGACGCGTTCCTTCCGCAGGCACGGGCAGAAATGCGGCATCCTCCACCTCACGCTGCTGCCATCGCTCGAAATCGAACTGACGGATGGCGAGCAAGTGCTGGGTTATCTCAAGGAGATGGTGGCGGGACTGAATGCGCCACTCGGATCCCTCATTTCATCCGGCCACGAAGAATGTGCGGAAGGGATCATGGCCTTCGCCCTCTATAAACACTTACAGCAAGGGCAGCATGAATTCTGGCTCATCCCCGCAGAAGCCGTAGTTTTCGCTGAATGGCAGATGGGCGCCCTCGCCACGGCCGGCCTTGAGCGTTCCGAGGCTCAACAGATGTTGCGCACGATGCGCTTTGAGGATTTCGATTCTGATGAGGCGGATGGGTGATCGAGTTAGCAAACTCACCGCGTTCCGTTCAGCAGGAAATCGCTGATGCGCTGGAACCATTCGGCGCTGGGGTGGGTGGGGAGGCTGTTGTGGCCGGTGTCAGGGAGGTGGATGAGGAGTTTTTTGCCGGGGTAGTTGTCGAAGAGCTTGCGGCCTTGGGCGGCGCCGACGACTTCGTCCTCCTCGGCGACGACGATGGCGACGGGGCCGGGGTGGCGGGCGAGCGCGGTGATGTTGTCGTATTTATCGCGGAGGATGAGGCTGGTGGGGAGCCACGGGAATTTCGCCTGCGCGACTTCCTGCATACGGGCGAACGGCACGACGAGCGCGATGCCGGCGATGCGCTGCGGGAGTGTGTCGGCGACTGCGCACGCGATGCCGCTTCCGACGCTTTCGCCGAGGATGAAAAGCGGGCGCGTGTCTGCGGCGAGCAGTTCCTCGATGGCGGATTTTCCAGCGGCGGTGAATGAGTCCTTTCCCACGCTGCCGGGCCTCGCGCCGTAGCCGGGGTATTCAAAAAGAAAGACCTCCCACTTTGTGCCGCCATCGAGCGACTGGAATGCGTTGAGGTAAAACGTGCGGTGCAGCGCGTAGCCGGCGTTGCCGTGGAAGACGACGAGCCGTGCGGTGGCGCGCGGGTTTGGTTTTCGCCAGCCGATGATGTGGCCGTTCGCATCGCGCCACGGCTCGACGAAGCGGCCCGCCTGCGCGAGCACGCCAGCCTCAGTGTCGCGCGTGGGGTGGTAGAGCAGGGAATTCTGGCAACCCGCGACGAGCAGAACGAGCGCGGCGTAGGTGAGGGCGATGGTGCGCACGGCGATGATGAGAAGTCTTTTCACGGCAAGCCCGCTCGTTTTATGGGCGAAATGAACGGACGCACAACGTGGGGCAAAGTCCGGCTGTTGTCAGTCGGCAAAATGAACGTCCGCTCTTGCTGGGGAAATGGAAAACCGATTCCATGCGTGCGCCATGCCAACTGCATTACCATCAAACCAGACCTCCTGCGGTGGAATACAATGGTAGGCGACTCAGCGAGCTTTCCCTCTAATTTGAATTTAAAAATCGTATGCAATTCTTCATCAGACTTCTGCTCATCTCCTGCACGTTGGCTGCTTGCACGACGCAGCGTCCGATTGCTTCTATTCACATAGAGCACCTTGCCTGCTCCGAAGTTCGCAGCCATTTCTCTACACATCCGGCAGGCGTAACTTTCGTCAGCCGCAATGGGCGTATGTATGGCATGGACTCCGACGCGACAATCACCCTGAAGACGAATAACAAAGTAGAGGTGACCGAGTATGGCTACGCCCCTCAGACTTACAACGGAACCTACTCCGTTGATGTGTCTGGTGCGATTCATGTCTCATTGAGACACTATCCCGCCAAATGGCCGACCATGTATCTCCGCAAGGACAGGCGAGGAGTTATCCTCTTTCCGACTGACCAAGACCCTTCTTTCCGAATGGGCGGCAGGGCAGGGGCCGTTGAGACTTCACAGATGGCTCCTTACTGGCCGTTTCGCCAAGCACGATGAATCCGTCGCTAACTCCTAATGCGCTGTAACGCCCCTTTTAGCGGAGCGAGGGAGATCAACCGAGCAGGCGGTCGGGGTTGAGGGCTTGCAGGGGTTTGGGGAGGAAGATGCCGTCTTTGCGGATGAGTTTGCCGTCGAAGTAAATCTCGCCGCCGCCGTAGTCGGCGCGCTGGATGCAGACGAGGTCCCAGTGGACTTGGGAGCGGTTGCCGTTGTCGGCTTCTTCGTAGGCCTGGCCGGGCGTGAAGTGGAAGGAACCGGCGATTTTTTCGTCGAACAAAATGTCGCGCATGGGGTGGAGGACGTGGGGATTGAAGCCGATGGCGAATTCGCCGATGTAGCGGGCGCCGGGGTCGCTATCGAGGATGGCGTTGAGTTTCTCCGAGTCTCCGGCGCAGGTGGCTTTGATGATTTTGCCGTTTTTGAATTCGAGGCGGACGGCGTCGAAGCTGGTGCCCTGGTAGATGGTCGGGGCGTTGTATTGGATGACGCCGTTGACGCTGTTGCGGACGGGGGCGGTGAAGCATTCGCCGTCGGGGATGTTGTGCTCGCCGCCGCAGGGGAGGGCGCGGATGCCTTTGATGCTGAAGCGGAGGTCGGTGCCGGGGCCTTTGATGTGGACTTCGTCGGTGGCCATCATCGCCTCGGAGAGTGCTTTCATTCCGGGGATCAGCTTCGAGTAGTCGAGGGTGCAGACGCGGAAGTAGAAATCCTCAAAGGCCTCGGTGCTCATGCCAGCGAGTTGCGCCATGCTGGGCGTGGGCCAGCGAAGGACGACCCACTTGGTTTTTTCCACGCGCCAGTCGAGGACGGCTTTCATCTTTTTGCTGATGAGTTTCATCTGCGAAGAGGGAACGTCGGCCATCTCGGTGATGTTCTGCCCGCCGCGAAATGCAATGTAGGCGGCCATTTTTTTCATCTGCGCGAGCTGGACGGCGCAGTGGACTTCGAGCCCGGCCTCCTGCGCGCCAATCGCCATTTCGCGCGCGACGCGGCTGTGGTGAGTCTGCACGAGCGGGATGGCTTTTGCAGCGCGAACGGCGCGGATGAGTGCGACGGTCATCTCGTCCGGGATGTCGAACATATCGAGGAGGACTTTCTCGCCGGGCTTGAGTGCGGTGGAGAAGGAGACGAGGTTTTTTGCGAGGTGATCGTAGCGCGGGTCGTTCATGTCGGCGGGGAAAGTAGCGGTTCGCCCGCGCGTGCCAACAAACTTTCGCCTCGCACGAATCGGTATCCTCCGCGATGGAAAGGGGATGAGTTTGCAGAAATTGAAATCAGCCACGGAACTTGCCGCGCTCCGCGAGCAGCTTGGCGCGCAGGGACGGCGGCTGGTTTTTACGAACGGGTGCTTTGACCTGCTGCACGTCGGTCATGTGCGCTATCTCCGGCAAGCACGCGCGATGGGCGATGCGCTGGTCGTGGGGGTGAACGGCGATGCGAGTGTCCGTGCGCTGAAAGGGCCGACACGACCGGTGAACAGCGAAGACGACCGCGCTGAAGTGCTTGCTGCGCTGGAGTGCGTGGATTTCGTCACGGTCTTTCACACCGAGCGTGTGACCGATTTGGTGCGCGTCATCCGCCCGCACATTTACGCGAAAGGCGGCGACTACACGGTGGATTCACTCGACCCCGGCGAGCGCGGCGCTTTGAGCGAAGTCGGCACGGAAATCCGTATCCTCCCGCTCGTGCCGGGCAAAAGCACGACCAGCACTCTCGCCAAATGCCAAAGTTAAAACTCGGAATCCTCGGCTCGGGTAAAGGCTCGAACTTCCGAGCCATCGCCGACGCCATCGCACGCGGCGAACTCGACGCGGAGGTGCGCATCGTCATCAGCGACGTGGAAAGTGCGGGCATCCTCACGCTGGCCCGCGAGCACGGCTACCGCGCGGAGTTCCTCGCGCCGGGGCGTTTCAAAACAAAACTTGAACCCGAGTCGGAGGTGCGACTCGTGGCGATGCTGAAGGACGCGGGCGTCGAGTGGGTCGTGCTCGCAGGCTACATGCGGATGATCAAAGCCCCGCTGCTCGAAGCTTTCCCCCGCCGTATCATCAACATCCACCCCTCGCTGCTGCCTGCATTTCCGGGTCTCGCCTCGTGGGAGCAGGCGGTGCTCGCAAAGGCGACGAAGAGCGGATGCACGGTTCATTTTGTGGACGAGGGCATGGACACCGGCGAAATTATCGCGCAGGCGGAAGTCCCCGTGCTCGCCGATGACACGCCATCGTCGCTCCACGCGCGTATTCAAATCGAGGAACACCGCCTTTACCCTGCCGTGCTCCGCCGAATCGCAGCAGGAGAGATCGCACTACCCGTCGCGCCGGGCGTGTGCTAGCGTCCCGCCGTGAACACACAGAAACCCATGCGCATCGTAGGCCGCCGGAAGAAGACGGCGGTCGGTCTCGAAGCTACAAATGGCATGTTGAAACTTGTGATCGCATTACGCGGGAACAAGCCATTCATGCCGCGTGGCGTGTATCGTTTTCACACTCATGAGGAGGCAGACGCATGGAATCTGAAAATGCTTACCCGGCCGAATCGCGCCCCCCAACACTAGAGGACTTGCTGAAGATTTGCCGTGCGCTGAATGAGCGGGGCGCACGCTATCTCGTGGTTGGCGGCTTTGCCGTGATCGAGCACGGCTTTCCTCGCGCCACGATGGATATTGATTTCCTGCTGGAGTCTTCGTTGGAAAACCAAGCCAAGGTCAAAGCAGCCCTTACTGTGTTGCCGGAGCAGGCGATCATCGAACTCGGAGAGGATGACATTCGCGATTACGTCGTCGTGCGCGTGGTGGATGAGATCACTGTGGACTTGATGCTCGCTGCGTGTGGAATCCCGTATGAAGAGGCGAGTCAGCAAACGATTGTTCACACGATTCAAGGCGTGCCCATTCCATTTGCATCGGCAGAGATGCTCCTACGGATGAAGCAAACCGTGCGCGACAAGGACGCAGCGGATCGTGCATTTCTCGAAGCAAAAATTCGCGGCGAGGATGTTTCACACTGGACGGGCGATTAAATAAAACTCGCCGATTGCAAATCACTGCGCGCGTGATTTTCTCCGCGCCCACTCATGGCAGGCTTTCGTCTATTTGATCTCAATCCCGAGCAGGAGCAGGCGGTGCGGACGACCGAAGGGCCGCTCCTCATCCTCGCCGGTGCAGGCAGCGGGAAGACGCGTGTCATCATCGCGCGCACTGCCTTCATGCTCTCGCAGGGAATCGCACCGGAGCACATCCTGGCGGTCACTTTCACCAACAAGGCGGCGATGGAAATGCGCGAGCGCCTCGCCGGAATGGTCGCGGAGGACGTGGCGAAAAAAGTCACGATGTCCACGTTTCATGCGCTGTGCGTGCGAATCCTCCGGCAGGACATCCAGGCGCTCGGCTACAAAAAGAATTTCTCCATCTACGATGAAGGCGACCAGATGGGGCTCATCAAAAAGATCATCACCCGCGTCTCTGCACGCGACGAGAAACTCGATCCGCACGTTGCTAAAAATGCAATCAGCAAGGCGAAGAACGCAGGATGGGCCGCACCCGAGGACGACAAGACCCTGCTCGGCGCAGTCTTCGCGCGATACAACGCTGACTTGAAGACGCTCAACGCAGTGGACTTCGACGACCTGCTGTTACTCACCGTGAAACTCCTCAACGAGCACGGCGAAGTGTGCGAGCGATGGCAGCGCCGTTTTCGCTACCTCATGGTGGACGAGTTTCAGGACACCAACCGCCTCCAGCTCGACCTCGTCGCGCTACTCGCCGGTTCACGCGAAGAAGGCGCACGCCCCAATGTCGCCGTCGTGGGCGACGACGACCAATCCATCTACGGCTGGCGCGGCGCGGAAGTGACCAACATCCTCGAATTCGAGGCCCACTTTCCGAACCCCACCGTCATCAAACTCGAACAGAACTACCGCTCGACGAACTTCATCCTCGGCACCGCGAATTCCCTCATCAAAAACAACCCGCGCCGCCGCCCGAAGAAACTGTGGAGTGCCCAGCAGGGCGGCGAAAAAGTCCGCATCGTTGCCATGCCCGACGACCGGCAGGAAGCGCAGTTCATCACCGAGGAAATCAACGCCCGTAAAACCGCCGAGGGCAAAAAGTGGGAGGACTTCGCCGTCCTTTTCCGCATGAATGCGCAGTCGCGGCTCGTGGAGGAAAACTTCCGCCATCTCCGCGTGCCCTATCGCATCATCGGCGGAAAAAGTTTCTTCGACCGGCGCGAAATCAAAGACGTTCTCGCCTACGCCTCGTGCCTTTTGAACGTGGATGACGACGTCGCACTCCTCCGCATCATCAACACACCCGCGCGCGGCATCTCCGACACCACCGTGGAGAAAGCAGTCGAGTGGAGCATCCACGCACACACCCCCGTTTTCGCCGCACTGCGCAGCGAGGAATTCCTCGCCACCCTCACCACACGCACCAGCGCCGCCATCGAGAAATTCACCACCTTCCTCGACGACTACGAGACGAAGATGACCGAACCCCTCTCCAACCAGCCCGCCATTTTACGAATCCTCATCGCGGAAAGCGGCTACCTCGCCGACCTCCAGCGCACCTGCAAGACGCCCGAGGAATGGCTCGACCGCGAACGCGGCGTCAACGAACTCCTCAGCAGCTTCGAGCAATTTGAAGGACGCAGCGACAAGGGCCTGCGCGGCTTTCTCGATGAAATGATGCTCCGCCAGGAACGCGAAGAGGACAAAGAGGAAGACACCGCCGGCGTCACCCTCATCACCCTCCACGCCAGCAAAGGCCTCGAATTCCCGCACGTCTATCTCATGGG
Source organism: Chthoniobacteraceae bacterium (assembly GCA_947476045.1). GTDB lineage: Bacteria > Verrucomicrobiota > Verrucomicrobiia > Chthoniobacterales > Chthoniobacteraceae > SXWH01. Next base: position 19,972 of record CANJNZ010000033.1, read on the forward strand.
CGTCGAGGAAGGCGTCCTCCCGCACGACCGTTCCAAAGTCGAAGGCACCGTGGACGAAGAGCGCCGCCTGCTCTACGTCGGCATCACCCGCGCCCGCGAAACCCTCGCCCTCACATGGTGCCGCCAGCGCATCAAATACGGCACCCCCATGCCCGGCATCGCCAGCAGCTTCCTACGCGAATTCGATCCCGAACTCGTCGAGCACAAAGACGTCGGCCAAATCCTCAACGCCCCCGTCACCGAAGAAAAAGCCACCGCCAAATTCGACGCCATCTTCGCCATGCTCGGCAAGATGTAGCCGAGTTTTCGATATATTCAGCCAGCACGGATGCGTCTTTTTTGAGTGCTCAATGTTTTGCGACTGGCAGTTCGGCATATACGATTTCTGAGCCGAAGATGCTTTTCGCTGCAGAGAGGACTTTACCTTCGCGCGAGATGATTTCACTGAATCCGAAACCGCGCCATTTCTGTGCATGATCCACGCTCCAGTTCGCGGCGATGATGTGGTGCTTGAAGTCGTCATGCACCTGCCCCGGCAGGATGTGGTAAAACCATTCTGCGGGATAATCACCATCCGCCCACGCCGTGGGATAGAGCAGCGCCCACAAATGGCGGCTGCGATATTTTTTTACGACGTAGTGAATGTCGAAGCACACGGCCAACCCTACGCGTCCATATTCCGTGTCAAAAGTTTGAAGTCCTCGGTCGCCCGGTGTCGCCCACGACTGTTCGGCGTGTGGCCAGAGCTCCAGTTTGCGGTAGTGTGCGACGATTTCTCCGCGTGGGTTTGCGAGGCAGACGGTGTTGAAATAGCGCGCTTTCCTAGAGCCGTCGTCCACTTCGATGAATGGAATCGTGAGGTAAATGCTGAGTTCCTTAGCGAGCTGGCAGAAGTGGCGTGTCGTTGTCCCCGGCACGCGTTGCGCCACGGAAACGGGGCTGCGTCCTACGTATTCGTCCTCGATGGGCCAGTCGGGCAGTCGCCAGTTTGTCTTTCCGTCCTGCGACAAGTAGCCGGTGATGCATAACTCGGGCAAAACCACGATCTTCGCGCCGTTGCGTGCCGCTTCGCGCACAAGTTTCGTTACCTTGCGAGTGTTCGCCGCCACGCTTCCCATTTTCGACGAACACTGAATTGCAGCGACTTTCACTGTCTTTGAAGACGATGGCTGCAGCGTAGTTTTTGCGACTGCCAACAAACTCGTCGCACCGAAAACTGCCAACAGCACGATAGGCCGTAGTGCCATCCAGCTATGATGCGCTTGTTGATAAAATGTGGGTCTATGCGTCAGGGAATCATCGCGAAAATTCATGGCCGCACGGTGGCTTTCCTCGACTTCATGTCAACCGCTGTGCGCATATTTCCATCGCGCTGCGTGGATGTGCTGGCCATATCTATGGCCTCCGAAAATCGACCATGATCAGGCTTATCCTCTTCCTCATTTTTGCATCACTCATCGCGCTCAACGCCGCTGATGTGCGCAAGCCAAACATCGTTCTCATTTTCATAGACGACATGGGCTACGGCGACATCGGCCCATTTGGCTCGACGAAGAATCGCACGCCGAGTCTCGACCGCATGGCGAAGGAAGGGATGAAACTGACGAGCTTTTACGCGGCGCCGGTTTGTTCCGTGTCGCGCGCGCAAGTGCTCACTGGATGCTACGGCCAGCGTGTTTCGATCCCTGGTGTATTTCCTCCTGCATCACATGCGGGCATCAATTCCGAAGAACACACAGTGGCCGAACTGATGAAGACACAAGGATACGCGACGATGTGCATCGGTAAATGGCATGTCGGCGACCAACCGGAGTTTTTTCCGACACGACATGGTTTCGATCACTACTTTGGCCTGCCCTATTCAAATGACATGATGCGGAAACCGCCCGGTGGCGACAAACCAGTCGTCCCGCTCATTCGCGATGAGAAGGTAATCGAGATGCTCACCGGCCCGGAGCAGGATCGACTTACCGAGCGTTACACGGACGAAGCAGTTCGCTTCATCACGGAAAACAAAACGCGTCCTTTCTTCCTATATATGCCGCACACAGCCGTCCATGTGCCGGTGCATCCGGGGGAGAAATTTCGCAATAAATCGAAGAACGGGATCTTCGGTGACTGGGTCGAGGAGGTGGACTGGAGCGTCGGGCGTGTGCTCGACACGCTGCGCGATTTCAAGCTGGCGGAAAATACACTCGTGGTTTTCACCAGCGACAACGGTCCGTGGCTCACGCAGGGTAAAAACGCTGGCGAAGCAGGCCCGTTGCGTGGTGGAAAAGGCAGCACTTGGGAGGGTGGCGTGCGCGAACCGACGCTTGCGTGGTGGCCGGGAAAAATCGCCGGCGGCAGTGCATGCGACGCGGTTGCCGGAACCATAGACTTCCTTCCGACGTTCGTAAAATTAGCGGGCGGCACCGTGCCTGCGGATCGGAAAATTGACGGGGCAGACATTGCCCCTCTCCTTTTCGGCACCACGAAAGAATCGCCGCACGAGGCACGTTATTACTATCAAGGCTACAAGTTGCAGGCTGTCCGATCCGGTCCATGGAAACTCGCCATCGCTCCGCAAAATGAAAACATGGGTGGCGGACAGGCCGTTTTCGCTTCGATGGAGAAACCGCGCCTTTACAACCTCGATGTGGAAATCGGCGAGCGCACTGACGTAGCAGTAGACCACCCGGAGGTCGTCACGAAACTCAAGGCACTTGCTGTGAAAATGGCCGCTGAACTCGGTGACGGAAAACCTGGCCCCGAAGTGCGACCGGCGGGTTTTGTGAAGAATGCTGTCATGCTTTCGCCCGACACTCCCGCCGTTGAAAAGCCCGCAGTAACACCGTGAAAAAATATCTGCTCGTTCTGTTGCTGGCCCCGCTGCTCGCGCTTCATGCTGCTGCTGAGCGCAAGCCAAACATCGTGCTCATCCTCGCCGATGACCTCGGCTATGAAACCATCGACGCAAATGGCGGCACTTCCTACAAGACGCCGGTGCTCGATCAACTCGCGGCAAGCGGCTCGCGTTTTACCTACTGCTACGCGCAGCCTCTGTGCACACCGACGCGGGTTCAGTTGATGACCGGACGCTCGAATGCGAGGAACTACATCAATTTCGGAAACATGGATCCGCAATCAGTGACGTTCGGGAATCATTTTCAACAGGCCGGCTACGCCACATGCATCGCGGGCAAGTGGCAGTTGGGGCAAGGACTGGCACTGCCGAAGAAATTTGGTTTCGACGAATACTGTCTGTGGCAGCACACGCGTCGTCCTCCGCGCTATGCGAATCCCGGTTTGGAAATCAATGGAGTGCAGAAAAATTTCACGAACGGTAAATATGGTCCTGACATCGTGAACGACTACGCGCTGGATTTCATCACGCGGAACAAGAGCAAGCCGTTCTTCCTCTACTACCCGATGATGCTCACGCACGATCCCTACCAGCCCACACCGGATAGCAAAGACTGGGACCCGAAAGCCATCGGAGAAGGCGTCAATCAGGCACCCGCGCACTTCGGTGACATGGTGGCTTACATGGACAAGCTGATTGGCAAACTGCTCACGAAACTCGACGAGCAAGGACTGCGCGAAAATACCCTGGTGCTTTTCGTCGGTGACAACGGCACGGGGCGGGGCACCCGCTCTATGATGGGCGGGCGTGTCGTCATTGGCAGAAAAGGCAGCACCGTGGACGCCGGAATGCACGTCCCGTTGATCGCGAACTGGCCCGGCCGCATCGCGAAAGGAAGCGTGTGTAGCGACCTCGTGGACACCACGGATTTTCTGCCGACAATTTGCGAAGCCAGCACCGTGAAAATCCCCGAACCGGAGAAACTCGATGGACGCAGTTTTCTCCCGCAACTGCTCGGCGAAAAGGGTCGTCCACGTGACTGGATCTATGCTTGGTATTCACCGCGACAAGGGCAGGGGAACAAGGTGACCGAGTTCGTATTCAATCATCACTACAAGCTCTACCGCGACGGCAAATTTGTGGACCTCGCCAAAGACCCCGACGAAAATGCCGCGCTGCCCGTCGCATCGCTCGCCGGCGACGCTGCGAAGGCTGCGCAATCGCTACAGACCGCACTCGATCAATTCAAAGACGCCCGCCCCGCCGCACTGCATTAAAATAATCCTCATGAAAGCCATCTGCCTTTTCTTCGTTCTCGTCTCGTCACTCGCCGCCGAGCCACCTGCTGCGCCGCAGAAAAAACTGCCTCTCTCCGGTGAGGTATTCCTCGTCGCGGAGCACACCGCTTTCATCATCCCCGGAAAAATAGACGTCACGGCCAAAGCAAAACCGTGGGTGTGGTATGCGCCGACGCTTCCGAATCTCCCCGGGAACGAAGAGCGCTGGATGTTTGACCAATTCATCGCCGCAGGCATCGCCATCGTCGGCATAGACATCGGCGAATCCTACGGCAGCCCTGCGGGTCGCAAACTCTTCACCGCCCTCTACGATGAAATGACCAGCCAGCGCGGCTACTCCACCAAGCCAGTCCTCATGGGGCGCAGCCGTGGTGGCTTGATGACGCTTTCATGGGCTGCAGAAAATCCCGAAAAAATCGCCGCTTTCGCCGGCATCTATCCGGTGTGTGACATCGCCAGCTACCCCGGTATCGCCAAAGCCGCCGGAGCCTACGGCATGACGCCAGACGCACTGCGCGCTCACCTCGACGAACACAACCCCGTCGCCCGCCTCACCGCTCTCGCCAAAGCCCGCGTTCCACTTTTTGCCATCCACGGCGATGCGGACAAACTCGTCCCGCTTGCGCCCAATTCCGCAATAGTCAAAGAACGCTACACCGCCCTCGGAGGAACCATGGAACTCATCATCCCTGCCGGTCAGGGTCACAGCATGTGGGAGGGATTTTTTCAGTGCCAGCCGCTTGTGGACTTCGTAAAAAAGCAGGCCACGCAGCCTTAGAGAAATCAAGCTCGCCGATACGGCACTTTCCCGCGCTATTGGAGGATGTGGCTGATATTTAAAAATTCGCGCACGCCCATGCTGCGCATTTCTCAGCAAGCGTATCAATTGTTGTTACTGGAAAAGTTCACCAAGTAGCTCCGCGAGGCGGTAGCCGGCGAGGACGATGCGGCGTCCGGCGATGGCGTTGCTGGTGTGAACGAAGTCAGGGCTGAGTTTATGCACTGCTGTTTCGCGGGGGTGTTCGCCCGGTGGATAGGCTTTGGTGCATCCGAGTATGTGGCTTTCTTTTGCCCAAGCCTCTGCGTCGCTTTTTACTGCGAGTTCAGGGAGTGTTTTTTTTGGAAAGCGTGCCATGAGTTTTTTTGCTTCGTCGGCGATGACCCCTTCGCCGGGGGCTTTGGGACGGACATCAGGTTTGGGGCATTGCCATTGCTCGACGATGGTGCTGTCTGCGAGTTCGAAGCGAAATGCCTTGTCCCAATACGAGTGGAGGTTTGCTTTCGTGCCGGGCCAGAGATCGGAAAAAGGCACGCCCATGATTAAGTAGCCATTGCCGCCGCGGTCGTCCCAAGTTGTGGCGTGGAGCGGCTGGTGAACGTCGCCGATCCAGTGAATGATTTGGCCGAGTGCTTTTGCACGTTCGTTTTTTGGAGCGGCTTTGTCGCGGAGGACTTTGAGATTTTCGCCGATGGCCCAGACGACATGCGGAGGCTCTGGGAGTTTGAAATTTTTACCGTCATCATCCTTGGCGATATCGACGTAGTGCCACAACGACCACTCGTATTCTTTTTTTGGCAATGAGCGGAGGTCGTCCATCCAGCAGCCGACGGTTACGAAATTGTAGGGCTCGGCGTTGTTGAATTTGTTTTCGAGCGTCGAAACTAGTTCAGTGACTGCGGCGCGGGTCTTTGGGGTGGAAAGCTCCCATGCGATTTGGCCGACTAGCATGTGTCCGGCCGGATCCCATGCGAGTGCATGTGAAGTGATGAGTGCAAACGCTAGAATATATTTTCTCATTGGGATTGGATTGGGGCTCGGCTCAGGGCTGCACTTTGCGCCAGCGGATTTCCTTCAGTGCGGCAGTCGTCCGGAATGACGCGAAACCGAAGGGTGCGGAGCTTTCGATTTCGCCCGCACGCATGGAGAGTTGTTTGCCTTCGAGTTCGAGTTTCACCATTTGCTCATCGTCAATCCACACATCGAGTCTGACTTTCGTGACTTTGACGCGAACGCGATACCAATGCCCGTTTTCGTATTTCTTGAACTGCGTCGTTTCGTTCTCGCTCGCGTTTTCGCTGTTCACGTTCGAGATGCCGGTGACTGTCCCGCCCCAGCCGCCCGCGATGAAGGTGACGTGCTTTTCGCCGACTGGAAATGTGAAGCCCACGAAGAAGTCATCGCCCTGCACGCGCATGGCTTTGAATTCCACTTCGTAGTCCATCTTCGCCGGAGCGGCGGCGAGATTGACGCCTGTAATATCGCCGCCGGTGCCGAGGATGATTTGCCCGTCTTTTACCGACACCTCGCCCTTGCCTGCAAAGTCCGTCTCTTTCCACTGGCCGAGCGCTTTTCCATCGAAAAGCGGCACCCACTCGGCCTCGTCAGCGTTTGAGTGGAATGCCGAGGTGCAGAGAGAGGCGAGTATTGTTATCGCGAGGAAACGACGGCGGGTTGGCGAAGTCATGGCGCGAGTGTGCCACAGGCGGCACTCGCGGCAAGACGCATCACAGCCGCGAGATGAGAAGCTCGCGCTGGAAAATGAGTTCTTTTGGCAGACGGTCGTGCAGTTTCAGCAGCAGTTCGTCCTGCCACAGCAACTCGCGCTGCCACTCGGCGCGGTCGAATTTATTTAACTCGTCCCACTGCTCGCGTGTGAAGTCGAGCCCGCGCCAGTCGAACTCGCTGTAGCGTGGCATCCAGCCGACTTGTGTCTCGCGTGCCTTGCCGCGACCACGGCAGCGGTCCACGATCCATTTCAAGACGCGGAAATTTTCGCCGTAGCCGGGCCACAAAAATTCACCTGCGGCGTTTTTGCGGAACCAATTGACGTGGAAGATGCGCGGCGGGTCGTTGAGCTTGCGACGGATGGAGAGCCAGTGGCTGAAGTAGTCGCCCATGTGGTAGCCGCAGAAGGGGAGCATCGCCATCGGGTCGCGTCGCACTTGACCGATAGTGCCGGCGGCGGCGGCTGTCATCTCGCTGCCCATCGTCGCGCCGAGATAGACGCCGTGGGTCCAGTTGAACGCCTGAAAGACGAGCGGCATTGTTGTTGCGCGGCGGCCGCCGAAAATGATCGCGGAAATAGGAACACCCGCAGCATCACCGGCCTCGCTGGCGAGTGCGGGGTTGTTGAGCATCGGCGCTGTGAATCGGGAGTTCGGATGCGCGGCTTTTTCCTTCGACTCGGGAGTCCACGGGCGGCCCTGCCAGTCGGTCGCGTTGGCCGGAGGCGGTCCGTCTTTTCCCTCCCACCACACGTCGCCGTCGGGAAGCAGCGCGACGTTTGTGTAGATGGTGTCGCGCCCGATGGTGCGCATGGCATTTGGATTCGATGCAAAATTTGTGCCGGGCGCGACGCCGAAGTAGCCGTTCTCGGGATTGATTGCACGGAGCTGGCCGTTCGCGTCAGGCCACAGCCATGCGATGTCATCGCCGACGGTCGTGATTTTCCATCCCGCGAACGCATCGGGCGGAATCATCATGGCGAAGTTTGTCTTCCCGCACGCGCTGGGGAAAGCGGCGGCGACGTAGGTTTTTTCACCCTCCGGCGATTCGACGCAGAGGATGAGCATGTGTTCCGCCATCCACCCCTGATGCTCGCCGAGCCACGAGCCGATGCGGAGTGCGAGACACTTTTTGCCGAGCAGGACGTTTCCGCCGTAGCCGCTGCCGACGCTGATGATCGTGTTCGTCTGCGGGAAGTGACAGATGAAACGGCGGTCGGGATTGCAATCGAGCGTGCTGTGGATGCCGCGGTTGAAGTCGTCGCTCGTGCCGAGTTGCTCGAGGGCGACGCGTCCCATGCGCGCCATGATGCGCATATTCAAAACGACATAGATGCTGTCGGTGATCTCGATGCCCACTTTCGTGAGCGGTGAACCAGCAGGGCCCATGAGATACGGGACGACATACAACGTGCGGCCACGCATCGAGCCTTCGAGCATTGCGTGAAGTTTCGTCGTCATCTCGCGCGGGTCGGCCCAGTTGTTTGTCGGGCCAGCCTCCTCGGGGCCGGGCGTGCAGATGAAAGTGCATTGCTCCACGCGGGCTACATCGTTTGGATTCGAGCGATGATAATAGCAGCCGGGAAGTTTCTCCGCGTTCAGCGGTGTGAGGATTCCCTTGGTGACTGCTTCCTGCGTGAGCCTTTGTTTTTCCTCCTCGCTGCCATCGCACCACACGACTTGGTCGGGCTGGCAGAGCGCGCTGTATTTTTCCACGAATTCGCGGAGGTGAGTATTTGATGAAGTGTGCATGCCGATATTTTCAACCATGTGCGACGATTACCATTTGCATTGAGCAGGGCAACGATGCGCTTGGCGAAAATTACACGTCAATTGTTACATCACGTCGTGATTGCACTCGGTGCGAATCTTCCGGCACGTTCCAGCCATGCCGCGCTTTTACATACCGCAACACGCATGGAATCCCGACCGCCTCGCACTCGATGCAGCCGAGGCGCATCACGCCACGGACGTTCTACGAATGAAGGCTGGCGACCATGCGACGGTCTTCAATGGCAGCGGAGCAGAGGCTGAAGTGGAAATCGTGAAAGCGGGGAAGCAAGGCGTGGAGCTGCGCCGGATCTCGCTGACAAAGACCGCCCCGCTCGCATGTGCGATCACGCTCGGGCAGGCGATTCCGAAGGGGAAGAACATGGAACTCATCATCGAAAAGGCGACGGAGCTTGGCGCGTCTGCCATCGCGCCGCTGATGAGCGAGCGCACCATCGTGCGCGGCGACGAAGAGGACTCCATCCGCAAGCAGCAGAAGTGGCAGCGCGTCGCCATCGAAGCGTGCAAGCAATGCGGACAAAACTGGCTGCCGAAAGTGCAGAAGCCAGTTGCGCCAAAAGCGTTCTTCGAGAGCGGGCAGAAATTTGATCTCACGCTCGTTGCTTCACTGCAAAGTGACGCGCGACATTTGAAAACGATCCTTGCCGAGCACAGTGCAAAGCCGCCGAAGAGCGTGTTGATTCTCGTCGGCCCCGAAGGGGATTTCACTCCAGCCGAGATGTCGCTTGCGAAGACCGCAGGCTGCCGGCCAATCACACTCGGCCCGATCATCCTGCGCACGGAGACGGCTGCGATTTATTGTGTGAGCGTGCTAGGACACGAGTTGTTCACGTAGGCGACTCAGTGCTCGCCGAGGTCGGCGAGGTGGCGCTCGGCGTCGAGGGCGGCGGCGCAGCCTTGGCCGCTAGCGGTGATGGCCTGGCGGTAGCGGTGATCGCTCACGTCGCCTGCAGCGAAAACGCCGGGGACGTTGGTCGCGGTGATGCCGTCTTGCTGGAGGAGGTAGCCGTTCTCGTCGAGATTAAGAACGCCTTTGAAGGGCGCGGTGTTTGGCGTGTGTCCGATGGCGACGAAGACACACTTCACTTCCAGTTCGCTCTCAGCACCGCTGACGAGATTCTTGAGTTTCACCGCGCGCATTTCGCCGTCGGTGTCGGTGAGGTATTCGAGCGGTGCGCTGTTCCAGATGGGTTCCACCTTCGGGTTGTCGAGTGTGCGTTGCGCCATGACTTTCGAGGCGCGCAGCGTGTCGCGGCGATGGATGAGATAGACCTTGCTCGCGAAGCGCGTGAGGAAATTTGCCTCTTCGCACGCGGAGTCACCGCCGCCGACGACGCAGACGGGGACGTTGCGATAAAATGCACCGTCGCATGTTGCGCAGGACGTGAGACCGTGGCCGATGAGTTCGCGCTCGCGGGCGATGCCGAGCCATTTCGCGCTCGCGCCGCTGGCGACGATGAGAGTGCGGGTGTCCACCCATTTGCCTTCGACTTCGATGCTCACGTGACCCTCACCGCGGCGCAGTCCGGTGCAGTCCGCATATTGGAAGCGAGCGCCGAAGCGTTCCGCCTGAGCCTTCATGTCCATGATGAGTTGCGGGCCCATGATGCCTTCGCGGAAGCCGGGGAAATTTTCCACGAGCGTCGTGGTGGAAAGTTGTCCGCCGGGCTCGTGGCCTTCGAGGACGAGGGGTGAAAGATTTGCGCGAGCCGCGTAGATTGCCGCTGTGAGTCCGGCGCAGCCGGTGCCGAGGATGATGACTTTTTCCATAAAACAGGTGGTGAGAAAACAGACTGTGGCGCGCGGCGCAAGCGCATTGGAGATTGCCGCATGCGTGCCGGTCGTTGGATGTTCCCCGGAGATGGATATTCCCGCACCGACAACTTTTGCCTCCGCGCCTACGGTCACTCTCGGTGTGCCGCTCGGGCGCGTGTTCATGGAGCCGTTGGTCGGGGAGAAAAATCGAGCACCTATTTTTCTCCACGAACTGGGCGGAGAAAAGGAACGCACCACTCGTGGGCCACGCGAACTTTTTGCGGAGACTCATGCAGCGCTTGAGCGTGCGGGGCATCGCGGACCGTGGGGCGCAGGTGGCATCGTGCGGGAAACGGAAGAGGCTGCGCAGTTCGCCATCGCGGGCGCGACTTGGTTCGCATTCGACCTCTCGCCGGTGCTCGAAGCTCGCGCTGATACGATGTCGCTCGATGAGCTCGACGCCGCCATCGTCGCGCTGGAGGACGCTGGCGTTTATCCGCCCGGATGGGCCGATGCGTATTTGGATCGGGAATTCACGCTCTCGCTCCGGCTCGATGATGAAACGCTCGCCCGCGCCGCAGTGAAATTTGGCCGCGCCCTCGCGCACGCAGAGCAAATGCAGCAGATGATTCGCATCAACTGGATGGGAAAGGGGACTGCGCCCGATGTAGAATTGAGCATCGCCGCTGCTCCCGTCGCCACCACACGCGCCGAGTTGCTTTTCCTCGCTCTCGAAAATCGCCGCCGCGCCCTCGGTGCCACCGCTCTCGCGCCAAGCCTCGGCGCGGAACTCGAAATTGGCGACACCTTCACCGGCGACACGGCCATCTTCGCCGACTTCGCAGCCATTGCCGCCGCGAACGCGATCAAACTCAGCCTCCCGCAAAGCGCCTCCACCGTTTCCACGCATCTCGATGCCACCGAAGCCGCCCCGCTCGCTTTTCTGCGCGAACTCGCCTCGCACCAACCGGCCCTCTTCCGCGAGTGGTTAAAGTGCGCACAACTCCACTTCGCCACCGTCCGCCCTGCGTGGCGAATCTCCACCACCGAGGACGACATTCGCTTTCTCCCCGAAGTCGCCGACGATGCCCTCGCCGCCACCTTCCTTGACGAAAAGCGAGGCCGCCAGCTTCTCCTCGTCACCTTTTCCGAGGTCTCAGCCGAACTTCGCGATAAAGTCTCAGCTTCCGCTTAGAGACCGAACTATCCCGCAGACTTGGAGCTTGCTCCCGTGCGTGAGCATCGCGGAGAAAGCCCGCCCTATGAAACTTCTCCGCACTACGTTTGCCCTCGTCCTCGCCATGATTTCCTGCACCGCATTTGCGAGCATTCTCGTAAAGAGCGGCGAAAAAATTGCCTTCCTCGGTGACTCCATCACGCAGGCTGGATGGGACAATCCCAAGGGCTACGTTCACCTCGTTGTGGAAGGACTTGCTGCGAATGGCGTCAACGTGGAGGCAGTGCCAGCGGGCATCAGCGGCCATAAATCGAACGACATGCTCGGACGTCTCGAGCGCGACGTGACTTCCAAAAAGCCGAACTGGATGACGCTGAGTTGCGGCGTGAATGACGTGTGGCACGGAGCGAATGGCGTGAGCCTCCCCGACTACAAAAAGAACATCACCGCGATTCTCGATAAAGCAGCGGCTGCGAAAGTGAGAGTCGTCGTCACCACCGCGACCGTCATTAAAGAAGACCTCAACAGCCCTGAGAACGTGAAGCTCGCGCCTTACAACGCTTTTCTCCGCGCCCTCGCCTCCCAGCGCAGGGCACCGCTTGCCGACCTCAACGCCATGTTTCAGGCACGCATCAAAGCGGCGAATCAACCCGGCAAAAACGTCTTCACCAGCGACGGCGTCCACATGAACCCCGAGGGCGACAAAATCATGGCGAGCGGAATTCTGAAGGCATTCGGCCTTGATCAAATGCAGATGAAAAAGGCCGAGGACAAGTGGGCCGGGAAGTAGGCCGTGCCAGTCGCACCGCTGGAACGGCGGATTCATACACAGACTTGGAGCTTGCTCCCATGCGTGCTCATCGCGGAGAAAGCGCGCCCTATGAAACTTCTCCGCACTACCATCGCCCTCGCGCTCACTCTGATTTCCACCTCCGCCTTTGCGGACATCCTCGTCAAGACCGGCGAGAAAGTCGCATTCCTCGGCGACTCCATCACGCAGGCCGGATGGGGCAGCCCGAAAGGATATGTCCATCTCGTAGTTGATGGTCTTGCTGCGAACGATGTCGTCGTCACCCCGGTGCCAGCTGGCATCAGCGGGCATAAATCGAACGACATGCTCAATCGCCTCGACCGCGATGTGATTTCCAAAGCTCCGAACTGGATGACACTGAGCTGCGGCGTGAACGACGTGTGGCACGGAGCACGCGGCGTGAACCTCGAAGACTACAAAAAGAACATCACCGCGATTCTCGACAAAGCAGCAGCGGCGAACATCAAAGTCGTCGTCACCACAGCGACCGTGATCAAAGAAGACCTCGCCAATGCTGAGAACACGAAGCTCGCCGACTATAACGCCTTTCTCCGCACGCTGGCCGCCGAGCGCAAAGCCCCGCTTGCCGACCTCAACGCCATGTTCCAGGAGCGCATCAAAGCCGAGAACAAGCCCGGCAAAAACACCATCACAGGCGACGGCGTCCACATGAACGCTGAGGGCGATAAAATCATGGCGCGTGGAATCCTCAAAGCATTCGGCCTCGACGAAGCGCAGATGAAGAAGGCCGAGGACAAGTGGGCTGGTAAGTAATCGAAACCGCTCGCACCTAAAAATTCAGAAGGCAGGAAGTCGTGAGACCTCCTGCCTTCTTCTTTTTCAAATCATTATTTTGTGCGGACAAGGAGCGGCGACATTCCTGTCGCCGAACTCGCTACGCGAAGCGCCAGTTTTTCGGTGACGCTGAGAAAGTCTGGCGCTGCGCGCTCTGTGGACGGCGACAAGAATGTCGCCGCTCCTTGCTCGATCGCTCTGCGCCTTTTACTGGCACGCCCTGGTGCTTACTTCAGCGCGAGGATGCGGCGGGCGACTTCCTCGGCGTTGGCGCGGCTGTTGAATGCGCTGATGCGGAAATAGCCTTCGCCGGCGGCACCGAATCCAGCACCGGGCGTGATGACCACGTTCGCCTCGTTGAGCATCTTGTCGAACATCTCCCACGAGCCGAGACCGCCCGGGCATTTCACCCAGATGTAAGGCGCGTTCACGCCGCCCCACGTGGGCCAGCCTGCTTTGTTCGCGGCTTCGCGGAGGATGGCGGCGTTGCCGAGATAGTGCTCGATGAGCGCGCGCACCTGCGCTTTGCCTTCGGCGGAATAAAGAGCCTCGGCAGCGCGCTGGACGATGTAGGCGACGCCGTTGAATTTCGTCGTCTGGCGACGCAGCCACAGCGGATGCAGCGGTTTCTTTTCACCGCTCGCGGTCTTGGCGAGGACGGTCTTTGGCAGCACGACGAAGCCGCAGCGCACGCCGGTGAAGCCGCCGTTTTTGGAAAAGGAGCGCAGTTCTAGCGCGCAGTCGCGGGCACCGGGGATTTCGTAAATGCTGTGCGGGATGCCCGGCTCGGTGATGTAGGCTTCGTAGGCGGCGTCGAAGAGAATGATCGCATCGTGAGCGCGGGCGTAGGCGACCCATGCTTCGAGTTGGGCGCGCGTGGCGGCGGCGCCGGTCGGGTTGTTCGGCGAGCAGAGGTAAATCACATCCACGTGGTTGCTCGGCGGTGCGGCGATGAACCCATTCGCTTCGTCGCACTTCAAATACACGATGCCCGCGTAGGCGCCGGTGGCGTCGGCGTCGCCGGTGTGTCCGGCCATCACGTTTGTATCCACATACACGGGATAGACGGGATCGGTGACGGCGATGACGTTCTTCGCGCCGAGGATGTCGAGCAAGTTGCCCGAGTCGCACTTGCTGCCGTCGCTCACGATGATTTCGTCGTCGGCAACATCCAGCCCGTGCGCGCGGTAATCATTCTCCGCGATGGCGTGGCGCAGCCACTCGTAGCCCTGCTCGGGGCCGTAGCCTTTGAAAGTGGAGCGGTCGCCCTGCTCGTCCACCGCCTTGTGCATCGCAGCGCGGACGGCTTCGGGCAGCGGCTCCGTCACGTCGCCGATGCCACAGCGGATGAGACGCTTTGCCGCGTCCGCGTTCGCATCGGTGAATGCTTTCACACGGCGACCGATTTCGGGAAAAAGGTAACCGGCTTTGAGTTTCAGGTAGTTGTCGTTGAGATAGGCCATTGCGTTGGATGTGAAATAAAAGTCGCGTGCAGTTGCAAGCGGGCGGGCGGTGTAAACGCGACCAAAGCGCCGGTCAACTACGCGGGCTTGCACATCGCGGGAAAGTGACGGGCCAGTCCCTACTTTCACCCGTTAACGCGCAGCCGCAGCGTCGGAACCTCAGTCCAGTTCCTCAGCCCAAGTCAGCGCCCTGCAGAGTCCGATCACTGACAGCAATCCGAGAAACAGGATCATCACGATTGCTGCGGCAAGACTCTGGGTGCGCAAAGCTCCGACGACGAGAAAGAGTAGGATGAGACCGGTGCATATCGCCCAGAGACGCGCTTGTTTTATCGCCTCCAAGGAACCGAGCACCAACTTGTCTCCAATCCATCGTCCTCCCGGATTATGTGGGCTGAACGCATAGAGCGGCAAATCCAGATCAATGTCGTAGTTTCGAAAGACACAGAACAGCGCTATGACGAGCCAGATGCCGCAAACATAACAAATGAAGTGCGCCCAGAATTTCTTATTCCCGCTCGATTGGTCTGGTGTGTTCGAGGTCATTTCAGGGCGTTGTAAATGTTTAGGCTTTGCGGGCTGTTGGAAGTGAGTTGCGCATCGTCATCAAGGTTTTGATTCGTGTGGTTGGTCGCCATCGTTGCCGACGGCTTCGGTTGGGCAGCCCTGCACGCTCTCCTCGCAAGCTGCAATCTCCTCAGGAGTCGTCGGCTGGCGAAAGACGTATGAATGGTCACCCTCATCATTGCGGCGAATGTTGTTCGGTGCGGTCTCGCGGCAAAGGTCGCAGTCAGTGCATTTGTCCGTGATGTAATACTTGCCGGGGACGTTCTGTGGATAGCTTTCGGAAAAGACAGCCATAATCGTTCGTTAAAGAATGCGCGTAGCGGCGCTGCAGCGCATAGGCGTTGCGGTCATTTCTCGAAGCGCTTCATGTCAATGAGTTCAAAGGCGCTCATCTTGTCGAAGGCGGGCGAATAAGTGTCCCAAAGTTCCTTGGTGGTGCCGGCAATCGAGACGACGGCCACATCGAGGTTGTTGGTGCCCCAAAAGAGCGAATAGAGAATGTGGTGCGGCCCCTCCTCGGTTTCGAGGCAGATGCGGGTAAAGAGTCCTTGGTCCTTCTCGTCGCAGGTCTTGATGACCTTGGTGGCTTCTTTCTTCTTGGCGGCTAGGAGATCGAGGATGAATTGCTTGGCGGTCTTGCCTGTGCCGTCCTTGACGCCGGTGAACGTCTGGATGCGAACGCCGGTCGTGTAAGGCTTCTTGCCGTGGTCGGTGTCTTCGCGAGTAAGCATCCAGTCATAGACTGGCCCGTGATGAGTCTCGGCGTAAAACCAATCTTTCGGGCGGGGAATCTTGCCGCCGGTCGGTTCGAGAACTTGTGTGACAAACTCGGTTGGTGGAGCCTCGGCGAAAGCCAAGGTGGTGAACGTGAAAAGCGCGACGATTCGGAGTGTTTTCATGGCTTTCATTATTCGGGACGGCGAGCGACGCCTAACATCCTACTCTGCCGCGAACGGGCTGGGGTTGTTGGTGGGAGAGGGCTGGCATGGTGGTGGGAGGGGAACGGGTTTGGGGGGGCTTTGGCAAAGCGAAAGTGGGCTTGCTGCGGGAGTGGCGAGTGGCGTGCCTGCCCGACTGGCGGGCGGCTTGCGTGATTGCCTCGCACGGAGGACACGGAGTTCACAAAGGGAAAGGCCGCGAAAACACGTGGGACGCCTTGTAGTGCGGTGGCAAGCGAAGCGCGACACCGCCTTGGAAGCGCCTCGTCCGGGTAAAAGGCGCGCGAGGTTTTGCTGGGAGATTCCTGCGGGGAATTCGTTCCGTTGCCCTGCTTGCGAAGGCGGCGTGGCGCTGTCGCTTCCCGCCGCACTACAAGGTTGCGCCCGGCAGGGACGGCGGGACGGTTCTTTCGTCCCTGCGGGACTCTTTGGCTTGGGCGGGCGGGGTTAACAGCACTGAAGTGCTGGGCTATTTTCAGGCCGCACCGGTTTTCGCCGGACGACAAGTTTCCCGGCAAGATCGTGGGCGCGGGCTTTTTCGATGAGCAGTGGAGTTTCACGACGGAGAGGCCGAAGTAAGACTTTTCAGCAGAGGAAATGGCTGTTACTTTTCTACCATGACTGCCACGGAAAAATCCACCCTTCTCCAGCTTCCGGCGCACGAACGCGCGGAGATAGCTGAGTTGTTGCTGCATTCGTTCGACACACCCGACCAGCCAGCAATTGACGCAGCATGGGCGCGTGAATCTGAGGAGCGCATTGCGGCGTTCGAGCGCGGTGAAATCACCGCCACGGATGGCGCGGCGGCGATGGCGGAACTGAGACGCAAGCTCACGAAGTGACGCACCGCTTTCTCTCCCCGGCTCTACGTGAACTCGCTGAAGCCGCCGAATACTACGAGTCGCAGCAGCCCGGCCTCGGTGCGGAGTTTCTCCACGAAGTCGAGACGGCAATCATGCGCATCCAGCTTCACCCCGAGGCGTGGATGCTAATGTCGCCAAATACACGACGTTGCCGCACGCACCGCTTTCCGCATGGCGTCATCTATCAGATTCGTGACGATGAATTGCTCATTGTCTCCGTGATGGATCTCCGTCGGCATCCTGACAGTTGGCGGAACAATCTCTAATCCCGCCGCTACATCCCGGTTCACCATCTAACGATCCACATGAAACTCACCATCGCCGCCCTCATTCTCGCTCTCACGACTTCCGCTTTTGCGCACGATGCGAGTGCGGTGATGGCGAAGGCGGCGGATGCTTTCCTCGCTGCTCTAACGCCGACGCAAAAGGCGCAGGCGACGTTTCCTTTCAAGGCGGAGGGGAAGGATGAGCGGACGAACTGGCACTTCGTCCCGCGCGAGAGAAAGGGGCTGGCGATTAAGGAGATGACGGGGCCGCAGCGGGTGCTGGCGCGGGCGTTGTTGCGCACGGGGCTGAGTGAGGATGGTTACAAGAAGGCGGAGGCGATTCAGGGGCTGGAGGCGATTTTGAAGGTGATGGAGGCGGGGAAAGCGGGCACGCCGGTGCGCGATACGGAGCTGTATTTTGTGAGTGTCTTTGGCGCGCCGGGCGGGAAGGAGCCGTGGGGGTGGCGCTGGGAGGGGCATCATCAGTCGTTCAATTATACGTGCGCGGGGGATGTGGCTCCCTCGATGACGCCGTCGTTTTTCGGGACGAATCCGGGCGAGGTGAAGGAGGGGCCGCAGAAGGGTCTGCGTGTGCTGGGGCAGGAGGAGGAGTTGGGGCGCACGCTGGTGAAGTCGCTGAATGATGAGCAGCGGAAGGCGGCGGTGATTCTGGCGGAGGCGCCGAAGGATGTGCTGGATTTGCCGGGGCGCAATGAGACGAAGCCGGAGGGCGTTTGCTACTCGGCGCTGAATGCGGAGCAGCAAAAGCAGCTCGTCACTTTGGTGAAGGAGTATCTTTTCCGCGCGCGCCCGGATGTGGCGGCGGAGGATTGGGCGAAGGTGGAGAAGCGGGGATTGGACAAGCTGTTCTTTGCGTGGGCGGGGGGATTCGAGCGCGGCGAACCGCATTACTACCGGGTGCAGGCGGGGAGCTTTGTGCTGGAATACGACAACACGCAGAACGGGGCGAATCACGTCCACAGTGTGTGGCGCGATTTTGATCACGACTTCGGTCTCGATGTGCTCGCGGAGCACTACAAGGCCGGGCACGGGAAGTAGCGGGCGCTACTCGGTGATGGTGACTTCGTCGGGCTTACCGTTGCGGAGGCTCTTGTCGGCGCTGGCGAAGATTTTGTTCAGCGCGTCCTTGCTAGCGAGGCGATACTCGACGGTGCGTGCGTGTGTGGTGGTGGGGTAGCTTTTCACGACTTTCTTCCACGCGTCGCTGCCGCTGCGCTCGGCGGCCTCGGTGGCGAGTCCCTGCACTTTGCCGAAGGTCGCTGCTCCGATTCCGGCAGGGCCACTCTGCATGGCGGGTTCGATGTAATAAAAGCGCACGGCCATCTGGCCTGTCGTGTCCACGTTCACCTCGGTGACGCGCGCGGTGCCATCCACGACATACTCGTGGCTGCTCACGCTGACCATGGAGCCGACGACGATTTCATAAGTGCCGCCGGGCAGATTCGCGCGCCAGATCGGGCGCGTGGTGTTCGGCTGCTGCTGCTGTTGTTGCTGACCCGGTTGCTGGTTCGGTGTCGCTGCGGGCGCGGGAGCTTGTGCGAGGGCGGAATTGGTGAGGGCGAGAAAGGAGAGGAGTGTGCGCATATGGGTTTGTTGTTGGGCAATGGGTAGTCCGTATTCAGCGATTGGCAAAGGATGAACAAAGGCCGCTATCGCAATTCGAGTTTCGGGTGCGCGACGCTCGTCAACTCCCATTCATCCCAGGCCTTCTTCCGCCATTTCATCTCGAAAGGCTCGCTGAGTTCGTTCACGCGATCCCGCGCATAGAGCGCGAGTGGTCCGCCAAAACCTTTCATCGTCAGTTTTTCGCGCAGCACGTAGTCGCTGCCGACAGGATCGACGCCGTGAAACTCGCGCTCGATATCGAGCAAGGCGAATTGTCCGAACACTTCCCGGCAACCTTCGAGGACAAAAGTTTTGTCATGCTGCCAGCCATCACGGTAATCATTCGCCAGCAAACGCGAGAGCGCATCGAAGTCACGCGCCTCGACCGCCTTGATGAGACGTGCTTGCGCGCGTTTCACCTGTCGTTCGGGCTGGCACCACCACCACAGCCAGAGCGTGAGAGCGAGCAGCGCTGCGCAAAACCAAATTCCGAGTCTTTTGAAATTCATGAATACCGTTAAACTCCGGCCCAACGTCGCGGGAATCCTTCGCAACAGCGAGGGAAAAATCCTGATTTGCGAACGCATCCACGTCCGCAACGCATGGCAGTTTCCGCAGGGTGGAGTGGATGATGGCGAGACGCATGACCAGGCGCTGGTGCGTGAGCTTTGGGAGGAAATCGGACTCGACCCGCAGGATTTCCGCATTCTCGAAAAGCGTCACGGCTACCGCTATCTCTTCCCCGGCGGGAAAAAGAAAGGGCACCACGGAAAGGATCAAACTTACTATCTCTGCGACTTCCTTACCGAGAATTCGAAGATCAACGTGAACACCGAGCACCCCGAGTTCCGTGGGTGGAAATGGATTTTCCCAAACGAATTCCGCCGCCAGTGGCTGCCAGCGATGAAGCTAGACGTTTATGCGCAGGTTTTTAGGGATTTTTTTGGGGTCGAAATCTAGGGTGTCTTAAGAGAATAGATTTGACGGCATCACTCCTGCTTTTAAGCCGTTGATATGCTTAGTTTTGGTTCATTTCTATTTATTGTCACAGGTCTCATCGGCAGCCTTTGGTGGGCCGTGCGCGAAGAGGGCGGAAGCGCAAGCTGATATAAAATTATGGGAGATCCTGAAAACGATCCACAGCTTCGCAATTCAGCCAATGATTTGAACAATTTGTTTCAAGTCATCACTGAATCTGCTCAGGCCCTGAAGCCGATTTGCGAACAACATCCGGACGCAGGGAAGTATTACGCTTTTCTTTGCAGTTCCATCGAACGGGCAAAAGAAATTACCAGTTTGATGGCTGCGCGTCTTGGGGGGTTTTCGGATGGCAAGACGAACACGGTTTCAAAGCCCGAACCAGTCAAGACGAATACGGACATCAAAATTGCAAATCCGGGTGGTGAATTGGAGATGGTTCTCTTGATCGACGACGAAGAGATGGTCTGAAGCCTTGTGAGTGAAATGCTCACCTACGCCGGATATCGAGTTGTAACCGTCTGCGAACCATTCCGCGCTTTAAAAGTTTTTGAGCAACTCAAGGATCAGATCGCGCTCGTCATTTTGGATTACACCCTGCCGATTATGGATGGCTCGGAGGTCTTCGAGGAACTGAAGAAAATAAAGCCATCTGTCGCTGTGATGCTAAGCAGCGGCTTCACGGAGCAAGAGAAAGTGCGGGCGATGCTGGCGAAGGGACTCCGCGGGTTTCTGCCAAAACCCTACACGGAGGCACGGCTTTTATCGCAGGTCCGGACGACGCTCGATACGCTTCGCTCGGAGAAAACCGGCGAGCGGCGGGTGCTCTGATCTCCGGCTTACTGGGCGGCTGCGCCCTGCTGGGTTTGTGCGGTAGCAGGGGCTGGTGTGTTGTTGAACTCGATCAGATCGCCGAGGATATGCAGCGTTTCAACGCGAATGGGATCCACCCTTAGGATTTCAGCCTCCACTTCTTCATCGTCATCTCCATCGGCATCCGCAGGTTTGGTTGCGTTCGGTTCCTTGTGTGCGGCTGTGGCTTTTTCGTCCTTCTTTTCCTTCTTCGGCTCGAGTTCGGGTTTGGATGCGTTGTCGAGTGTTATGGCATAAACCAATTCCTCGGCGTGTTTGATTTTAGCCCGCTCCGCATTGCGTTTTTCTTTGCGCGCCTTGTCCTCGTCGAGTTCGGTGCGGCGGGTTTGCTGATTGAGCGAGATTTTGTTTTCAGCGATGCGCTTCTTTGTGCGCTCGATGTCCTCCTCAATCCATTTGAATTCCTGTTCAGCCGCGATACGCGCGGTGGAGCGTTGTTTGAGTTCAGTCTTGAAAAGCGACTTCTCCAGCTTGTCGTAAGACACATCTTTGATGGTGTCGTAGGGCAGCGGGCCTTTGAGCGCGCCTTCTCCGATGTCTGCCTGGTCCCAAAGCGAAGGCAGCTTCAAATCGGCAATCACTCCCTGAAGTTGAGTGGAGCCGCCGGAGATACGGTAGAATTTTTGTATCGTGAGCTTGAGTGCGCCTGCTTCGTTGCCGTTGCCGCGTCCGCTGAGTGAAAGGGGGATGATGTTTCCGAGGTCCACCATCGTCTGCACCGTGCCTTTTCCGAATGAACTCGAATCACCGACGATGACGGCGCGATTGTAGTCTTGAAGCGCGGCCGCAAAAATCTCGCTCGCCGATGCGCTGAGTTTGTTGTCGAGAACGATCATCGGCCCTTCGTATGCGACGCTGGGGTCGCGATCCTTGAGGATGTTTTCGCGTCCATTGCTGTCGCGGACGACCACGACTGGCCCTCGCTTGATGAAGAGCCCGGTGAGATTCACCGCCTCTTCCAGCGAGCCACCGCCATTGCGGCGCAAGTCCATCACCAGACCCTGAATATTTTCCTTTTTGAGCCGCTCCAATAGCACGGCGACGTCCTTCGTGGTGCTCTTCGCGCCGGTCGTTCCACTGTGCTGCATGTCTGCGTAAAATGAGGGCAAAACGATCCAGCCTAGGCGCTGCGTAGTGCCATCGGGAAGTTTGTGCTCGACGATTTCCGCCTTCGCCTCCTGCTCCTTGAGCTTCACTTTCTTGCGGGTAATTTCGATGATCTTGCGTTCCGAAGGATCGGTTGCAGTCACGGGGATGATTTTCAAACGGACGATCGTGTCCTCTTTGCCACGGATCATCTCAACGACTTTATCGAGCTTCGTATCGAGCGTTTCTGCGAATTCCCCATCGCCCTGCGCCACAGCGCAGATGCGGTCGCCGACTTTCAGGCGACCGTCTTCGGCAGCGGGCCCGCCGGGAACCAGTTCGCGGATTTTTGCATAGCCATCCTCGGTCGTGAGCACCGCGCCGATGCCCTTGAGTTCGAGGCTCATCGTGATGTTAAAACTGTCGAGCTGCGAGCGGCTCATGTATTCCGAATGCGGGTCGTAGGTCTCGGAGAGCACGCTGAGGAATCCGGCGATGACTTCTTCATCCCCCTGTTCATGGAGATTGCGGAGAAACTGATCGTAGCGGCGGGTGATGACTTTGACTGGCGCGTCCACCTTGTCCTTGGAGAGCGTGCGGTCGAGCATTTCACCTTCGATACGGTCGCGCCAGATTTGGTCGGCTTCCGCCTCGTCCTTCGGCCACGGGGATTTCTGCCGGTTAAACTCCACCGTGCGGTTGCTCTTGAAATCAAACGTGCCCTTGAGCAGCTCCTTCACTTTTTCCACTCGGCCTTCCGCACGTTGTTGATAAACGGCGAAAATTTTCAGCGCGGCATCCACATCGCCGTTGAGAATTGCGTCGTCGAGCTTCGTGGCGTAGCTGGCGTTGAAACCGTCCACGTCCTTCTGCGTGAAGAACAGGTGATTGTAGTCGAGGCGTTCGAGATAGTTTTTGAGGAACTGCTTCGACAGCGTGTCGTCCAGCTTGCGGCGGCTGTAGTGCGCTTTTTCCAAAAGCTCGCCGACATTCTGCGCGACTTTTGGGGCGATTTTTTTGAAATCCAAATCACCGGCGCTCTGTGCCGCAGGTGCAAAGGCGATGGATGCGGCGAGTGGCGCGACGAGGTATCGAAGGACGTTCATTGTTCGCTGGATATAAAGTGGGGCAACCGTGGCAGAGAACCGCTGTTTGGCAAGCACCCCGCCGATTTTCCTGCGCCGAGACTATTTCACCTTCAGCAACTCGACCTCGAAAACGAGCGTCTCATTGGGCCCGATCAAATCGCCTGCGCCACGGTCGCCGTAGGCGAGCGAGGATGGCAGGAATATCTGCCACTTCGCGCCTTCCTTCATGAGTTGCAGCGCCTCGGTCCAGCCCTTGATGACTTGGGTGACGCCGAATTCCGCCGGTTCGCCGCGCTTGTAGCTGCTGTCAAACTCCCGCCCGTCAACGAGCGTGCCTTTATAGTGGACGCTCACCGTGTCCTCTTTAGTCGGCTGCTTGCCCGTTCCGTCCTTGAGCACCTTGTATTGCAAGCCGCTAGGCAAAGTTTTCACGCCTTCCTTCTTCGCATTCTCGGCGAGAAATGCCTCGCCCTTTTCGCGTCCAACTTGTGCGTGGACGGGCTGGGTGAAAGTGAAGACGGCGGCGATTGTGGTGAGTAGCAGGAGTTTCATGCGCGAACGCTAAAGCGACGGCGCATCCGCGTGCAACTCATTCGTCCTGTGTTACCCGGATTTTTCCTTCCTCCACATTCCATCGTTGCACCGCTGCTGCGCGGCCTTTTTGCAGCGATTTGAAAAACGCGGGCTCGTCCCGTTTTTGCAAAGTGAGATCATTCACGCCGCCCGCGTCGCAGGAGAGAACTTCCATCCGGCCCTTCGCCTCGCGCGGCCTGCCGATGATGCGCGTCGCTCCGGGCGAGAGCCCTCCTCCGTTTTGCGAGAGGACGAGAAAACTGTAAGGGAGCGTCGTGAGATCGATGCCGAGTTCACGGCTGAACTGCGACCAGTGCGCATCCTGCGAAGCCTCGCTCGGCACGTGGCCAAAGTGATGACACCAGTGCCGCTCGTTGCCGGGCGTCAGCATCCCGCATTTCTCCGCGTGCGTGCAGGGCGCGACGACTGTGAATTCACCACGCAATTCCTCCCGCACCGCAATGAGCGCGCGACTGTCCGCGTGCGTGCCGGCTTCCACCCAGATAATCTCATCGGCCTGTCTCGCCAGCGCAATCAGCCGCGCGCGTTCTGCGGCGTTGAGTTCATTCAACACGTGGCTCACGAGCAGAAGTGAACCGGGCTGCATCCTCTCTCCCGCGCTGCGCAACTGAACTTGCGGAAATCGCGCCCTCGTCTTTGCCTCCGCAAATCTCACCGCCAGCGGAGAAACATCCGCCAGCGTGAGCGTCTCCATGTTTTTCCACGTCCCCAGCACGCGTCGTCCGGCCACGCCGCTACCGCAGCCGAAATCATACACGTGCCGGGCAAGCGGGCTCCATTCGCGCGCGGTCAGTTCCGCGAGGACGGCGTCCCATTTCCACCCGATGCGCTCGGCGAAAGTGCAGTCGTATAAATCGAGATCCGTCTCGCTCTGCCAGTAGGCACCGCCAGCATTTGTGCCATCGAGAAAGCCCGCCCGCAATCGCGAGAGCGCGAGCATTTCCTCATGCGTAAAAGACTGCTCGCGCATCCGTGGCGCGTCGTCGCGTTACTTCTTCTCCTTTGGAGGCTCGGGATGACGGCCTTCCTGAATCGCGTTGTTGTAGTCGTTCCAGGCACCCTTGGGTTTGGAGCGTTCAAAATCTTTGCGATGAGTGTAGATGGTGTTCGTGCAGCCGACGAAAGCGATGGTGAGTAGAGCGAAAAGGGCGGACTTCATGGGCGCGGAGAGGAACACAATCACAAAGGGGCGTCAACAGTTGCAGTGTTGACGCCCGCATTTCCCGCCCTAACTTGGCCACTTGAAACGCAGGGGAGCCGCACCGGCTGAGAGTCCCGAAAACATCGGGAGACCCTTCGAACCTGAAGCGGGTAATGCCGTCGCAGGGAGCGGAGATTTCTCAACGGCTGTGTGCTTTTCCGCACACAGCTTTTTCATTTTCAAAACATATGATCGCCGACCCAAAAAAATCCTTCGAGCCGCACAGCAGCACCCAGCTTCCGAACAGCACCCGAGTGTATTTGCAAGGAAGCATCCATCCCGATGTCCGCGTGCCGGTGCGTGAAATCGAACTCAGTGACACAAAGTCTTACACCGGTGCGGTCACGAAGAACGATCCCGTGCGCGTCTATGACTGCTCCGGGCCGTGGGGTGATCCCGCGTTTACCGGCACATCCGATGAGGGCCTGCCTGCGCTGCGCGCAAAATGGATCGCGGCTCGCGGGGACGTCGCCGAATACGATGGCCGAGAGGTGAAGCCGCAGGACAACGGCTACCTCTCCGGCAAGCACGCCGAATACGCCAGCAAGGCGGAGAAGAACCGCCTCGTGGAATTCCCCGGCCTCAAGGGCCAGCGCCGCCGCCCGCTCCGCGCGAGCGCGGGGCATCCGGTCACGCAGCTTTGGTATGCGCGGCAGGGCATCGTCACGCCGGAGATGGAATTCATTGCGATCCGCGAAAACATGGGGCGCAGGGAGATTGCGGATTGCGGATTGCGGATTGCGGATTTGAGCGGCGACATCGTCCGCAACGACCTCGACAAGCAGCACGCGGGATCGGGGCAGGATTCAATCCGCAATCCGCAATCCGCAATCCGAAATCCCTTCACACCGGAGGTGTTCCGTCGCTTCCCGCAGCGCATCCCCGCGCAGATCACGCCGGAATTCGTCCGCGACGAAGTCGCCGCCGGGCGCGCCATCATCCCGGCGAACATCAATCACCCCGAGCTCGAGCCGATGATCATCGGGCGCAACTTCCTCGTGAAGATCAACGCCAACATCGGCAACAGCGCCGTCGCGTCGTCGATCGAGGAGGAGGTGGAGAAAATGCGCTGGGCCACCAAGTGGGGCGCCGACACCGTCATGGACCTCAGCACCGGCAAAAACATCCACGCCACCCGCGAGTGGATCCTGCGCAATTCGCCCGTGCCCATCGGCACCGTGCCCATCTACCAGGCGCTGGAGAAGGTGAACGGCAAAGCCGAGGACCTCACGTGGGAGCTCTTCCGCGACACGCTCATCGAGCAGGCCGAGCAGGGCGTTGATTACTTCACCATCCACGCCGGCGTGCTCCTGCGCTACGTCCCGCTCACCGCCTCGCGCATGACCGGCATCGTCTCCCGCGGCGGCAGCATCCTGGCGAAATGGTGCCTCGCGCATCACCAGGAAAATTTCCTCTACACGCACTGGGACGACATCTGCGACATCATGGCCGCCTACGATGTCAGCTTCAGCATCGGCGACGGCCTGCGCCCCGGCTCCATCGCCGACGCCAATGACCGCGCGCAATTCGGCGAACTCGAAACGCAGGGCGAACTCACCCGCCGCGCCTGGGCCAAAGGCGTGCAAGTCATGAACGAAGGCCCCGGCCACGTGCCCATGCACCTCATCGAGGAAAACATGGCCAAGCAGCTCGAATGGTGCGGCGAAGCGCCCTTCTACACCCTCGGGCCGCTCACCACCGACATCGCGCCCGGTTACGACCACATCACCAGCGGCATCGGCGCCGCCATGATCGGCTGGTATGGCTGCGCCATGCTCTGCTACGTCACGCCCAAGGAGCACCTCGGCCTGCCGAACAAGCAGGACGTGAAGGAAGGTGTCATCACCTACAAACTCGCCGCCCACGCCGCCGACCTCGCCAAAGGCCACCCCGGCGCCCAATACCGCGACAACGCCCTGAGCAAAG
>CANJNZ010000034.1 GCA_947476045.1 Chthoniobacteraceae bacterium
ATCCGCAAAGTGACGCCCAGCGGAGTGGTGACCACCTTGGCGGGCACCGCCGGAGTCGAAGGCAGCGCGGATGGCACTGGCAGCGAGGCGCGGTTTTACTATCCCAATGGCGTGGCCGTGGACAGCAGCGGGAACGTGTATGTGGCGGATTACGGTAACCACACGATTCGCAAAGTGACGCCCAGCGGAGTGGTGACCACCTTGGCGGGCAGCGCCGGATTCAGCGGCAGCGCGGATGGCACTGGCAGCGAGGCGCGGTTTAACCATCCCCTAGGCGTGGCGGTGGACAGCAGCGGGAACGTCTATGTGGGGGATACAGATAACTCCACGATCCGCAAAGTGACGCCCGGCGCCGAGACCATCGCCGTGGTCGTAAAAAACGACGCAGCTGCGGGTCTCGCCAACGCGAAGTTTGTGAGCTTTGGCAACCCCGCGATGAATAGCGAAAATCACACTGCGTTTTATGGGACAATCACTGGCACCACCCCCGCCGCGACGACTGCACTGATGGGCAAAACCAAAGGCATCTGGGCGGACGACAACACGGGCGACCGGCAACTCATCATCCGCGTGGGCGACACTGCGGCTGGCACCACCAGTGCCGTCTTCAGCGCCATGGGCGACCCCGTGTATAATGAGAACGAGGAGATCGCTTTCAAAGGCACGCTCAAAGTGGGCGTGGGCGGAGTGACGAGCACTCCTGCGCTCACAGCAAACAACATCGGCATCTGGAGCAACACCGGCGGCACGTTGCATCTCGTGGCGCGGAGAGCAGGGGAAGCCCCCGGCTGCGCTGACGCGACGTTCGCCTCGTTCACATCCCTCGTGCTCCCGGATCAGGGCGGCGTGGTGATGCTGGCGAATCTGAATAGCGGAACCGTATCTTTGCCCGGCCCCGGCGGTGTCACACCAGCCAACAACATCGGCATCTGGGCTGCGGACACAGCAGGCGACCTGCAACTGATCGTGCGCAAAGGCGACACGCTGGATGGCAAGGTGATTACAGCGCTGAGCTTCCTGCCCGCAGCAGCGGGAGTGAGCGGCCAGAGCCGGAGCTTTAGCCAAACCACCGGCGACCTGGTCTACAAGGCGACCTTCGCCGACGGCAGCACCGGCATCTACAAAGTGGTCTTCCGGTAAGCGGGAGAAGCGTCATTTCACAAAAGGCCACTCGTCGCAAGGCGGGTGGCTTTTGTGTTTTGTCCGCAAAGCATCCGCACGAAGATGACATAAGCGCGGGGAGGGCAACGCTATTTGGGATTTCGGATTGCGGATTGCGGATCGGGGGACAGGGAATTGCAGATTGCAGAACGGAGTGGAACGACATCGCCTGCCGCAGGCAGCCCGCAGGGACGTTGCGGCGGCAACGGGCATTGCAGATTGCGGATCGGGGACTGGTGACTGGTGAACGGAGGGGCGTGATGAGGCCGTGGGGAAACCGACACGGTGAAGTGCCAGCGTCCGTCAAGGGCGGTTCTGTGCATTTTTTAACGGACTTCGATCAGTTTCTCTCCTTGGTTCAAGCGGGTTTCGATGTCGGTCAGACGAGGTTCCAGCCAAGCCAGCAGTGCGCGACGTGATGCATTACCAATTCGCAACCAGACGATGGCAGGGGCGGTGCGGCTGGCGGAAGCGCGGATAGGGAAGTCCTCATCCTTGGTGATGATGACCACGCCATGCGCAAGGGCGTGCTGCCAGATGGCATTGTCATCGGCATGGCGTAGGCCCGCGTCTTCCACATGCTCGGCCTCATGTCCGCGCTGCTGGAGCAACCGGGCGAGCGCGGGCGGGAGTTGGGCGTCAATGATCCAGCGCACAGTGAATGTGGTTCAAACGGCGGTGACGGTGCCAGCGAGGATGGCGTGGTCGCTTTGCGCGGCGGCGTATTGGAGGCAGGCGTCAATGTCAGCGGGTTCCAAGTAAGGGAAGTCTTCGAGAATTTCCGACTCCGGCACGCGTGCGGCGAGCATGTCGAGCACGTCCTTGACACGGATGCGCATCCCGCGGATGCAGGGACGCCCGCCGCATTGAGCGGGGTTGATGGTGATGCGGTCGAGGTAGTTCATGGTTTTGGCTATAGCCGGTTTATTGCGTCGGGGAAAGCGGCATTACTGTTTTTGGGTTTTCAGCTTCACGTCTGCGAAGTGGCGGGAGATGTCGTCCTCTTCCACAAAGCGGCGGTCGCTGAAATCCAGATCATGATGAGAGGGTAGCAGCGCATTACGTCCGCCATGAGACTTCCGTCTTACAGCCCGAGCTTGGTGAGGACTTCGCCGAGGGCGGCTTGCCATTTTACGTATCCGGCTTTGGTGGGGTGGAGCATGTCGCCGAATTCCTCGCGTTTGCAGATGCCGTTGCCGTCGTCGAAAATGCTCCATGTGTCGCAAAGGGTGAGGCGTTTGTCGGCTTTCACGATCTCGTCGAGCATGGCGTTGAGTTCTTTGATTTTCTCGGGGAATTTCCCGGCCTGTGCGCCGCGCGGCATGACGTGGTTGATGATGATGGGGACGCTGGAGTTCTGTTTTTGCAGCTCGGAGAGGATGGCTTTGACGTTGTCGCGCGTCTGCGCGGGGGTGCCGTCCTGCGCGAGGTCGTTGGTGCCGATGAGGAGGCTGACGGCCTTGGGGTGAAGGTCGAGCACGTCTTCCTTTAAGCGGTAGAGGACGCCGCGCGAGGTGTCGCCGCTGATGCCGCGGTTGGCGGTTTTCATTTTCGGGAAATCCTGCGCGAGACTGCCCCAGCCCTGCGTGATGCTGTCGCCGAGGAAAACGACTGCGCCCTGATCGGCTTCGCGCTGGCGGTGGAATTCGATGCGGCGTTTGATCCACGTTTTCTGGAACCAGTTGTTGATTTGCACCGGGCCGGTGCCGGCGAAGGCGTCGGGCGAAGCGGGCAGAGCGAGCGCGGTGTAGGGGCTGACGGCGAGTTCGCTTTTCTGCGCGGGCAGGCCGCGTTTTTGGGCGAACATCCACGGGAGCAGATTCGGCTCGGCGAAGGCCATCACCCATGAGTCGTGCGCGACGCCGGGATATTCGGTGTGAAAGACGGTGCCGCCCGCGGCTTTCAATCCCTCGACCATGTCCTTGGTGCGGCTGGGCTTCACGACGCCGTCGGCGAGGCCGTGAAATGCCCACGTGGGCACGGGCTTCGCGGCGGCGGCTTTGGTGTTATCCCCTCCCCCGCAGATGGGCGCGGCGGCGGCGAATTTATCCGGGTAGCGCGTGATCAAATCCCACGTGCCGTAGCCGCCCATGCTGAGGCCGGTGACGTAGAGCCGGTCGGCATCAATGCTGAATTCCTTCTGCACCGTTTCGAGCGCGGCGAGCAGGAGCTTTTGCGGCGCGGAGGATTCGGCGGGCGCGGTGCCGGTGTCGCCGCCCCAGTCCATGTCCACCCACTTTTGGTCCTTCGGGCATTGCGGCACGAGGACGAAGGCGGGGAATTTTTCGCGTGCTTCGGCGTTGGCGAAAAGACTGCCGCCCCATTTGAGCTGCGCACTGTTGTCGTCGCCACGCTCACCCGCGCCGTGGAGCAGGATGACGAGCGGGTATTTTTTCGCGGCGTCGTAATTGAGCGGCTGGAGCAGGCGATACGGAAGCTTGCCGCCATCGGAGGCAGTGAAGATGCGCGCTTCGTAGTCATCAGCGCAGGCGACATTGGCGAGGACAATCATACCGAGGAGAGTGTGGATTTTCATAACGGGTCGCGGAGTCTGTGAAGCGAGCGGCTGCCGTGCAATGCCGAAAGCCTGACGTCGCGCGGGAGATAACAATATCTTTTTTTGCAGAAGCGCGGAGAAATGGCATTCTTTAGCCGCCATGAAAACCCTCTGCTGCCTCATCGCCATCGCCCTCACAAATGCGACCACGTGCTTCGCGCTCGATGTGGGCGAACTCCTCACGGACGCGCAGCGCGCCTACCTGCGTGGCGAGACGACGGCGGCCAAGGAGAAGTTTGAACTTGTTTTGAAACTGGAGCCGGAGAACAGAACGGCA
Organism: Chthoniobacteraceae bacterium; assembly: GCA_947476045.1. Classification (GTDB taxonomy): domain Bacteria; phylum Verrucomicrobiota; class Verrucomicrobiia; order Chthoniobacterales; family Chthoniobacteraceae; genus SXWH01. The sequence goes on from CANJNZ010000034.1 coordinate 3,996, forward strand.
ATCATGTATAAGCGCCGCATCGCCGCCGAGGAGGCGAGGGAAACCGCGATCAAAGGACCGCCCAACGCAACGAAGGCAATGCTCGAAATTCTCACGTTGCCAAAGGTGCAGTTCAACGAGGCATCACTCGGCGACGCGCTCGAATTTCTACGCAAAAAAGGGAATCAACTCGGCGAAGGAAAAGTGGCGATCAATTTCGTAGTGATGCTGGATGAGAAGGCCAAAGAAACCAAAGTCACCCTCTTGCTGGAAAATGTCCCTTTCACCGAGGTGCTGCGCTACATCGGCGATCTGGCAAACGTGCAGTTCATCTACGACCGCTTCGCGATCACTGTGAAATCGAAGACGACCGTCGTGGAAACAAAAGCGCACGCACCTGCTCCAACGGGCGTGAAGGTGAACGGCCTGTAGTGCTCAATAAAACACGCGGTCGAGATACAGCCCTTCGGCGGGCGCGGCCAATGGCGACTTGATGCGGCCTTTCGACGCAAACAAATCGGCGATGAGGCTGAGCGGTGCGCGACCTTGCGCGATGCGCACGATGGCCCCGGTGAGCAGGCGCACCATTTTATAAAGAAAGCCGTCCCCCTCATAGGTGATCGTGATGAGCGGAGCGCGACCCGTAACGCGGACACGTGTGATCGTGCGTGTGGTGTTCACTTCAATCTTTCCGCGATTTGCAGCGAAGCCGGCGAAGTCGTGCGTGCCGACGAGCAGCGCGGCGGCGGCGCGCAGCGTGGCGATGTCAATCGGTCGCGACGTGTGCCATGCACGGCCGACTTCCAGCGGGTGCAGCCAGCCGTCGTTCCAGATGCGGTAAACGTAGCGCTTTCCGCGCGCTTTGTAGCGTGCGTGAAAACCATCGCTCCCGCCGCGCACCCGCGTAATTCGGAGCACGCGAATCTCCGCAGGCAGGTTTGCATTCAGCGCAGAGAGCCATGTCGCAGTCGAATGTTTGCCGCGAGGAACATCCACATGCGCGACCTGACCGCGTGCATGAACGCCGGCATCGGTTCGCCCGGAACCATGGATGCGAACATCTTCACCACAGATTTTGTTGAAGGCCGACTTGATGGCATCCTGCACGGACTCCCCGCCCGCCTGACTCTGCCATCCGGAAAACGAACAACCGTCGTAGGCGATGATGAGTTTGAGGCGCTCGACGTTGGAGATACTCATACGCTCAATGCAGAATTAACCATCCAACATAGATGCAAATAACTAAGATGATAAGCATGGCCAAAGCACCGAAGAGCAGTCTTTTCCGAGTAGAGTAATCCTTCCACGGGAGAAGCGTCTCAAGAATCTCTGACCAAAAGAAAGACAAGCAATCTAGTTTGATTTCAAACCACCTCATGACCTCAGAGCATAAAACTCTGCGAATCGAGCCAGCCTTGCAGGATGAGTTGAGCGGCGACTTGATCGATCACCTCGCGGCTCTGCTTCGCGTTTCGGCCTGCCTCGTGCAGTGATCTCTGCGCAGCGACGGTCGTGAGGCGCTCATCCCAAAGTCGGACGGGGCACGTCACGAGTGCGCGGAGTTTTTCGGCGAAAGCTCGCACCTTCTCGGCGGCGGCACCGGTCGTGCCGTCCATGTTTTTCGGCAGGCCGAGGATGATGTTTCCGATGCCACGCTCGGCGACGACCTGCGCAACACGTGCTGCGGTATCGGGCGTGTCTTTCACGGCAATGGTTTCGAGCGGATGCGCGAGCATTCCGAGTTCATCGGAAATCGCGAGGCCGATGCGGGCGTCGCCGTGGTCAATTCCGAGCGCACGCGTCATTGGAGTTCCGGCGGCACTTTGGACACGAGGTGCTTGATTTTTTCCGCCTCGTGGCGGTTGCAAATGAGCACCGCGTCGTCGGTTTCCACGACGATGAGATCGCTCACACCGAGCATAGCGATGCGGCGCTTTGACGTGGAGAAAATGAGATTATTGTCCGCTTCGAGCGTGGTGATTTCACCGTTTGCCACATTTCCCGCTGCGAGCACCGGCAGATATTTTGCGAGCGCCGTCCAGCTTCCGATGTCGTCCCAATCAAACGCGCTCTCCACCATCAGCACACGCGCCGCTTTTTCCATGATGGCGTAGTCCACCGAAATCTTCGGCAGCTTCGGGAAAACATCGCGCAGCAACATTTGAAAATCCTCACCCGAGTGCAGACGTGAAACGAACGTCCCCAACTCCGGCGCGTGTCGGCGCAGCGCACTGAGAATCGCAGGAATCGTCCAGATGAACATTCCCGCATTCCATCGGAAATTTCCCTGCCGCAAAAATTGCTCCGCCAGTTCCGCGTTTGGTTTTTCGCGGAAGCGCACCACGTCATGCACCGCAGGTCCGTCTTTCGCATCGGCGATTTTCACCTGCGGCCCCATCTCGATGTAGCCGAAGCCGGGGCACGCCCACGTGGGCTGGATCCCGATGGTGACAAGCTCCCCGGTCTCGCGCGCCGCAGCAACGGCAGTGCGCAGCGTTTTCTGAAAAGCGATGGCGTCCTGAATGAGATGATCCGCAGGCAGGACAATCATCGTCGCCTGCGCATCGCGCGCCGCCACCCATCCCACGCCGAGTGCGATGGCCGCAGCCGTGTCGCGCTTCGCAGGCTCTGCCACGATGTTTTCCGCAGGCAGCGATTTCGCGAGAGCGCGCACCGCAGCCTCTTGATCCGCGTTGGTTAAAATGAGGATGTTTTTTGCAGGCACAAGGCCGTCGAGACGGCGCAGCGTTGCTTCGAGCAGCGTCTCCGGGCCGAAGAGCGCGAGCAATTGTTTTGGCCGCGACTTGCGGCTGAGCGGCCAGAACCGCTCACCGCTGCCGCCTGCGAGAATAAGAACGTAGAGAGAGGAAGACATCGCGCTTCGTGGTGGTGTGTTGTGTGGAAATAACGGATCGTTCGCTCGATGGGAAGATGACTGTTCGCATTTCGTCAATCACGCACGCGGCCCAGTCCGTGCTGGACAGAAACGCACAAATTAGCATCTTCCCGTGTGAGCCACATGGAATCAAAAACACCGAGCGACAAGTTGAATTCGTCCCTGCTCGCCGTCACGCAGACAGCGGTGGGTTGCGGCCTCGGCCTTCTCCTCGGCGGAAAAATGAGCCGCTCCGCACAAAAGACCACCGCCTTCACCCTCCTCGGCCTCGGCGCGCTCCTCGCACTCCCCGCCATCGTGGACGCCGTCAGCAAACTCATCGCCGGCCCCGAAACCGAACGTGGCGCCAAGAAGAGCCTCGACAGCATCCGCGACGACTCCGGCCTCCCCGAAGACGCCGAGGCGTTTTAAGCAATACCGCTCTTTGTTTCAACGAAGCGGGCGTATAGCCAGCAGAGGTCGGAGAGACGGTTGAGGTATTGCAGGATGGCGTCGCTGACGGGCATGGAGCGCTCGCGCAGTTCCCACATGGCGCGCTCGGCACGACGACAGATGACGCGCGCTTGATCGAGACACGCGCTGGCTTTGGTAGCTCCCGGGGTTGCCCAGTGTTTGTAGGAAATTTGGTGGTTGGTTTCCAGATCATGGATAAGCGCGGTGAGGCGCTCGACCATTGCCGGCTCGATAAATTGAAATCCTTTTTCGCGATAGCGTTCGCGATCGTCGGGGGCGCAGGCGATTTCGCCCATGAGGATGACGAGTTCCTTCTGCACTTCAAAGATGGGCTTTGTGATCAGCGGGTCGTCGTTCCATGCCCGGGCGAGGCCGAGGGCGGCGTTGAGTTCGTCGCACGCGCCGTTGGCGGCAATGCGGGGATCGGTCTTTGGCACGCGGCGGTTGAACATGATGCCGGTTGTGCCGTTGTCTCCGGTCTTTGTGGCGATGGACATGAGTGTTTGTTGCAGGATTGTGGATATGCTGGAAAACAAAAAAGGCCGCCGATTTTCTCGGCGGCCTTTTTGTGATTCGTAGTGCTACGCGATTTCCTCGGCGGGCGCCGTGCTGCCTTCGGGGTCGAGGCTGACGATCTTGAGCTCCTTGTGGGACTTGAATCCTGTTCCAGCCGGGATGAGGTGGCCCATGATGACGTTTTCCTTGAAGCCGCGCAGGATGTCGGTGCGTCCGAGCGTCGCTGCGTCGGTGAGGACACGCGTGGTATCCTGGAAGCTGGCTGCGGAGATGAAGCTCTCGGTTTCGAGCGAGGCCTTGGTGATGCCAAGGAGCACCGGCACGGCTTCGGCGGGCTTGCCGCCTTTTTCCGCAACGCGGTTGTTCTCCTGCTCGAAGGTGAGCTTGTCCACCTGATCGCCCCACAGCAACGTGGTGTCGCCGGGTTCGGTGACTTTCACTTTGCGGAGCATCTGGCGGACGATGATCTCGATGTGCTTGTCGGAAATTTCCACGCCCTGGAGGCGGTAAACTTCCTGCACTTCGTTGACCATGTGCTCCTGGAGAGCGATTGGGCCGAGCACGTCGAGGATGTCGTGCGGAGGCACGGGACCTTCGGTGAGTTGCTGGCCTTTTTTCACGTTGTCGCCGGTATAGACGATGATGTTGCGGCCTTGTGGCACGAGGTGATCTTCCTCGGCACCTTCTTCGTCGCGGACGATGATCTTGCGCTTGCCGCGAACGAGGCCGCCGATTTCGACGACGCCGTCAATGCGGCTGATTTCGCAAGCGTCCTTCGGACGACGGGCTTCAAAGAGCTCGGCAACGCGCGGAAGACCGCCGGTGATGTCCTTGGTTTTGGACATTTTGCGAGGAGTCTTCGCGAGCAAGGTTCCGGCTGGAATCTTTTTGTTTTCCTGCACGGCCAAGTGAGCGCCGGCCGGGACTGCGTAGCTGGCGATGACCTTCTTGTCCTCGTCTTCGATGACGATGGAAGGATGGAGATCCTCTTTGTGTTCGATGACGACCATGCCGACGTTGCCGGTGGCTTCGTCGGTTTCCTTCTTCACGGTGACGCCACTGATCATGTCCTTGAAGATGACCTTGCCGGCCTTCTCGGTGAGAATCGGAACGTTGTATGGATCCCACTCGACGAAGGCATCGCCTTTCTTGACGTGGCCACCATCTGGAATGGAGATGACGGAGCCGAGGATGATGTTGTGGCGTTCGAGTTCGCGACCATCCTTGGCGCTAACGGTGATGTAGCCGTTTTTATTCAGCGCGATCCACTTGTCATCCACACTGTGGACGACACGGAGTTCGTGGAACTTGATGTCACCATCCACCTTGGCCTTGATGATTGGCGTCTTGAACGTCTGCATGGCGACGCCACCGACGTGGAAGGTGCGCATGGTGAGCTGCGTGCCGGGTTCGCCGATGGACTGTGCGGCGATGATGCCGACTGCCTCGCCGATCTTGACCATCGCGGATGTGGCGTGCTGGCGACCATAGCATTTCGCGCAGATGCCGCGCTTGCTTTCGCAAGTAAGACCGCTGCGGATTTTCATGCTCTCGTGACCGATGGCGTCAATGGCGACTGCCGTGGACTCCTCGATGAGCGAGCCCTTCTTGCAGATGGTCTTGCCAGCGACAGGATCTTTGACCGTCTCGCAGCTCACGCGACCAATGATACGCGTGGCGAGCGGGACGACTTCTTCGTCGCCGTCGTAGATGGCGCGGACAACGATGCCCTGCGAAGTGCCGCAATCTTCCTCGGTGATGATGACATCCTGCGAGGCGTCCACGAGTTTGCGCGTGAGATAGCCGGAGTCGGCGGTCTTGAGCGCGGTGTCGGCGAGACCCTTACGGGCGCCGTGCGTGGAGATGAAGTATTCGAGCACCGTGAGGCCTTCGCGGAAGTTCGAGGTGATGGGCTGCTCGATGATGGAGCCGTCGGGCTTCGCCATGAGGCCGCGCATACCGCCGAGCTGGTTGACCTGCGTGCGGTTACCGCGAGCGCCGGAGTCCACCATGAGATACACGGGGTTGATTTCCTTGCGCCCTTCGTTGTGCTGAAGGGTGCGGAACATGACCTCGGAGATCGCGTTACCGGCCTGTGTCCATGAATCGATGACCTTGTTGTGGCGCTCACCGTCGGTGATGATGCCGCGGCGGAATTGCTTATCAATTTCCGAGACGGATTTGAACGCCTTGTCGAGGTTGGCGTGTTTCTCCGGCGGAATGATCATGTCCTTGATACCGACGGACACACCGGCGCGCATCGCCCACGTGAATCCAAGCTCCTTGAGCTTGTCGAGCATCTCGACGGTCGCCTTTTGTCCGGCGACCTGGTGAGTGCGCGAGATGAGTTCGGAGAGCTGCTTCTTCGGGCAGGCTTTGTTTATGAAGCCGACGCCGTCGGGCCAGATCTGGTTGAAGATGACGCGACCAACAGTCGTCTCGATGACGTTCTTTTCCGAATCGCCATAGACGGTCTTCTTGCCCTTGTCGGGGTTCTTGAAGTGGATGCGGTCATGCACCTTCACCTTGTGCTCTGCCATGGCGAATTCGACCTGGCTGTGGTCGGCAAACAGCGGGAGGCGCTGGCCTTCACCCTTCGGATTACGCGGCTCCTGCGAGAGGTAGTAGCAGCCAAGCACGATGTCCTGCGACGGTGTGCTGATTGGCTTACCGCTCGCGGGCGAGAAGAGGTTGTTCGGCGCAAGCATGAGCAGGCGCGTTTCCAACTGTGCTTCGACGCTGAGCGGGACGTGGACGGCCATCTGGTCGCCGTCGAAGTCCGCGTTGTAAGCGGTGCAAGTCAGCGGGTGCAGACGGATAGCCTCGCCCTCGATGAGCTGCGGCTCGAAAGCCTGAATCGAGAGACGGTGCAGCGTGGGAGCGCGGTTGAGCAGGATCGGGTGGCCTTTGGTCACCTCGTCGAGAATGTCCCACACTTCGGGCGTCTGTTTCTCGATCATCTTCTTCGCGCTGCGGACGGTGTGGACGTAGCCACGCTCCTTGAGCACGCGAATGATGAACGGCTCGAACAACACGAGCGCCATCTTCTTTGGAAGACCGCACTGGTGGAGCTTGAGTTCAGGACCGATCACGATGACGGAACGGCCCGAGTAGTCCACGCGCTTGCCGAGCAAGTTTTGGCGGAAACGGCCACCCTTGCCCTTGAGCATGTCGGACAGCGATTTGAGCGCGCGGTTGCCTGCACCGGTGACGGCACGGCCATGACGACCGTTGTCGTAAAGCGCGTCCACAGCTTCCTGCAGCATGCGCTTTTCGTTGCGGATGATGACCTCGGGCGTCTTGAGCAGGAGCAGATTCCTCAGACGGTTGTTGCGGTTGATGACGCGGCGATAGAGGTCGTTGAGGTCGGACGTTGCGAAACGGCCACCTTCCAGCGGGACGAGCGGACGCAGGTCGGGCGGGATGACGGGAAGCACTTCGAGCACCATCCACTCGGGACGTGTGTTCGAGTTTGCAAAGCCCTGCGCAAGCTTGAGGCGCTTCGCGAGTTTTTTGCGGTTCTGCTTCGATTTCGTCGCGCCCATTTGCTCTTCGAGTTCCACTTGCGCGGTTGCGAGATCGATGGATGCGAGCATGTCGCGAACAGCCTGACCGCCCATGCCGGCGCGGAAACTATCCTCGCCGTATTGGTCGAGCGCCTCGCGATATTCCGTCTCGGTGAGGAGCTGGCCCTTTGCGAGCGGCGTGTTGCCTGGATCAATGACGAGGTAATCCTCGTAATAGATCACGCGTTCGAGCTGGCGGCTGCTCATGTCGAGCATGAGGCCGATGCGCGAAGGCATGCACTTGTAGAACCAGATGTGCGTGGTCGGCACGGCGAGTTCGATGTGACCCATGCGCTCACGGCGAACGCGGGACAGCGTGACTTCGACGCCGCAGCGGTCGCAGATGACGCCCTTGTGCTTGATGCGTTTGTATTTTCCGCAAGAGCACTCCCAGTCGCGCGTCGGACCGAAAATGCGCTCGCAAAAGAGGCCGCCTTTTTCGGGTTTGAACGTGCGGTAGTTGATGGTCTCGGGATTTTTGACTTCGCCCTTCGACCACGAACGGATCGAATCGGGCGCTGCTACGGTGATGGTGACCGAGTTGAATTCAGCCTGTGGTTGAGGCTGCTCGGAACCGAGGATGTCGCGGAGAATATCGCTCATTGTAGTAAGTGTTTTTTAAGTTGTGCTGCGGTTACAGGAGGCCTTCGGCCATTTGGGCAACGGAGTTTTTCTGGGCGAGTTTGACGTCGAGACAGAGTGATTGCATTTCCTTGATGAGGACGTTGAACGATTCGGGCGTGCCCGCTTCGAGCGAACTGTCGCCCTTCACGATGGCCTCGTAGATCTTGGTGCGGCCCTGCACGTCGTCGGATTTCACGGTCAGGAGTTCCTGCAACGTGTATGCCGCGCCGTAGGCTTCGAGCGCCCACACCTCCATCTCGCCGAAACGCTGGCCGCCGTATTGCGCCTTGCCGCCCAGCGGTTGCTGAGTGACGAGCGAGTATGGACCAACGGCACGGGCGTGGATCTTATCCGCGACCAAGTGGCCGAGTTTCAGCATATAGATGACGCCGACAACGACGGTCTGGTCGAACGGTTCGCCAGAGCGTCCGTCGAAGACGACCGACTTACCGGTTTCGCCGAGCCATTCGTAGCCGGAGACCTTGCGGGCCTTCTGCACGTAGTCGAAGATTTGCTCTTCCTTAATGCCGTCGAAAACAGGCGTTGCGACCTTGAAGCCGAGCGCACGTGCGGCGACGCCGAGATGCGTTTCGAGCACCTGACCGACGTTCATGCGTGAAGGCACGCCGAGCGGGTTCAGGACGATGTCCACAGGCGTTCCGTTTGCGAGGAACGGCATGTCTTCCTCGGGAACAATTTTAGCGACGACGCCTTTGTTTCCGTGGCGGCCTGCCATCTTGTCACCGACGCTGAGCTTGCGCTTGCTGGCGACAAAGACTTTGACCTGCTTGATGATGCCGGGGTCCACATCGTCCCCTGCTTCGACGGAGTCCATGCGGCGCTCCTTGTCGAGTTCGAGTTCGGCGAACTTGTGTTCAAACTGGCCGATGATTTCGCGGATCTTGTTGCGGATTGGCGAAGGATCGATGTCCACGTGATCATAGACGGATGCGAGCTTGCGCAGCAGCGTCTTGGTGATCTTGCGGTTGGCCGGGATGATGATTTCACCGGTCTGCGCGTTCACCACGTCGAGCGGGATTTTTTCGCCGAGCAGGATGTTCGAGAGCGCCTCGGTGAGTTGCTCGTGCAACTCTTCCTTTTTCTTGGCACAATCGTCCTCGATGGTCTTCGCCTGCTTTTTCGATTCGACAGGCGAGAGCTTCAGGCGCGCGACTTCCTTCGTGCGGCTGGAAACGCGAACGTCCATCACGATGCCGTAGGTGCCGGATGGCACGGTGAGCGAGGTGTCTTTCACGTCTGCTGCTTTTTCGCCGAAAATGGCGCGCAGCAAACGCTCTTCAGGAGCGAGTTCGGTTTCGGACTTCGGCGTGATTTTACCAACGAGGATGTCGCCGGGCTTCACTTCTGCGCCGATGCGAATGACGCCATCGGGGCCGAGGTTGTGCAGCGCCTCTTCCGAGACGTTCGGAATATCGCGGGTGATTTCCTCGGGGCCGAGCTTCGTGTCGCGGGCGCCGATTTCAAACTCCTCGATGTGAATCGAAGTGTAGATGTCCTCTTTGGACACGCGCTGCGAGATGACGATGGCGTCCTCGAAGTTGTAACCGTTCCAAGGCATGAACGCGACGAGCACGTTCTTGCCGAGGGCGAGTTCACCCTGCTGGGTGTTCGGACCGTCGGCGATGACCTGGCCTTTTTTGACGTTCTGACCCTGCTTCACGATGGGGCGCTGGTTGATGCAAGTGCCCGCGTTGCTGCGCATGAATTTGCGCAGTTCGTAAATGTAAACTTCGTTCTCCGGGTCGTGCTTCACCTTTTTGCCGGTGGGCATCTCGCCATCTTTTGTGATGATGATTTGATCGGCGGTGACGCTGGCAACCTTGCCCGATCCTTCGGAAAGGATCACAGCCATCGAGTCGCGGGCAACTTTGCCTTCCATGCCGGTGCCCACGATGGGCGACTCCGAAATGAGAAGCGGCACACCTTGACGTTGCATGTTCGAGCCCATGAGTGCGCGGTTCGCGTCATCGTGTTCGAGGAACGGAATGAGCGCGGCTGCGACGGAAACGAGCTGCTTGGTGGAGATGTCCATGTAGTGGACTTCATCCGGCGGGACTTCCAAAAAGTCGCCACGGCAGCGGACGCTCACTTTTTCGTCAATGAAGCGGCCTTTTTCGTCAATCGGCGCGTTGGCCTGTGCGACGGTGAATTGCTCCTCCTTGTCGCCGGTCAGGTAATCAATTTGGTCGATCACGCGACCCTTTTCGACTTTGCGATACGGCGTTTCGATGAAGCCGAAATCGTTGATGCGGGCAAACGTGCTCATCGAGCTGATGAGGCCGATGTTCGGACCTTCAGGCGTCTCGATGGGGCAGATGCGGCCGTAGTGCGAAGGATGCACGTCACGGACTTCAAAGCCTGCACGATCCCGCGAGAGACCGCCTGGCCCGAGGGCCGAAAGACGGCGCTTGTGCGTCACTTCGGAAAGCGGGTTCGTCTGGTCCATGAACTGCGAGAGCTGCGAACGACCGAAGAAGTCGCGGATGACCGCGCTCAGTGCCTTCGGGTTGATCAGCTTTTGCGGCGTCATGATTTCGACATTGGCATCAAAAAGGGTCATGCGCTCTTTCACCAGACGCTCCGTGCGGGCGAGGCCCACGCGGCACTGGTTGGCGAGCAATTCACCCACGGTCCGCACGCGGCGGGAACCGAGATGATCAATATCATCGAGCATCCCTTCACCGACGCGCAGGCCGATAACGTATTTGATGGCTCCGATGAAGTCTTCCTTCGTGACCACGCGCTCTTCGAGCGGCGAGTTGAGGCCGAGCTTCACGTTGATCTTGTGGCGACCGACGCGTGATAGATCGTATTTCTTCGGGTCGAAGAAAAGACGCTTCAGCAACGCCTTCGCGTTTGGAATAGTTGGTGGGTCGCCAGGGCGGAGGCGGCGGTAGATGTCCTTCAACGCCTCTTCCTCGTCGTGTGCAGGATCTTTCTTCAGCGATTTGATTACCGAGTCATCCTTCTTCGTATCCACGACCTTCACGGTTTTGATGCCGAGCGCGATGATCTGGCGGATGGTCGCCTTCGTAAGCGGCTCGAAAGCGCGGGCCACGGTGACTTCACCGTCCAGCACGTCCGCCGTCAGCACCTTCGTCGCAATCTCTTCCTCGTCCAACTTATCGCTCAGTTTCAAGTCCTCGAACTTGTAGAAAATCTTGAGCACTTCCTCGTCCGAGCCAAAGCCCAGCGCGCGGAGGAAAGTCGTTGCCAGAATCTTCCGCCGGCGTTTGCGACGGTCGAGGTATGCGTAAAGCAGATCATTCGTATCAAACTGGAACTCCACCCACGAACCGCGATCCGGGATGATGCGGAACGAATAGAGCGTCTTCCCGTTCAAGTGTATCGAGCTTTCAAAACAAATGCCCGGCGAGCGATGGAGCTGCGAAACGACAACGCGCTCCGAGCCATTGATCACAAACGTGCCGGATGGCGTCATCAGCGGGATTTCGCCCATATACACCTTCTCCTCCTTCGTGCCCTTCTCTTCCTTGAGTTTGAAAGTCACGTAAAGCGGCGCGGAATACGTCAGACTGTCGCGCATACATTCACGCAGCGACTGCTTCGGCTCGGCGATTTCGTAGCTGTCGAAATCCAGCGTCACCTTTTCATCGTAGCTGGTGATCGGGAAAACCTCGCGGAACACCGCTTGAAGACCCGTGACCTTGCGCTTTCCGACCGGCACACCCTCTTGCAGGAATTCCTTGTAGGAATCCGTTTGCAGTTCGATGAGATTTGGCGGCTCAGCACCTTCCTTGAGTTTACCGAAGTTTTGGCGTTCAGACATAGAGACGATGTGGTTGTGTTATTTGGACGAAGAAGCCGCCTGACTCACGGGATACGTGGGCTGGCGGCAGTGAGAGTTTAGAAAGTGAAAGTCCGCCCGAGCGAGCGGCTCTGCCACGAAGCGTGGCGTTGGATGAGTGACTGAAGAAATGAAGAAAACAAACCGTTGGAAATCCCCACAGGGGCCGGACTAGTTGCGAATGAGTGAAACATTGGGATGCAGCGGGACGCCGTTTCCACCAAAGTCACGGGCGCAACAGTTTCGAGCGGCAAATTTAAGCGGCGAAATTGAAACCAGAAGCGAAGACGTGTGTTCAGCGAAGCAGCGTGTTTTATTTTGTTGTCTATACACCTCTACAGCGTTAAGGCCGGAGAAGAATCCGCTTTCATATGTTTTTCATGCCAATGCGCAAGGTAAATTTCTCTTTTGCATAAAAAACTTTCCCAGCAGGCCTCAACTCCCCTGCCCGCTTAGGAGAACAATTTAACGTTTATAGGAACTCATCAGTCATTTTCGCGGGCCCAGGATTTGAAAACGTAGCGGTGGACACATTTCATCCCGGCACACATGATGATAGATTTGGCGTAACTCGCAAAGCCGGAGACAGAAATGTCAGTTGTTCGAGTCAGCTTTGTGCTGGTAGTGTCGACTGGCTCCAGCACGAATTCTTCGAGGATCGCCGTCACGCATGGGCGGAAATACAAATTCGTCTCCTCCATCTGGAAGCGCAGCACCTTTCCCTCTTCCCAATGCGTAATCCTCTGCTGAATCACTCCGCGATTCGATACACATTGCCTCCTCTCCCCCACTCCGCCCCTTCCATCTGGCAATCTGCACTCTACAGGCTTCGGAATGCCGAGCCTGAAGAAACATGGAATGCTCGTGTCCATTTTGGACGAACACAGCAACGGCCAGACGACAGCGGGTGGTTTGCCAATGATGATGGAAGTGCGGACGCGCATAAAGAAGTGCGCTTTATTCCGCGATAATAATGATGGCGACTACCAAAACGGTGCAGGCTGCGGGCGGGCCGCCTCTATGAGGCGACTTCGTGGAGGTAGAAGTCGAAGGTGCTGAATGGGAAGGCTCCCATGCCGGGGCCGGTCGGCGCGGCGGCGAAGGATTCTTTGGTGTTCGCTTTGAATGCGTAGGAGACGGTGCCGATTTTGGCTTTGCCGATTTGCTGGGCGACGATGCCGAAGTGGTCGCCGCTCGCAGGGGTGCCAAGGGCCTGGCCTTTGATGATGAGGCTGGCGATGGTGGAGATGCGCCCCGGTTCGTCGATGCCGATAGTGACTCTGGTGTCGTCGCCGGTGCCGGCAAAGCCGTCGGTTCCCTTGGTGGTGCTTGCGAGGATGCTGCTGGCGATCCAAGCACGGCCTACGCTGATTGCGCCGATGCCAGAGTCTGCGTTGTTGTTTTCCCCGATGGTGACATTGATGGTTTCGAAGTTGCCGCCGATGGTGAGTTTGCCGATGGCGTTGTCGGGGCCTTTCCCGGCGAGGGGGGATTTGGCGAAAATCTCAACCTCGGTGTCGTTCAAGTCCCCGCCGATGGTAATGGCGGCGATGCGGTTGACTGCCTGAATGCGGCCTACGTCGCGGAAGCTGCCACCAATTTTGATGGTGCCGATTCCTGCGGCGCTTTGGATGGTGCTCTTGGTGACGGAGCCGCCGACAGTGAGGCTGGCGAGGTTACCGGAATCCTGTTGATTGGAAAAGATGTCGGTGCTGCGGATGTCGCTCTTTTCGGTGATTTTGCCGAGGCCGTGTGCGCCGTTGATTTCGTCGCCTTGCGGCGAGGTGCCGCCGAGGGTGCCGAGGGATTGCACAGTGAGACTGCCGAGGGCGATGCGGGTGGCGTTGGAATCGCCGACGTCGAGGCTTTGTAGTTCGCCGCCGATGGTCACTTTGCCGAGGTCGGTCTGGTCGGCCTCGATTTCGCCGACGTTGACGAATCCGTTGCCACCGTTCGGTCCGACCTTTGCGGTGATGGTGACGTCAAATGCTTTTCCGGCAGTCTCGGGGGTGAGGGTGAGCGAACTGAACAGCCCGCCAACGCCCGCTGTGGTGATGACAAAGTCGCCCATGCTGAAAGTGCCGAGCGAGCGCTTCACGGTGACGAGGTCGCCGTCCACATCGGTGAAGGTGGCGGTCTTGTTGTCAGTGGAAAGTGTGAGGTTCGGCCCGGTGGCGTTGATCGTCGGCGTGGTGGAGCCGAGTTCGCGGATGGTGAAATCGAACGCGGGATTTTCCGTGCCCGAACCGGTGAGAGTCGGGGCTGCGAAGAATGCTTCGTGGTTCAACGTCGCACCTTTGTCTGCCTTGAATGCAAACGTGCTCGTGCCGACCTTGGCCTTCCCGATCTGCTCGGCGACGACGCCGAACATATCGCCCGTGTCGCTCTTGGTTCCGAATGCCTGCCCCTTCACGGTGAAGCTGCCGATGCTGGAGGCGATGTTCGCGTTGTCGCGCACGCCGCCGGAATACTTCGCATCATCCGCATTGCCGAACACGCTATCGAGCCCTCCGTTCACGCCCGCAGTGGCAGAGCTGGCGATCCAGTCGCCGCCGACGGTGATGCTGCCGATGGATGCATCCGCGTTTAGGCTCCCTGCCCCGCCGGCGAGGAAGTTCGCGTTCTCTACGCTGCCTTTGATGGTGACTGTCTTGATCGCGACGTCGGTGCCTTTCGTCGGCGCGGTCGGCTGACCGAAGGCGGTGATGTTCACCGGATTGAGCCGATCCCGACCCACGATACTGCCATCCACTGTGAGTGCGCCGAGCACACCGCCGCGCGCGACGATGCTGACCTCACCGTTCACTCCGCGGATGTCACCGACGATTTTCACCAGCCCGATGCTGCCTGCGGCTTCGATGCGATTGGCTCCCACCATCGAACCGCCGATGGTGACGGTGCCGAGCGAGCCCTCGTCGCCGATGTCAATACTGCCGCGCAGGTCGTTCTTCACCGTGAGCTTCGGCAACGCGCCCTGAGTCTCCACGCCGATGAAGCCCAGACCCGCCCCCGTGAGCGTGCTGTCCCCGAGCAGTCCGATGCTTTGCACGGCGAGCGATTTCATCGCGGGCACTTTCGCGTCGCCGCCGACCGAGCCGACGGTGACCCGCGCCACATCGCCGGCGATGGTCACATTTCCGAGATCCACGCCGACGGCGTCGAGGTAGCCTAGGTTCACGAAGCCATTGCCGCCATCCGCACTGGGCTTCGCGGTGATGGTGATGTTCGCGCCGTTGAAAGTCGAATCGAGGAAGAGCTTTTGGAACAAGCTCGCGCCATTCGGCCCGCCGGTCTGGTAGCCGGTGAGGTTCGCAGTGGTGAGCGCGCCCTTGCTCGTCATAAATGTCACGATGTCTCCGTCCACGTCGCGGAAGGTGATGCTCTTGCCATTCGCCGACGGCGTTCCAGCGAGCGGATCGTCCGTCACGATTGCCACGTCGTTCCCGTCGCCGCCGACGTAGGTGATCGTCGCAGGGGGGCTGAAGCCGGGGATCGTGTCGCCTTCGCCAAGTCCGTCGAAGGTGCCGGTGATCGCGTCCACGCCGTCATTCTTGATAATGATGAACTCCGTGCCTGCTGGCACAGAGGTTCCGCTGATCGCCTGCAGCGTCGCACCGGCAATGTTCACGGTGCCATTCACGGCGACCTGATCGTAGCTCGTGCCGGCGACTCCGCCTTCGATGTCCGCGATGAAATACATCGCGCTAGGCAGTGTCACCGTCGCGGTGCCGACATCGAACGTCGTGATCTGCGTGCCCGCGACGTTGAAGGGATGGCCGAGCGTGAAGCCGTCTGCATCCGCGAAGGAGCTGTCGCCCGTGGCCGTGCCGGAGGTGAAGATGAGCGTGTCCACGTCGTTCGCGCCGGGGAAGGAAATCGCGCCACCCGTGCCGAGTGTAAGCGTCGGCACCACGATGCTCGCGCCGCCAGTGGCGGTGATGCTCGCAGCGTGAATCTCCAGCGCCGTCACACTCGCAGGAGTGATCGCCGACACGACGTTGGCTACGTTCGTCGCACCGTTCGCACCGTTCGCACCGTTCGCACCGATTTGCAGCGTGGCTGCGGTGATCAGGTCAATCTCCGCATCCGTCACGCCGAAGACGCCCGCCGAGTCCCCGGCACCGATGCGGATTTCCGGCGTCGCAGTGAGCGGCGCGAGCGTCACCTTTCCGATGCCCGCATTGACCGCGCCGTTGATGGTGATGCCGTCCGCGACTAGCTCCACATCGCCGTTACTCGTGGTGATGCCGGAGACGGAAAAACTGCTCGAATCCTTGTAGCTCACACCGCCCGTCGTGTTCGCGGATAGCGTGTTGATGTGGTTGATCGCTGCGTTGAGCGTGAAAGACCCTGCGCCCGCCAGCGTGAGGTTGCTCGTCAGAATATCCGCGCTCGATGTCTGCGTGACTGCGCCCGCCGAGCTGAAAACGATCGTGCCGTTATTCGTGGAGACGCCGGTGAGGGTCGCAAAGCTGGCGATTTGAAGAGCACCGGTGTTCGTGAAGGAAAGAGTCGAGCCGTTGTTCGTCACGCGCCCGGCAAAATCCCCGACGTTGTTCTGGCCCGTCAACGACGCAGTCTGCACGCTATCCACCGCCAGCTTCACCGCCGTGATCGCGCCCGCGCCACTCTGTGTCACCCCTTGGCCCGTTTTCAGCAAGACGACCGCCGTGCCGAAATTCATCGCCGCATCGTTCAGTATCTGGCCGCTGCTCGCATCGCCGAGCTTGATGAACGGCGCACTGAGTTTGCTCACCTCCGCCGCCGTGAGGCTGACGCGGCCGGCGTTTTCCGTGCCGAGAGAAAATTCGCGCCCCGCCGTGGATGCGACGAACGAGATGGTCTACGTCGCATTGATGCTCGCAAACTGGCCGATATCGAGGTTGTCCGTGGTGAAGGACACGTTCGTCGCGCTGTTGACCGCCTTGTCCACCCTGATCGTCTCCGCCTTGATGCTCAGTGCGCCATTCACCACGAGCGGTGTCGAGTTGTTGGAGTTACTAATGCGGGCGGAGTCAGTTCCCGCGCCCGTGTCCGCCGTGAGCGGCTTGGTGAGGCGGTCAATGAAAAGCGAGTCGTTTTGATCCCCGAGATCGAGATCGAACGAGTCGAAGGCGGACAGCGACCCTCGCACGTCGGACTGACCGCCAAAGGCGTAACTGAAGATACCCTGCGCTCCCAAACCGAGCGTGATGTTTTCGCTGTCGCGAAACAGAAGCTGATTGTCCGTCCCGCCATTCACCGATTCGACGAATATCGCGATGCTATTGATCGAACCGGAGTTGGCTGTGTATCGCAGCACGCCGCCCACGATATCGAGCGTGGAAGGAACGATGCGGGTTTCGAGGATTTCGATGGTGGATGAGCGCGAGGTGGCTTTCATGGCGCGAACGGATAGCGAAAATACGCCGTCATGCGAGCAAAGAAACACGTGCGGTGATAGTTACCGCCGCACTTCGATTGCGATGGCTGAACTCAGCCTTGGGGAGCTCCCGCGACTACGCCTCCGCCCACTCGACGGGGAGTTTGCGACCGGCCTGGCCGGCGGAAAAGTGGATGCGGCCCTGTGGGTCGGCTTCGAGGCGGCATTCGATGGCGGGGGCGGCGCCGTCTGCGGACGCCGTCACGCCTTTCACCACGAAGACTCCGAGCGGACGCGGCACGCTGCCCATCCCGGTCTGGCCCTGCTGGAAGCGGACGCGCGCTTCGGTGCCGCCGTTTTCCTTCGCGCGCCACGGAATTTTTCCGTGTGCGGGGAGTGGCTGGCGGGGTTGGAATATGATGCCTCCATCGCCGTCTTCGAGCGTGAGCAGGACGGGGCGCAGGAGTTGGCCGCTCGGGTGGATTTCGAGGGCGACGCCCGATTGCACGCGCATCCCGGTCCATGCTTCGATGGCGGATTCGGCGGCGGCTTTGAAGTCGTCCGCTGCGCCGCTGAGTTGCGCGCGGCGGAGTGCCTCGATGGCCTGCGAAGTTTTTCCGAGTTGGTGAAGCGACTGCGCGTAGTTCCAGTCGAGACGCTTGGTGTATGAGCCGCCGGTCACCGCTGGCTGAATGGTCACTTCGAGCGCGCCAGCGTCGCCAGCGTCGCCGATCATCGCGCAATACTGGAGCAGCGTTTCCTCCGACTTCGGATTGCGCTCATGCGCCTGCTTTGCGAACTCCAGCGCCTGCGGCATGTCTCCCCGGTCGCGTGCCAGACTGCTCGCGAGCAGCAACGGCATCCACGCGCCGCGTTGCTCGGCAAATTCCGCGAGCTGCTTCTCCTTCGCCGCATCGGTCTCGCTGCCTTTCAGCTCAAATTTAATCCCGAGCGCGGGCTGGATGTTCGGGTCAATCTCCAGCGTTTTCGTCAGCGCCGCCATCTCTGCGTCCTTGTCCCCTGCTGCGTTACACGTCTGCGCGAGGTTGAAAAAACCAAACGGATCCTCCGGCTTCAGCTCCGTGTAGCGCGTGATGTTCTCGCGGCTCTCCACAAATTTCCCCAGCATCCGGTAGCCCGCGCCGAGCGCGATGAGCGTGCGCGGATCCTCCGGCTGGAGTTCGCGTGCTTTTTCCAAAGCCTCCACGCCCACGTCGGCGATGATCCCGTCGCGCAAAAGCGTCTCGCCGAATTGCACGAGCTGCTCCGGGTGTTTGCTGAGCGGTTCGATTTGCTGCTGCGCCATCTGCTTGAACTGCTCCACCGGCACCACCACGAGGCTCTTCGGGTCCTTCGGGTCGCGCTGGAGTTTCACCGCCGCCTTGAGCTGCACGAGCGATTCGAGCGCCACTTGATCGTCCGGGCTCGCCTGCACCGCGCGGATGAACGCCTGCACTGCCTGCTCGCGCTCGCCATTCTCCGCCAGCATCGTGCCGAGATTGTCCCAGATGAACGGAATCCCCGGCGCCTTCTCCGCCGCCGCCGCATAAAGCCGCACCGCCTCCGGGTCATTGCCGCCCTGCCGGTTCACGTAGGCCTGGTGAAAAAGCACATACGGCGAGCCGGAATGTTCCGCCTCGATTTTTGTCAGCAGCTCCGTCGCCCGCAAATACTCATGGTCCTCCAGCGCCTCCGTCATCGCGCCGAAATGCTCCGCCGCCGCCGCAAAGCCGCGCCACGGCCCTACGACACCCTCCTCCGCACAAGCCCGGCACCCGCGCACCAGCGCATCCATATTAAACTGCTGCGCATCCGGCTGGAGCGCATCCGCCGCCCAAGGCACCCGGTGCGGAAGCCCGAAAAAGTCCAGTTGCCATGCTTGCGATTCGATCCAGTTGTAAGTGCTCATTGGTTTTAAAAAAGTCCCCGCCGCAGCGGGCCGCGCACACTAGGCGCGAGCCTCATCGCGACAAGCGGAAACGTTCGCAAAAGCCCCAAAGTCCCACCGCATCCCCGTATGTAACACTCAAAGATCCCAATCCAATTCTAACTTTTTCCACGCTCCACCTTGACACCTTTCATAGGGGTTAGTCCGCATGGTCTCCTTTGCGGTTTTGGGTGAATGACATGACGGAAGAAAAGATAAACACCAAGAGCACGGCGCACCAGATCAACCAGAATGTCACGGTCCGATCAATCGCGTGCTGAGCCATCGGCGTAGCAAGCCAAAGCAACAGGAAGATGACCGAGAATACGCCCACAAGATAGCGACACCAGCGCACGCCGCAGAAGAAAAGAATGGCGGGTGCGAGCGCCACGGCCGCGAGAATGAGGTGCTCCGTAAAGTCTTCAGAACCACCGCGAATCAAGCTGAGAGCGAGGCGAAAGAGAAACGGGAGCGCATAAGCACCAATCGCGATCCGTCGAAGACGCTCGTATGTTTTCATGCGCGCAATGCGGCCTAACTAGTGGATCACAAACAGAAGTGTTGTGTTGGTGAAGGCCTTTATGGGTGTCGGTTCTGTAGGAACATTACGGGGTGGGAAGTGCATGGGCGTGGGTTTTTGCGCAATTGGCGGGAGCGGGCAATGTAATAGTAGTCTATCGAAGCTGGCGGCTTTGCCGTTGCCCAATCTGCCAAGCGCGTGTTTCTTCGCGGGCCGATGAAAGCTCTATCGTTCCTCGCATTTTGCACCACTGCGCTCGCGCCGCTGTTTGCGGATGAATCACTCGATGCGGGGCTGATGCGGATGCCTGCGGTTTCCGGGAAGCACATCGCGTTTGCCTACGCGGGCGACATCTGGCTCGCGCCGAAGGACGGGGGGACGGCGTTGCGGCTGAGTTCGCCGCGCGGCGAGGAAAGCTGGCCGCGTTTTTCACCGGATGGCCGCGAGATTGCGTTCACGGGAAACTACGAGGGTAATGAGGACATTTACGTGATGCCCGTCTCCGGCGGCGAGCCACGGCGCGTGACTTTTCACGGCGCGTCGGACCGCATGGTGGGCTGGTGGCCGGACGGGAAGAGCATCGTCTTCGCATCGAAGCGGGAGAGTTTCACCGAGCGGGTCGGGCAGTTTTTTAAAATCAACACGCAGGGCGGTGTGGCGGAGCGGCTGGCGATTCCCTACGGCGAGTTCGGCGCGATTTCGCCGGACGGCAGAACGTTTGCCTACGTGATGACGAACACCGACGGCGCATCGTGGAAACGCTATCGCGGCGGACTCGCGCCGGATGTGTGGCTCTTTCACCTCGACACGGGCGCGGCGGAAAATGTGACGAACAACGATGCGTGCGATTCGCAGCCGATGTGGGCGGGTGACACGAAGCTCTATTTCCTGAGCGACCGAGACGAGCGGAAGCGCGCGAACCTCTGGTGCTACGACACCGCTGCGAAATCGCTGCGGCAGGTGACGCATTTCACCGAATACGATGTGCGCAACCCGAGCATCGGGCCGAAGGAAATCGTGTTTGAAAACGGGGGCCGCCTCGTGCTGCTCGACCTGGCGACGGAGCAGACGCGCGAGGTGAAGGTGGACGTAATCACGGACAAGGCGACGTTGCGTCCGCGTGTGGAAAATGCGGGCGGCTTGATCAAGAACGGCGCGATTTCGCCGAGCGGGAAGCGGGTGATCTTCGAGGCGCGCAGCGACATTTTTTCCGTGCCCGCCGAGAACGGCATCGTGCGCAATCTCACCGAAACACCCGGCATCGCCGAGCGCTATCCCGCGTGGTCGCCCGATGGAAAATGGATCGCGTATTTTTCAGACCGCAGCGGCGAGTATGAACTGACGCTCCGTCCCGCCGACGGCAAGGGCGAGGAGAAGCAGGTCACGACGCTCGGCCCCGGCTGGCGCTACCAGCCGCATTGGTCGCCGGACAGCCGCAAGCTCGTGTTCATAGACAGCGCGATGAAAATCTGGCTGCACGATCTCGACACGCAGCAGACGGAGCAAATTGACAAACAACTGTGGATGTATCACGGCCAGCTCGATGCTTTCAAAGTGAACTGGAGCAGCGACAGCCGCTGGCTCGCCTACGCAGGCGACACGGACAGCCAGCTCAACGCCATCGTGATTTACGATGTGAAGGCGCGCAAAAGGCATCAGGTGACGAGCGCGTATTACGATGACGACGAGCCGGTGTTCGACCCGGCGGGGAACTATCTTTTTTACCGCAGCAAACGGAATTTCAACGCGCTCTACAGCGACTTCGACAACACGTGGGCCTACGTGAACAGCCACGCGCTCGTCTGCGTGCCGCTGCGCAAGGACATCGCGTCGCCGCTCGCGCCGAGGAATGACGAGGAGCCGTTCAAAAAGGACGAGCCGAAGAAGGAGGAAAAGAAGGACGACAAACCGAAGTCGAACGAGCCGGAGAAAAAACCGGAGGACTCGAAGAAGGGCGACAAGCCAGCCGAGGCGTCCATCAAACCCGCCGAGCCGAAGCCCGCCGACAAAAAGCCGGAGGATAAAAAAGGCGACGCCGACAAACCCGCCGACGTTCCGCATCCGAAGGAAGTGAAGATCGATCTCGACGGCTTCGAGGGGCGCGCCGTCGTCCTGCCCGTGGGCAGCGGGCGGCTGGATCAAATCAGCGCCCTGCCCGGCAAGGTCGTCTTCCGCTGGCCGCCGCGCACCGGCGCATCCGGCGGCAACGCACCGCTCAGCTACTACGACATCGAAGCGCGCGCCGAAAAGGCGATGCTCGACAGTGCGGGCAGCTACGAGATTTCCGCCGATGGAAAAAAGATGCTCGTCGCACGCGGCGACCAGTGGTTCGTCGCCAACGCCGCCGAGGGCGCGAAGACGGACAAGGCGCTGAGCACTTCGCTCGAACTCACCGTGGACCCGGTTGTCGAGTGGCGGCAGATGTTCAACGACGCATGGCGCATCGAGCGCGATTTTTTCTACGACCCGCATCTCCACATCGTCGCATGGCAGCAGATGCGCGAACGCTACGGCAAAATGCTCGCCGGTTGCGCCACACGCCACGACGTGAACTACATTCTCGGAGAATTGCTCGGAGAACTAAACAGCTCGCACACTTACCGCAGCGGCGGCGAACTCGAACAGGGCGCGCACCGCAGCGTCGGCTACCTCGGTTGCAACTTCGCACTGGAGCAGGGAGCATTTCGCATCAAGCACATCCTCGATGTCGCGCCGTGGGACACGAACGTGCGCGCCCCGCTCCGCACACCCGGCCTCGCCGTGAAGGAAGGCGAATGGCTGCTCGCCGTGAACGGCCGCAAGCTCGACCCCGCACAGGAACCCTACGCCGCATTCCAGGGCCTCGCCGACAAGGCGGTGATGCTCACTTTGAACGACAAGCCCACGCTCGAAGGTGCGCGCGAAATCCTCGTGCAAACCATCGGCAGCGAGAGCGCGCTCCGTCACAGCGCGTGGATCGAAAACAACCGCCGCATCGTGGACGAAGCCACGCAGGGCCGCGCGGGCTACATTTACGTCCGCAGCACGGCGATTGACGGGCAGACGGAACTTTACCGCCAGTGGCGTGCGCAAACGCACAAGGACGCGCTCGTCATTGACGAACGCTGGAACAGCGGCGGCCAGATTCCAGACCGTTTCATCGAGTTGCTCAACCGCCCCGTCACGAATCATTGGGGCGTGCGCGACGGCAGGGATTGGACGACGCCATTCGTCCCCACCACGCAGGCAAAAGTGATGCTCGCCAACCGCTGGAGCGGCTCCGGCGGCGATTGTTTTCCGTGGCTCTTCCAGCAGAAAAAACTCGGCCCCGTCATCGGCACGCGCACATGGGGCGGACTCATCGGCATGACCGGATGCCCCAAACTCGTGGACGGCGGCAGCGTCACCGTCCCCACATTCAGCATCTACGACAACTCCGGCAAATGGATCATCGAAGGCCGCGGCGTTGAACCCGACATCGCCGTGATGGACGATCCCGCCGTGCTTGCCAAAGGCACCGACCCGCAACTCCAACGCGCCATCGCCGAAATCAAAACCATGCTGGAGAAAAATCCGTCCGTCCGTCCGCCCAAACCCAACTACACCGACCGGACGCGCTGACGTAGAGCACCTGAAAATGCGCCCCAGTTTTTTGCAAGATGCGACGGCTCAAAGAGTGATGCCGAGCTTCTTGTAAGCAGTGCGGATTTCTTTCAGCAATTGATCCACCGTCCTTCCGTCCAGAAGGATATTCAGCGTTTTTGTCTGAAATGCTTTCTGCGCTTCGGGTGTGTCGATGTCAGCAGGTTTGGCCGGATGCTTAAGGGTGCTTGGCCATGAATAACGACCATCTCCCAGGTCCTTCACCGCGGGATTTTTCCGGAATTCCTCCACGGCACTCCGATACTTTTCCATCGCGTATTTCACTTCACCGACTTCGCGGAAGTAGTGGATGAAACGCTGCCCGTCGCCCTTCCCGTCCATGTGCATGAAGTAATAAACAAGCAGGTAGGACGTGAAGTAGGCGCGGCGCGAGGTCATGGGATCCGCAGCGAGCGTCGCTCCCCATTCCTCGTTGGAAATCGTGAATAGTTTCTCCAGCGGAAACGGCGTGGGCACGCCTCCGACAACGCGCCTTTTCAGAAAATCCAGATAATCCTTGAGTCCCGTCTTCGCGCTCGAGACGCGAAATTTTCCAGTCTTGAGCGGCAGGTTGCTCGTGTATTCGGCGGTGCCTTCCACGATCCATTGAGGAAGCGCATTCAGCCAGAAGTGCATCATCTGGTGGGTGAGTTCGTGGACGAGCGTGCCCGCATCGAAGTCGTCGTCTTTCGTGAAGGATTTTCCGCTTTCCTTGATGCCGATGCTTTCAAACGGAACGTAAAAACACTCGGTGTCCGAACGGTAAACACCGCTGCTGTTGGGTGGCCCTCCCGCCGCTGCATACGCGGCCTTGTCCTTGAGCAGTTTCGCCTTGAAGTGCGTGCCCGACGGCGGACGCGGCGCAACATTCCACGGCAGCGCTTTCAACAACTCATAGGTCGCTTCAAAGTTTCGCGCAATCTCGCGGAGCAGCGATTGCGTAAATTTTCCCTGCGACTCGAATTCGAAATTCGTTGTGCGATAAACAAACTTCCCGCCCGCCGCATCCTCGCTGACGATCTCCGTTTTGATCGCCGATGTCTCCACGCCCACGACATCCGGCATGGTGAATTTGATGGGCTGCTTTTTCATCCACTCGGCGAGATACGACTGATCCTCCGCACTCAGTTGCTCCGTAGTCGCAGGCACTCGCTGGCCGTTGGGCATTTTGAAAATGGCGGTCTTGCCGTCGAAAGAAATCAACGTCGCTGTAAACGGCGCACCAGCGGCCGACTTCCATGCGCGGGGCGGATCCACCACCGGCAACTGCGCGAAAGCAGATGTGCTATAACTCGCAAGGATCAATGCTGGAACAAGGGCGCGCCACATGGCCTGCTACGTATTCAAGAGCCCTGCATGCAGCAAGCGCTTCCTCGGCAGAAACACCACAGGGACGCGATGTGATTCTTAATGGAGGGATGCGTGCATCCCGGTTTTTTCAGCTCTTCCTAAAAGAAGTGAGTGGACGAAACACTGACATCGCGTGAATAGAGAAGGAACAACCTGCGTCGAAGTTGCACTCATCAGCATGAAACTCCGCCTCTCTCTCCTCGCCATCGCCATGTTCGCAACCGCGAATGCCGATGACCGCATCCGTGATGCACAGGCCGAATTGAAGAGTCAGGGATTTTTCTACGGGGAGGTGGACGGGAAGGATGGAGCCGAGAGTTCTGCCGCGATTCGTCGCTTTCAAATCCGCAACGGCCTGCAAGTCACCGGCAAACTCAACGACGAAACGCTCGCCGCGCTCGGTCTGGGAAACAATACCGAAAGCAAGCCGGAGCCTGTGCCACAAAAGCCGCAGCCCACACAGGTGAATCCACCGCAGGCCGGCGATCCCACGCCAGCGAAAGTCCCGCGGGCCTCACCCGTTCCCAACGTGGAGGTTCCACGCCCCAGACCGCAACTTCCCCCCGACGACCCCGGCATCGTGCCTCCCCCGCGTCCGCTGCCTCCTGCCACCAATGACGAATTTAGCGCCCTATTTCGTGGCACTCCCTACTCTACGGCACCGCGCGAAGTGCAACTCGATGTTTTGCGCAAAGTGCAAAACCAACTCGGCCGTCGCGGCTTTTACAAAGCGCCACCGGATGGACTGCCCGGCCCCGCAACAAGCGAGGCCATCTCGCTTTACCAAATCCAACGCCGACTCCCCCGCACAGGCCTCCTCGATCTCCAGACACTCAGCACGCTCGGCCTGCTCCCCGGTCGCAGCCCGGATGCGCCGCCGCTCAAGCCGTTCTACGATCCTGCGCGCCGGCGCGACCGTAGCGTAGACTACGATTCGATGCGCCGACTGTAGCCCGCGAGCTACTTGGTAAATTCCACGCTCTTCATCTCTGCCCAGACGCGGCCCAGAAAAATTTCGCCCTCTGCGCGCAGCAGCATTCTGTCTTTGTCGTCGGAGACCCACACTGTCAGTTTCTTCAGCCGCTTGCTCGGCGTGAGTGTGTGATTTTTCTCCACACTGCTCAGCTTCACGTCGCAGCGGATTGTGTCCCACTCGCGCCCCGCCACACACAATTTCTCGCGTCCGGATACTTTCACCTCCATGTGGTTGCCCGAGTTCCCCGCGCACACGCAGAGCCGCGCGCTGTCGCCCGTGCGCAGCCGCAGACTGTGGAAAAAGAGGAGCGCGCTTTGCGGGTCGTGCGCTCTCGGTAGAAGCACCTGTTTTGGCTTCGGCGGCTTCGGATCCGGCGGTGACACTTTTTTGAGACACGTGACGCCTTTGCGGGTGAAGTCGAGTTTCGTGGTGACGCACTTCTTTCCGTAGTCCTCCACCATCACGAGTTGGATCGGAGAAAGAGACGACGTGCATGTGGAAACGACCGTCCCGTCCATGCCGTAAAGCACGCGTGCAAGCCCGACGCTCCCGCCTTTCACCTCCAGTTTGCACACACCGGATTTCGCGCTGGAAAACTTCACCTGCGCCTCAGCCGCCTTCACTCCGCTCCATCCGATTTCGTAGTTCGCAGTTTGCGCCGGGGGCTTCGGAAACTTTCCACGTCTCACGCTCAACTCATCGCGCCAGTCGGCTCTCAGCGGGCCGGTGAATGCAAAAAGCACGAGCAGCGTGAACCATTTCATGGCCGGACAAACGGCGCGATGGTCTCGATGCTTTGCGAAGGCAGCCAGCCGCGTGTGCCGCTTGGCAAATCGCAGTAGCTCCATTCGCCTAGCGAGGAAATCACACGCACACGGCTTCCCGCCGGGAGCGCCTCCGCGAGCTTCGCAGAACTTGCAGGCTCCGAATGCGACTCCACGCGCTCCGTGACAACAATCGCCAGCTTCGCCTGCTCACGCTGCCACCACATCGCACCGGCTCCGTAGCCCGCACCGAGCATCAGCAGCAAAGCGCCGCCGACCACTCCGCCAGCACCGCTCCGACGCCACAGCGCGACTCCGCCCCAAAAAATCCCAATCCACGCCAGACCGATGGACAGCCACGGCGCGACCGATGTCGGAACAACGCTGAGCATCCGCGCAGCCAATGATAGTTCCAGCACGCGCGCACCCGCTTTTTGCCGGACGAATCGTAAATTCGACGCCGCCTCTCCATGACCCGGCGAAAGCGCGAGCGCCCGCTCATACGCCAGCACTGCGCGCCCATGTTCTCCGAGGCGAAAACTGGCGTTGCCCAGATTGTAGAATTCATTCGCCCGCGCATCCTGTCGCAACGCGGCTTCGTAGCTCTTTTTAGCGCCCGCAAAGTCGCCGGACGCGTAGGCTTTGTTCGCGCTCTCAAACGCATCGTTCGCCCGCACATTGAGAGCGAGCGCGAGGAGCAGCGCTGCGATACGGAGCAGGTTCATCGTGCAGCCCTCCCGCATTCCGCCAGCGTTTCCAGCACCTTGTCGCGCTCGATGCTCTTCAGCGCATCACCACGGCTTCCACCGGCATAGACCAGCTCCGCGCGTGCGGCAAAAATCTCGCGCACTCCCTGCGCGTTGTGCCTTGCGAGCACGGCGGCTTCATCCACACCCGCAAGCGGCTGTTTCGTCGCGAGCGCCACTTCAATTTGCAACATATGCGCCGCCGCATCGTAAAGCTCCGCACGCTCCTGTGTGGCGCGCACCTTTGCAAAGAGCGCCGCTTTTTCGCAACGCAGAGCTGCAATCTCCACCATGCGCGGATCAGATTTTCTCGCACGCCACGCGAACAGCAGCGCAAACACTGGCAGCGGCGCAAACATCACGCCAATCCACACGAGCGGTGACATCGCAACCGGCGCACCCCACACGCCGGGCGATGGTAGGTTGCCGATGATGTCCTCCGGCGCGGCAGGCTTCGGCGCACCCTCGACCGCAGACTGCCCGGGCGTTGCTGGCGCAGTGAAATTTCCCTCCACCACGAGCGGTGTCGCATCGCTCTTGAGCGTCACGTATTTCGCCTCATCAGGATCAAAAAAGACGAACGTGAAAACAGGCGTTTCACTTTTCTTCTCCTCCGGCACCACGGCGATTTCAAATGTCTTCGTGCCCGTGAGACCGAGCGTGTCGTTGGGGGAAAACTTGTCCGTAGCCGGATAAGTGCGCCAGCCCGCCGGTTCCGCGAGCGCTGGTGTGGCGATGCGATCAAAGTTCCCCTGTCCGCTGATGGTCACTGTCATTGTAACAGGATCGCCCGCCTTCACTTTATCGGGCCGCCCGCTCACAGACAGTTTGAATTTTCCAACAGCGCCGGCGAAGTCCTTTGGGCGTCCATCCACCGGCAGCGGTTTCACTTCCAACTCCACCGCAGGTGCGCTGACGACGACTTCCTGCCCCGGTCCAAAAGTGCCGCCGAACGGCGAGTAGCGGGTGTTCTGCTGTTTGGAATACACAAAACGCATATCAGCCGGCCCGAGCGAAAATTTTCCCGCCTTCGTCGGCGTGGCCACCGTTCGGAGCAGCACGCGCGCGTATTTTTTTCCCGCAAGTTCCACCTCGCTCTGCCCGCCTTCGACGACACGGCGCGTCGTAAAACCATCGCCTTCGAGCGATGGAGCCTGCTGCGCACTCCACCGCGTGGAGCGGTCGAGGAAATAGCGGATTTCCACCGGCACATCCTCTCCGACATAAACCGTTTTGCGCCCCACACGCATCTCGCCAAACGCGAGGTCGCCTTCGCCCTTCGTCTTTTCCGCAGGAGAAACTTTCAGCGTCAGCGTCTCCGTCCGCAGCTTCCTGCCGTCCACATCCACCTCGATTGGCGGGATGGTGAAAGTCCCTTCTTTCCTCGGCACAAGCGAGAATCTGTATTGAATCGTATGCTGCACGCCGCCACCGCTGATCAGCGTGCTGCTGCTCTGCGACGTCCCGCGCAACTCGATACCATCCACCGCCGGCGGAACCGGCGCGTCCGCAGGGCTCCCTCCCTCGATGATCAATTCATACTCCACCGCCTCGCCCACACCGGCATTCGGCGTGGAAAGCGAACCGCGCACGCTCGCAGCCATCGCCATCGCTGGGATGAGAAAAATGAACACGCACACAGCACGCAGCATCGTTTTGGAAATCGTGTCTCTCATGCCTACCAGTTTTTCTGCACGCGACGCGGTGTCTGGCGTTCCTCCAGAAGTTTCAGCGGAGGAAGAATCACGTCGTTCTTGCGTAGCGATTCGAGGAGTTGTTTCGCGTCTTTTTCCGTCATGCGTCCTTCGCGTGCGGCGGCGGCGGCTTCAGCGGCTTCGCTCTGCTGTGCATCCTTGTCACCGGGTTGCTGTTCTCCGGCGCTCTTGAGTTCCCCTGTCTTTGGCTTCTCGTGCTCGCCGGCTTTCGGCTGGGCTTGCGGATCCTTCTTCTCATCGTCCTTTTGTTTGTCTACATTCTTCTTCTGGTCCTTGGGTTCTCCCTGCTTTTTGTCGGACTGCTCGCCGTCCTTTTTCTCCTGCTGCGAATCGTTGCCGTCCTTCTTTTCTCCATCCTTTTTCTCCCCGTCCTTGCTGTCTCCCTTTTGTTCTCCGTCCTTCGAGTCGCCATCTTTCTTTTGGTCGTCCTTCTTTTCCTGATCCTTCTTTTGATCATCCTTCTTCTGTTCGTCTTTCTTCTGCTGATCCTTTTTCTCCTCCGGCTTTTCGAGTTCTGCAATGGCCTTGCTGACAATATCGCGATTCTCCTTCGCGTTGGCGTTGGAAGGATCGAGCGCGAGCGCGTGGTCGTAGTTTTGCACCGCACTCTTCCACTCCGCGAGTTTCGGTTCCTTCTCCTTTTCCGCCGCACCGCGATGCGCAAGCGTGTTGGCGAGATTGTAGGCCGCCTTGGATTTCAGCGCCGCGTCGCCAGTGCCTAGCGCGTTACTGAAAGACGCGGCTGCCTTGTCGTAATCACCGCTTTTAAAAGCCGCACAGCCGACGTTGTAGTCGAGTTGCGGCGTGTTTGGACGGCGCTTCCGCTCTTCTTCAAGCGCCTTGAGTTCATCTGGCGGTGGCTTGGGCGCGGCGTCCTCTTTGGCAGTTTCAGGATGCAAGACTTTGTCAATCAGACGACCCATCAATCCTCTCGCCTCTGCGTTCTGCGGCACGAGGAACATGGACGCGGCAAGTATCGTGACACGGAGCAATTGACGCCGCCTTTCGCCGAGCAACACCGAAGCCGCGATGCAGAGCAGGCCTAGCGAAAGCGGCCACTGGTAGCGCTCGATGGCGATTTTGTTCATGCGCTGGTCGGTGTCTTTTTCAGTCATGTTGCTAAGGCCGTCGCGGAAAAGCTGGCGCATCTCCGCCGGACCGTTCTGGAGGTGAATGTAGAAGCCTCCGCCCGCTTCCGCAACTTCGCGCAGGCGTTTCTCATCGAGACGGGAGGTGACGACGTTTCCCTGCTCGTCGCGCACCATTTCCTTTCCCCTCCGCGAGGGCACGATGAGCGGTGCGCCACCCGGTGTGCCGAGGCCGATGGTGAAAATCCGGAACGTGTCCTTGTGCTTCTTCGCAGCCTCAAGCGCGTCCTCCTGCAAGTCCTCGCCATCGGTGAACAAAATCAATGCGCGATGTGTGCTCTCGCCTTTGCCAAACGCCCCGTCCGCGGCGGCAATGGCGGCGCTGAGATTCGTTCCGCCCTGCGGGATGATTTCGGTATCCAGTTCTTCCAGCGAATCGCGCACCGCCTCGTAATCCGGCGTGAGAGGCGCCTGGAGAAATGCGGTGCCTGCAAACGCAATGAGACCGACCCGGTCGCCGTCGAGATTCGACAACAAATCCTGCGCGGCAAGCTTCGCGCGGGCGAGCCGGCTTGGTTCGAGATCCTGCGCAAGCATGGAGCGCGAAGTATCTACAGCGATGATGATGTCGCGCCCGCGACCCATGACCTGCTCGAAAGCAAATCCCCATCGCGGACGCGCCAGCGCCACGATGCAAAATGCCAGCCCCGCCAGCAGCAGCGCAAACGCCACACGCCGCTTCGCCACACTCACGCTGCCTGCGAGACGCGCTTGCAAACGTGCGGCTATCAATCTTCCAAGCGCCTGTGCGCGTTGGCGCTCACTCGTCAGGAAAAGCACGGCGAGAAACGGCAGCAGCACGAGCAGCCAGAGCCAGAGCGGCTGGACGAAGGTGGAGGGTGATTCACTCATTCGGGGCCTCCTCTCAAATAACGGATGACGAATGTCGAATGTCGAATGACTGACGCAAGCGCGCGAACATTCGTCATCCGACATTCGTCATTCGTCATTTTCTTCACGGCACCGTCCTCCAAATCGTCTGCGCAAGCGCGGCACGCACTGCGAGCAGCAGCGAACCTGCGGCAATGAACCACTCGAACAACTCACGCCACTCGACCTTGCGCTTGAGCTTCACTTCGGTTTTTTCGAGCTGGTCAATTTGCTTGAAGACATTGTCTAGCGTCTCGCTGTCCGCTGCCCGGAAAAACTGGCCGCCACCAATCTGGGCAATTTTTTGCAGGCCCGGTTCGTCCGTGGGGAATTGCTGCATTCGATACTGTTTCTGCCCGAAGAATGTTCCGGCAGGCACGCGCACGGGACCGTTTGTGCCGACGCCGATGGTGTAAATTTTAATACCCAGCGCCTTCGCAGCCTCGGCTGCGATCTCGGGCTTCACAGTCGTCACGTTCTCAGCGCCGTCGGTGAGCAGAACGATGATTTTACTCTTCGACACTTTATCGCGCAGGCGATTCGACGCGCTGGCGAGCGCGGTGCCGATGCTCGTGCCGGTGTCTGGAAGAATGCCGTTTTGCATACGTTCGAGATTTTGCAGCAGCCACGTGTGGTCGAGCGTGGCAGGACTCATCAAATACGGACGTCCGGCGAAAACGATGATGCCGAGCCGATCGTTCGGGCGCGCTTCGATGAAGCGTTTGGTCACGTCTTTCACCGCATCAAGACGGCTCGCAGGCTGCCCGCCGAGCGTGAAATCCTCGGCGACCATCGAGCCGGAAACATCGAGTGCGAGCATGATGTCCACGCCGCTGGATTCGATGGTGTCGTGCGTTTTTCCAAGTCGCGGACGCGCAAGCGCGATGATGAGCAGCGCGAGCGCGATGTGTAACAGCACGCGGGCAAATCCACCCCATCCAGCGTTCCGTTTTTGCGCACCAAAGCGCATCGCTTCCACGGATGAAAAGCGCACGGCTGGAATCGGGCCGCGACCACCCTGCAACCACGCGAGCACAGGCAGCGCCGCCAGTAGGAGCAGCCACCACGGTTGCGCGAAACTGAAGTCGTCGAAGTTCATGTTTGTGCGCCTTGCACGAATGCGGTTGCGGCCTGGAGCAGCGCTGAGTTTTCGTCGGAGCCGACTTCGACGCGTGCGAATTTCAGCAAGTCGCAGCGCTCCAGAAATGCAGCGAGCAGACGGCGATCGTCGTCGGTGAAGCGCGCGGATGTCGCGATGCTGGCGAGAAACTCCGGGGAGGTTTGCTGCGTCGCGTGGAGATTAAAGTGCGTGCTGATATAGGTGCGGAGCACATCCGAGACGGCGACGCTGAATGCGTATGGCTCCAACTGCGCGACCTTCGCCCGCAATGCTTCGAGTTCGCGCAGAGCAATGGCGCGTGGTGAAGGCGGTGGCGTTTTCTTTTTCGAGAGACTTCGCAGCCAAAGTAAGAGCTTAATCTGTGCTGCCAGAACGATAAGGCCCAGCACCACATTCACCACCCACATCCACGTCGGCCACGGGACTTCGACCAGCGGCGCATTGTCGCGCAGACCGGCGAGCAGATCGAGCGGGACATCGGGAGCGGGTGTGATGGCGGCGAGAATCATCCGAGTGCGAGGCGGCGTTCGCGATTGCGAAAGAAATTACGGAGCGCGGGGACGTAGTCGGCGTCGGTGCGCAGAGTGATCGTATCCACACCGAAGCGACGGAAGCTGGCGGGAATTTGCTCCTGCATTTCGGCCACATTTTCAGCGAAGCGCAGCCGCGCGCGGCGGTCGCTGGTGTTCACCACGAGACGTTCGCCGGTTTCAGCGTCCTCGAAAACCACGCGGCCCACGTCGGGCAGTTCCAGTTCGCGCGGGTCCACGATGGGGATGGCGACGACATCGTGGCGGCGCGCGGCGATGGTGAGCGGCTTGGAAAAATCCGGCGCCTGAAAATCGCTGAGCAAAAAGACAACGGCGCGGCGATTGAGCACGCGATTCGCAGCGACAAGCGCGCCGGCAACATCCGTCCCCTTCCCCTTCGGCTCGAAAAACAAAATCTCGCGGATGATACGCAGCGCGTGCCCTCGCCCCTTTGCAGGCGGGATGAAAAGCTCGACGTGATCTGAGAAAAGAATGCAGCCGACCTTGTCGTTATTCCGAATCGCGCTGAACGCAAATAGACACGCCACCTCCGCCGCCAGTTCGCGCTTGCTGAGGTTCACACTGCCAAATTCCCCCGACGCACTCACGTCCACGATGAGCATCACCGTCAGTTCGCGCTCCTCGGTGAATTTCTTGATGAACGCATCGCCCATCCGCGCCGTGACATTCCAATCAATCGCCCTCACCTCATCGCCCGCCTGATACTCGCGCACTTCCTCAAAATTCATCCCGCGCCCTTTGAACACACTCCGATACGCACCGGAAAAAGCGGTATCAATCATGCCTCGAGTCTTCAGCTCGATCTGACGAATTTTTTTGAGGATGTCGCGCGCGGCTTCCATTTCAGATCGCTGCGGTGCCGGGCTTTTTTACGAGAAAGAATTGAGTGAATGCCCAGCCAAGAATCCCTGCGATGAGTTGAGCGAATCCGACCAGCGCCACATCATCGCAGCGTTGTAAAGCAATAGCCTGAGTGTGCGCTTGTGCTGGCGTTGGATCGGGATAGGGCACGCCAACCGCCAATGCGCCATAAAGGAACCCGGCGAGCAGGGTGATGAGTCCGATGAAGAATAGCGTTTTGAAAAATGACCTCACGGCACCGGTAAATTCGCAAACACCCGCTCGATGATCTTCTCGCTCGTCATCTCCTCCGCCTCGGCTTCGTAGGTCACGGCGACGCGGTGGCGGAGGATGTCCATGCCCACGCTCTTCACGTCTTGCGGCGTCACGTAGCCGCGTCCGCTGAGAAACGCCTTGGCGCGCGAGGCGAGCGTGAGGGCGATGGTCGCGCGCGGGCTCGCGCCGTAGCGGATGAGGCCGGCGAGTTGCAGCTTGTAGGCGCTGGGGTCGCGCGTCGCGAAGACCACGTCCACGATGTAATCCTTCACGCGGTCATCAATGTAGATGCTGTTCACGATCTCGCGGGCCCGGATAATTTGCTCCGGCTCCACCACCGGCAGCACGTCGAGCTTCGGCGAACTCGTGCCCATGAGGTCGAGGATTTGACGCTCCTCCACCTTCGTCGGGTAGCCGATTTTCAGTTTCAGCATGAAGCGGTCGAGTTGCGCCTCTGGCAGCGCGTAAGTGCCCTCCTGCTCCAGCGGATTCTGCGTCGCCAGCACAAGGAAAGGATCAGGCAGTTTGTGCGTCGTATCGCCCAGCGTCACCTGCCGCTCCTGCATCGCCTCCAGCAGCGCGCTCTGCACTTTCGCCGGGGCGCGGTTGATTTCATCTGCGAGGATGAGGTTGCTAAAAATCGGCCCGCGCTTCGTGGTGAAAACGCCCTCCCGTGGATTATAGATGAGCGTGCCGATGAGGTCGGCAGGCAGCAGATCGGGCGTGAATTGAATGCGCGAAAACCCCGTGCGAATCGCCGAGCTGAGCGTCTTCACCGTCAGCGTCTTGGCGAGGCCCGGCACGCCTTCCAGCAGCACGTGGCCATTGGTGAGCAGGCCGATGAGCAGCCCCTCGACGAGGTAGCGCTGGCCGACGACGACGCGCGCGACTTCCTGCTGAAGCGCGGGCACCCAGCTATTCTGTTCCTGAACGCGGTTGGTGATGTCCTGTGTATTGGTCATGGAATGTGCAAACGATTTGAAAAAGCGAAACGGCTGGTCTGTCTAAAGTGAAACTCCGTTCCGGGGAAGAGCGTTCATTCAGACAGCGCACACTGGAAAACATTCGAGAAAAAATGTTCCGCGGGAAATACAGCGCTGCTACACGACAAAGCCAACGCAACCCATGCGACAACCCAGCCCATCCAATCGAAACAAGTAATGAAACAATTTTTCACTGAAATTCGTATCACTGCGATTGCGGTCACCTGCCTGCTACTTATCGGTTGGTTCACAGCGAAGCCCATCTTTTCACGCCGCAATACCGATAAAAGTGTTGTCGCCCTCGCCGACCGTCTTGATGGCCAAGTGGAGCACGGTCGCTACAAACGCACCGAGCCCGCTACCGTCACCGAAGCCGACGCATGGGGGCACCAACTCCGAATCGAGTATCGTGAGGAGGGCATCGGTGAGCGTCTTCTCGTCCGTTCAGCAGGGTCGGACGGCGCTTTCGATACCGAAGACGACATCACCGCAAATCGTTTTCTGATGAACGCAAAAGGAATCGGCGAAGAGATCAAAGACGGCACAGCCTCTGTCGCCAAAGAAGCCACAAAGGGGCTCATTCGAGGCATCAAAGAAGAAGTGAAAGATGCTTTCAAAAAGAAAACCGATAAAGAGGGAGTGCAATAGCCAGACTAACCATTCTCCCTTGTCCCGCTGATGAAAATGGTTGCGGGGGTAGGATTTGAACCTATGACCTTCAGGTTATGAGCTTGCAATATTACTCTATAGTTGACTTGAGCGGACAAAAAGCGGACACTTTCTGTATGATCGCCAAAGATGCTGCCGAAACCTCCTCCCGCAAGTCTCGCTCTCCCATCGCGAAACTCCCGCGCGGTGTCGCGGTGTTTCGGACTGTGAACGGCGATGGTCGGGAATACTGGCGCGTGCGATTGAACAAGAAATTCACGGGTGGGGCGGTGCGAAAGAAGAACTTCTCCTCTCTCGACGCCGCGCGCACTTGGATTTTTGGCGATGAGCGCGGTGACAGCCAGGCGGACGGTTTCAAGGCGACGGAGCTAGGGCAGGAAACGATGAAAAAGCAGCTTGGCGCGGCGGTGTTCGATCTCACTTCCGCGCAGCTTGGCGAAGCGCAGGATGCTTTCAAGCGGCTTGCTGCGGTAAAGCGGTCTTTGACGGAAGCGGTGAACTACTATTTGCGACATGCGTTGCCGGCAGGCGGGACGCGCACGTTGGCGGTGATCGAGAAGGAATTCATTCAGCACCGGCGCTCGTTCAAGGACTGCAAGGCGCGGACGATCACGCAATACGAGAGCTACTTCAAAGTCATCAACGAGGAGTTCGGCGACGTGAACCTCAACGACATGAAGCGCGCGGATATTGAGGATTGGCTCGCGGAGAGCGAGTGGGCGCCGCGGACGCGGAAGAACTACCTCGTGACGCTGACGACCGTGTTCAACTTCGGCATGAACCGCGACTACTGCGCGGCGAATCCGGCGGCTTTGATCGAGCGGCCCATCATGGACGACAAGGTGGTCGGCATCCTCAGCGCAGTGCAAGCGGCGGCCTTACTCGGGAAGGCGGTGACGAACTGCCCGGAGATGATCGCGGGCATCGCCATCGGTCTGTTCGCCGGGCTGCGCCGATCGGAGATTTGCGCGCTGGATTGGTCCGAGATCGATCTGGAGGGCCGCACGATTGTTGTGCAAGGCACTAAGGCAAAGACTCGCCGACGGCGTGTCGTGGCGATTTCGGACAATCTTTATGCTTGGCTGAAGCCGTTGGCGAAAGACAAGGGGCTGGTTGCGCCGAACGTGGACGCCTTTGGCGAGAAGCTGAGGCAGCTCGCCGACGACGCAGAGATTGCACCGTGGCCGCACAATGCTCTCCGGCACAGCTTCGGCAGCTTCATCTACGCGCGCACGAAAAACGAAAACCTGACCGCAGCCGAGATGGGCAACACGCCGCAAGTCGTCTTCAAACACTATCGCGCCTTGGTGAAGGCGAAAGAGGTGGAGCAATTCTGGAAGATCAATCCACTAAAAGATTATCGGAAATCTTTGACCGCCTTCCTCGCGAAGGAAACGGAGAGCGTCGCTGCCGCCGCATAGCTCGCGCGTTGAACCCAGCGATTGCGCTCTGCCGAGTGCAGCGGTGCAGACGGTCTCCGCAAGGATGGCGCGATGCCGGAGCAGCCGCACACTTTCAAGCCAATCGTCGTTCACGGCGTGCGCCCGCTCGTGCTCAACAAGAAGCTCCTCATCCGCGTGCTTGGAAGCGAGAAGCTCGTCCAGCGGATGCTCTATGCGACGCGCCACGCCCTCGCGCCAGAGCCGTGGCTGCGCATCATGCGGTGGGGACGACCGGGCTGCGAATTGCTCGTGGACACGAGTTCGGTCGAGGAGGCGTATGCGCGCATCCTCGCCGGCGAAGAGCCGCCGCGATTGCCGAGCGAAATTCCGAAGCCGGCTGAGCCGGCCAAGCAGAAGCGCCAACCGGGCGCGAGAATGGTCTCGGGCTAGGCGTCGGTCGTGACGGTAGGTGCGAAAAAAGTGGAGCGATCCGCAGCGTCAAAATGCCATGAGCCATGGGCCGAGCAGGTTTCCAGCGACCAAGACCGCGAGGGATTTTTCGATCAGCAGTAGTCCCTCGTTGCTGCCCGTCGGTTGACGGCGAGTGCATTCCAGCAATAGCGCCACTACCAGACAGACCAGCGACACGGCGCATCCTGCGCAGCCACGCTCCCGGCATGTCGCGCCCCACACGACCTCGGCACCGCAGCCGGTGCAGACCGATACAGCTTGTGGGATGGCGGTGTGGCAGCGCGGACAGACGAGCGAACTCATGGCCGCATTTTACGCGACGTGTCTCGCGTTGAATGGCGCGGTGGTCGGCACTTACGCTGTCGAAACCGCACCCGCTGGAATCGTTTTTGACGGACGCTCCATTTGGGTCGCCAACTCGGGCTCAAACACCGTGACACAGCTCGACTGCATCACCGGGCAACTCATTGGCTCATCACCAGTCGGTAATAGTCCGCTCGGACTCTGCTTCGCTGGAACCGCAGTGTGGGTCGCAAACAAAACGAGCAACAACCTGCTTCGGCGGTAATTCACCGCCGGACATTTCCCCGACCACGGCAATGCGCCGTGGTTTTGTAAGGGGGACGCCCTACGTCTAAGCGGAGCTTAGAAAAAGTGTCCGAGCACGGAGGGCGTCATCCGGACGGCCACGAGGAAACCATGATCGTATGAAAACGAATCCAGACATTGCCGCGCAGACGGCGCGGTTCGAGGAAGCTATCCGCGCATTCACGCCAGTCTGCAAGGCCCGCTACGCAAAACTGCTGCCCTTCCGCGACGACATCGCGCAGCTCCGCGAAAAGGGCGCGAGCTACGACCTCATCCGCGAGATGCTCGTCGCCGCAGGCGTGGCTGTCGCCGTGGACACCATCGGTAACTTTGTGCGTGAGGTCATTGAGCAACGTGAGCGCCCACAGCCGAACCCACGACGACGCCCACAGCCGCGACCGTTCACGGCCCATTCCGCGCCCACGATGGGGGCAACGAAGATGCCATTCACCGTCGCCCCGCCTGCTGGCGAAGCACAAGTTGTCGACACCACAAAGCAGAAGCCAAAGTGAACGCACTGCTTCCCGCAAAAGTCCTCGTCGCATCCATCGTGAGCGCGTGGTTGCTCGCGCTCATCATCCTGATCGTGATGCCGCCACGTCCTCGCAAACGAGTCGTCGCACGGCTCGGCGGCTTCGTCTGGACGCGCGAGGACTTTTACCGTGGATGGCTCATCACCGGAGACACTGGCTCTGGCAAAACGCGCTCAGGTATCACACTGCTATTGCAAGTATTCACCAACGAGCCGACATGGGGCGGGCTCTGTATTGATGACAAGGGCTCCATCGCCATCGGATGCCGACATTCGCATGACGAGGCGGCTCGCGGACTGCGGACGCACGCGCTCACTTTTTCCACACCGGCCCGATGGTGCCGCCGGGGATGAACTCCGCCGGGAAAGTCACCTAACGCTGCTCCTGACGTGCAAAGAGCGATCGTGCGCGGTGGCCACATCACATGGACTCAATCAAATGATGGAACATCCTTTTCATTCAGTCCCAAAACCGCACGCTGCAAGGCTCTCTCCATCCTGATGAAAGTGCATCGTCCATGGATGGATACATCGACGTGCCCGCCAACCGCTTTGATCTGAACACAAGTCCACTCTATAATAAGTATGACAGTGAGCATCCTTCCCCGGGCATTTTCGAACTGCCACCAGTTCAGGCTAAGTGCGCCTCCGGCATGATCACCGTCCAAGTCTTGCCGCTGAGACGCCACCAAGGGCAGCGTTGGCTCATGCAAAATGCCGGGACTTCCAACGAAGCGCCAGCACCCGGTTTCAGTGAGCAACCCGAAGCCTTCCGTTTCTATTTTCACTGGACTCCTTCTGTTGGGAAATTACAACCATGAGACCCGCTCTTGCCCTTGCCTGCACTTTTATGAAATCAGCGTGGCGGGCTATTTCGCTTCGCTTGGCTCTAGCCGCTATGCTGCTGGCTTCCGCAGGCCTGCTGCGTGCCGCCGAGACTCCACCCGCGCGCCCCCTTCTGCTGGCGAACTACTACTGCTGGTATCACGACGGCCAGCATCCCACACATCCGTTCCTGCACTGGACGTATCCCTCGACCGAAACCAACGAGTTGGCGAAGCAGGCGCAGAAGCCGGGGGAGCCGCCGCCGAACAGCATGTTCCGTCCGCTCGCCGGGCTTTACGACAGTGCCGATCCAGTGGTCGCTGAATGGCACGTTCAATTGGCGAAGGCTGCGGGGATCGATGCGTTTCTCGTGGACTGGTGGGATGCGCACAATGCTCTCGACCAAAATGTTGATCGCGGCATCGTTGCTGCGGCGGGCAAGCACGGTTTCAAGTTCGCACTGCTCGATGAACGCGCACAGTTCCACCAAAAGTTCGAAGATTATCAGGTCATGCTGGCGCGAG
This sequence comes from Chthoniobacteraceae bacterium, assembly GCA_947476045.1. Lineage (GTDB taxonomy): Bacteria > Verrucomicrobiota > Verrucomicrobiia > Chthoniobacterales > Chthoniobacteraceae > SXWH01. The sequence continues at coordinate 43,619 of CANJNZ010000034.1, forward strand.
CCCTGAAACGCTACAAGGATCACCCGGCCTACCTCCGCATCGACGGACGTCCCGTGGTATATCTTTACCAAGTGGCGACAGAACCGGGGCTTACCGCTGCGGAGTTTCCGCTGCTAAAAAAACACGTCGAGAGCGAGGTGGGTCCCGTCTATTGGATCGTGGACAAGATCGCTCACGATGCCAAAGCGGCCAACGTGGGTGACAAGGACCGCGAAAAGCGCATTCCCGAGGATTGGCTCACCACTCCGGGCGTGGATAGCTTCGCCTTCTATAGCACGTTCTCGAATTTCCGGGCACATGAATACGATGCCATCGTCGGCAAATATCGCTACCTGACAAAGCTCGCTCACGATGCGGGAAAGAAGATGCTCCTGCCAGTCCATCCCGGCCATGACAATTCCCGTTTCCGAGACGATCCTTATGTCATGCCCAGGCGCGACGGACAGACCCTGCGCGATTTCCTCCGCGCCGCCACCGACGCCGGAGCCGACTACATCATGGTCACGAGCTGGAACGAATGGCCCGAGTCCACGGTGATCGAACCTTCCAGCACATGGAGTGACCCTTACAAGTATTTAAGAGTTATCGCTGAGTGGCGGGGAAAGAAATTTGAAATTCCGTCCGTCCCCTTTGTTCATGGGAAAGCAAAATAGACAAAGCGGCTTAACATAGTTCGCATATCACGATCACCTTCAAACCCTACCTCATTATGCCTGAGATCATCCTTACCTTGGTATGTTCAATTCTTATTTTCCGCCCATCGCTCGGGGCGGATCTTCCTGTGCCGGACAATGTCATCTTCGAGAAGGCCATCGAATTTTCCAATCCCGACAACCAGCACCTTTTCCTGCCACTTACGCCACTTGGATGATGATCTGTCCCGCACGGAATCCGGCAGTTACAGGCTGGTCAACGAATCCAACGGCCAGTCGCGGATGCTCAAGGCGGATTTCCCTATTTCCCTTCAGACGGCGGGCTTCAAGGAGGACCAGAAACTCGTGTTGCAAGAGAGGTGCTGACCCTATAGCCCGCTCCACGGGTGGGTGAAGAGAAGCGTGCTCAGCATCACATGGGACCTCGGAACAAGGCCGCTGGAATCGGCGTGTGACGTATTTGCGTCACATGACAGATTCCACCAAGCCCTCCATTATCCATCATTCGTAGCGGCTATTCTTGCCAAACCGTTGACGTGTCCGAACCTTCAATCCCAGCTACAGAGCAGCACGTTACCCAGCTTTTCAATCATGAAACTCACAACCAGCAGAAGACGATTCGTAGCGACCACCACCGCCACCGGCTTGCTCAGCATGGTTCCACGGCACCTTTCTTTGAACCAACCGGAAACGCCTATGCGCTTCAGCGAACCACGACTCTGGCGTTCAGTTACCGATGCGCGGCTCTGGCACCGACCGGCTCAGTCACGGCATGTGCTCCCGCCGCCAAGCCCAGCGCATGCCGCGCATTCGCCTCGCGCCTTTTCGCGCACCCGCGCGCTCCTTGGTCGCGGGTCGCTGAGCTTGGGGTCGTTCGGCAGAGAATACAAGATACTCAACTAGCAACAATGAATTCTAGCAATCACGATTTCAAGGAACAAGAGGGCGGCCGAGCAAGTAATTTTCTGTAAAAGAGGCGAGTGTCAGGCGGAGGGTGGGATGGATGGATGCATATTGAGGTAAGTTTTAGAGGATTCCCAATCGTCGGAAGTTTCGGCGAGGAGAGCGGAGACGAGGCGG
>CANJNZ010000035.1 GCA_947476045.1 Chthoniobacteraceae bacterium
CACTCCGGCATCGAATGAGGGACACCCTGCAACGTTACTGGGAGGACGCCAAATCCGTCCTCCAACTCATCGGTCGCGACTGGCTGCTGGTTCAACTAAACGCTATGCGGAAAACTCGAATGTCTGTTTAATTTGAGCAGATGGTATGACAAGGCGCGTTTTACCGTTCGTCATAATGATGTGACCGCTTTCGCGGGCGATTCGGTAGCCGAGTTTTTCAAACACGCGCACGGCGTCGCGCTGGCGGATGCCGGGGAGCTTGGGCATCGCCGCTACACGGTCACGAGTTCGCGGGAGTAGCGCGCGCCTTCCGCCGCGAGTTCACGGGCGGCGTCTTCCTCCGCCACTTCCAGCCAAAGCGCGATGGCTTCGCGGATGTTGGCGAGTGCTTCCTCGCGTGTCGCACCCTGTGAGTGACAACCCGGCAGCGCGGGGCAGGAAACCGCAAAGCCTTCCTCCGTTTCGATGAGTGTGACGGGGTATTGCATGGTGGGAGTGTAACCCATGAAGCTCTTTCGGCAACAATGGAGTGGGGCAGCGCGCCTAGCTCCCCAACATCCGCCGCACGCGACGTTTTATTTTCCCTGCGAAGCTGCGGTGTGAATTCCCCGATGCGACGGGCACTGCGACCGAGCGGGCCGCCGCGATTTTTCCAAGCTTCGGCGCGCTCTGCGGCTGGCGTGATTTTTCCGACGAGCCACGGAAACATTTCGCGGGCTGGAGCGGGCACGGGCGCACTGCGAAAGGCGAGGATGTAGGCGCGACGCGGGATGTCGGTGGTGTTTGCGCTCGCGCCGTGCAACGTGCGGCAGTGGTGAATCGCTGCACCGCCCGGAGGCAGCGGACAAGGCTCTGCGGCGGAGCGATCAAATTCTCCGATGCATTCCAACGCCGACTTGCGCGGGTCGCCGCCGAGCGAGCGATGTTCGAGAATGGGGCCGCGATTGCTGCCGGGGATGTATTGCATACAACCGTTCTCCACGGTGGCGGGCTGGAGCGGCATCCAGATGCTGAGCTGCTCGTAATCCACGCCGGGATCATAGCGGTGCGCTTCGTCCTGATGCCACGGCGTCGGCGCGCCGTAGTGGGCGGGTTTGAAAATCGCGTGCTCAAACCATGGCTCGGCAGTCGGGCCGAGGAGTTGGCGTGCGATGGTGAGCGCATTCACGCGAAACTGCGTATCGCCGAGTTCGGGTGCAAATTCGATGGGGTTCAGGATTTGCGGAAGCACCGGTGTCATATCCGCATTATAACTGCCCGCGAGGTCAAAAGATCTTCCCTTTTCCCAGCCCGCACGCTCAGCGAAGAGCCGGTCGAAAATTCCGCGTAACCGGTCCACTTCCTCCGCAGAAGTGATCGCATCGAGCTGCAAGTATCCGAGTTCGCGGAAACTGGCGATTTGCTCGTTAGAAAGGGTGGTCGTCATTGGCACGAAGCGTTTCCTTAGCAGAAGCAAGGCCCGTTGACCCGCCAAATGTGCGGCTAGACGCTGACGGTTCCTTCGAAGACGAAGTCGGCGGGGCCGGTGAGGGTGACGTTTTTCCAGCCGTCGCCGTCCGGCTCGAAGCCGACGAGCAGGGTGTCGCCGCCGCGGACGGCGACGCTGACGGGCGAGCGCGCGCCGGTGAGGCGTGAGAAAATGAGCGCCGCCGCGCAGACGCCGGTGCCGCAGGCGAGTGTTTCGTCTTCGACGCCGCGTTCGTAGGTGCGGATGGCGATGCCGCCGCCGGGCAGTTCGCCGACGAAATTGGCGTTGGTGCCTTTCGGCGCGAAGTGTTCGTGGCGGCGGATGGCGCGGCCAAGGCGGACGATGTCCGTCTTTTCCAAATCGCTGACGAACACGACGGCGTGCGGGACGCCGGTGTTGAGAAAATGGACTGTCAGTTTTTCATCCGCGACGAGCAATTCGGCACCGGGCGCAAACGAATGTGGTGGCGACATGGCGATGCGCACATTCTCGCCGACCAGATCCGCGCCGATAACTCCAGCGAGTGTCTCGAAAGTGACGCGCCCGTTTTTTCCCGCAACTCGGCTTGCGTAGCGCGCAAAGCATCGCGCGCCGTTGCCGCACATCTCGGCTTCGCCACCATCGGCGTTGTAGTAGCGCATTTTGAAATCTGCACCGTCGGCAGCGGGTTCCACGGCGAGCAGCCCATCCGCGCCGATGCCACGATGGCGGTCGCAAATGCGGGCGATGGCTTCGCGGTCGAGCGAGTGGCGGAGGTCGCGGTTGTCGAGCATCACGAAGTCGTTTCCGGCTCCGTTCATTTTGGTGAAAATCAACGTCATCCCTGCCGAAATACGCGAAGGGCGCGGGATGTCAACGGGGCGCGCTTACTCGGGAAAGCTGGCGAGCACTTCCTCGCGCGTGGCGACGGCGGTGCCGGTCTTGGCGACGACGATGCCGCTGGCGTGGTTCGCAATTTCCGCAGCCTCACTGGCGGTGGCTCCGCTTGCCAAAGCTGAGGTGAAGACGGCGATGGCGGTGTCGCCCGCGCCGCTGACATCAATGACTTCCTGGGCGCGCGTCGGGATGTGATATGGCGCGCGGCCTGCGGTGAAGAGCATCATGCCCTGTTCGCTGAGCGTGACGAGCAGATGGTCGCAGCGCCATTTTTCTAAAAGGATCGCGCCCACTTCGAGCAGCGCACGGTCTTCCATCGGCGGCTCGACAGGATCGGTCACGCTGCGTCCGGCGGCGCGAAATGCCTCACCGCGATTGGGCGTCACGCACGTCACGTCGTGCCAGCGGATCGAGTTGGAGGGTTTCGGGTCCACGGTAACGATTTTCTTCGCGGCACGCGCAGCTTTTACGATGGCATCCACGAGCGGCTGATCGAGCAGGCCCTTGTCGTAATCCTCCATGATGATCGCATCGAGCGACGGCAGCAGCTTTTCAAAATGCGCGAGCACACGAGTGCGCTGTTCAGCGCTGAGGCCGCGACGCTGCTCGCGATCCACGCGGACGACTTGTTGGTTGCGCGCGACGATTCGCGTCTTGCGGATGGTCGTGTAGCTGGGATCGAAAATGACGCCATCGAGCGTGACGCCGCGTGTTTCCAAAATGCCGCGCAGGATGTCCGCATCGTGCCCCGTGCCGGCGAGGCTGAGCAAATGCACATGGTCCACAAACTCGCGCAAATTCCGCGCGACGTTTGCAGCGCCGCCGGCGTTGAAAGTTTCCTTCACCACTTCGACCACCGGCACGGGTGCCTCCGGCGAAATGCGCCCGACTTTTCCCCAGATGAATTCATCGAGCATCATCTCGCCGACGACGAGAATGCGTTTGGAGGGAGCGAGAATTTCGGAGGCGCGTTTGCGGTTCATTTATGCGAGAGCTTCGGTGACTGCGGCGAAGAGCAGTGGCAGCATCAATTCGTGGTGGCCGACGAGATACACGCCTTTGCCGCCGAGTGCGGTGGGGCGGCGCTGGACGTTTTCCGACGGGCGGTAGTGGCGCGTCATGTCGAGCGTCGCGGTGGTGAACTTCTCCACTTTGTGACCGAGGTTGCGGGCGATGGTGAGCGCTTTCAAAAAAACCTCGGGCATGATCACCGCGCTACCGACGTTGAGCACGACACCGCCTTCGAGCTGCGCGCACACGGCGGCGAACGTTTGAAAATCGCGGTAGCTCGCTTCGCCGAGATGTGCGCCGTTGGTCGTCGGGTGTTGGTGGATGATGTCGGTGCCGATGCCGATGTGGACGGTCACCGGGATGTCCAACTCCGCGCCGGTCCCCATGATCGAGAGGTGCTTGTTGGGAAATGCGAGCGCTCTTTCGCCGAGCGCACGGCCAGCGCCGAGACCGCATGCGATTCCGTCTGCGAGTGCGGCATTCATCATGCGCCCGGTTTCATCCACCATGCCGAATGATCCATCGTTCAACCCGCGCTGAACGTCCTCGCTCGTCTCGCCGTTGTAGCACAGTTCGAAGTCGTGGATCGCGCCTGCGCCGTTGAACGCAACTGCGTTGACGATGCCGCGCCGCATCGCGTCCACAATGAGAGGATTAAGACCGACTTTGATCGAGTGCGCGCCCATCATCAGCAGCACAGGGCGCTGGTTTTTTACCGCCGTTGCGATGGCGGTGACGACACATTTGAAATCCTGCACCGCGAGGAAATCCGGCAGCTTGTCGAGGAACGTCGCAAAGCTTTCGCCAGCGGCGTGCGGTTTGGCGAATGCTTCGACGGCGACCTTGTTGGCGCGGTCGGCGACGGGATACGTTCGGATTTTTGAAAAGTCTAAAGGCGGAAAGCGCACGCGTGGAAATCTGGAATGTCCGGCGACGAATGTCGAACGTCGAATGTCCGCATCGCCTCGGAATCGGACAGGTGAGGGCGCGGTTCGTTCACATTCCCTTCGAGCCGGGCGGTGGATTTTGCGGCCATTTATCGCTGCGGAATGGTGAGGCTGGCAGGCCGGCGGAGTTGATGAGATTGCAGTCGGGATTGTCCGCCCAGCCGTAGCGGATGGCGACGGGCGAGGGGACTTTTGGGCTGCTCACGACGATGTGATCGCCCTCGATGACCGCATCCGCCCACACGAACTTTTTGTCCTCGCCCGCAAGCGCGAAGCCCTTGATCGGCCCGCCGTCGCTCGTTTTGAGGCCGCCGCTGTTGCTGAAGCTGAGACGGATTTTCGACTCTTCAATCTGCATTCCTCCGTAAAGCGGGCCGCTGTATTCCATCTCCTGAAAATACACCTGCGCCAGCGCGGAGAGCGCGAGCCGGTGGCCGATGGCCTGTTTGTTTGTAGGGTGGATGTTCTTCGCGTCGCCAACATCAATTCCCACGGCCATCCCAGTGCGCGGCAGCTCGAGCGTGTTGAATTGCGCCTCGCGGATTTCTGCCCAGTAACTGTCCGTCGGTTCTTCGTGGCGTGCGCCGAAATTCACCAACTGCACGTAGAGAAATGGAAACTCTGCCTCGTCGCGAGGCACGCCCTGCGCCTTCGCAAATTCATGCCGCCACGATAGAATCATCGTCGCAAAAAGCTGCCCGTAGATGGCGTGGTCGCCGCTCTTCGCGGGGCCGCCATTTGCCTCGCCCTGATACCAAATCGCACCGCGAATCGTGCAGCCCGCCACGGGCGCGATCATGCCGTTGAAAAGCACCATCGGGTCCGTGAACGGTGGAAAAAATTTCGTCAACTCCGGCGTGGAGCGAATTTTTCTCGAACGTCCGCCGAACGCCGCGTTCGACTTCATCGCGATCTCGGGCATCCATGCCTCCACCGGCGTCCCGCCCCACGAAGAGTGGATCACGCCCACGGGCACTTTGAGTTTTTGATGCACTTCGCGCGCGAAGAAAAATCCCGCAGCCGTGAAGCGCCCCACAGTCTCCGGCGTCGCCACTTCCCATTTGCCTTCGCAATCTTCGAGCGGCGTCGCATTCAGCTTTTGTTTGACGGTAAAAACGCGCACGTCCGGGAAATTGCCCGCCGCGATCTCCGCTTCTGCGTCCTTCGCGCTTTTCACTTCCATCTCCATGTTGGATTGCCCGCCCCCCAGCCACACTTCCCCCACGGCCACGTTCTTCACGGTCAGCTTGTTTTTTCCCGTCACGGTCAACTCGCGGCCCGTGCCCGGCTTCATTCCTTCGAGTTTCACCGACCAGCGTCCTTTTGCATCAGCAGTCGCGGAGGCCTTCGTCTCGCCGAGTGTGACGTTCACTTTCTCGCCTGCATCCGCCCAGCCCCACACATTCGCCTTGGCGTCCTGCAACAGCACCATGTTGTCGCTGATGACCGCAGGCAGCCGCACCTCTGCGAACACAGCGATGGACGTGATCAGAAAAATGGAGGCGATGATTTTCATGCCGGTAATGATGGGCGTGAACGAAGCCTGCGGGCGATACGTTTTTTCCGGGCGCCAACAGCTTGAGCATCAGTTGACATCGCGCGCACACCGCTGCTAGTTTCCGCGCGCCTTAGCTCGGCGACGTTATGCTACTTAATCGTCCAGTGCTCGTCCTCAACCGGCTGTGGCAGGCGATTCACGTCTGCACCGCCCGCCGGGCGTTTTCGCTTCTCTGTCAGGGACACGCGCAGGTCGTCCACACCGACGACGGTTCCTTTTCCACCCACGACTACGAAAGCTGGCGCGACCTCAGCTCGCGCGAGCCTGATGTTCACATGGTGCAGACCACGCGCTTCAGCTTCCGCGTCCCGCGCGTCATCGTGCTCATGCTTTTCGACCGGATGCCGCGCAAGGAGGTGAAATTCACCCGGCACAACATCTTCGAGCGCGACCGCAACACCTGCCAGTATTGCGGAAAGCACTTCGACCGCCGCGACCTGAATCTCGACCACGTCTTCCCCCGCGACCGTGGGGGCGCGATGACGTGGGAAAACATCGTCTGCTCCTGCATCCGCTGCAACACGCGCAAAGCCAACCGCACCCCCGAGGAAGCCCGGATGAAGCTCATCAAAAAACCCGAGCGCCCGAAGTGGCGTCCCTTCGCCCACCTCACTTTCGGCGCCGATCAGCACGAAAGCTGGAAACACTTCGTGGACTTCGCCTACTGGAACGTCGAACTGGGTGAATAGCGATAGTCACTTTTCTAAAAAAAATCACTGGGAATGGCAAACACTCGTCCTGTGTGTTTGTAGATTTCAGCAATCGTCAACCACCGGCAAGGACAACCTGCCAAGGTCAAACTGGTGGTTTTCAGACCATGCCGAGCCAGCATATTAAATTGGTAACAGCTTTTTTTCCCCATTTTTGAGTATAATTCTAATAAGACAGGAAATAAGAGATACCCCATCTTGTTCCGCGCTTAAGACCATATTACCACTAAATCTCTTTTATGAGCAGCCACATCGATCCACTTATTTTTGAAAAGCTGAAAGCTTTCGCCAATCGGCGGCGCAGCTTGATTATTCTACGCGGAGTGCTGGCTTCTGTGGGGGTTTTGGTTGCCGCGATGATCGTAGTGGCGGCGATTGACTATTATGTTCCCTTCCTCTCCGAAAGTGTTCGCTGGGTGCTTAGCCTTATCGCCTACGGGGCGAGTTTCTGGGTGGCGTGGTGGTATTGCCTGCGCCCACTGCGGCACGCTCCCAATGAACGGCAGATTGCCAGACTCCTAGAACACGCAGAGCCCAAGCTTCGTGAGGATTTGTTGTCTGCGGTCGAACTTGGGAGCAGCAAAGGCGACGTTTTTGATTCCGAGCAATTCCGCGAATTGTTGCAAAAGGACGTTTCCAATCGAATGAAGGGAATCGAGGTGGAGTCGCTGCTTCCTGTTGCGCTGATCAAGCGCTACATCACTTTTGCATTGGTGATCGGCGTAGCCCTGCTTGCGCTGATGTTGCTGAGTCGCATGAGATTGAGCACCCTGCTGCTGCGTGCTTTTATGCCCGGGGCAAATGTGGAGCGGGTCTCCAACACTCAGATCATTGTGTTAGAGCCTACTGCCGGCGATCTGGTGGCCGCACAGGGCGAGGTGGTGAATCTCGTGATTGAACTCCGTGGCGCAGTGGTCGGAACGGCAAATCTTGAAACGGTTCCCGGAGACGAGCCACGGACCGTGTCCGAGATGAAGTCGGTCGGTAAGAATCGCTTTACCGCGAGCATCAAGGTGGCACACAGCGATGTGAGATACCGGGTGCAAGCGGGAGACGGTCTCACACGCTACTATAAATTGAAGGCAGCAGCGCGTCCGATTGAAAACGACTTCGAGAAGATTTACCACTATCCGTCATACTCGGGTCTGGAGACGAAAACGCTGAAAGAGCAAAACGGCGGGATCAAGGCCTTGGAGGGCACGGAGGTGGAACTGAAAATTACCGTCAATCAGAAGATCAAGGAAGGCAGTTTGATCATTGATGCTGGAAAAAATAAGACATCGATCCCGCTTTCGCCTCTGCCAGATGGACGTTTGGTTGCGCGTGTTCCGGTCAAGACTACAGGAACGTATCGCCTGAAACTGATCAGCGCGGAGACTGGTTTCGACAATAAATTCAGCCCTGAATACGAGCTCCGTGCAGAACCGGACTTGATTCCAGCGATGGTGCTTTTGGAGCCCGAAAATGATTTGGTGGCGCCTGCAAATGAACTGGTCAAAATCATCGGCACGGCCACAGACGACGTCGGCCTCGCGAGGGTTTCTCAATTCATCAAGATCAACGAAGGCATCTGGAAGGAAGTCTTGATTCAGAAAAATGCCGGGCGCGACAAGCGGGTCGTGCGTGACTGGGATATATTTGAAGAGGGCGTGAAAGAGGGGGATCAAATGTTCACCAAGTTGGTGGCCACGGATTTTGCCGGTAACATGACGGAGTCGCGCACCCTACAGATTAGCGTGGTTGCGGCTGGTTTTGAAATGAAGCGCCTCTCAGCGATCAGGGATTGCGAGACATTGCTTGCGTCTTTGAGTGCGCTGGTCACAGCCAGTGAGGCATTGGAAAAACAGGCTGTGGTTACGGGCGCCAAATTTAACGAAGCCGATGGCACGGATACGAAGGAGGCGATGGACGCGTTGACAAAGGCTTATGAGACCTTTGAAGGAAAACTTTCGGAAGCGTGGATTGCGCTCAATGTTCCACTCCGCGCGGTTCCGTCCAACCACCAGAGCGCCGACTTGGTTGTGATGGGGCAGATGCTGAGCCAGATCAACAGCGGCGAGGCACCAAAAGTCAGGCGGATTTTGGATTTGCTTGCCACCAAGCCTGCATCGCCTGCTTCGCGCGATTTCATGCGGCAGGTTACAGCCAGTGCCGGGACCCTGAAAACACTGTCGCAAATTTCGCAGGAAACCATGCATATGTTTCTTTCCGCCGAGGAGATTGATGCTGCGGCGGAACTGGGCACGGTCCTTGGCGGGGAGCAGGGTCGTATTGTCGCGAAAGGGAAAACTGCCACCAAGCCGGAGGAATGGGTCAAGTTGGGTGCGCGTTTCCGCACCGTTATCGGCACGGCCAAGAGCGTCGAAGGCATTCTCGACCGCCTCGCCGCCCGTGGAGCACCGCTGGGTGACACTTCCAGGCGCATCGCCGACTCTCTTGTGCATGAGCGGGAAACACTGGAGCCTACTCTTGAAACCACGGCTGCGGACAAAAACCTCCAACCACTGTTTGAGCGATATGATGCCGCGATTCGCACACATGCGGTCAGGTCGTTTGATGCCCGGGGCGAAATTTCCGGAAAATTGATCAAGACCCGCCTCAGGCTTCCGGCTGAGCCCACCAAAATGCCATCGGGATTGATCGCATTCACGCACCGCGACCTGATTGAGGAACTCGATCCGATTTGGACAAATATTGATCTGCTGAAAAAGGACATTGCCGCCATCGAAAAAATGGCGTCGCTCAGCGCTGAGGAGAAGGCCGCATTGATGGATTCGATTTGGACTACCCGCGGAGAAGTTTTCAAGACACACGCCGACCTTGAGGAATTCCGGGCAGCGGCAGATATCGCTTATGTCGGCGACCTTCGCCGAGCCACCGTGGCGTTGCCACTGATGCGTGTGCCGGGTCCGGAAGCAGAGGCGCGGCTTGAGGAATTGAATCAGAGTCTGCGAATTTTGGCAGGCGGGCACAATTTGCTGGAATTGAACGAGGGGCTCATGGCCATGGCAGGACGGGAACGCTGGGAACTGCGTTCCGCGCAAGCGCGCACGAGCGTCACGCGTGACTGGGCGTGGATTGCCACCCGTTTACATCTGGCGCCGGGCGAACTGAAAAAACTGGATATGAAAGACAAGGAATCGCTCGCGGCTGTGGATTCCGTCGTCGAGTTGATCAAGGAACTCAACACCAGCCCTGTATTCATCAAGGTGTCGTCGGAAATGGCCAATCGCGGGAAACTCGACCGGGCACCGATGGGTGTTCGCTCCGAGATCGAATTGATCGCCGGAAAAATCAGAACGATAATGGCTGTCTTGCGAAAACCCATGGATTCCGCCCGTCGGAATCTGATTAAACTGACGCCGAAAATCAGCGAATTGGCTCTCGCTCTGGCCAAGGAAGAGGCTGCGCTCAAAGTGCAGACGACGGCGCAAACGAACAAAGCATCGCAGGCCACTCTCGATGAAAACAGGACGGTCACCCAGCCTCAGGTCACCCGTCAGCATCAAATCAACGTCAAAATTGATACCCTCAGGGATCTTATCCGCACGGATGCCAATGAGCAGAACATCCTCAAGAAAGACCAGCGCGAGAGAATGCGCGACGCCAACGGTGTTCTTGCGCTGTTGAAAGACCCGCCGCCAAGAGCCTTGCAGGCCCTGGTGGATACCACCATCGCGCCTGAAGTTTCGAGGCAGAAAATCGAACTTGATACCGCCGTGGAACAAGAGGGTAAAATTGTGGATGCGCTCAATTTGATCGCCAAGAACTACGCAGCACTGGAGCAGGGCAAGGTTGATACGCAATCACGTGCTGAATTACGCAACGTGGAGAAAGAGGAAGGCATCAAAGAAAAAATTGATGCGGATTTCGCAAAGGCCATCGAACTCGAAAAGATGACCAAGCAGAGCGCCAGGGAACTGCTTGCTGAGTTGGAGGCCAAACTCGCCACCAATCCGGAAATGCGCAAGGAACTCGATAACATTTCCAGAAATGCGCTGAACACCGCGCTGGATAACATTGAAAGCGCCAAAAAGAACGAAGCCAAAGTCACCGAGAAGGTGAAGGAGGCGGATGCCAAGTCCAAGGACGCCAAACAGAAATTGTCTGCAGTGGAGGCTGCAAGACTGGCTGCTTCATTGATTAGAGAGGCGAAGACCGCCGCGGACACTGCCAATGCAGCGGTGATCAAGGCGGACAACAAGCCGGCCATGGAAAAGACAAAACTCGCTGTTGAAAAAGCAGGTCCCGCTGTGACTGCGGTGGATGTCATTGTCGAAGCCGCCGTCCAACTGGAGAGAAGTTCAGTTGTGAAGGATGTCGCCAGGTTTGCCTCGATGGTGAACGACAAGGCGGAGATATTTATTGCACTGGCAAACGTGTTTAATGGTGAGATTGGCCAGGCAGCGCAAAAAGCAAAGGAAGAAGCGGACAAGGGCGGAGCGCAAAAAGACACGAACACGCAAGCAAATCAGCAGGCCACCCTCGCCAATCAAAAGGCAACTCAGGCGATCGAAGCCGCCCGACAAGCACAGGCTGCCGCCAAGGAGGCCGCAGAGCAGGCGGTGGAGAATGCCAAAAACCCCGATAAAGCGCCAAAGAACAGCAAACTGGCAAAAGCCACGCAGGAGCACCTGCCCGTCGAGGAAAAAGTCAAGGAAGCCGCCGCCGATGTTGATCGTGCAGCGCGGCATGAAAAACGACTCAAGAACAAGGAAGTAGGCGACAAGCTTGAGAAGTTGGCCGATAAGATCGAAAAAACCGGGGAGGAAGAAGTGGCGGAAGTTGAAAAGAAGCTGAAGGAAGCCAAGAACCCCGATGAAGTTTTAGCACCACTGGAAAAAGCCGAGAAAAAACTGGCGGAAGATGCCAAGGAATTGAAGGAGGCGACAGAGCTTCCGACTGGTGAAGAACCAGCCGCTGGCGAAAAGCCAGCGCCGGGCGAGAAGCCAGCAGCAGGCGAGAAGCCGGAAGCGGGTGAGAAACCAGCAGCAGGTGAGAAGCCGGAAGCGGGCGAGAAACCAGCAGCAGGCGAGAAACCAGCAGCAGGCGAGAAACCCGCAGCAGGCGAGAAACCAGCAGCAGGCGAGAAGCCGGAAGCGGGTGAGAAACCAGCAGCAGGTGAGAAGCCGGAAGCGGGCGAGAAACCAGCAGCAGGCGAGAAACCAGCAGCAGGCGAGAAACCCGCAGCAGGCGAGAAACCCGCAGCAGGCGAGAAACCCGCAGCAGGCGAGAAACCCGCAGCGGGTGAGAAACCAGCAGCAGGCGAGAAACCAGCAGCAGGCGAGAAACCAGCAGCAGGCGAGAAACCAGCAGCAGGCGAGAAACCAGCAGCAGGCGAGAAACCAGCAGCGGGTGAGAAACCAGCAGCAGGCGAGAAACCAGCAGCAGGCGAGAAACCAGCAGCGGGCGAGAAACCAGCAGCAGGCGAGAAACCAGCAGCCGGAGAAGAACCCGCTGGAGCCACGGAGGCTACGCCCGAAGAGCAAAAGGCTCTCGCTCGGGCGCTCGACGCATTGGATCAACAACTCAATGAAGAGGCAGAGGCACAAGAGAACAGTCAAAGCGCCGAAGAAGCCGCAGGGGAGGAAATGGCCGCCGCCGAAGAAGCAGCTGCCGCCGAAGCAAAATCCGCAGCCGCCGCCGAGGCTCTCGCAAAAGCCGCAAAAGCCGCAAAGGCATCGCCTTCACCTGAGGCTCAGGCCGCACTCGCTGCAGCGGAAGCAGCAGCCGCCGAAGCCGCCGAAGCCGCCGAAGCCGCCGAAGCCGCCGCGGCAGAGGCTGCGGAAGAAGCCGCCGAAGCCGCCGCCGCTGCTGCTGACGGACCAAAGCCAGCCCCGGCTCCCGGCAAAAATCTAACCGGCGGTGCACCGCCACCTCCCGGAAGTGAAGCGCCCGGATTGCCCGGCGATCCCAATGGCCCGCCACCGCCCCCAGGAAGTCAACCACCACCCGGACCTGGCGGAGAAATCCCAGGCGGAATCCCAATTCCGATCCCAGGAGGAGTCCCGGGACCTAACGGCACTCCGCCGCCTCCAGGCTCCATGGCCGCCATGGCCAAGGCCGCCATGGACCGCATGCGTCAGGAGCGAAATCCAAAGCCTTCGCCGATGAACAGCAAACCGCCGAAGACCAGCCAGCAGGAGAAATCCATGGGTGGTGCGGGTTCACCGACCGGAGATCCACTGGGCAAGATTCCTGAGCTTGCTACTTTGAAAAAAGGCGACTGGGGAACTCTGCCGCCCAAACTAGCCGAAGACCTCACAAAGGCTCAAGGTGAAGCGATTCCTGACGAATACCGTCAGGCGATCGAGATGTATTACCGGGTCATCGCAGAAAAATCCAAGAAAGCAAAATAGCGTCCGAGTCAAACAAAAGCCATGAGTCGGTTCTTCGTTATCGCCTGCTTCATTTCGATACTAGCCCAGTCCCAAGCGGCGCCACCGCCTGCTTCCTACGGAGTCAATTACGGGGGAAGATACAGGAATACTCCCGTTGAGGTTATTGGAAAACTGGGCCCTGAGGGGGCTAATCAGGAGAACTGGAATAATCTAAAATCGGGCGCGGATGTTAATTCCGGCGGCGGTTCTTTTACCGCTGAAATCAAGGACCAAAATGGAAACAATCCCATCACCCTGAGCACCGCTTGCAGGAGCGTTGGTGGCAATGACGGCGGCGGGGATTCGTTGACGAATTTCCAGCGACTCTACAACTCCGGCCTGCGTGAAGCCAGTGGCAATTGGACGATCACTACGAAAGAGCCGCCCTTTCCCGGCACCTACGACGTTTATGTTTACTCTCCCGGCGGGGGAATAGGCTATGGCGTGAATAGCGGAGCCGCCAGCTCATGGACATCCAAGTCCGGCGGAGCATCGGGCACGTTTGACCTGGACCAGAACTACCACGTTTTCACCGGGCTCTCCGGCCCGCTCCACATTGAATGCGGCTCTATTGTCGGTTTTTCAATCGTTGACCCGAACGCAGCATCCGGCCCATCGGTGGATTCAAATATCATCGAGATTCCGCTCAAAGACATCGATGGAAAGGATACATCGCTCAAGCCATTCGAGGGAAAAGCGATTCTTGTTGTGAACGTGGCGAGCAAGAGTGGTTTTACGTTCCAATACAAAGGGCTGGAGGCGCTCTACCAGAAATACAAGGAGCAGGGATTCGTGGTGGTCGGTTTCCCTTGCAACGATTTCGGCGGACAGGAGGCGGGCACAAATGCGGAAATCAAATCCTTTGCGACAGGCAAGTTTGGGGTGACTTTTCCGCTAATGGAAAAAATACACATCAAGGGGCAGGAGCAGCACCCGATCTACACCCAACTCAGCGGGCCGAAAGCGATGTTTCCCGGTGATGTGAAATGGAACTTCGGTAAATTTCTGATCGGTCGCGACGGGAAAGTGGCCTCGCGTTTTGCGCCTGCAACGGCACCGGATGGAGCTGATTTGGTAAAGGCACTGGAGGCCGAACTTGCACGGAAAGCGCCGAAAATAGAGGCCGTTAAGCCCGCCAAATAAATCGGATCCTTGGTTTCAATTCGGGCCGCATTTTTACTGCTGGAGAATGAAAATATTTCTGAAGTGGCTGATTTTCATCATGTGCGCGAACCACGCACGTGCAGCAGGTCCTGATGCAACGCTGCCTGTGTCATACGGGGTGAATTTCGCGGGCAGGTATAATGAAAATCCCGCAAACGTGATCGGCACATTTGGGCCCGATGGCGCACGGCAGGCAAACTGGAACAACATCGTGGCTCCCCACAATGTGAACAGCAACAGACCCGGCAATTTCAGCGTGGAAATCACGGACAGCAATCGAGCCAATCCCATCACTCTGACCATCAAGGATAATGGCGTGGACGGTGGCAATGACGGCGGCGGCGGGCCCAAGTCCACGGATTTCCAGCGCCTTTTCAACTCGGGCATCCGCGACGGCAGTTCATCATGGGACATCACAACTTCTGTCGCGCCATTTGGCGGGACCTACGATGTTTACATTTACTCAGGCACCTCAGGCAGAAGCTACGGGGTGAACTCCGGGACCACCATTAACTGGACATCCGCCCCAGCCGGAGTGCCCGAAGAATTTGTAGAGGGAAAAAACTACCGAGTCTTCACAGGTCTGAGCGGGCCGCTGCGCATCCATTTTGCGGACGCAATCGAGGGATTCTCCATCGTGGATCCCAATTCGAAAGCCGAAGGGGCCGATGAGTCGAAAATTTACGATATTCCGCTCAAGGACATTGATGGGAAGGATACATCGCTCAAAGCATACGAAGGAAAAGCCATCATCGCTGTGAATGTTGCCAGCAAGTCCGGCTTTACGCTGCAATACAAAGGTCTGGAGGCACTCTACCAGAAATACAAGGAGCAGGGATTTGTAGTGGTCGGGTTTCCTTGCAACGACTTCGGCGCGCAGGAACCGGGGACGAATGCGGAAATCAAAGCCTTTGCGACCGGCAAATTCGGCGTCTCCTTTCCGCTGATGGAAAAAATGCACATCAAAGGACCGGAGCAGCACCCGCTTTACACCGAATTGACCGGTTCAAGAGCCGCATTTCCCGGGGACGTGAAATGGAACTTCGGTAAATTTCTAATCGGTCGCGACGGAAAAGTGGCTGTGCGCTTCGCGCCCGCTACATCGCCCGATGACTCAGCATTGCTGAAAGCACTCGAAGCGGAACTCGCCAGAAAACCGGTGAAAACAGACGGCGCGAGGAAGGCCGGAAAATAAAGTTGCTGGCTGCGAATTTGCCATAGCCGCGATTGCAGAAAACCAAGTTTTACAAACTGGTTGGAATTCCTAAACGCGGATACTTTGTTATTGGCGAGTGGACTCGATGGAGAAAAAGGATCGTGCGGCCGGGGAGGTTTTCATCCGTGTGTGAAAAAACGGCGGTCCGCCGCAATGGTGGCGTCAGCTTTGGTCTGTAATCAACGCAGCAACCCTACTTCGCGAAGTTCGGATGCTTCGGGTCGCCCATGGATTCAAGGAATGCCACGAGGTCGAGGATTTCATCTTCGGTGCAAGTGTTGAGCAGGCCGGGCGGCATGGCTGAAACTTTCGACAGTTCACGGGATTTGACTTCCGATTTGTTCACCGTTGCAGTGGTGGCGGCGTCAAAAGGATTGGTCATCACCACGACCTTGTCTGGTGACTCCTGTGCGATGCGGCCAGCGACGAGCTTGCCGTCGTTCAGCGTGAACATCGTGTTCATGTATTGCTCGGAGACGACTTTCGAGGGCTCGGTGATGGATTCCAAAATGTCCTGCCGCTTGAAGCGCGTGGTGACTGCGGTGAGGTCCGGGCCGACAGCGCCGCCCTGCTCGCCGAAGCGATGGCAAAGCACGCATTGCGCGGCTTCATAGGTCGCCTTTCCACGGGCGAAATCGCGACCTTTACCGACCTTGTCGAGCAACGGCTGGATGTCGGCAGTCTTCCAATCCTTTACGAATTTGCGCGGCTCGGCGGCGGGTTTCTCGGCGGGCTTCGGCTTGTTCAAGTCGGCGAGCGCGGCGAGTTCAGCGGGCGTCATCGAGGCTTTGGCTTCCTTGAGGATGTTTTTCACCAGATTTCCAAAGCTTGACCCGTTGTTGAAGTTGATGCCTGCATCCGTGAACCACTGCACGACATGCGCCGGATGCTGCGTCGAGCGACCGGTGCCCCACCACGCGAGATAGTCGCGGTGCAGTTCCTCGGTCCATCCCGACTTGATGTTCCGCATCGCAACCGCGTAGGTGACTTGCTCTTCCTGAGTCGTCGCGGCCTTGAGCAGCGCGACTGTTTTCGCGACGGCGTTCGGGGCGTTCAGTGCGAGCAAAATCTGGCACAGCTCGCGATTGGCAAATTCTGTCTTTGCGGGATACAGCGGATCCACGTCGGCGATCACTTGCTTTGCGACATCGCCAGTCGGCACGCCCTGCCTTGCGATGGAAACTTCGAGCACGCGCAGTTTATTGAGCACCTGTTCCTCCGTGAGCTTTGCAAAAGGGAATGCTGTGAGTGCTTTGACGATCGCAGGCTGTGTGTCTGCGGCTCCCAGTCGTGCGAGCGCGAGCAGCGCGGTGAACGCGGCATCGGGTTGCTTTTCCGCGAGCGCCTTCTCCTGCCACTCGGCGACTGGATTGCGCTCGATGGCCATGCGCGCGGCGTAGCGGATGAAACGGTCGGGGCTGCGCAGATGCGGCCACGCGAATGTGACGGTCGCAGGGTCTTCCTTGACATTGAACGCCTCCAGCTTGCGGCGCAGCTCGCGCGCTTCGCTGCCATCTTTGTCGTGAAGCTTCGCGGCCGCGAGTGGTGCGGCGGCATCTTTCCCCGTGTAGGTCACGCGGTAGAGATCGGCCTGAGTGCTGCGTCCGCCCGTGGTGAAATACATGGAGCCATCATCGCCGATCAGCACGTCGGTGAGATTGAGCGGCGTCTTGCCCGACTTGGCTTTCAGTGATTTCGGCGCGACGAAATTTTCCCAAGTGCCTTTGTAGCCTGCACCATCGGGCGTCAGGTGGACGGCGATCAAACGCCCGTAAGTCCAATCGCAAATGTAGAAAGCCTTTTGGTATTTCACGGGGAATTTCGCGCCCGTGCCAAAGTCCACGCCGGTCGGGCAGCCGAGGCCGATGTTCACCGAGGCCGGCAGGCTGTCTGCGTAATACTCCGGCCACTTCGCGCCGCCTTCATGGAAACCATGGTCGCCGCCGCGCACTGCTTGAAAGACGCGCACAGGCCGATACCACGGAGCGCCCCAGTCCCACTCCATGTCGCTGTCGAAACCGAACAGCTCTCCGTCTGCATTGAAGGCGATATCGTAGTTGTTGCGCTGCCCCGCCGAGAACAACTCCGCATTTTTTCCGTCGAGATCCATGCGCACTACGTAGCCGCCCGGTGGCTTGTTACCCGCGCCGAAGCCATTGCCGTCCTCGATGCGCTTGAGCGCGAGGTCGTCCCCGTAGTTGCGGTGCGGCGAACTCGGCACGAGATCCTTCGGCACGCCGGTGAAGTTGCCATTCACTGCGTAGAGCATTTTATCTGCGCCCAGCACGAGACCATGCGCGCCGTGTTCGCCCGAGCCGCCCTGCCACTCGCGCAGAAACTCCACGTCATCGAAACTGTCGTCGCCCTTCGTATCCTTGCAGCGATATAGCGCGAAGCCGCGACTGCCGTTGCCGCTGATGTAAAGCACGTCGCCGACGAAAAGCATTCCCATCGTCTCGCTCACCGGGATGTGCAGGATTTCCTCCTTCACGCTTTTCCCGTCCTTGACCGTCACACGTGTGATTGGCTGTCCGTGCTGTCCGCCGAGCAGCAGACGCCCCTTCGGATCCTTCGCCATGCAAATCCACGAACCATTTTTCACTCCGCTCGCATTCGCCCGCAGCACGTGCTCGATTTTGAAACCCGGAAGCGTGTCCAGAACTTCGCCGGGATTTTCCGTGAGCGTGCTCGTAGGTGCTGCCGCCTTCGAGCCATCCGCCGCTCCGTAGATAGCCTTTAAAATGACGAGCTTCTGCCCAGCAGGTGCCGCGATCTCAATCTTTCCGCCCTCCGCAGCATCGCGCGAAAGTTTCTCCGCCCCGATGGTGTATTCGACGCGCAATTTCTTTGGCACGCCCAGCGCTGTATCGCCGAATTTGTCATTGCTCGCCGTGATGGAAAGCTTCCCGTCCTGCACCGCAGCGGCGACCGTCGCCGTCACATCCGTCGGGTCCTTCGCGGCGAAAGCAAAATCCAGCGTGACAAAACAACCAACTGCAAGTGCCAGTATCGAAGTCTTGAAACGAAACATGGAGAGGGAGCGGAGTGTGTGATTTTTCATGGGCGTGATCTGCGGATGAGTTGGTTGGGAGATGTTCATTGAGTTGTGTAAATGGATCGGCGGTTCATTCATTTGAGGATTTAAATCGCGAAGTTGTCGAACAAGTTGTCGCTGTAGAGACCAGAATCCCGATTATTATTCCTCAATTTGAATGGGTAGATGATTTCGCGCTTTCTCTTCAACTTTGACTGTGGAGAGTGCGCCGTGCGCCAAAGTAATCTGTAGAAATCATGTCGAAAAAAACCACGCCGCACACTCTCGCAGTCATGCTGCTGCTCAGCGCCGTATCGCTGGTAGTTGCGGAGCCGATGGTTGCTGGCGTTACATCGAGCAAGCTTGAACCGGAGATGAAGGGATTGGTGTTGGTTGAGGAGTTGAATTGCGCAGCTTGTCATGCGGGCGATGCGTCGCTCGCCGCACGCTCGAAGAAAGCGCCACGACTTGCCGATGTCGGTTCACGCGTGAATCCCGCTTACATGGAAGCGTTCATCGGCAATCCCCACAGCATCAAGCCCGGCACGACGATGCCGGATTTGCTGGGGCGATTGGGCGATGTGGAAAGGAAAGAAACCGCGACTGCGCTCACGCACTTTTTACTTTCACTGAAAAAGAACGACTTCGCTTTGCAGCCGCCGGATACCGTGGCGGCGGAGCACGGAAAGCGGTTGTTTCATTCGCGAGGATGCGCAGCGTGTCACTCGCCACGTGACGAGAAAGGATTGGAGACACTCGCGAAAACTTCAGTGCCGTTGGGGGCGCTGGAGAAAAAATACAGCTTCAGGAGCCTCGTTGATTTTCTGCGCCAGCCGCACACGAGCAGGCCGTCGGGAAGAATGCCGGATTTGCGTTTGGGCGGGCAGGATGTGGAGCGCATCGCGCACTACCTTTTGCAAAATATACGCGTGCCGGGCTCGCTGAATTACACGCTTTATCGCGGGCAGGTGTGGGAGGGACTAGATAGCGACAAGGTGACGGCGGAGCGGGCCGACCATGTGAAGGATTTTGACTTGGAGAGTCTGGGCAAGCCCCAGCATCACTCGGCGATTCGCTACGATGGCTGGGTGAACACAGCAAACGCCGGGCGTTACACGTTTTTCCTGAAAATGAACGGCGGTTCGTTGCTGGTGGATGGGAAATCAATCATCCAACAAGAACCGAGCGACCGGCGTGGCGTGAAGGAACTGGAAGGCGCCGCCGAACTCGCAGCAGGCTGGCATAAACTACAGCTCACATATTTTCACACCGGGCACGATCCGAAGTTCACATGCGAAATGGCAGGGCCGCAGTTTGCGCGCGGGCCGATTCCCTCGGCGATGCTTTCGGTTTCCGACAAACCCATCGCGCCCTTCGAGTCTTGGAAAGTGGACGCCGAACTCGCTGCGCGTGGACGCGGGCAGTTCGCAAAACTCGGCTGCGCGAATTGCCACGACGATCTGAAAGTTCCCGCCACGTCCGCCATCGCATTTGCGAAGCTCGACGCGACTCGCGGATGTCTCAGCGGAGCCGTCGGCGCGTGGCCTCGCTTCGATCTCACAGCGGAGCAGCGCGCATGGATCACGAAGGCGCTGCCCATCGCTGAAAAGCCGCAGCTCGACGACAAACAGCAAATCGCCAAGACGCTCGTCACTTTCAACTGCATCGCCTGCCACGAACGCACCGGCCTTGGTGGAATCGCCCCGGAGCGCAATGCGCTCTTCACCGGCACGCAACCGGGCCTTGGCGATCAGGGCCGTATTCCGCCGCCGCTCTCGCACGTCGGCGCAAAGTTGAAGCCCGAGTGGATTGCGGAGGTTCTGCTGCACGGCAAACGCCAGCGCGATTATGTGGACGCGGCGATGCCGCAATTTGGCGAGGCCAAGGTCGGGCACCTCGTGGAATTATTTGGAAAAGTGGATCAACTCGAAACCGTCGTGTTGCCGAAAGTCGCGAACATTCAGGAATCCAAAGCCGCAGGCTACGAAATGATCGGCACCAATGGATTGAGCTGCATCGCGTGTCACGAATTCAACGGACAGAAATCCGGCGAGATGAGCGCGCTGGACATCGGGCGCGTGACCGAGCGGCTCCAGAAAAACTGGTTCGCGCTCTACATGCGCCAGCCGTCGCGCTTTCACCCCACGGTCATCATGCCGAGCTTCTGGCCTGATGGAAAATCCACGCGCCCGGCCATTCTCGGTGGCGACACCGCGCAGCAAATCGAAGCATTGTGGACTTATCTCGAAGACGGCATCCGCGCGAAGAAACCAGCCGGGCTTTCACGACAGTCCAACGAACTGCGTGTGGGAGATACCACGGAGCTTTGCCGCGGTCGCAGTCCCGCAGGCTACCGCGGAATCGGCGTCGGCTATCCCGAACGCATCAATCTCGCATTTGATTCCGGTGAAATGACGCTGCGTCAAATTTGGAAAGGCGATTTTGCAAACGTGGATATGGGTTCATTTCATCCGCGAGGCACAGACGCGATTTCGTTTCCGCCCGGCATTCCATTTCACCGTCTGCCTTCGCTCGACGACAACTGGCCCTACAAAAGCAAAACCAATCACGCATTCCCGCAGGACCACGGATACCAGTTTCGTGGCTACCATCTCGACGCCGCGCGCAGACCGACTTTTCTCTACCACTACGGCGAAATCGCGGTGGAGGATTTCTTCGAGGACGTGCGTGACAAGGACGGTAAAGCTTACTTCAAACGCATACTCCGTTTCGATACGCCAGCCGCGCAAACAGCGTTCTATTTCCGCGCCGCCGCTGGCAAAAATATCAGCGCACAATCCGAGCGCACATTCACAGCGGACAGTCTCCAACTCCGCATCACCAGCGACCATAAGGGGATCATCCGCGAAGGTGAAAACGGTGACGTGCTCATCCCGCTAACACTACCCAAAGGCCGCTCCACGCTTACATTGGAGTATCATTGGTAGTTCGGCGCTTGGCGTAACAGCGCTTTGCCGGTGAGGGCCAATGTCATTCAACTGCCGTGCCGTTACCTGTTTGTTGCATTCACACTCTTGGTGCTTCGTCTTTAGTCAGTCATTTTCATTGAGCATGAGTTGCTTCAGATTCCCACTCGTTTTCCTAGCAAGCTTGGCGGCTGGTTTTCTCGGCATTGGGTGTGAAAGAAAGCCTGTAGCAACATCACTACCGCCATCTAAAGCAGTGGCAATCGTTGGCTCTGATTCGATGGTAAATGTCGTGCAAGCGCTTGCGGAAACCGCATCAAACAAACATCAAGGTATCCTCTATGAAGTAAGCGGTAGTGGTTCTGGAATTGGGTTTGCGGCCCTTCGCCAAGGGAGTGCTGACATTGCAATGGCGAACCGGAAGATTACCGATGAGGAACGAACGGCAATTCGTGAAGCACGCGGAAAGGAGCCCGTGGAGCATCATATCGGTTGGAATGCCACGGCGATTTGGGTCAACTCCGCAAACTCGATTGAGGAAATATCCCTCCGCGATCTATTCGAGATATTTGCCGACGAAGGTCGCTACAACGACTGGAGTCAGGTGGGTGCCAGTGGGAGAGGTGCTATTCTTCCCGTAATAAGAGACTCTTGCAGTGGAATCCGTGACGGCTTCCGTGAGGCTGTGATGAAGAGGACTTTGCCATCGAAAGGATACTATGACTACCGACCAATGCGCAGCGTTATTGGCTCACAGGAGGTCGTGAAATTCTGCGCCCATACTGCTGAGGGCATTGGCTATTCATCCATTGGATATTCTGCGCCCGGAGCAAAGAATCTAAAGGTATCCCGCGCCTCTGGTGAAAAGGCGTTTGCGCCGACTCGTGAGAATATTCTGGCAGGGACTTATCCTCTGATCTCGAAGCTTCATTTTTACACAGTCGGCGACCCGGATGGACCTTTGAAAGAGTTCATTGATTTCGTGCGCAGTAAAGAAGTTCGTAAGGTAATCGAACAATCAGGGATGATTGCTGCCGACTCGCTGTAACTCGATCCGCTTACCATCACATCACTGGGCTCGTGGTTTTGATTTCTCGACCGCATGTGCTGCCGGACTTTAGGGTGAGTGTTAACTCCAATGATCCGCTTTAGCTCCATCATTGCCCTGCAAATTCTCTTCATGCCCATCGCTTCCGCTGCTCCGCAAACTGCAACGAAACCCGTCACTGACGAGTATCACGGCGTAAAAGTCGTGGATGAATATCGCTGGCTGGAGGAAGCGGGATCGCCAGCGGTGAAAGCATGGACAGATGCTCAGAACAAACACTCACGAGCCTGGCTCGATGCGCGGGCGGAGCGGGTGGAGATCGAGGCGAAGCTTACGGCGCTTTATGCAAAAGACACGCCGTCGCACAGCGGTCTCGTGTCGCGTCCGGGCCGGCCTTTTGCGCTGAAGTTTCAGCCTCCGAAGCAGCAGCGGTTGCTCGTTACGCTCACTTCGGCGGACGATCTTGCCTCGGAGAAAGTAGTGCTCGATCCGAATGAGATCGAGCCGAAGGGTCAGGTCGCGATGGATTGGTTCGTGCCGTCGCCCGATGGAAAATTGATCGCGGTTTGTCTTTCCGAACACGGCAGCGAGGAAGGCACGTTGCACTTTTACCGGACGGAAAACGGAGAGCATCTGCCCGACAGGATCGCCCGTGTGCAATATCCCACCGGCGGCGGCAGCGTGGCGTGGACGCCCGATGGCAAGGCGGTTTTCTACACCCGCTATCCGCACAAGGGCGAAAGACCCGATGCCGATCTGAATTTCTTTCAGCAGATCTATTTTCACAAACTCGGCAGGCCCGAGAGTGATGACAAATACTCCGCTGGCCGTGACTTTCCGCGCATCGCTGAGATCGATCTCGATTCCTCCCGCGACGGGCGCTGGCTGACCGCGACTGTGGCAAATGGCGACGGCGGTGAATATGCGCACTACGTGCTCGATACGAAAGACGGCGACGGTGCGAAGTGGCGGCAGATTACGCGTTTCGAGGACGGTGTGAAACGCGTGGCAATCGGATGTGACGGCGCGACTCTCTATTTGCGTTCAGTGAAAGATGCGCCGCGCGGGAAAATTCTCCGCATGACGCTCGACGCATCGAAGACACTTGCAGATGCGGAGGTGCTCGTGCCCGAGGGCGACGGCGTGATGGAGGGCATGACGCTGACGGCAAATTACCTTTTCATTTCCGAACTCGTCGGCGGTCCGTCGCGAATTCAGTTCGTCGAATTATCGAAAAAAGGGGCCGCCGGCCATCTGCGCACAACGAAGGATGCGACCGGTGCGGATATGACGGGCATAGGCCAGATTCTCGCGCTGGAAGACCGCCCGGGCGATGACCGCATTCTTTTCCGCCAGATGAGCTACACCGAACCATCTGCGTGCTACATCTACGATCCCGCCGCGAAGGATGATGCGGAGAAAGTGAAAAAGACCGCGCTTTTCAACACCTCGCCTGTGGACTTCAGCGATATTGAAGCGGTGCGCGAATTTGCCATCAGCAAGGACGGCACACGCGTCCCCGTGAACATCCTGCGCCGCAAAGGCACGAAGCTCGACGGCAACAATCCCACGCTTCTTTACGCCTACGGCGGCTACGGCATCAGCATGAGACCGGGCTTTAACTTCGAGCATCGTCTGTGGTTCGACCGCGGCGGTATCTACGTCGTCGCCAATATCCGCGGCGGTGGCGAATACGGCGAGGAGTGGCATCTCGCGGGCAACCTCACGAAAAAGCAAAACGTGTTCGACGATTTCGCGGCGTGCTCGAAACACCTCATCGCCCGTGGATACACGCGCTCCGAAAAACTCGCCGTCGAAGGCGGCAGCAACGGCGGTCTGCTCATGGGCGCATTCCTCACGCAAAACCCCGGACTCGCCCGCGCCGTCGTCGCGCACGTCGGCATCTACGATATGCTTCGCGTCGAACTCGATCCCAACGGCGCGTTCAACGTAACCGAATTCGGCACCGTCAAAGACCCTGCACAATTCCGGGCACTCCACGCCTACTCGCCATTCCACAGCGTAAAGGACGGCACCAAATACCCCGCCGTGTTCTTCCTCGCCGGCGAAACCGACGGACGTGTGAACCCTGCGCATTCGCGGAAAATGACCGCGCGTTTGCAATCAGCCACCGCATCTGAAAATCCGATCCTCGTCCGACTGAGTTCCTCATCCGGTCACGGAATGGGCACCGCTCTCACCGAAAAAATCGCACAGAAAGCCGACGTCCTCGCGTTCCTCTTCGACCAGCTCGGGATGTCTGCAAAGTAAACTCATACCCGCTGTTTTCGCACCGCATAGAAAATGAAATTTCAATATTCCATCATCGCTCTGACAGCACTTGCGCTAGCGCCGACTCTTTGCGCGGACGATGACCTCGGCGAGATGTGGGGCACGGCTGCGGAGGAGGCGAAGTATTACCCCATCGTGAACATCCCCATCCCGTCCACCGTGCCGATGCGTCCGGGCGGGCTGGAAGTTTTGCCGGATGGACGGCTCGCGGTCGGCACACGGCGGGGCGACATCTATTTCGTGAAGGGCGCATTCGACTCACCGCCGAAGCCGGAGTATCACCTCTTCGCCAGCGGGCAGGATGAAATTTTCGCGCTCTCGTGGAAAGACGGCGCGATGACGGCCACGACTTGGGGCGAGGTCACGCGCATCACGGACACCGACGGAGATGGCGTCGCCGACAACTACGACACGCTCACGAACAACTGGGGCTACGCCGAAGGACACGAGTTCGCCTTTGGCTCCAAGCCCGACGCCGAGGGCAACATCTACGTCGCGCTCGGGCTCAGCGGCTCCTACGAATCACACAATCTTTTCCGTGGCTGGGCGGTGAAAGTGACGCCGGATGGAAAGATGATTCCCATTTGCAGCGGGCTGCGCAGCCCCGGCGGCACGGGTGCCAACGCCGAGGGCGCGATGTTTGTCATCGAGAGCCAGGGCCCGTGGAATGGCTGCTGTTCGCTGAAGCACCTCAAGCCCGGCGCATTCCTCGGCCACCCCGCGAGCTACAACTGGTATCCCTATGTCCCCGGCATGAAAGCGCCCGCGCTGGAGCCGGTGAGCGGCTCGCGCATGGGCGTGGAAAAAAAGCGCGTGAAAGAACTCGTCCCGCCTGTGGTGAAGTTTCCGTATATCAAAATGGGACGCTCCATCTCCGGCTTCCGCCTCAACAAGACCGGCGGCAAATTCGGCCCGTTCGACGGCCAGCTTTTCCTCGGCGACTACACGCAGAGCATCATCATGCGCGCCACCACCGAGCAGGTGAACGGCGTCTGGCAGGGCGCGTGTTACCCATTCCGCGAAGGACTGGCCACCGGCATCATGAACGTCGAGTTTTCGCCGGAAGGCCAGCTCGTCGCCGGCGGATTCACCACCAACCGCCAGTGGCCCGTGCGCGGCACCGAGCCCTTCGCCCTTCAGCGCAT
Source organism: Chthoniobacteraceae bacterium (assembly GCA_947476045.1). GTDB lineage: Bacteria > Verrucomicrobiota > Verrucomicrobiia > Chthoniobacterales > Chthoniobacteraceae > SXWH01. The sequence continues at coordinate 25,777 of CANJNZ010000035.1, forward strand.
TGATTGGAACGGCGTCGTCCCTTTCGAGATAAAGGAAATCAACATCCGCAAAGACGGATTCCTCATCACTTTCACCAAGCCCGTGGACAAACAAACCGCCGCACGTCCCGACACCTACAACATCACCACCTACACGCACATCTACCACGGCGCCTACGGCAGCCCCGAAGTGGACCAGACCACCCCGCGCGTCACCGAAGCGGTGCCTTCCGCCGATGGCCTCTCCGTCTATGTGCATCTCGACAAAATCACCGAAGACCACATCCACGACTTCGACCTCGGCAAAATCACCGCACCAGACGGCCAGCACCTCCTGCACAAAAAGGCCTACTACACGGTGAATGAAATCCCAAAGAACTAACCACGCTCCATCAAAACCATGCCCAATCCACTCCGCCGTCTCATCTCTTCCATCGCTCTCATTTTATCCTGCGGCTGCGCCAATGCTGACGACGCGCAGTGGCTCACGTATCCCGGCGGCGAGGGGCCGGGGAAAGGGAAGCGCATTGTGCTCATCGCGGCGGATCAGGAATATCGCAGCGAGCAATCTATGCCGATGATGGCGAAGATTCTCAGCACGCATCACGGCTTCGACTGCACGGTGCTTTTTGGCGTCAACGACAAGGGCGAGGTTGACCCGACGATGCCGGTGTATCCCGAAAAGGGACAGCCGCTGAAAGAGCACCACATCCCCGGACTTGAGCAGCTCGCCTCCGCTGACCTCGTCATCTTTTTTGCCCGCCTGCTCACGCTCCCGATGCCCGAGCGCGAACTCATCGTGAAGTATGTGGATTCCGGCAAGCCCATCATCGCCCTGCGCACGGCGAACCACGGTTTCCACGGCGCACTGCCTTACAAAATCAACGACAAACAAGTGAACTGGGGCAACGACGTGCTCGGCGGCACCTTCATGAATCACCACGGCAACTGGCACGCCGACTCCACGCGCGGCATCATCGTCGAGGAACAAAAGAACCACCCCATCCTCACCGGCGTGAGCGACATCTGGGGAAACTCCGACGTTTACCGCACCTACAAAGAAGGCGGCAGCCTGCCCGAGGGCTGCACCGCGCTCGTGTTGGGCCAACCGCTCCTGGGTCGTAAACACGACGACGCTCCGAACCCAAAACTCGAGCCGCTGCCGGTCGCGTGGTTCAAGTATTGGCAGACGAGCGAGGGAAAAAAAGCCCGTGTCTTTCAATCCACAATGGGCAGCGGCGATGACCTCGAATCCGCCGGCCTGCGCCGCCTCATCATCAACGCCGCGTATTGGGGAATGGGCATGGAATCCGCCATCACGCCGACGCGCAGCGTGGAAATCGTCGGCACCTACAAGCCACTGGAAAGTGGCTTCAACTACAAAGAACTCGGCGTTGTCCCCAAGCCCGTCTCGGCTTACAAATAGAAGCGCAATTCTACTTTTCCCGCCATGCGGTGCGGCCTCCGATGATCGTCTCGCGGATGGAGATGTTACGGATTTCCATCGCTGGCACTGTCAGCGGATTCCGTTCGAGGATTACAAAATCAGCCAGCTTGCCGGCTTCGATGCTGCCCTTGTCCTTTTCCTCGAAGTTCTGCCATGCGGCGTCGCTCGTGACAGCGCGCAGCGCATCAAGGACGGCGATGCGTTGCTCCGGTCCGAGTGTCGCTCCACTGCGTGTCTGGCGGTTCACTGCATCCCAAACGAGCATCAATGGATTGACTGGCGTGACTGGCGTGTCGTCGTGAATCGTAAAACGGATTCCGCGTTTCTGCGCCGATGCCAGCGGACTGATTCGCGCCGCGCGCTCCGGCCCGAGGAAAATATCGCGATGCCGATCTCCCCAGTAAAACACGTGGCCCACGAAGAATGATGGCGTGACGCCGAGTGTCTTCATGCGATCCAACTGATCCTCGCGCGCCGTCTGCGAATGTTCGATGCGGAAACGCGCATCGCTTCGCGGAAAGTCGCGTTGCGCTGATTCAAAAGCCGTCAGCACATCGTCAATAGCGGCGTCACCATTGGCATGAATCGCGATCTGGTAGCCGTTGCGGTGATACTTTTTCACCAGCTCGATCAATTCCGCCAGCGGACGCCGTGGAAAACCGCGATACTCCGTCTGGCCCGCGCGCTGCACAGAATACGGCGCAGATAAATATCCCGTGTAGCCCTGAATCGAACCATCCTGCCCCATCTTCACCGTCGTCAGCCCATCGCGCGGCGACGCTGGCAGCAGACGATTTTCCGCCAGCATGATTTTCGTGCGAAGCACCAGCCCGCCCGCCTCTCGCGCCTTCTCCAAATCCTCCACTGCCTGCAAAGTCGTGCCCGCGATCACCGCCGTCGTCACACCCTTCGAGAGATAGTGCGCGTTGCACACCTTGATCGCCTCCAGACGCTGTGCTTCGTCGGGTGCCGGGATCAGATGCCCGACCAAGCCGCCACATTCCTCGAAAACTCCGCTCGGCTCGCCATTCGTGTCCTTTTGAATGACGCCGCCCTTCGGGTTTGGCGTGTCGCGCGTGATGCCGGCCATTTTCAGCGCAACCGAATTTGCCACGCCGAGATGCCCGGATGTATGCACGATCCAGATCGGCTGTGTCGTGGAAACTGCATCCAGATCGGTGCGGTTCGGATGCCGCATCTCGGCGAGTAGCGTGTCGTCATACCCATGCCCCACGAGCCATGCTCCGGGCGGGAGTTTCTTCGCCCTCTCGCGCAGTGAATCCTGCAACTGGGCCATCGTCGTTACCGAGCCGATTGGCGGACTATTCAGGTCGGCGGAATCCAGCCTACTGCTTCCCCACGAGGGAAAATGATCATGCGCCGCATAAAATCCCGGCAGCAAAGTGCGTCCGTGCAAATCCTCAACCACTGTATCCTTCGCAATCACCGCATCCCGGTTTTCCACTGCCAGAATCCTTCCATTTTCTCCCACACGCACCGCCTCCGCAACCGTCCCCCGCGCATCCATCGTCACCACATCCCCATTCACAAAAACCGTGTCCGCACCGCGCAGTATCGCCATCGATAGAACCATTGAAGCGACGAAAAGAAGACGTTGTGTGTTCATGGAAAGTATAGGGCCAGCGGTGCGCTCTTTCGTATTTTCTGGATGCAATACAGCTACTGAAAGCATCCGCGAGGGCCCTGCTTCCTAGCAAGCTCTTCATCGTTTTTCCGATGGCATCGGCGAGGAGGGATCAGGCTTCACCACATTGGAAACATCGTTGCTTGCCACTCAAGCGGCTTCGTATATTTTTCGCGCTCCGCAATCAGGCGGGGCGCACATTCAACTAGGCTACCATAGCCCAATGGATGCAATGTGCATGCGCCTTCGGAATGCTTAAAAACGCAATTAATCACTTCAATAAGTCCCCGTAGTTCAACGGATAGAACAGTGGTTTCCTAAACCGCTGATGTGGGTTCGATTCCCGCCGGGGACATTTTTCTTTTTATCGAAATGGCTATTCGCCCTCTAGCTTGAAAATGATGCCGTCGAGGGCGGCGTCGGTTTTTAGTTTTATTTTGCGTCCTTCGGTCATGGGGTCGTCGGGGGTGAGGCGGGCATGGAGGGTGGCGATGGCTTGGGCGGAGCGCACGCTGGCGGCTTCGAGGAGTTTTTGCAGGGCTTCTTCCACCGATGCCGAGGGTGTGGATTTTTCGCCGATGGCGTTAGTTTGCAGGAAGTGCTTTGCCGAGTCGTCGCCGATGCGGATTTGCCACTTGTCCTCGCTGGCGAAGTAGAGGGCGAGGGCACCGCGTTTGAGCACACCAAGGCGCTTGGCTTCTTTTTGCACGTAGGCTTCGAGCTTGTCTCCCTGTGCGGCGGGTGGGGCTTTTGCAAAGACCCGTGCGCTGAGTTTGATTCCTGTGAAGCGCTCGAAGTTCACCAGCTTGTAGTTGAAGTGTTTTGCACGATCCCACTCGGTCGGGAGGATTTTGTCGGGGTCATCGAAAGGGGAGTCCGGGCCGGGTTCTTTGGGGCCGCTGTAGTGCGACGAGCGGGCGACGAGTTTATTGAAAGTCTCCTCGTCCGCGCGGAAGGCCTTCGCTTCCTCGCCGAGGCGCAGAATTTTCACCCGCATGGTGTCGCCCTGTTTGATCTTTGGCAGGAGGTCGAGGCCACGGATGACGCGGCCAAAGACGTTGTGCTGGTAGTTCAGGCGGTGTTGGGCGCTGAGCATCAGGCAAAATTGAGAGCCATTCGTGTCGGGGCCGTCATTGCCCATTTGCAAAGTCCCCATGCCGTCGTGGCGGAGGCCGGGGACGATTTCATCGGGGAAAAGATAGCCTGCATCGCCATTGCCCGTGCCCGTGGGGTCGCCGCCCTGCACGACGAGGCCGGGGACGACGCGGCACCAAGTCAGCCCGTCATAGAAAGGTTTGCGCGGCTCCGGGCCGAGTCTGCCCTCGGCAAGTGCGATGTGGTTCACCACGGTCATGGGCACCTTTTTGTAAAAAAGCTCGCAAACCACCACGCCGGCCTCGGTCGTGATTTGGGTGTAGAGCCCGTCAGGCAGGCCGTGCGGGTTTTCTGCCGGTGCGGTAAAGGTGAGTAAAACCCACGTGGACAGAGAGGCGATGATGCGGTTCATAAAACTCGCACGTATCGGGCTGGGAGGAGGCAGGATTGTCGAGCGGAATCCATGGTTTTACCAAGCCACGGTGGCAATATCTCGCAGGATAGAGGGGGTGAGGCAGGATATCTTTGAACAGAAAATACTGGTATGAACTCTAAGATAAAAATCAAAGCAAACGTCTCCATGATAGAACTCGAAATCTCGAAACAACCCTTTTCCTAACCTTATGAACACTTTAAAAGCCAGCCAATCAGCAGAAAGAAAAATAATTTATCTTTCGCATTGTGTTCCGGCAGAAAACGACTACATTCGGAGCATGAAAGAAAAAGCAAACTCAGAAGTTGGCACGTCCACTGCTAAGTAAGTCTTTATCAGCCAAACAACCAAACCACTAAGAACATGAAAAAATCCCTGAAATCCACGAACCGCTCAGCAATGACCTTCGGAGACCTGATTCTCGCCGTAAGCAGCTGCAGCAAGAATCTGAACGAAACCGCCGCAGCTGTGGCCGACCTCATTGAAAGCGGTCGCGTTCGCCTGACCAACAACGGTCGCGCCCTCCGCGCACGCGTTGCCTAATTTCCTCAGTAAACAAACCCAACCCAACAACACTACCCAGCCATGAAAAAGTCACTCAAAACAGCACATCGGAACCTCACACTCGGCGATTTGATCGTCGCAGTCAGCTCCAACAGCCGTAACAACCGCGAAACCCTCGCCGCAGTTGCCGACTTGCTCGACAGCGGAAGAGTCCGCCTGCAATCCGGTCGCACTACCGTGCGCGCCCGCGTTTGCTAAAATACCCGCGCAAACTAGTTAGGATTTTCAAAGCCCCGCCGGCAGCCAAAAGCTCCGGCGGGGTAAGTTTTCAGGGGTAGTGGCGGAGGAAGTAGCGCGTATTTCAGATGGCGCGCGTTGTGGCACGAATCATGTTTATCATAATAGCTAGAATGACACCCAGCCTTCGCTACTTTTGGTTCATATTTACATTGTTAGTCTCGTTGACTGCGGGGCGGGCGGTCACTTTGACGCCTGAGGAGCAGCAGCTTGCGAATTTACTGACGACTGCGAGCGGGCAGCAGCGGGATAAAGGGGCGATGCACCTTGATGAACGTCTGGTGATGGTGGCTCGCGCAAGGGCGATGGACATGGCAAGGCGCGATTATTTTGGCCACGTTAACCCGGACGGGAATGGGCCGAATTTTCTCGTCCGTGCGACGGGCTATACACTGCCCGGCACATGGTCGACCGACCGCAGAGCCAACAACATCGAATCCATTGGCGGCGGCTACATGAGCGCGCAGGAGTGTTGGTCTGAGCTTATGAAGTCCACACCGCATCGGACGCACTTGCTGGCGCAGGAGTCTTTCTTCCGCAACCAGACGAGCTACGGAATCGGGCACTACTACGACCCGAATAGCACCTACTGGCACTACTGGGTCATCATCACAGCGCCGCCTGCGCCGGTTTCCGCGTTGAGCATCGCTTCGCCAGTGGCAGGAGCGAAAGTAACCTCGGATACGCTTTCGGTGCGTGGGAGTGTGAGCGGTGGTGCGATGTTTTCCGCTTTGCAACTGCGCCTCGATACGCCGGCGGGCGCGGGGACTTGGATGGATTTGACGCTTCCGACCGCGGCCGGGGTCGGGCAGTGGACGGCGACAGTTTCGGGGCTGTTGCCGGGCGTGAATACGATTCGCATGCGGACGCTGAACGCCGCAGGTGCTGTTGCGCGAGAGGCTGTCTGCGCGGTGCGGCTGGTTGTTTTGAAACCACTCACCGTGAGCGTAGATGGCGCAGGCGTAGTGACTGCGGGATTTGTCGGCACTACGAATCGCGAGATCGGCGCGAGCTACAAGATTTCTGCGACACCGAATGCAGGTTTCATTTTTGATCGCTGGGATGGAATACCCGCGACGCCGGGGCGTGATGTTTATCGCGCGGCGCAATCGTTCGTGATGTCCGAGGGGCTCGCGCTCACGGCGCATTTCATCGCCAATCCTTTCCCTGCTCTCGCCGCGAATTACGGCGGGCTGGTCGGCGCTGACGGAGCTGCGCCGGGCGAAAGTGGCGGTATATTTATGAATGTAACCGCTGGCGGTGTTTTCAGTGGGCGGCTTGTTTTCGCGGGGCGGAATTATCCCGTGCTGGGTCGATTCAATAGCATCGGCGAAGCTTTGGTGATTATCCCGCGTTCCGGCCTGCCGGCGCTGAGTCTCGCTGTGCACCTCGATGTGAGCGGCGTAGAGCGGGCGATTACCGGCAGCTTGAGCGACGGCACGGCGACTTTCGATTTTCGGGCAGATCGCAGTGTGCCCACCGAAGCCGTTCAATTTACAGCGAGCTTCGCACCCGATGTCGTGAGCCCGGTCGCGCCGCACGGTTATGGTTACGCGATGGTCACGGTGAGGAAAGATGGCATCGCGCGCGTCTCCGGCGTGCTGGCGGACGGGCAGGCGTTTGTTGTCGGCACTTATTTGACAGGGGAAGGGCGCATCCCGTTGCACATTCCGCTCGGCGGTGGAACGAGTGCGCTGCGTGGTAATCTCCAAATCACCGGTGAAAATATGGACGGCACCGTGAACTATAACACACCGATGAGTGCCACAGTTCATGTAGCTGCGGGCGGTCGCTATGTCCCGCCGCTTGCGGGTGTCCCATGTGTGCAGTTTGGCGGAGTGAACAGTGGTGAAGTGACGCTATCCCAAGGCGACCTCGGCGGAGATGTGAGCCATGATTTTTCTATTGGCACCAATAGCCGCATTACGTTCGCAGTGCCTGTTCCTGCGGGGTGGAGCCTGAGCGTCAATCCGCGCAACGGGCGCTTCGTTGGGAGATTCATCCACCCGCTTGGCGGCGTGCGTGGCTTCAGCGGTGTTGTGAGTCAGAGAGATGGAACCGGGCAGGGCTTTTTCCTCGGGGCTGCAGAAGGCGGCTCCGCCGTGCTCGGCGCGCAATAATTTACTTTCTACGAAGCTGCGAACGCACCCGTTGTGCGAGCGATGGCTTCTTTGCCTTTTCGCGTTCCATCAACCAGACGTTTACCGTGCCGGCTGATCGGAATAAATCCTCAGGCGTAGCGTGTTTCACATCCAGCCCGGGCACAGGGTCCAAGCCGGTTTTGCGCAGCACGTGTGTGACGAACGCGGAGCAATAAACCGATTGGGCACGCGACATGGGATTTGGGCGGGCACGCATCGTCGGGCGGCGCAAGGCGATGAGCGTGCCCATCAATTCGCGCAGCGAGTAGCGCACGCGGCTGGCGACCATCTCTAATGACTCGCAAAACAACGTGGCGACCTGCTCCTCCGCCAGTCCGAAATCGAGCACTGCAAGCGAGGGATACTGTTCGTCATCGCAAAATTTTGCCACCCGGTTTTCCTGCACTCCGAGGCGGATATTTTTGCGGTGCACCTCCAGATCGCTCTCCAGCACCCAGTGGTGTCCATCGAGCCGCCTGCCTTGAAAAAGAAATGCGTGCGACCACAGGCTCGGCTTTTTTTCTTTACCCACGTGGCGCTGCGCCAGGGTGATCATTTTGCTGATCATATCGGCGCCCCCGGCAAGTCCAACGCGCCCGGGCGCGGCATGGGTTTCCAGAAATTCACGGTTGCTCAGTCCGGTGACAATCCGAGGTTCTTTCATGCCTGTATGTCTGTCGCTTGCCCAACGACCCTGCAAGTGCGTAGTCGGCGTTTTATTGGCCTCGTATTTGCTATGTAAAGCGCGATGCCGTCAGTCCTTTCGAGTCCAAAGCACCTTGAACGTGAGTTCGATCTTCCTGTTGCCCCAGAGACAACCGGGGCGAACCACTGCTGGGCGGCTGTCAGTTTTCTTTTTGAGGATGCCTGCTGGTGCGACTGGCTGTATCGCGGCTTCGACGGAGCGCGTGTTCCGCGAACGCTGCAAGGCAAGCCCAGCCGGGACGGACTGCCGTATCCGGACCGCCTTTCGATTTCGCCGGATCCCACCGATGCCACCCAACTCGAAAACTACGCCGAGACCCTGGAAGGCGCCCATCATCTCATCATCGTTGTCTCACCTGCTTCCGGGCGTGCCGATTTGATCCAGGAGCACATGCGCATGTTCAAGGCCCACGGCGGGGAGGAGCGTATCATTGCGCTGGTGGTGAAAGGTGAACCCGCCTCGCCTGCTGCGGAACCCGGGAACGAGAGCGATCGCGACTGGCTGCCGAAATGGCTCGGCTGGCGATTTGAAAACAATACGTTTTCCCCCGCCGGCCGCGACGAGCCGGCCGTCGTGGATGCCCGGTTGGGTGTTTCCAGTCTCGCTGAAGTTCGTGCACAACTTTTTGCTGCGTTGCTCGGTGTGCAGGTCTCGGAGCTTGCGGAACTCGGGGTCATCATTCGCGCCTCGTCGAGCGAGCATGTTTTGCAGGCCGCCCATCCGCTCGCCTCCGTGCTGCCGCCAAAACCCACGCCGATGCCAACGTTTGCAGTGGCGCCTCCGGAGCCGCCGCCCAAACACGCACGCTGGCCCGTCGCGCTTTGCGGAGTTGGCGCGCTTGCAGCACTCGCCTGTCTGGCGTTGTGGCCCACGCCAGATTTTAATTCTTTGCCACTCCCGGCGACATCTCCTGCTCCGGTTACGCAAAATCGCGCGCCGGAGACGGTCGCTGTGGTGGTTGAGCAAAAGACGGAGGTCGCGGTGACGCCCCCGGCCTCCGTTATGGTCGTAGCGCAAGCTGCAACTCTGGAGCCCGCTGCTGTTGAAGTAAATTTGACGGAAAGCGCTCCGCAAATTGCGCCTCCAGAGCCGGCGCCATCAGCACCAACGGAGCAAGCAGTGCCTCCAGTTGCCGGGCTGGTTCAAATTCCTATCGAGGATCAGGAAGTCGCGCGTAAGCGGCTTGATTTTTCCAGAAAGCGCGATCGTCTTATCCGGCTGGCGGAGGTAAAAATGAACGCTGGCGATCATTCGGAGGCTCTGGAGGTTTTTGAACTGGCCATCGAGGCCGCAAAAGAAATCACCCGGCTTGGTAACAACGATCACAACTCGGTGGTCGAACTTGCCGTCCTTTATCGGCGCCTCGGAGTGCTTGCGTCGAACGTGAACTCGAACGCGGAAGCGCGTGCACGTTTCGAATCAGGACGCCAGGCTCTGATGGCACTTCGAGCGAGCGGGCAGTTGCCAAAAGAAGCCGCAAAAGTGCTTTCCGAACTGGAAAACGCGATCCGTCGTTTACCGAAGGATTAGCGCAGGAATTTTACAAACGTGTGACGGACGCGTTTGCAAGATTGTGACAAGTGTTCCCTTGCTCCCATGAGCCGGGAGCCGCAAAGTGAACGTGGATTTCATGACCAAACCGCAAAGCAAAAAAATCCTCGTGGCAGACGACGAAGCAGATGTGCTCAACCTCGTTTGCGACAAACTGAAAATGGCCGGTTTCAGCACGCTTCAGGCTGCCGACGGCCCGACTGCACTGGAAAAAGCGCGCTCCGAAATCCCTGCGCTCATCGTGCTCGATCTCATGCTTCCTGGAATGTCTGGCACGGAGGTTTGCAAAGCACTGAAATCAGATCCAGCCACCAAGACCATCCCGATCGTGATGCTCACGGCGAAGGCCGAGGAGGTGGATCGTATTCTTGGCTTTGAACTGGGTGCGGATGACTATCTCACCAAGCCATTCAGTCCGCGCGAACTCGTTCTGCGGGTGCAGAGCGTTCTCCGTCGCGGTGCAGGCCCGGTCACCGCAGCCGAGGTGATGAAGCACGGCGACATCCTCATTGACCGCACGCGCCACGAGGTGAAAGTGCGGGGGAAGACGCTCGATCTCACGGCCACGGAATTCAAGTTGCTGCTTACCCTCATTGAGCGACGTGGACGTGTGCAGAGCCGGGATGTTTTGCTGAACGACGTATGGGGCTACGAGAGTTCCATTGATACGCGCACCGTGGATACGCACGTCCGCCGTCTTCGTGAAAAGCTCGGCAAGGCTGCGGACTCCATTGAGACCATTCGTGGCTTCGGATATCGGATGATCGACTTGGGCTGATTTTTTGCGGGATAAACTTCCGCATTCATCTAAGCTTCCGCCCTCATGTCTTGGCTCTTCGGCATACTTTTCGTCATCACACTGCTCACGTGGTTTGGACGGGAATTTTTTTTGCGGAAGGGCACCGAAAAGTTAGGAGCCCTGCTAAATGATCTCACCCAAGGGCGCACGCCTGCGGATTTTCAAATCGAGGGTGCGTTTTTCGAGCACGGGCAGCAGGCGGCTTTAATCGCGAAAGAGCTGACGCATCTCCACCGCCAGCGCGAGCTTGCCGAGGCGAATTTGCAAATCATTCTGTCTTCGATGCAGGAGGGCGTGCTCGTGGCGGACAGTCGCCGCACTGTCCGGCTGGCAAATCCCGCCGCTAGCAAACTTTTCAATTTGTCTGCGAACTTTTTTGGAAGGCCCGTGCTCGAAACGCTTCGCGAACCAACCTTGGATACGATGATCGCCGACGCGTTGAAAACAGGCGAACCGCAGGAGAGCGAACTGGAGATCGCCGGGCGGAAACCGCCGCTCATTCTCGTTGTCAACGTCACACCGATGCGTGACGCCACGGGCGAGGCGGGCGCGCTCGTCATGTTCCGCGACATCACGCGTCTCACACAGCTTGAGCAGGTGCGGCGGGAATTTGTCGCCAATGTCTCGCACGAACTGCGAACGCCGCTCGCTATTTTCCAAGGCTACGTGGAAAATCTTCAAGACGCTCCGGACATGTCCGCTGAGAATCGCAGCGAGACTTTCGCCATTCTCGCCAAGCACTCGCAGCGGCTCAATGCACTCGTCGAAGACCTCCTGATTCTAGCGCGATTGGAGGCCCGGCAGCACGAAATGGAGATCGAAACGCTGGAGGTCGCCGATTTTTGCAGCGAGATGGCGCGCGACTGGGCCGTGCGTTTGGCGAAAAAGAACGTCACCCTGCGTCTCGACATCGCCGAGAACTTACCAGTCATCGAGGGCGACAGAATGCGTCTCGAACAAGTCTTCAACAACCTCCTCGATAACGCGCTCAAATATACTCCTGAGGGCAGCACCATTACGTTCGGTGCAGCACTCGTGAATGACATGGTGGATCTGTGGGTAAAGGATGAAGGGCAGGGGATTCTTTCCGCCGATTTACCTCACATCTTCGAGCGATTCTATCGTGCAGACAAAGCGCGCTCCCGGGAACTTGGCGGCACGGGTCTCGGTCTCAGCATCGTGAAACATATCGCGCAGGCCCATGGCGGCAGTGTGAGCGCGGAGAGCACCTACGGACAGGGTCTCACGGTTCACGTGCGTCTGCCTCGGAACTAGCCTGGGATTTCGCGCAGGAGTTGTTCGTTCGTCGGGAATTTCTTGATGAACGACAGCATGCGCTCGATGGCATCGATGGGCTTGTGACCGGCGAGGCCGCGGCGGATGACGTTGATTTTGTGGAGCTGGTCGGCGGGGATGATCAGTTCTTCGCGACGTGTGCCGCTTTGCAGAATATCAATCGCGGGATAGATGCGCTGGTCGCTGATTTTGCGGTCGAGCACGATCTCGCTGTTGCCGGTGCCTTTGAACTCCTGGAAGATCAATTCGTCCATGCGGCTGCCCGTATCAATGAGCGCGGTGGCGACGATGGTGAGCGATCCGGCCTCCTCCGTGTTGCGCGCGGCGGCGAAAATTTTGCGCGGTGTCTCCAGCGCACGTGCATCCACACCGCCGGACATGGTGCGGCCACCGCCGGCCATCGCGTTGTTAAATGCGCGCCCAAGTCGCGTGATGGAGTCGAGCAGGATGAAAACATCCGCGCCGCTTTCGACGAGACGCTTCGCGCGCTCGATAGCGAGCGTGGCGATGCGGGTGTGCGACTTGATGTCCATGTCGTTGCTGCTCGCCCATAGTTCCGCGTTCGGGAAGTGGCGTTTGAAATCGGTGACTTCCTCGGGGCGTTCGTCCACGAGGAGAATCATCAGTTTCATGTCGGGGTGATTTTTAAGCACGCCGTCCGCCATGTGATTGAGCAGCGTCGTCTTGCCCGTGCGCGGTGGCGCGACGATGAGGCCGCGCTGGCCTTTGCCGATGGGCGTGAGCAGATCAATGATGCGCGTGGTGGTGCGCTCGGGGACGGTCTCCAGCGGGATGCGCTCGATGGGGCTGATCGTCGTGAGGTCATCGAACGAAGGCCACGTTTTTGCGTTCTCTGGTGGCTGGCCGTTGATTTCGTGGATGGTGTTGATTTGCAGACCGCGGCTGTTTTTGCGGGCCTCGACTTTGAGCCAGTGTCCGTCGCGCAGGCCGTAGCGTTTCACCAATTCTGGCGTGACGAAAACATCCAATGGCGAGGGCAGGAAAAGACGCTGCGGGTCGCGGATAAAGCCGAAGCCTTTACCGGAGATTTCGCAGTAGCCCTCGGTCTCGACGAGTTCCACCGGTTCGTCCGGGCGCGCTTCCATTTGCTGGGGCTGCTGTTGGTCGTTCGGGTCGCGGTGTTCGCGGTGTTCCCGGTGTTCGCGTGGCTGGCGCTGGAAACGCTCGCGTGGATGCCGCTGTTCACGCTGCTGGTGTTGCTGCGGATGCTGGGGTTGTTGCTGCTGCGGCGGGCGCTGTTCCTGGCGCGGCGGCTGTTGCTGCCGTTGCGCAACCGGCGCACCGCTGGAGTGCGAAGCAGCGTGGGCTGCGGCCTTGGCGGCTTGCATCGCGGCCATGATGGCATCGAGCTGCGGTTTCTCGGTGGGGATCGGAATTTTTGCAGCGTGGAGAAATGCCTCCACCTCGCGCGGGATGTAAAGCGGACGCGGCGCGCCTGTATTCGGCTGTTGCGGACGATGCGGCTGTTGCGCTGGCGCGGCATTTCCACGCGGCTGCCAGTCGCGAGGCGCTGGCGCTGCGGCTTGCGGTGCTTCTGCGACGGGAGTTGGAGCGGGCGGCGGAGTCGCGGGTGCCTCGGTCACTGCGGCAACAACTTCGGGCGCTAGCTCGGCGGCTACGGCTTTTTTGCGCGTCGCGCGCTTCGGCTTTTCTTCATCGGAAGTCACGGCGGCCTGGGCCGTCTTCTTTTTGGCGGCAGGCGCTTTCTTCGCTGTCGCCTTCGTGGCGACGGCTTTTTTGGTGGCTTTCTTTTTCGGCTCCTCGGTTGCGGAGGTAGTTGCGGCTTTTCTAGGCATGGATTTTAAAGGTTTTTGCGTGGGCTGAAGTTTCAGCCGGCGATGTTGGTCAGAATTGTTTCGGGGATGTCCGAATTGGCTTGGGCGCTTTGGGCGTCGCGGTGGAGCACTTGTGGTGTCCGGCCATGTGAATGGGTTTGTTGAAGAGGAAGCCGCTGGGATATTTCTCCGCCGTGATGGGTGAAGAGGATTGCTGGTCTGCTACGAGAGAGCGACCAAACCACTGAGGCTTCCGACGCGCCGTAAATGGCCGAGAAACCCCGCGCCGTCAACGGGTTTTTTGTGAGGCTTGGGTAAAGGCCATCGGCGAAATTTAAAAAACGGGATCGGCAAAAGAGAGAAATTCCCGTGCTTGCGTCCCCTTGTCACCTTTACTTTACTCCCGCCTCCTATGTCCGCAGAAGCCGCCAAACCACTTTACAACAACAAGAATCCCTTCCAGGCCACGCATCCAGTGAACATCAAGCTCACTGGCGCGGAGTCGGAGAAGGACACCCGTCACCACGAAATTTCGCTCGCAGGCTCGGGGCTCGTTTACGAAGCGGGCGATGCGCTCGCTTTGAAGGTGACGAATGATCCCGAACTCGTCGAACTCACCATCCAGGCCCTCGGCTGCACGGGCGACGAAGCGGTGAAGGTGAAGGACGTGGAGAAGCCTCTGCGCGAGGCGTTCTTCCGCGACTACGTGCTGCATTTCGTGGAGAAAAAATTCATCGCCAAGCTCGCCGAGCGTGGCGTGGCGAAGATGGTGGAATTGAGTAAGCCCGAGAATGCCGCCGCGCTCACGGCCTACACCAATACACGCAACGAGACGCGTGATTACGTGGACATCCTGCGCGAGTTTCCCGAGGTGAAACTGACGCCGCAGGAGTTTTGCGACACGCTCCGTGCGCTCGCCATCCGTCTGTATTCCATTTCCTCCTCGCTCAAGGCGCACCCGGAATCCGTCCACCTCACCGTGGCCACGGTCCGCTGGAAGGCGCATGGGCGTGTGCGCCGCGGGGTGGCCTCGACCTTCCTCGCTGAGCGATGGGGCGGCGATATGACGGCGGGTGTTTTTGCACAGACACAAAAGCATTTTCGCCTGCCTGATGACCCGAACACGCCAGTCATCATGGTCGGCCCCGGCACCGGCGTCGCGCCCTTCCGCTCCTATTTGGAAGAGCGTCAGGCCATAGGAGCGCGCGGCAAAAACTGGCTGTTCTTTGGCGAGCAGCGCGCGTCGCAGGATTTCTTTTACCGCGAGCAATTCGAGCGCTGGCAAAAAGAAGGTCTGCTCTCGCGGATGGACCTCGCTTTCTCCCGCGATCAGGCGGATAAAATCTACGTCCAGACACGCATGAAAGAGGCCGGTGCGGAGATTTGGAAATGGCTCTCGGACGGCGCTTATTTTTACGTCTGCGGCGACAAGAATAAAATGGCTGCCGACGTTCACAACGAACTCATCGCCATCGCGCAGGCCCACGGCGGCAAGAGCCCCGAAGAGGCAAAGGCATTCATCGAAGAGGGTCTGATGAAGACCGAGAAGCGCTACCGCCGCGACGTGTATTAAAATCCGCTTACGATGCAACCGTTGAGCACTTGCTCTCCTGCAAAACCTCGCAACATTCCCAACTGTGAAACCTCGCCTTCTGCTCTGCATCGCCATGCTCGCCGCCTTTGCTGGTTGCGACAAAACGCAAAAGAACACCGGTGTCGATGAGGCTGGACAGGTGGAGTCGGAACGCGCTCTTTTGGCGCAGGAAAAGGCGCGACTCGCTGCTGATAAAGCCCGCTTTATCGCCGAAAGAGACCTGGCCGAAAAAAAAGCCAACGCCGAGAAGGAGGGCACCATCCTTACGCAGGATAAGGCGCGACTTACTGCTGAGAAGACGCGCTTGGCCGCCGAAATGGATCTCGCGGAAAGAAACGCCAATGCCGAGGCAAAGCGTCTCGCTTACGAACGGGCGAAGCTCGACATGGAAAAGGAAAATTTCGCAGCGGAGAAAGCAAAGCGGCCTTCGCCGAATACACCCAACGCCGAAGATGAACCCATCGTGCTGAAAGGAGCGCCGTCACCAAAGATGGCAGGTTCTGCCGAGGAGCAGCGCAAGATTGATGAAGACAAAGCAAAAATAGAAGCCGAGCAACGTCGCAGCGTCGAGCGGCTCTCGGCTCTGGCCCGTGATGGCGGAACCAGCAAGGGTCCTCACATGGTAGGGCCCGTGCCAAATAATGCACCGCCAGCAGCGCCCCCTACAGCAATGCCCGCAGTGCCCGGCACCGTGCCGGCTACCGGTCTGCCCGTTGCAGTGACTAAACCGCTCACTCGCAGCACGCCCACACCCACACCGAGCCCGCTTCAGCGTCCGCCCGCTCCTTCGTCGCAAACGCGAGAAAAGGGACTGAGGCCCGTGAGCCTGGAGCCCTCGCGAGGACTCTAACCCTGTGGGTATGGTTTTCTGTTACACCGCTTCCCCCGCCGCGTGGCCGCTTGCCCACGCCCATTGGAAATTGTAGCCGCCCAGCCAGCCCGTCACGTCCACCACTTCGCCGATGAAGAACAGCCCCGGCACGCGGCGCGCCTCCATCGTTTTCGACGAAAGCTCGCCCGTATCCACGCCGCCCAGCGTCACCTCCGCCTTCGGATAACCCTCCGTGCCGCTCGCGCGAAACGGCCACGCGCGCAGCAGCCCGAGCACATCGTCAAACTCCCGCTGCTTGTAATGCACCAGCGTCTTCGCCAGCGCATGACGCCCGCACCAGGCCTCCACAAAACGCCTCGGCATTCGCTCCGCCAGCACCGCGTCGAGCGAGCGCCCCATCGCGCGCGCCGACACCACCGCCGCCGACGCCCCCGGCTCCGCGAGCAGATCAAAAAACACCGTCTCCCCCTCGCGCCAGTAGCTCGAGATTTGCAACACCGCCGGCCCGCTCACCCCGCGATGCGTGAACAGCATCGCCTCCGCAAACTCCGCATCACCACATCGCGCCACCACCGGCAGCGACAGCCCGCTCAGCGTATGCAGCGCCGAGTCCTGCTGCGCAAAAGTGAGCGGCACCAGCCCCGGCCTGAGCTCCGTCACAAGCAGCCCAAACTGCCGCGCCAGCCGGTGCCCGAAATCCGTCGCGCCCAGCTTGGCAAACGACAGCCCGCCCGTCGCCACCACCAGCGCATCGCACGTCATCGCACCGCGCGTCGTCTCCAGCCGGAACCGCTCCGCCTTTTCCACCCGCTCCACCCGCACCCCGCAGCGCACCGACACGCCCGCCTCCGCGCACTCCGCCAGCAGCATCGCGATAATCTCCCGCGCACTCCCGTCGCAAAACTGCTGCCCCAGCGTCTTCTCGTGATACGCAATCCCGTGCCGCTCCACCATCGCCACAAACTCCCACGGCGAATAGCGCGCCAGCGCCGATTTGCAAAACTCCGGGCGCTCCGAAAGATAATTCGCCGCCGTCGCCCCGAGATTCGTGAAATTGCAACGCCCCCCGCCGCTGATCTCGATCTTTTTCCCCACCCGCTCCCCGTGCTCCAGCAACGCCACCCGCCGCCCGCGCTGCCCCGCCGTGATCGCACACATCAGCCCCGCCGCCCCGCCGCCGATCACGACTACGTCAAAATGTTCCGCCAAATCCTGCATCCGCCGAACCTGCCTTCACGAAGCACAACTCGTCGAGCAGCGAACGCAGCTTCGGCTCCCGGAGCCGCGTTAAAAAACACCCCGCTTCGCCACAGGTAGCCGCCATAGGGAGGGCAATGGTTGGGTTAGGGAAGCCAATGACGTGATCATTGGAATCAATGACCCAAGTATTGAAGCCAATGACGCGACCATTGGAGTCAATGACCCAAGCATTGAAACCAATGACGCAACCATTGGAATCAATGACCCAACCATTAAAGCCAATGACGTGACCATTGGAGTCAATGACGCGAGTAGGGAAGTCCCTAATTCAATTAGAGCATTTTCTATTTATATTGTCGCAATTTTTGGGAAGGTGTGGCAAAGAGGAGTGAATGAAAAGTTACAGCAATGACTTGAGAGAACGCATAGTCACGGCGCGAGCACGCGGCGACAGCGCGGCGGAAGTCGCTCGGCGCTTCGG